>CAZQPY010000011.1:15347-85088 GCA_964595345.1 uncultured Occallatibacter sp.
CGGTACTCCACCCCACGGACCAAGACCTGTCCGTGGGGACCCCGGTACTCCACCCCACGGACCAAGACCTGTCCGTGGGGACCCCGGTACTCCACCCTGATGCATCGGTTGGGCTTGGATCTGACGCGCCCGAGACAGTAGGCCCAGTGCTTTTCAGCCTCTCAGGCAGTTTGTGTTGCGCCGATCTCCGAGGCCGGCGGCGGGGGCGGCGGATAGAGAATGTTTCCCATCGCCTGGTAGCGGCCGCCATAGAAGACGAGTGCATATTCCCGCGAGGCGGTGGCGATGGGACCGGCGAGGCAAATGCTGGCCAGCAATCCGAGGCCGAGACCGATCAGGCCGAAGAAGCCCATGACGATGAAGCCGACGGCCCTGGTCGCGCCAGTGGCGTCGGCGAAGGCGGCGTGGATTCCGTATTCGATGCCTCCCAAAGAACCAACCAGGAAAATGCCCGGCAAGATGAGGATGAAAAACAGGGCGATCATGGCGATGGTGGGCAAGACGAGCCGGAGGAGCGCGTAGGCAAGAAACTGCGCCTTCTCGGCGGAAATGCGCGCCCAAACCTGAGACCACGCTTCGCCCGCTGTCGCGCCATCGAGAGCGAAATGGGGCAGCATGAAGTCGCGCAGGATCACGTCGGAGAGATAGGCAGCGAGCACCAGTGCAAGAATGATGGGGATCAATGGCAGGACGAGGGTGATCACACTCATCCAATCGGGCTGACCGCCTGGTGGGATGTCGTGAAAGATGCGCATGAACCCGGAGATGAAGGGGAGAGCGATGAGCACGACCAGCGCGAAAAAGCAGATACCCACAACCACATTCATCCAGAAGAAGCGGGAAGCGCGATCGCGATAGAGGTGCCAGCCGGGGCGAATCTCACGGGTGTTGTGGACCAAGCAATGGAAGTAGGCAAAGCGCAAGCGGGTGATGAGCCAGGCGATGAAGAGCGCGATGACGATCACCAGCGCCACGGCAGCGACGATCCCGGCGATCCATTCATTGGGGATGTCGCGGAGGGAGTTGATCACCGGGCCGTGCACGGACGGATTCCCGCCATGGTTCGTCTGGTGGGATCTCAGGTTGCTGTTAAATCCCTCGGTGAGGACGGCGACCAGTCCCAGCTTCAGATAGGATCCCCAGCTAAAGGGTCTGAAGAGGAAGTCTCTGGTTCGTTGAATGGCAGGGGAAACGGAGTCGGCGGCAGAGATAGCGCGCATGGGAGTCCTTTCGGGGACGGCAAACCATGGAACTTAACTACGCGAACATTATGTACGAAGTTCCCCGACAGGTGGGCTGCAGGTTGATTGATTCAGCCCTTGCATGGTGAGATTGTTCGCCCAACCTTTCCGCGAAGAAGCAAGGCGCAGGTTCTTCGACTCCGCCGCGCTTGGCTCCCCATGAACAAAAATAGGGTTTTATAGAATCAGCAGGTTGGCCGCGGCTTCGCCGCGATAGCAAGTTGGCGAGTTGGCGGCCTTTGCTGGTTTCGCACATTGTTCATTTCAGCCGTAACTCGACATGGCGAGTCGGGCTGCTCAGAATGACAGGCACGGGTGGGGCACCAAGGCCGGAGCGGGAGATCGCATCAGGCTTGGTATTGCTCGTCGGTCACGTGTTCCATCCAGTCGACCGTTTTGCCGTCGAGCTTTTCCTGTATGGCGATGTGAGTCATGGCGGTGGTGGGGGCAGCGCCATGCCAGTGTTTCTCTCCCGGCGCAAACCAGACAACGTCGCCGGGACGGATCTCTTCGATGGGGCCTCCCAAACGCTGCGCGCGTCCGCAGCCGCTGGTGACGAGGAGCGTCTGGCCGAGCGGATGGGTATGCCACGCGGTCCGCGCCCCCGGCTCGAAGGTCACATTGGCCCCCACAACGCGCGCCGGATCGGGCGCGTCGAAGAGAGGATCGACCCGGACGGTGCCGGTAAAGTATTCCGCCGAAGGTTTGTAGGAAGCCTGCGATCCTGTTCTTTTGATTTCCATTGCTCATTTTCTCCTGTGGCTTTGCTGTGGCTCTGGAATGACGGGCAGGGCTGCGGTGCATGGAGCTACACGCTGCGCAAGCTTCATCCGGCTGTGGAAAAAGGCATGGTTCCGAGTGGTCCGTTGGATTATGCCTTAGCAGGGGCCAAAGCCCCGTTCATTTTGTTGGCTTTATCGGCACGACTAAAGTCGTGCCCTGACGCTTCTTGCCCACCATGAAGTTCTTCCGCAGCATGCAAATCCCGAGCCGATTCTATTGGCTTCATGTCGGGATTAAAACCCCGACCTAACGCCCGATGAAGGTTTTCCGCGGCGTGCGAATGGGACCCTGACCGCGGAATCAGGTGCTTGTTACTCGTTCTTGAGAGACGCCATATCGATCGAGAAGCGGTACTTCACGTCGGAACGAAGCATTCTCTCGTAGGCTTCGTTGATCTTCTGGATGGGAATGACTTCGACATCGGAGGTGATGTTGTGTTCCCCGCAGAAGTCGAGCATTTCCTGGGTTTCCTTGAGGCCGCCGATGAGCGAACCGGAGAGGCTACGGCGACCGAAGAGGAGGCCAAAGGCACTGACGGCGTGGGGCTTCTCCGGAGCGCCGACGATGGTGAGGTCGCCGTCCATGCCCAACAGGTTGATGTAGGCGTTGACATCGTGATCCGCGGCCACGGCGTCGAGAATGAAATTGAAACTGCCCGCGTGCTTTTGCATTTCGTTGGCGTTGCGGGAAAGGACCACTTCGTCCGCGCCGAGGCGGAGGGCGTCTTCCTTCTTGCTTTCCGAAGTGGTAAAGGCAACAACGTGCGCGCCGAGCGCATGGGCGAACTTGATGCCCATGTGGCCCAATCCACCCAGGCCAACGATGCCGACCTTCTTGCCCTTGGTAACGCCCCAATGGCGCAGAGGAGAGTAAGTGGTGATGCCTGCGCAGAGCAAGGGAGCGGCCCCGGCAAGATCGAGGTTCGAGGGCACTTTCAGGGTGAAGCGCCGATTGACGACAATGCTGTCGGAGTATCCGCCGTAGGTTACTCCGCCCAGGTGCTTGTCGGGCGCGTTATAGGTGAAGGTTGCGCCGGGACAGAACTGCTCCATGTCCGCCTTGCAGGCCGGGCATTCGCCTTCGGAATCGACCAGGCAACCAACGCCGGCCAGATCGCCGGGCTTGAACTTTGTCACCGCAGAGCCGACGCGGGTGACCCGTCCCACGATCTCGTGACCGGGAACGCAGGGATAAACCGTCGGCATCAACCCGCTCCACTCGTTGCGAACCTGGTGAAGATCGGAATGGCAGACGCCACAAAAGAGGATCTCTATCTGGACATCGTCCTGCGTGGGTTCGCGCCGGGTAATCGTAGAGGATGCAAGGGACGCCGTGGCGCTGGCGGCAGCATACGCTTTCGCTTTAAACATGAGGGCTCCTATGGGCCGTTTGGCCTGTTTATAGATGCAAATGCGGAAGACGCCGATCTTCTTTTCAGCGGCCTGAACTTGCGGGAGACGCGAGCCCGGGTTCGCGGGCAAGCGGGAAGGATTTGCACGGCAAGCGAAAGAACTTCGATTGCGGGCTCTTCGGACTCCCTGCATCAAGGATACAAATCAGCCCGCCAAAAGCGATTGCACAATCCTTGCGAATTCTTGCCTGATTCTGTTGGGCGGCGTCCAGGACCTGCAAGCAGTGCGACGGCGCATTGCGGGTTGTTGCCGGGCTGCAAGGCAGTTTTGTTACGCCTGCAACAATTTTCGCCAGGGCGCAAAAGTGTGCGCGCCGGCGCACCTTCAGTACGGCTGCCGCGCGTGTAAACTTCGTGGTAAGCTGTGAGAAACGCAGCCAGCTCCTCCACAAGTAAACGTTTCCGAAGATCCTCCCGTCGAGAAGCTAAAGTTCTGCGACCTGCGGACGAAGATATATCCCTGACGAGCGCAATTCCACACTTCACCTGCCCTTTGTGGTTCCGCGCATGGTGGCTTTTACTTCAACCCCGCGAGCGAAGACCTTTCCGTGGGGCCCCGGTTGAGGAAAAGGACCCTTTAGGACGTTGGTTCTGGGGTACAGCAATTGCGGAACCGCTGTAGCCTCCGGAGCAGCCGACCGGGA
The DNA here is from genome assembly GCA_964595345.1 of uncultured Occallatibacter sp. GTDB lineage: Bacteria > Acidobacteriota > Terriglobia > Terriglobales > Acidobacteriaceae > Telmatobacter. The sequence continues at coordinate 19,427 of CAZQPY010000011.1, forward strand.
TTGAGATGCGGCAATGCCGCTGTCATATGAGTTATCCAGCTACGGATCGCTCATGTGACCTTCCTCCCCCTTTCCCTTCGGGGAAAGGGGGTCTTTTTGTCCGCGGAGATCAGACAAATCCTTATCGGGAAGAGCCTTCGAGGTTCAGGCGATCTGCATTGCGAGCGAAAAGAGAGTCAAATCCTGCCACCTAGCTCAGCGGAGCGAAGCTGCAGTGCGGGTTCACGCCAGGCGCGCAAGGTCGGAGGGGGCATCGATATCGATCTCACCGCCCGGGAAGGGGAACTCGACGATTGGAAAGGCTGCGCGCCGCACCAGGTCCTTTGCTCCTTTGTCGCCGCTGAGCGCCTGAAGCAACGGAAAGGCCGCGCGAGGAAAGATGGCCGGGATACCCCGGTCCCCGGCGTAAAACGAGCAGGCTATCGCGGGTTGAGGATGGGCGAGAAATGCTTGGAGAAGCTCGATGAGATGGGCGGCGGAAAGTCGAGGCTGATCACAGGTGAGCAACATGACACCGCAGAGGTGCGCAGGGTGCATTTCGAGCGCGGTCAGCCCGGCACGAATCGAGGTGGAGAGGCCCTGTTCCCACTCCGCATTGATGACAATCTGTGCGGGATGGAGCATCGCTTGCGGCCGCAGCAGTTCGGCCTGTGCGCCGAGGACAACGAGAACCGGCGACAAACCTGCCTCGAAGGCGAGACGCACCACGCGCGCGAGCAGGGTTTCACCGTTGAGGCGGAGTAGTTGCTTGGGCTGCCCCAGGCGGCGGCTCCCACCCGCGGCAAGAACGATTGCGGGAATTGTGGACATGATCGGCCTCCCGGTTCCGGCGGCGCGGCTGCCGTTTTTGCCTTGATCTTGATCAGGATAATCCCGGGCCAAACTTTTGAAGAAAGCACAAGTTTGGGCATTCATCGGAAGGCTAGGGAAATTCGAAGAATGCGGACGCTGCGGGGGCGGGCAAAGGCATGAGGCTGACCTTGCGCTATTATCGATTGCTAGGGATTGCGCTCTACAATGCACTTGACCGGCATCGCTTCCTTACGAAAACACCATCGGTGCCGATAACCTGTCACAGTGCCTTTGCTCCGGATTTGCGGAGGACAGAGAACAAGACTTGCGCTGCTCCGCAGGCTGGCGTCTCCATCAAGCATCCTTGATAGAGAACCCAGCAGCGGGGGTTCGGGATACAGTCGCTCCGGTTTCGCAATAGGGGGCGCGGGAGGAGGTCAATGCTCAGGAACAAACCGACCATTTTGATTGCGGAGAGCGCCGCGGCAAATCACCAACTGCTGCAGGAAGTTCTCGGCGTGCGGTATGAGATTCTGGCTGTCAGCGACGGCGGCGAAGCGGTGGAGCTGGCCATTGCGGAGACTCCCGATCTTATTCTGCTCGACACCCAGTTGCCTGGGATGGACGGATTTGAAGCCTGCACAGCGCTGAAAGCCGATCGCCGCACGGCGGAGATACCGGTGATCCTGATGACCTCTGCGAACCAGCAGGGCGAAGAAATGAATGGGCTCGACGCGGGCGCCATCGACTTCCTCTCCAAGCCCCTGGTGCGCGCGGTGGTCAGAACCCGGGTCCGGAATCATCTTGAGTTGAAGCGGCAGCGGGACCTGCTGCGCGGTTTCAGTTTCCTCGACGGCCTGACCGGGCTATCGAATCGCCGCCGCTTTGACCAGTTCTTCGATCAGGAGTGGCGCAGGGGTCAGCGCAGCCGTTCTCCGCTTTCGCTGATTTTGATGGATGTGGACTACTTCAAGGCCTTCAACGACGCGATCGGTCACCTAGAGGGCGATGACTGCCTGCGCCAAATTGCCATGAGCCTGGAGGGTTGCATCCACCGCGCCGGGGATCTGATCGCCCGCTATGGCGGAGATGAATTCGCCTGCGTTCTTGCCGATACGGATGCGGTGGGCGCGGCTGGTGTCGCCGAGAATATCCAGGCGTCGATTGCCGCCCTTGCTCTGGCCCATCCGAATTCCCCGGCGGCGTCCCTGGTGACCCTCTCGCTGGGAGTGGTTACCCGGATCGCGGAATATGGCGAAGAGCCAGAGTCCCTGATTCAGGGAGCGGAGCGGGCGCTTTCCGCGGCCAAAGAGTCTGGGCGCAACCGGATTGCGGTATGGAACGCCGACGCCGTCGGGTCCCGCGCCTCCATCTCTGCGGAAGGGTAGGCGAGAAGTCTTCGCAGGGAGACAAACGGGCTGCGCAGTAGCACCTATTTCGAGTGAGGCGCTGGAATGGGCTTTTGGCAGGGGCTAAAGCCCAGTTCATTTTATTGGCTTTTTCGGCACGACTGAAGTCGTGCCCTGACGCTTCTTGCCTTCCCGATGGAGTTTTTCCGCAGCCTGTGAGGCCCTTCACTCATGCGACTGGCTTTATCGACACGACAAAAGCCGTGCCCGGTTACAAAGCCAATCCTGGTCGAGTTTTCTGCAGCTACTCAAGCCGCTTTGCCTTCAAAGTGCGCCTCAATCTCTTCGAGTGTCTTGCCTTTCGTCTCGGGCAGGAAGAACGCGGCGGTCAGGAAGTAGAGCACCGTGAAGCCGGCAAACAGGAAAAAGATGGAAGAGTAACCGTACTTGCTGACGAAAGGCAGGAAGATTCCGGCCAGTGTGGTGGAAACCAGCTGGTTGATGACCAGAGCAATGCTCATGCCGTTGGAGCGGATGCGGGTGGGCATCAGTTCCGAGAGGGCCAGCCAGACGCAGACGCCCGGTCCCAGCGCATAGAAAGCCATGAAGAGATACAGGCCCCCGGCCACCAGCCAACCGTGCGAGGGCGGGGGCACGACACCTACGAGCGCTTTTTCAATCTTCAGCGGAGCGGTCCGCGCGGCGTCGAGGTCGGCAAATGGATTTTTGAAGAAGGCTTCCACACGGTTGTTGGGAATGGCGCTGGAGCGGTCGATCTGAATCGGTGCCGCGCCCGCGTCGTCGGAACGAACAAAGCTGGTGGAGGCGGTGAAGTCGCCATAGGAATAGATCACTGCCAGCGAGGCGCTTCCCGGGCCTGGAACGTAGCCTTCGGCATTCAGCAGCTTTTTGGCTGTTGGCGAGTCGAAGCGCAAGCTGAGGGTCTGATCCGGCGACACCATGGCCTGTACTTCCGGCCGGGCATCCACGCTGAACTTCTCCGTGCGCAAAAACAGGACGCCGACAAAGACCATGGAGACGATGATGCCGCTGGTGCCCAGGATGAGCAGGAATCGCCGCCCTTTGCGGTCCACCAGGGTCATGCCCACGATGGTCATCAGGAAATTGACGACTGTAAACAGGACATAGCCCCAGTGCGCCCACAGGTCCGAAAGGCCACTCTGCAGCAAAATACCGGTGTTGTAGCCGATGATGGAATTGACGCCGGTGGCGGTGTTGCAGAACAGGATGATGCAGGCCAGGAGGAAGGGAATCACGTACTTCCGGCGCAGCAGAGAGCCTTTTGCCGAGCCGTTCCATGGGCCCGCCTTCGATTGGCCGCTCGCGGCTCCGGTCTCTTCCATCTCGCGCAGTTCGGTGCGGGCTTGCGCTTCGGTCCGCGAGCGAAGCAGGGCGCGCAAAGCCTGGTCGCGCTTGCCGCGCCGGAAAAGCCAGCGCGGCGACTCCGAGACGAAGAAGCTGCCAACCATGAAGAGAACGCCGGGAGGGAGCGAGACCCAGAAGATGCTGCGCCAAGCGTGATCTTTGAAGCGCAAAAGAGTAGCTGCATCGGCGGTTTGCGCAACCGCCGCTACTCGATAGCTGAAGAAGATGCCTACGAGCGCGGCAGCCACAATACCGAGAGTCAAGAGCCATTGAAAGATGCCGGTTCCCTTGCCGCGCCTGGAAGCCGGTAGGCACTCGGCCAGATACAGGGGCACCACCACGCCGATGAATCCGCCGCTCATGCCCTGCAAGAGCCGGCCCAGAAATAGCGGCGTATAGCCGTCCGAAAGCGCAATGATCGGAATGCTCAGAATAAAAGCCGCGCCACTGAAAAGCAGCAGCGGCTTGCGGCCCAGCCAATCCACCAGCACGCCAGCAAAGAGGGTGGAGAATACGCTGCCGAGCAGGACAGCCGCCACAATTACCGAGAGCTCGCCCGCAGTCAGATGCGAAGTCGCTTCCAGGTAAGGCAGCGCGCCACCGATGATGCCCACGTCCACGCCGTAGAGCAGTCCGCCCAATCCGGCTACCAGCAGCAAAAAACTGTTATAGCGGCGTTTGGCGTCGTCTTCCAGGAGTGCCTTGGGAGCGGCGGTAAGCTCGTTCATCGAATGCGTCCTCTCAAATCGCGCAGGATTCTTTCCGTTGCATCGGCGGGCGCTGCCTGCGGTCGCATACGATCCTACAGGGGCAGCCGCAGAGCGCGGGATAAAGGCCTGGAACTTGCGCTTGTTTCGTTCGGACTGATCATATCTCATCGATACGATCAGTAACTAGATCCCAATTGACGAAGATTACAGATTCAATGCTCTTGCGGCCTGCTGTTCCATGGTCGGGTACCTTCAAGCTTTCTTGCGATGACCTTGGTTTGGTTTCCAACCTGGATTTATTGGAGTTTTCTAAGAATCCGCCGATGAACGATACAGGGTGGGTTGTCTGCATGCCCCCGCTTGAGGTACCCATATGTCGGTTGCTGCTCTGTCCACGGCGGGTTTCACGCAATACATCAATGCGTCCAGCAATCTTTCAGCCTCGCAGAAGGCCCTGCAAACGCTCGGCCAGACGCTCGGGGCGGGAAACCTCTCCGGAGCCCTGAGCGCCTTCAATACTTACCAGCAGATCAACCAAAACCCGACCGGCACAAGCTCCACGAGTTCGAATTCCAGTTCGTCGTCCCCTTCCAAGCTCAGTACGGATATGAGCACCCTGGGCAGCGCCCTCAATTCCGGCAATCTTGCCAGCGCGCAGACCGCATTTACCTCGATGCAGGGAGATCTGGCCTCGACGCCGTCGCAAGCTGTGACCAATGCCACTGCCGCCGCGAATCAGACCGTGCAGTGGATCGACGACATGCTGAATCTATCCAACCCGGACACGAGTGCATCCACCACCACGACGGATCCGGCGACCTCCATGCTCGACAGCGCCTATGGCCTGAATTCTTCGAGCTCGAGCACGGATCCAACGACCGACATTCTCGACAGCGCGCTTGGTTCCTACCCGGCGGCTTCGACCACCAGCACCTCGGCCCCGGCTTCCACGATTGCCTCCCCGGCCGCGAGTGCCCCAGCGGCGAACACCTATGCCATCTACGCGAACCAGGGAAACCTGGGCAGCGGCGCCAGCGTGAATGCCTACGCATAAGGCTTCTAGCTGACTCAAATCGGAAAAGGATCCCCCGGAAGCTGAACTGCTTTCCGGGGGATTCCTTTGCCGGTGAGATTCCTGTTCTTGAAGTGCACGGGCTTCACTGGCTGCCGAAGAATCCAAACGAAGACGATTTGCTGGATCCTATGCCGCGAGTTGGCCCCGCTGACGCGTGGTCCACACAAAGCGGATGGCGCATGGCCAGTGCCAGTTATACTGCTTTCCATGCAAATCGATCCGATGACAGAGTGGCTTAGACTTACGCGGGTCTACGGCGAAATGGGCGATATAGAGCTCCGCGAGCTGGATGCCCGCGATCTCACCGAGGTGGCGCAGCAGGTCCTGCGCGACGAGCTGAGCAAGCGCGGCCTGAAGCCGCGGCCCGACCACGCCGACGCGCCGCAATATGCCGTCCGGCCTGAGCCCGCAGCCGTCGATCTCGGCGAGCCGCCGACCGACGGCGTCGACGAGGCCGCCGACGATCCGCTTGAGGAGTTCACCTGGAAGACACAGCTCTGCGAGTGCCTGGATCGCCAACAGGCCTCGGAGCTTTCCGAAGTCCTGCGTCAGGCGGGAATCGAGAGCTGGGTCCAAACACCCTACTCGGCCTTCGGCCTGCTGTATCCCCGCGTCTTCGTTGCCGCCGACCAGCTCGACCAGGCCCGTGAAATCGCCGACCGTCCGATTCCCCAGGCCATTGTCGATGAAGCCGGCGCGGAGCCAGCGGAATACGAGCCTCCACAGTGTCCTAAATGCGGCGCGGAAGACCCGGTGCTCGAATCCGCCGATCCAACTAATCAATGGCTCTGCGAAGCCTGCGGCGCGGAGTGGTCTGAGCCCGTCGAAGATCCTGACGCGTCTCCGGCTGCGCGATGACAGCGCTCTCGTCGTCGCAGGCGCTCTGGCCCGCCGCTGTGCGGACTTGGCGCTTCCTTCGCTCGTTCAACCTCGATACCTATCTCCGCATCTGCGCCATCGCTGCCTTCACTGAATGCATTCTGGTCAGCTTTCGCTTTGTGGTCTGGAACGCGCTCCCCTTCGATCCTTCCTCTATCGGTATTGCGGAGATCCGGAGTCTGCTTCCTCAACTGGTTGCACCGGAGTTCGTCACCTTTACTCTTCTGGCGGCCGTTACCCTGCTTCTGTTGCTCCTGCTGGCCCTCTATCTCCTCATCCATCTGCGCTTCGTGCTCTTCCACTGCCTCCTGTATCGCACCACGGACGTCAGCTCGGCGTGGGGTCTCTACAGCACCGCCGCGGCTCGTCTTTTTCGCGCAACCCTGGTGGTTCTCCTCGCCATCCTTGCGATTTTTGCGCTGGTGGTCGGCGGCATCGCCGTCGTCGTTTTCTCCGTACTCACCCTGCGCACTCCCGACGGCAAACTCGATCCCGGTGTTTTCCTCATCCTCTTTCTCCCTCTGGTAGGCTTTGCCGCGCTGGCCATTCTCACCGCTTTCATCTCCGATTTCGTGGTCCACGATTTCATCCTTCCCCACATGGCTCTGGAGGGCGCAACCTTCCGCCAGGCGTGGCGTTCGGCGCGCCGCATCATCTTCGCGGACAAGGACGCCTTCTTCTCGTGGTGCATTCTTCGCCTGGGCGTTCCTCTGCTTGCTGTCACCGTGCTTGTGATGGTGGCCCTGCTTCTCTGCGCTATCCTCTTCGCAATCCTCGAAAACTCCGCCGCCGGATTCAACGCCATGTTCGAGGACTCGACCGGCTTCCTCGCCGTGGTCAGATTGCTGCTGAACACAGCTTTCGTCGCTCTCGGCATCGGCGCCGGTTCGGCCATTGCAGCCAGTCTTGGAGGGCCGGTGGGTGTCTTTATCCGTTACCAGGCTCTCTGCTTCTACGCAAGCCGCTATCCCGCGCTCGGCCAGATCCTCAACGGGAGCGATCCAGAGTGACCATCTGTTTCTCGCATCACCGGGAACCTTTCAGCACCTGCCAGTGTCCAATACAGAATGGGACATGCGCACTGCGCGGGCGATCACTGAAACGTGTACCCTGAAGACCGGAGCTTATCAATGTGCTGGAACGGGCGTAGGATTGCATTTCTGTTGTGTTTTGCGGCGTTGGCCGGTGGTGCGCGCGTCGCCGCAGCCCAAGCTGCGACCCCCAAGTCGACAGCCGCGCCAGCGGCTCATCCTGCAAGCCCAGCTGCTAAACCGCAGCCCATTCTGCCCGATGCTTTTGCCGGATGGGTGGCCGACGCTGCTCCCAAAATCGTCACCGACGCCGCGCAGGCCGATCCTGCCAATGCCGCCGCGCTGGGCGAATACGCCTTCGCCACGGCTGCCTTTGCCAGCTACAAGCGCGGCAGCGAAACGCTTACCATTCGGGCCTTGCGCTTCCACGACGCCAGCGGGGCGTATGGCGCGTATTCGTTTTATCGCCACGATGGATGGCCGAAAGAACAGATCGGCACCGGCGCTACTTCCGACCACAACCGGGTCCTCTTCTGGCTCGGCAATACGGTCATCGACGCCAATTTCTCGCATATCGGCCCCATGTCCGGCTCGGAGTTGCGCGAGCTGGCCAGCCAGATCGAGGTTCCCGACGGATCCAAGGGAATTGCGCCTCCAATCTTGGCGAATCTGCCCAAGGCTTCTCTCGATCCGCAGACAACTCATTATGCCGCCGGCCCCGCGGGCTACACGGGAGCGGGCGGAGTCCTCCCGGCGGAGCTGGTTGGTTTCGACAAGGGCGCGGAGACTGCCACTGCTACCTACAATCTCCGCTCCGGCCCGGCCACTCTGACCGTCATCGACTATCCCACCCCGCAGATGGCCGCGGCGCAGGAAGCCAGGATCCGCGACTACATCAAGGCCGGTTCCAAGGCCCTCCCTGCCTGGCCGAAGCCGCTGGCGGACTCGGATCTGGCCTCGCTCGAAGTGCGCCGCAGTGGACCGCTTGTCGTTCTGGTAAGCGGCGATGCAGTGCCGGACGAGAGCCACAAGCTGATTTCCATGGTGAATTTTCAAGCCGAAGTGATCTCCGTTCCCCAGCCAACCGAGTCGGAAGTGGCCAAGACCGGACGGCTGCTCCTGGGCATTGCGGGAATCGTCATCATCGGATCGTTCGCGGCAATTCTGCTTGGGTTCTTCCTTGGCGGAGGCCGGGCGCTCTACCGGATGGCGCGCGGCAAGCCCGTTTCATCCGTGTACGACGAGGAGTTCACCAGTCTCAACCTCCACGAGTAGGGGGGCTCAGACGCCTTTGCGCAACTGGTTTTGACCCGTCGTCGAGTGGCGGAAAGGTGTGGAATTCCGGCCGCCCGAGCATGAAGCGCTTCAAGAGCGACGGGGCTCCCGAAGGCCGCAAGGCGAAAGAAGAACGAAGACCCATGCTGGTTCCAAGGCTGGGCGGTTCGCTAATCGTCTGACATGGAATGACTTATTTTGAGTCAGATTTCTCCTTGACACTGCCTTTCCCCGCACCTACTATGCAGCCAGAAAGTTCTGATGGCTTTGCCTCCGTTGGAACTATTCTCCCTGAGGAAGGAGCTGCCCAGTTGCCGGGTGGCTCTTTCCATTTTTTATCGGTGGCCCGCTTTCGGGTCACGCGCAGGTTGGCAGGCCCGCGCCTGGCAGGTCTGACTTTTCCTCAAGCTCAGGCGTTGCATGCGCCCCCAGGGCAATCGCGTTTGAAATTGCAATCATGAATCGAACTGGCTTTGAAAGGGCGCGGCTTTAGCCCCTCGTGGAGATATGCTGCCGCGTTGTAAAACCATCCCTCGGGGGCGGAAGCCCTAATCTTTCTCTTTCGCCTGTCTCGGCACGGCTAAACAGGCTGCGGAAAAAGGCCGGAGTTGGGGCACTATTCCCTCAAAACGCCCCTCGGGGCCTAAAGGCCACGTTCATTCTGCAGCACTTACGGCACGGCTGAAGCCGTGCCCTTTCAAGACTGAGGCTGAGACCGAGTTTTTCCGCAGCCTGTAAAGCCGTGCCCTTTCAAGACATAATCGTCCCGCAACTTGAAGTGCGATTTCCCTGCACGCGCCCGGCTTTACCTATTTGGACAGCAACGGTACAATTTGAAAGGAATGCCGACGTAGCTCAGCTGGTAGAGCAGCTGATTCGTAATCAGCAGGTCATCGGTTCAAATCCGATTGTCGGCTCCAGCCTTTGAAGTCGCGGCGCACCTCCACTCTGAGGTGCGCCGCTTTGTTTATGAGGAATGTCCCTCCGCTGGCAATTGCTACAATCAGAGTTGCCGAAAACCCCGCTTTCAAACGTTTTCCGAGCAAGAAGCTGCCGATGACCATCCGCCTTTTCAATACACTTTCCGGGCAACTGGACGAGCTGGTTCCCTCTGACGGCAAGGCGCTGCGCATGTACGCCTGCGGGCCCACGGTTTACGACTACGGGCACATCGGCAACTTCCGCACCTTCCTGCAAATCGATGTCCTGCGCCGCGCGCTGCTTCTGACCGGCACGCCGGTTCTTCACGTCATGAACATCACCGACGTGGATGACAAGATCATCCGCAATGCAGCGGCGACAGGCATCTCCATCGGGGAGTACACGGCGCCGTTCGAGCAGGCTTTTCTCGACGATCTCGGATCTTTGCGTGTCCAGGTGCCGGAGCAGCTGGCGCGGGCCACGGAGCACATTCCGCGCATGGTCGAGCTGATTCAAAAGCTCGCGGCAGCGGGCGCGGCCTATCAGACCGAGGACGGCTCGTGGTATTTCCGGCTCAAGGCTTTTCCGGAATACGGCAAGCTCAGCAAGAAAGATCTTTCGGGCATGGAAGACGGCGCGCGCGTCGACGTGGACGAGTACGAAAAGGACTCGGCCCGCGATTTCGCGCTGTGGAAGGCTGCCAAGCCGGGCGAAACCTCTTGGGACACAGCCATCGGCCGCGGCCGCCCCGGCTGGCACATCGAGTGCTCGGCGATGGCCATGGAATACCTGGGCGAGAGCTTCGACCTGCACGCAGGCGGCGAAGACCTGATGTTTCCGCACCACGAGAACGAGATTGCCCAGAGCGAGAGCGTGACCCACAAGCCCTTTGCCCGCAACTGGATGCATGTGCGTTTCCTGTTGGTCGATGGGCGCAAGATGTCCAAGAGCGAGGGGAACTTCTACACCCTGCGCGATCTGCTTTTGAAGGGGTACAAGGCGTCGGCGATTCGCTTGTCGCTCATCTCGGTTCCCTACCGGCACCAGTTGAATTTCACTTTTGACGGGCTGATCGAGGCTACCAACGCCATCGAACGAATCAGGACCTTCCACAGCCGGCTCACGCAAGGGAACTTCGCGGCCGGGGAGAATCCGGCGCTGCAGGCCGCCGCACAAAAGGCGCAGGCCGAGTATCTGGCCGCGCTTTCCAGTGACCTGAACACCGCCGAGGCGCGCGCGCCGATTTTCGATTTGATCCGCGCGGCCAACACGGCCATCGACCAGGGCCAGCTGCTGGCCGCCGACCGCGATGCGATTCTAGCCGTTCTGGCGAGTTTCGATGCCGTCTTTGACGTGATCACCGACCGCGATGCGGAACCGACCGCCGCCGCGCTCGCGTGGGCCGAAAAGTCGGGTCGCATGGCCGAGGTCGCGCCCGAACTCCTGGCCCGGCAAGGCCTTACGGACGAGGCGATCGATGGATTAGTCGCCGAGCGCACCTTGGCCAAGAAGCAGCGCAACTTTGCCCGCGCCGACCAGATTCGCAATGAACTTGCGGAGAAGGGCGTGATCATCGAAGACTCCAAGGACGGCGTGCGCTGGAAGCGGAAGTAAAGGGACTCCGAGTACACTGATTCCAACGAATCGACCGGCTTCCCAAGGAGGTGGTTTCCATGGTGTTCGAGATCGAATTTGACCGCGAAGAAGATGGCCGCTGGATTGCCGAAATTGCAAGCTTGCCTGGGGTGCTTGCCTACGGCGCAACGCAGGACGAGGCGCGATCCAAGGTTGAGGTATTGGCGCTCCGCGTGATTGCCGACAAAATCGAGGTGGATCGTTCAATTCCGGATCAGGTTCGCTTTGCAGTCGCTTAAGGCGTTCGAATGAGTCAATGGCCAGCTTCGCGCGCGTCCAAAGTGCTCCGAGCTTTGCGGCGGATAGGTTGGCAGGAAAAGGCGCGTGTGAGCAAATCAGGCTCTCACCTTCAGCTCGAAAATCCCGATTATCCGTACGAGTACACATGGGCCTTTCACGACTCGGTTGAGATCGGTCCAAAGCTGCTCGCAAAGATAGCAAAACACACAGGTTTGAAGCCTGAAGACCTCTAGACCCTCAAGCTCAAAGGACCAATACTCCCCATGGAAATGAACGAAGCACAGGAACTGCAGGAACACGCCGAGCACGGAGCCCACGAGTCCCCCATGCGCCCGGTCGCTTTGACCATGACCATTTTGGCCGTGCTCGTGGCCATCGTGACCGTCCTCGGTCACCGTTGCAACACCGCCGTGATCCTTAACCAGGACAGAGCTACCGACCAGTGGGGCGAGTACCAGGCCAAAAAGATCCGCGCCCACGACACCGAGCTCCAACTTGAGTTGTTGAAAGTCCTGCCCATCGCCGACAAGGACGGCGCTGCGAAGGACGTCAAGAAGCACACCGACTATCTGGCCAAATCGGAGGGCGACGTCAAGGAAATCCAGGAGAAGGCCAAGGCCTTTGAAGAAAAGGTCGAGCAGGCCGAAGCACAGGCCAGGCTCTTCGAACTCGGCGAAGTGCTGCTGGAGATTGGCCTGGTCGTCACCTCGGTAACCCTGCTCACCCGTCGCCGCATTTATTGGTACTTCGGCATCGCGTTCTCGCTGGGTGGAATCGTCTCGGCGGCCTGGGTGCTCTTGCTTCCGTAGAACACATCACCGGGTGCTGTCTTCGCTCAACGTCTCCGTGGTAGACTGGCGGCCAAATGAAAGCACTCTGGTTTGTTCCAATACTTGCACTCGTTCTTGCACCGATTTCGGCTCAAACGCCGGCCGCCGCGACACATACCTTCACCAACGACGTTGGCTTCAGCTATAACTTGCCTTCCGACTGGGAGTTCGTCGACATGAGCTCCTCATTGACGGCTCAGCAGCAACAGGCCCGCCAATCGGCAGCCGACGAGGAACAAAAGAAGGGCATTGGCTGTTTGCAAATCGCGCTTACCGCGCACCACGGAAGCCCGGGCTCCATGGTCGCTGCCGTGGTTCTGCCCTCCGAATGCGTGGGCAAAGAAATGAGCGAGGCCGATCTACCGGGCTTCGGCATGGGGGCCTCGCAGGGCATCCACCAGGGTTTCGATGTAGGGGATGCGGCGGTCGCGGAATATACCCTCGGCACGCACAAGATGTGGGCTTCCCGCGCCACGGGGAATCCGACCGGCCACCCGGATCTGAAGTACACCGTGGAAACCGTCTGCAGTCTGGTCAAGAAGGGCGCTGTCTGCTGGATGGCGCTGGCCGCCGACGATGCGGGCCTGGCGGTCTTCGAACAGGGGATCGTCACGCTCGACAGGGAAGCTCCAGTCGCTCTCGTGCCGGCCGGGACCTTTGCTCAAAAGCCCTGAAGACATGGAGCCGCTTGAGTCGGTCCGCGTCCGATTCCACTATCGTGTCCGGGATTGGCACTCGTTCTGAATCTAGCAAATTGGGCTGTATATACTCCAGAGCGGGGGATGAATTCCTGTGAAGTTCATTTGCGTGTTGCCCGACAAGGACGGTACGACTATCGAGTTCTCTAGAAACTCATTCTTCGGCTCGCTCACGATCAGGGCAAACGGCAAGAAGGTATACAGCAGAAGCGCATTCAACCCGCTCACTCATTTCGGAGTCTCCCTTTCGCGAAACTACGAGTTTTCGCTTCCCGGGCCCGATCGTCGTGATGTGTGCATTACAAAGGAGAGACCGCTCCTTCTTGCTGGATTTAGACCTAATTCTTACAGGGTATCGTTTAACGGCGCAGAAATCGGAAACTTCGTCGGGTTCTGAAAAGCCAACCGTATCGAGAATTTAGATCAGTTTCGGACTGGCCCTTGTCCCGGTCTCGGGGTTCGATTCAAAGCACGATGAGGGTGCCGCCGGTCCCTCGCTGTTGGGGACCGGGGAGATCTCGAACCCCACCCGGCCGCTCCCGAATTCGAACTGTTTCGGTCCTATCAGCGGCTATCTAGATGATAAAAAGAACAGCCGCAGATCCTTCGCTACGCTCCCTATGAACAAAAAATAGGGTTATATAGAATCAGCAAGTTGGCCGCGGCTTCGCCGCGATAGCAAGTTGGCGAGTTGGCGGCCTTTGCGGGTTGCGCCCATTGTTCATTTCAGCCGTAACTCGACGCGGCGAGTCGGCTGCTCAGGATGAAAGCCGGGAAGGATTTATAGCCGGGGTGTCACCGGCGTTTCGTCCCCAATGGAGATTCTTGCCCTCCCAGGGGTCGCTGACAGGCTCCGGAAAGGGTCAAGGAAGGGATCACTATTGGCTCAGAACCACCGCGCGACTATAAACAATCCCATACTCAATGCTGGTATACAATATGGCAAAGGAAAATCGGAATGCCAGCAGCAAGAAAAATTACCGTTGAGGTACCCGCAGCGCTTCTGAGCAAGGCACAAAAGGCAACTGGTGCCGGGATCACTCAAACCATTCGTACCGGGCTTGAACTGGTTGCGGCAGGGAGAGCATACGAGCGCCTTCTTCAACTTCAGGGGAAAATTCGATTCTCGAAAACACTTGAAGAGTTGAAGGCAGACCGATGATCGCAGCTGACACCAGTACCTGGATCTCATTCTTTGGGGGAGAGCAGGGAGACGATGTTCTCGCGCTGGCTAGAGCACTTCAAGCCCGTCAGGTCGTAATGCCGCCTCCGGTACTGACAGAATTGCTGAGTGACCCTGAACTCTCTGCCTCTGTGGCGCAGACTCTCCTGGAACTCCCCCTAGTGGCGTTGAAGGACGGTTTCTGGCAGCGAGCTGGAAAACTTCGCGCAAAGGTTCTTGCTCAGAAAAGGAAAGCTCGGCTTGGAGACGCCTTGATCGCGCAATGCTGCATGGACGCCGATATTGCCCTCATCACCCGGGATGGAGATTTCAAGGCATTCTCGGCGGGCCTGAATCTGCTTTAGAGCGGTTCCAGAGTTCCTGTGCCCTAGTTGGAATAGTGCAAGGTGTCATTTTCTTGAAGAAAATGCCACTTTGGAGCATTGCTTCCCGGGTATAGCAACTCTAGAACCGCTGTAGCCCGCGTGAATTACCTCTCGGATGACCGCCCCGGAATCTGTTGTTGGATGCGGGATCGTCGAGTCGCCACCTGTCCTGACGCTCTGGTTGTATCACCGCCTACTCGGCAACTCGGCATTTACTGTTTGATCAACATCTGCTCCCATCCATTCAGCTCCTTATTCCGCGGGCAACTGCTCAAGGTCTTCGACGCGCTCAACGGTGCGTCTCGGACTCCTTGCCTTGACCTTGGCGGTGGTCAGCAGAAAGACTGCCACAACGATGCCAGCCATCCCGGCAAACTCGGCCTTTTCCGGACGTTCGTGCAAGAGCAGGATTCCCAGAAGAACGGCAACCATGGGGTTCACATAGGAATAGGAAGAGACCTTGGCCACCGGAACATGCTCGATCAGGTAAATGAAGCCCGTATACCCGAGCAGCGAGCCGCCGGTGATGAGCCAGGCGAGCGAACCAGCGGCGCTCGGGGTCAAGTGGAACCGATGCCACTCCCCGAGCAGCGAACCTAGCCCTACGCACACCACTCCGGCGATGACCATCTGCCAGGCGGCGGCGACAAAGCTATTCACCTGAAGTCGTGCTCGCCGAGAGATGATGCTGCCAATCGCCCAAGTGAGAGCCCCGCCCAACAGGGCAGCCAGGGCCCACAGAACCGCGCTGTCTCCCGCGAAGCCGTGATGGAGAGAGGGCGACAACAGCAATGCAAGGCCGGCAAATCCGACTGCCATGCCCAGCCATCCGCGCGCCGGCAGCGGCTCTCCGCCGGGCAGAAACATCTCCATCAATGCCACGTAGAGCGGCACTACGGCCAGAACAAGCGAGGAGAGCCCGCTGGGAATCGTCTCTTCCGCATAAACCAGGCCTACGTTTCCGCCTCCCAGAAGGAGAAGGCCAACCAGCCCGAGCATCAGCATCGCCGGCATCGGCCACACGATGCGCAAACCGCGCCAGCGGCACCAGCCAAGCAGAATTACGCCGGCGATGAAGAAGCGACAGCCGGAGAGCAGAAGCGCAGGCATATCCGCTCCGCCAATGCGGATCGCTGTATACGTGGAGCCCCAGAAAAAGTAGACGCTCGCAAAGGCGAGAACGATGGAAGCTTTGGATGCGGATTGATGAGGTGCGGACGGAAGCGGGTTTGTCATCGGAATGAATCTATCCTAGCCGTTGCAATTCCCCTGCGCTTCCCGGATCTTGCCGCGCAATGCGAGAGAGGTCGCAAAATAGAGCAAAAACGGCTGTGGAATTGTTCAGTCAACGCGTGCTATGCTCACGCCAACGGAGCCGGTCTGCGCATGCCCGCTACAAACAGCCCGCACTTACTTGCAAGAACGAGATGCTCGAGAATGCAGATGTGTATTGTGTCCCCGCGGAGGCACCTGCGCGTGCTGCCTACTCTGACTCGCCCGAATCTCTTCGCCAGCGACTAGTTAGATCCCCCTCAAATTCTTCGCGCTTCCTTCGACGTCTGCTTGGCCGCGCCTGGCGCGAGCGGCGCTGAACGTTTCACCAGGGTCCTCTTTGGGGTCAGGGCCGAAGTGCATCCAGTTCGCGAAGCACGCCCCGCATCCCCATCGAATCCGGCTGGCTTTGACCCGGCCGACTTTGCCGAGGAGGTTGAAGATGACCAGGCAACAGATGCATGCGCAATTTGGGCCCCGGCTGGTTTGTCCGCTGCCCGGGCCAAAGGCGAAGGCTGCCATCGAAGCCGACGAGCGGCTGATCTCGCCCAGCTATACCCGCTCTTATCCTTTGGCAGTCAAGCGCGGCCGGGGGATTCGCCTGGAAGACGTGGACGGCAACGAGTTCCTTGACCTCGCCGCAGGCATCGCGGTGGCGTCCACCGGGCATTGCCATCCTGAAGTTGTTGCCGCCGTTCAGCAACAGGCGGCCGAGTTGATCCACATCTCCAGCACGGATTTCTATCATGAGTCGATCACCGCTCTGGGAGAGCGCCTCTCGGCTGTAGCGCCCATGCCCGGCCCGCACAAGTTCTTTTACGGAAATTCCGGCGCCGAAGCCGTTGAATGCGCGTTCAAGCTGGCTCGCTACCACACCGGACGGCAGCAGGCGATCGCATTCTTTGGCGCGTTTCACGGCCGAACCATGGGCGCGCTGTCCCTGACTGCTTCCAAGCCTCAGCAGAAGCGCAGATTTTCGCCGCTGGTGCCGGGGGTGACGCATATCCGATATCCCTATGCGTATCGCGGATGCAGCGGCGGACCGCAGGAGGAAGAAGCCTTTGGCATGGGCTGCGCGCGTTACATCGAGGAGAAGCTCTTCAAGACCATCCTCGCACCCGAAGAGGTGGCCGCAATCTTCGTCGAGCCGATCCAGGGTGAGGGCGGGTATGTGGTAGCGCCAAACATTTTCATGCAGGAGCTGCGAAGAATTTGCGACCGGCATGGCATTCTGATGGTTGTCGATGAGGTGCAATCCGGAGTCGGCCGCACCGGCAAGTGGTGGGCCGTGCAGCACTCCGGTGTTGAGCCGGATATCGTCTGCATCGCGAAAGGGATCGCCAGCGGCATGCCGCTCGGCGTGTGCATGAGCAGGGCGGAGATCATGAACTGGCCGCCGGGCTCGCATGCCTCTACGTTCGGCGGAAACCCGGTTTCGATCGCCGCCGCCCTGGCCACCATGGACATCATTGAACGCGAAGGCGTCGGCAACGCCGCACGCGTGGGTGGCTTGATGTTGGAGCGGCTCCGGACCTGGGTGGAGACTCACCCCTTGGTGGGAGACGTACGCGGACGGGGGCTGATGATTGGAATCGAACTGGTGAAGGACAAGTCCACGCGCGAGCCGGCCGGCGCACTGCGCGATCGTCTTGAACTTCTTTGCTTCGAGCGCGGCCTGATCGTACTGGGATGCGGCGAAACGACGTTACGCATTTGCCCGGCGCTGATCCTGAACGAGTACGAAGCGACCGTCGCGCTCGACATTCTGGAAGATGCATTATTCCAGGTTGAGCAGGAATACGAACGCTGCTGTTTGCTGGAGGTTCCTTCCAGATAGTTGCGGTAAGGCAGTCGACTTCTGTCGGTCCGTCCCTCTGCCGTCGAAGGCAAAAGGACGGATCGGCAGGATGGGCCAGCGTGGGCCCCAGTTTTTCCGCCTGTCCCGCTATACCTTCTCTTCGAAGCGCATGTTGGCAATCTCCGAGGTCCTGAACGCAGCACGCGCGAGGTTGTGCGCCATTTCTTTGGCTGCCAGATGCTGCTCCTCTGCCGCGGCCGCCATCTGCATCGAAAGGCCCGAAAGATCGTCTGTTTGAGAGTGGATCCGGTTGATGAGGGAGGTTGCCGTCTGAAGGTCTTGCCCGATGACCGTCACCTTGTTCTGAATCTCGGCGGTGGCGGCCGCGGTTTGCCCAGCCAGTTTCCTGACCTCGCTAGCCACTACGGCAAACCCTTTGCCGTGCATGCCGGCGCGAGCCGCCTCAATATTCGCGTTCAGCGCCAGTACGCTGGTTTGGGTCGCAATCGAAGCAATCAGATCCGCAACTTTGGCGACGCCACTGCTTGAAGCACGCAGCTTTTCGAGGGCTTGCTGGCTCTCTTCACTCGCATCGCGCGAAAGGCCCGCAGTTTTGGCCAATGTCGTGGCGTTTTGCGCGATCTCCGCGATGCTGGATTCGATCTCATGGGTGGCCGTGGCCACGATCTGCAGGTTCCCGTTCAGGTGCTCGATGTCGTTGTGCTGAGCTTCACGGGCCTTTTTCAAAGCTTCAATTGTCTGTTGCGTGCTGACGCCCCACATCACTACCGCGCCCACGTATTCGCCTTGTTCATCCAGCATGGGCTCGACATTCAGGTCGAGTTTCACCGGGCCCAGATCGATGGTGGCCTTGTGCGGGAGCTGGTGGGAGCCAGATTTCTTGTGATTGCCCAGGAGCTGGTCGATATTGGCCTGCGACTTGTGAAAGATATGGATGGATTTGCCAACAATCTGGTCGACAGGAACAGGCAAATACTTCTGCAGTGTAAGCAGAGTCTTGCGGGACGACCGGTTAATGAATCGCAAGATCAGGTCGCGGTCACAAAACATGGCGTTGCAGGGCATCGCGTCGAGCGCATATTCAAAGCTGCGATCCACACCCACTTCGGGCGCATTGTCAGCAAATTCTCGATCGTGCAACGTGGAGTGCGACAGCTCGGAATTGCGTTTTCCGAACAAGCTGCCAAGCCTTTCCTTTGACATCGTTTTGCCTTCCTTACAATCCAGCATTCCACCCGCGAGGCGAAATCGAGCAATTCTTTGCTCAACCTGCTTCGCGGGGGGTCTATTTTGAGACTTTCACCATATTTTAAAGTCATGTCTCGCCGAAACTGCCGCATCCCCGTTGTTTTTAGAAGCAAATGAGCACTCCTCAGTACTATTCCGAGACTTGCACCCTTTTAGAACCGGGTTCAGAATGGTGTGTCATGGGAACAGTGGCACGGTTGCGCAGCGCCTGCCTAGCACGGTTACTGAATGGCCTCGACTGGGTGGCCAAACGCCGCGGCCGCGGAATTGACTTTCCACCTCACTTGATGACTGGGATCGAAGGCGAAGATGCGGCTTGTTTTTACCTGATGCGCAATGGCTACACGGTCACCGCGCGACGTTGGTCGTCCGGCAATGTGCGCGGCGATCTCGACCTGGTAGCCTGGGAGGGAACGGCGCTCTGCGTGATTGAGGTGAAGACACGCACTGCCCGGGACATGTTTCCGGCGCATGAAGTTGTCGATGCCCGCAAGCGCCGTATGCTGCGCCGGTTGACCAGGCAGTATGTTGCGCAGTTGCCGCAGAAGACGCTTCCTCAGGTGAGGTTCGACGTGATTGGAGTTTATCTGATTCCAGGAATGCAGCCAGAGTTTGAGCACTTCAAGGCGGCATTCGGCTGGAGCGAACAGCGGCCCGGAGATGATTGGGAATGAGGACTCCGGCAACAGGTCATCCATTCAGCCCTGTGCGTCCTTGAATTCCTCGTGCCATGCCATTTGAATGGCCTCAAGGCGACCTTCATTTGACTTGCCGGGTTCGTCAACAAAGCCGTCCAGCTCGGTCACAAATCGGTGCAGATCGGTGAAGCGTACCGTCAAGGGATCCAGATCCGGAAATCTCTCCTGCAGTTGAATGCCGATCTCTTCGGCGTCGGTCCATCGGATTTCCCTGGGCATCTGTCACTCCTTGCTCTGTTGCAGGATCTTTCGCTTATCTATATCGAGACCGTGATCGAAACCGCGACCGAAACCGCGATCGAGACCGCGCAATCCGGTCGATTCCCTTGCTAGCTGGATTTCTCCGTGGCCAGGATCAGCGGCTTTCCTTCCGAGACGTAATTGCGGTTCCAGCTGGGAATCTCCACCACGTAGTCGCCCGGACGCGTAATCACGGCCTGGCAGCCAAGGCGCGAGTTCAGTTGCTGGTCGGCGGCCATGTCGAGGCGGTCCAACTCATCGTCCTCGGCTTCGGTCAGTCCAATTGCTCCGGACTTGATCAGGACATGGCAGGTGGAACAGGCGCAAACGCCGCCGCAGGCGTGGTCGAGGAAGATGTCATTGTTTTCCGCCACGTCGAGAAAAGACATCGGCCTGCCGTGATGCTCATAGGGCATGGCGCCGAACTCGAACTCGACTGTCTTGCCTTCCGGAAGAAAGGTGACGCGGACAAGTTTCTCGGCAGGAATCTGCTTCTTTGTCGCTTCGCTCATAGGTTTCGTCCTTGCCAGTGCAGCTACTTGAACTCAGCGGGAGCCATGGCGTGCGGAGCGGTGACAGAGTCTCCCATTTCCTCGCCCGCCGCATCCATGGTCTTCCCTCGAATGGCGCTGGAGACCGCAGCCTCCATCATCAGTTCGGCAAAACGGCGCGTGGCGTGGTCCAGGATCAGCGTCGCTTCGCGAATGGCTGCCGGATCTTCGCTCGCCTTTGTGTTTGTTAGATATTCGCGGGCCGCGGAAATCCTTGCGCGCTCATCGTCATTCAAAAGTTGCCATGCGGGACTTTGCGGTGCGCGCCCCACCGCTGCGAGAATCGTATCGGCTTCGTTCCGCGCTTCGATCAAAAGGCGTTTGGCAAAGTCTGCCTCCGCGTTGTCGAAGGAGTCGAGAATCATGCTTTCGACCTGCTCATCGGTCAAACCGTAGGTTGCCTTGACTTCGATCTGCGCTTCCTTGCCGCTGCGCTGCTCCCGCGCCGTGACATGCAGAATGCCATCCGCGTCGATCAGGAACCGGACCTCAATCCGAGGCAAGCCGGCGCTCATCGGAGGAATGCCCTTCAGGTCGAATCGCGCCAGCGAGCGGCAGTCCGTTGCCAACTCGCGCTCCCCCTGAACAACGTGAATGGCGACATTGGTCTGCCCGTCCACCCCTGTCGTAAAGTGCTCGGTGGCGGACGCGGGGATGGTGGAATTCCGCTGAATGATGCGGGCAACGGTTCCACCCAGAGCTTCGATCCCCAACGAAAGCGGCGTCACATCGAGCAGAAGCAGCTCTTCCGTACTCTTGGATGCGCCAGCCAGAATATCGGCCTGTACGGCTGCGCCAAGCGCCACCACTTCATCGGGATTCAGCTCCGTGTGCGGCTTTTTGCCGCGCGCGCTTAGGTGAAAAAGGTCGTCCACCAGCTGAAGTACCGCGGGGATGCGAGTGGATCCGCCAACCATGACCACTTCGTCAATCTGCTCTGGAGTGATTCCGGCATCTGTCATCGCCTGACGGCACGGACCAGCGGTGCGCTCCATGACCGGCTCAATCAGCATTTCAAAGACGTCGCGGGGAATCTCGCGTTGATAGCGGTCGCCGTTGGGCAGTTCGATGTCGAAGCGGGCTTCCTGCTCGGTGGATAGCGCTATCTTGGCTTCGATGGCGGCCTTGCGCACGGCCTGCACTGCGCCCGGATTGGCGCGCAGATCCACGCCATGCTCCGCATAAATCTCGCCCAGCGCAATCATCAGCAGCAGATTGTCAATGTCATCGCCACCCAGATGAGTGTCGCCATTGGTGGACTGCACTTCGAAGATCCCATCCCGCAGCTTGAGGATGGAAATATCGAATGTTCCACCGCCGAAGTCGTAGACGGCAATCGTCCCTTCCTTGGCGCGGTCCAGTCCATAGGCCAATGCGGCAGCCGTCGGCTCGTTCACCAGGCGCAGCACCTCAAGGCCCGCCATGCGGCCGGCATCTTTCGTGGCCTGGCGCTGCGCATCGTTGAAGTACGCAGGGACGGTAATGACCGCCTGACTAACCTGCGTGCCAAAGAAACGCTCCGCATTGCGCTTGAGTTGGCGCAGCACGTAGGCGGAGATCTCCGGGGGCGTGAACTTCATCTCGCCCAAACGGATGCGCGGAACTTCTCCTGGTTCGACGTCTTCGGCGAGGCGAAACGGAAAGAGCTTCAACTCCTCCTGAATCTCTTCCATGCCGCGGCCCATGAGCCGTTTGACGGAGTAGATCACCCGCTCCGGCGTCTCGATGAGCGCCCGGCGCGCGGTATTGCCCACGGTAATTGTTGGTCTTCCACCATCGGTGGGGATAGGGTCCAGTGCGACGACTGAAGGCACAAGATTGCTGCCGTCCGCACCGGGAATCACAACCGGCGACTCGCCTTGCATATATGCGACCAGTGAATTTGTGGTTCCCAGGTCGATTCCGACTACGCGTCCTTCCGCCATGCCTGTCTTCAAGCTCCCAAAACTTCGTTCACATCGCGAACCAGATTGCTGAGGTAACGCCTGCGGTCCAGCAAGCTCACCATCTTCTTTTGTGCGGATGGCCGGGTGACTTCATTCCCTGCATCCCAAACCAGCCACGCACTGTGCAGATCGCTGTCGACTGCCTGCAGCAGGGTGGTGAATTTTGTTTTTGCTTCTTCGAGGCTGGCCTGCAGAGCCGGATCTTCTTCGCCGGTCTTTCGAGCCATGCGCATCTCTTCGAGTTGCATGTTCAAGTCGAATGCTTCCTCAAGAAGATCCGCGGGCACACGCGAGTTGTCGTTCCCGTCTCGAGGCGGCGCGCCGTTCTCCGTTTCCTGTTCTTCGAGTTTGAGCAGATACTCTGTCCGCCGGATCGGATCCTTGAGGGTGCGGTAAGCATCGTTCAACAGGGCCGTATCCGCCAGGCTCCATTGCTTCTCGTTCTCCTGGGCGCGGGCAAAGCGGTCTGGATGCAACTTGCGGCTCAGGCGGTGGAACGCATGCTCCAGCGCGGACAAGTCCAGATCGAGCTTTGGCTCCATGTCAAAAACGGAGAAATAATCGTCGCCCGGAGGGGGCTGGATCTTGCTGCAATGCGGACAAAAGAGCGTTGAATGGTTGTGGCCAATCGAGCAGGACCAACAGGCCACCGGAACCGCGGAATCAAGAACCTTGAGCATGACTATCCCCGAACATCTGCAGCTTGCTAGTGTAGTGTCTCAAAAGTTCACTCCAAGAACGCTGTCATCCTGAGCGAAGTTGGGTGCGTTTCTTGCGCCCAACGCAGCCGAAGGACCTGCGGTTGCTTTCTTTCGTATTCAGCGAACTTCAGAGGCAAGACCCTAGGAAAACGACGAACCGCAGCCGCAGGAGCGCGTGGAGTTCGGATTAACAAAGTTGAATCCCTGACGCATGAGTGTCTCTTCGTAGTCCAGCGTCATGCCGTTGAGATACAGGAACGACTTGGGATCGACGAAAACACGGACACCGTCGAATTCGTAGATACGGTCGCGCTCGCGAGGCTGCGTGTCGAATTTGATGGAATAGGAGAGCCCCGAGCAACCGCCGCCCATCACTCCCAGCCGCAGTCCACCCTCGGTCGGCGAAACGCCTTCCTTGGCCATGGCCACACGGACGCGCGCGAGAGCTTTCGCGGTCACATGCAATCCCTGCGACCCCTGAGGTCCTGCCGTCTGCGGCTGCGCAGCGATGGCTTCGTGCGCAGGTTGCGATCCGATCGTGACCATATTGGACATGACTTCCTCTTCTTCCTGCTTACTGTGCGACGGCTGCTACTTCAGCTACCTTCGCTTCGGCGTTGCCGTTCTTCTTCTTCCAATCACCGATGGCCGCACGAATCGCGTCCTCAGCCAGGACCGAACAGTGAATCTTGACCGGAGGCAGCGAGAGTTCCTTCACGATGTCGGTGTTCTTGATCTCCAGAGCATCCGCAACCGTGCGGCCCTTGATCCACTCGGTCGCGAGTGAAGAACTGGCGATTGCCGAGCCGCAGCCGAAGGTCTTGAACTTGGCCTCTTCGATCACCTGGGTCTCGGGGTTGACGCGGATTTGCAGCCGCATGACGTCGCCGCACTCCGGCGCTCCCACCAACCCGGTGCCGACTTCCGTCGAAGCCTTGTCCAGCGTGCCCACGTTGCGGGGGTTGTTGTAGTGGTCGATAACCTGATCGCTGTATGCCATTTGATTCTCCTCTAGCGGGGGAAGCCGCTGAAAAAAGTTGTCAGTTGTCAGCGAACAGTTTTCAGTAGTCAGTTTTCAGCTGTTTGTTGCTGGTCTGTCCTTGCTGATCCCTGACCCCCGATCCCTGGTCCCTGCCTTTAGTGCGCCGCCCACTCGATCTTGCTCAGGTCGATGCCTTCCAGCACCATCTCGTACAGTGGCGAAAGCTGACGCAGTTTCTTCACAATGTCGATGACCTTGGCCGCCACGTAATCCACCTCAGCCTCGGTATTGAAGCGGCCCAACCCGAAGCGAATCGAGCTGTGCGCCACATCGTCGCCGAGCCCCAACGCTTTCAATACATAAGACGGTTCAAGCGTCGCCGATGTACATGCCGAGCCGCTGGAAACCGCCACATCGTTGATTCCCATCAGCAGAGATTCGCCTTCCACGTATACAAAGCTCATGTTCAGGTTGCCGGGCAGGCGATGCTCCATCGAGCCGTTCACATGCACATAGTCCAGTTCGGATTCGAGCTTGGCCTTGAGACGGTCGCGCAGACCGCGCAGATAGGCAGCTTCGGAGTCCATCTCCTCCCGCGCTATCTCGCAGGCCTTGCCCAGGCCAACGATGCCCGGGACATTCAGGGTGCCGGAGCGCATGCCGCGCTCGTGCCCTCCACCATCGATTTGCGCGGCAATCTGCACGCGGGGGTTGCGGCGGCGAACATACAACGCTCCCACACCTTTGGGACCATAAATCTTGTGGCCAGAGAGCGAGAGAACATCAATGTTGTCGCTGATCACGTTGACCGGAACCTTGCCGACCGCTTGCACCGCGTCCGTGTGGAAAATGATTCCGCGCTGATGACAAAGCTTGCCGATCTCGGCGATGGGTTGCAATACCCCGATTTCGTTGTTGGCCGCCATGATCGAAACCAGGATGGTTTTGTCGTCCATGGCCCGCTCAAGATCTTCCAGATCGATCAGCCCGTCCGCCTTGACCGGCAGATAGGTCACCCGGAAACCATGCTTTTCAAGGCGCTTGCAGGTGTCCAGAACTGCCTTGTGCTCTGTGACCTGGGTGATGATGTGGTTGCCACGCTCGCGGTACATCTCCGCAATTCCCTTGATGGCCAGGTTGTTGCTCTCCGTAGCGCCGGAAGTGAAAATGATCTCCTTCGCGGTGGCCCCGATGAGACGCGCAATCTGTTCGCGCGCTGCCTCCACGGCCTGTTCCGCTTCCCATCCAAAGGAATGATTTCGACTTGCCGCATTGCCGAATTTATTGGTGAAGTATGGCATCATGGCATCCAGTACACGCGTGTCCAGCGGACTGGTCGCGTGATTGTCCATGTAAATCGGCAAATGAACCCCTGCCGGCACTTCTACGTTGCTCGTAACTGTAGCCATTCCTATCCTCCGTGTCCGCCTGCAGCGCCGGGGAACCGTGCGCAGGGATTGCCAACTTGCTAATTGCCCAATGAAACCAAAATGTTTGCCGGCAGAGCGTGCGCCGTGGGCTGCTGTTCCGCCAGATCCTGAATGCTGATGCTCTTCAGAACTCCCGCGATGGTCTCGTTGACCCGCGCCAGTGGCTCCTTGATGGTGCAACTCGGGGTCAGTTCGCAGCCCGTCTTGCCCTTGGTACAGGAAGTAATGAAAAACGGGCCATCGATGGCCAGAATCACCTCGAATGCAGAAATCTCACGGGCATCCCGGGCCAGAGCATAGCCGCCGTTCATGCCGGCATGGGAACGCAGCAGCTTGGCCTTGGTCATTTGCTGCAGGATCTTGGCCAAAAGTTGCGCAGGAATCCCGTAGGTGTCCGCAACGTCCTTGGCGCTCACCGCCAGCTTCTCGGGGTGCTCGGCAAGGTACTTGAGCGCGATCAGACCGTAGTCCGCTTTTTTCGTAAGCTTGAGCATTTGAATATCCGACTTCTTCGGTCCGTGTTCAGTATACGACCGTTTCTGTCGGTATTTCAAGCCCGGCAAAAAAGTATGTGAGTTCAGAGAAGGGAAAATTCTTTTGGATGAGGGAAAAATTGAACAAATATCCAATTCATTCCGTTCTATATTGTTGAAAAGCCCGCTACAATCTGGCGGCAAGAAAGCAGAATCCAAACCGACTCAACAGATGGCAACCCTCTGCAAACACCCCAAGGTACGCATCGTTTCCCGGCACGAAGACACTGAATTCGTCGAGTGCCAGGAGTGTGGCGAAGTTTTTGACTCCGAGGAGTTCCGCGACATGGAGATCGAAGAGACCGCCGGCCCGGAAGAAGCTGCCACGGAACTGTCCTAGCCTCCCATGCCCTAACCAGACCTACCTTGGCGTGCCTGCCAAGCCCTGACACGTCAAACGACCAGCGGACTGCTGTAGGGTAGCCGCGCGTAGATTTCTGGCCGATCCGTCTCAGATCGCCCGGTGGCTGGAGTCTCCCTTGCCCACCACAGGAGGCGGAGGCGCGCCGAGCCGGCGTGGAACCAGCCAGGCGTAGTGCAATCCTGAAGCCACGGTCAGCACCATCGTGGCATTGAGCGCAAACGAACTGGACACCTGCACCCACTGCGCCGCGGTCAGCCTCTGCAGCAGCACCAGCGCCACAGCGCTGACTTGGGCAACGGTATTGGCCTTGCCGAAGATGCTAGGCGCAAACTCCCTCCGCCCGGCGGCCGCATACAGAATTGCCGCGACCAGGAGAATCCCCACATCTCTGCCGAATACAAGTACGGTCACTCGCGCGGGAATCAGGTTCTTGTGAGTCAATACCAGGAAGATCGTGCTCAGCAAGAGCTTATCGGCCACCGGATCAAGGTATTCGCCCAACCGGGTGCGCTGCTCAAGCAGGCGTGCCAATGCCCCATCCAGTGCGTCCGTCAGCCCGGCCACGATAAAGAGTGCGAAACTTAGCGCATAACGATCCTCCAGAATCGCAGCCACCAAAAACGGCGCCAGGCAGATCCGCAGCAGGGTCAGGACATTTGGAGCGGTGCGTATGGGGTTCAGTCGCGGATTCAAGTGGCTAAACATGATGCACTCAACCGAACGGAGAGATTTGAACCAAACGAACGCGAATCCCAGACTCGCAGGGGCCAAACCACGAAAGTCTGCACAAGATCGCAGAACGCAGCCGGATCGGACAAGGAGCTTTGCATAGAACGACGTAGGTCTTCCTCATCGTTCGTCAATCATCCTACCGCAAGGAAGTCCGGTGCAGCAGCCAACCTTTCCCTCCCGCACCAACCCTGATAGACTAAGACAGTTGTTGCGGCACAGGCGCGTAGCTCAGTTGGTTAGAGCGCTTCCTTGACACGGAAGAGGTCGCTGGTTCGAATCCAGTCGTGCCTACCATAACTTAAATAGAATCAACAGTTTACGGCTTCGACCTCTTCTTTCTCCTTTTCTGATGGTGCTGACTGGTGCTGGGGCTCTTCTGCGTTGCGTCCAGCGGGGAGCATCATCTCGACGACCATGGCGTTCGCTTCCCTCTTCTGAGAAGAGATTGCTTGGGTGTAGAGGTCAAGGGTGATTTTCGCGTTGGCGTGGCGGAGAAGTTCCTGAGCGACTTTAATATCGACGCCCAAAAACCTCAGATTAGTCCCCAACGAATGCCGAAAGGTGTGCCATCCAATGGTCTTCCCGCGAATCCCGGCCCTTTCTAAAGCAGGGCGGATGACCTTCTTGAGAAGAGTGTCAGGCCAGACGGGCACCTGTCCGTTGTTCCGGATAGACGGAAACAGAAAATCGGAATCCTCCGGGTATTCCGTCACGTCTTGCCAATTCCGCAGCGCCAGAGCAACGTCGGGGTGGAGCGGAACTGGCTTGCCACTTGCTGCCGTTTTCGTTTCCCCAATCTTTCCGTGAACGCAGGACTTGTTGATGGCAATCTGGAGGAGGTTGAAGTCAACATCCTTCCAAGTCAGAGCAATCAACTCTGACCGGCGCAAGCCTGTCGTGCCAGCAATCATCACCATCACGCGCTCCCGCACGGGCAGTTCTTCTACAAGCCGGTTGAACTCGACCGGCGTCAGAACATCCGGCTCCCTCATCCGCTTCGCAGAACAGCGAACAGCTTCAATCGGATTTACTTGAACCATGCCGTACCTCTTCGCATGTGCAAAGAGGGCCGACATGATGTTCCGGATTTTCGACTTTGAGGCGGGTGCGAACTTGAGTGGGCGGAGCCAACGTTCCACATCGACAGCACGGATTTGCCCGAGATGGACTGCACCCCACTTCGGCTCAATCTGGCGGTCGAGGTATAGCTCGTAAACGCTGCAAGTAGTAGCCCTCTTGTCGGAATCTTCTCCGAGTTCGAACTTCTTGTAGTGTGAAATCAGTTCGCTTACCGTTTCCGGAATGCGGACTGACGAGTTAATATTTGCCCTTAGCTCATGCACGGCCTTCTCCGCGTCCCGGCGATGCGGCAACTCCTTGATAGTGCCGATTCGCTGGTTGCGGTACGAGCGTCGTCCATTCCGCTCCTCATAGAAGCGGAAGAACCACGTCGCCGGGGTCGTTTTGTTCTTGAGCAAGGTAAGGCTTCCATTTTGAAATCTCGGTGCTCCAATCATTGGGCGTGCCCTCCGGTCGGAGCATCGGCGGCTGGATTGAGTGTACCCGTTCGACGCGAGAGCATCCACACTTCAAGGTCGCGCTCAAGAAACCGCCAGAGTCGCCGCTTTCCTTCGCCAAGAGGATACGAAGGCAAGTAGCCTTCCCGTGCCCACCGCACGACGGTTCGGGCATTCAAGCCTCCAAGGAAATGAGCAGCCTCCGCAGGACTGAGGTACCTGCGGCGTCTGTCTTGCAATTCAGATGTTTGCACAAAGCAATCCTTCGGGCGCGTCACCGCCCATATTTGGATTGCCTTTATAAGACCCTTGTAGCTATCCCGCGTTGCTGACTATGCAACTTGGACATGACCCACCACAGCGTAACTCAACTGCCCACGTCTCCCGCTTTCGCATCGGTACGTGTATGGGTCGATTTCACGCGGATGCTCGTGGCTACCCCGCGCCAATAGTCTTAAAAAGGGAACTGCCCCACAGAGAGTAAACCACCCCTCTGCCCACGACTACACCCTCCGTGGCTCGGAAAGGCGTCCGGCCACTTGATTTCATACTTCGTTTTTCACGACCCTCATCGAGCCGTATTGCAAATTCCCGTTACCCATTTCCCCGGTACCGACCCCACGTTCCTGCTGGTCGGTGTGCGTTGCTCACTGGCCGCTGGCCTTCTCGACCGCCCAACTACCGTCGCGGTTCTGCACAAAGTGCGGCTTCTTTCGCTTATCGGGGAACATATTCTCAGCCATGGGGCTTTGGGTGAATTTCATTGGCTTCCGCGTCTCATAAGCAACATTCTTTGGCATGGAGCTTGGCACGAAAGCGATTACCTTCCTCGTCTTGCGAAGTTCTACCTCGGCTTCAGGAATTGCATCACCAACCTTGAACAGTTTCGTACTCACCTGCACAGTAATCTCGTGGTAGCTCACGGTACCGTCCCGCCGACGAACGGCAACAATGTCACCTACACTGTGGCCGTCAATGCTGACCAGCCAAGTTCCTCCACTGTTACGCCATTCGCCGAACCCAGATTCGCGGGCCACTTCGCGCTCCTTCTCCATCTCAGCTAATTGCCCTGCCGCTTTCACCGCGTCGATTTTGCGCTGTGCCAATACGGACGGCCAATCCTCGTCGGTGATGATTGAATCCAGCTTGGCTTGGATTTCCTCTTCGAGCCATTCAGCAGTGTGAAGCGTGCATGGTGTGCGCTCACTGTAGATGCTGTCCTCGCCTCCGCAATGGCGCTCCCACCCGAACTGTCCCCAGCAGCACGACGAGTTGTTCTCCACGCCGTTGACGATGCGTTCCATCAATGCATCGCGCAAGGTCAAATCGAGGTAAACCTGTGCGGACGTGTTCGCCTTCCTCCTCAGACGGATGATTTCTTCGCCGTCGCGAAGATAGAGGTACACCCACGTCTCCGCGACCTTTATGCCGATACCCTCCGCATAGCGCGTCCGCTCCTCGATGCCAGAGCCGCATTGCCAAATGGCAGAGCCTTGATACTCTCCAGTTTTCAACCAACCACATTGCCTATTCTGTGCCATACACCGCCTCCATTCTCGCTTCGTTACTCATTCTTCTGCCCTCACCTAAGCCGCTATTGAAATCACGGCCACTTTTGAAGGGCGCTCCAAGTGGTAGTCAATCGTGAGCAATGACATACCCAACTCTCGGCTCGCCTTCCTTGATACCCCTTGTTGTATGAATCCACACGGGCATCAAATTCGAATGTCGTTCCAACCTCTAATTCCCAAGCCCATGTATCTGCTAATCCCGGAGAGCCTTGCCTCCGGTGTGCTCGACACCGCGAGACAGGATGTCAAGCAGGTCAGCGGTATAAAGCAGTGTGCATCCGTTATCGTTCCCCGCCACCGCTGCTGCCAGAGTTGCACGCAGTTCGGGTTCGTTGCCGTACCAATCCGATGTGTCTGCACCATCCAAGATGAGGGCGGTATCCTCCGCAGCGTGCCGTGGGTCGTCGTACTCGTGGATATAGTTATCTGTTTCGACCGTGATGCGACCACCACCATCTTCTATTACTGTTACTGTTACATTTGGCATCTGATTTCTCCAGTTCGGGTTGGGGCAGGTTAGTTCCTGCGTTGCTATTTGTGTGTTGTCAATTTCGCAGCGGTTTCAGCAACAAAGCTATTCATTGAGCGCTGCCCAAAATTGTCGATGTAAATCCGCTTGAGCCGTTCGCCATAGGCGGCGTCGGGGGATATACCAAGCAGGGCGTCCACGATGGTTTCGAGTTCATCCTGAGACAGGCATAACTCGACCTTGTGCTCCGTGTCCGCCGCGTCAGCCGCCTTTTCGAACTCCCGGAAGTTGTGAAAGTCGTCGAAATCTGACTGGTGGCACTTGAACCCGAGGTTGCCGATGTAGCCGCACTGCATATCCCAATTGGCTGGTGGGTCCGGATACAGGGAGTCAAGTTCCCTGATGCTGGTTATGGTGTCGGGGTCGTAGTCCGGGTCGTCGGTGGACTGCACACGCTGCTTGCCCAAGTCGGTGTCGCGTGTGAGTAGGTAGTCGTCAAGGTGCTTGCGGTCGATTGACCAGTCCGACAGTGGGGTGTTTTGGAAATCTACGATGCGGTACTTAGTCATACTCTTCTCCATTGTGGTTGTGGCAGGTGATTCAATTCGCTTTCGGCAATTGAATCACCCGCTGTTATGTCACCGTTACCGGGTTGCTGTTTGTAACCGCATCCCACCGTCGTCAGCCCAAGTGTGTTCAGGTGACGCGAATATACGGTGGCTCCATTTGTCGTCTTCGGGGTCAATGCAACGCTCGGCGTAATAGATTCCGTCGATTGCGTATGCAGGGATTACACCCGCATAGGCGATGGTGGTCTCGCCGCTGAAGTCAGGGTCATCCTCATCGGGGCGTTTCAGGGATTCGTCCAACATATAATCCGTGATGGCGATGACGCAGATGTTGTCGTAGTCCATGCCATGCCATGGGCGGAGAGTTTTGTTGGTTAAGTAGACGAGGTTGGGATTCGAGTCCAGACCGACACCATGAAAGTTGGCGGGTCTGTCGCCACGGGGGCGAATACCATCGGACAGGATACTCGGTAGGTTCTTGCGGTCCGTGAAGTGGTACCAATATCCCGACCAGTCGGGTTTAGTCATCTCTTGCATATTGCTTTCCCTCCTTGAGGGCGGTTGCCAACATCTCCGCTGGCGGTTTGTGTCTCCCCGGCTCTCGTGCTTTATGCAGTTCACTCTTTGTCCGGGACTTGCCTACTCGTGCGCCCCTCTTTGGGTGCTTGACCAATGCTTGCGTGCAAAACAAAAAAGGACAGCCATAGAAACCATGGGTGTTTGATTAACCCCAAGGTGTCTATGGCTGTCCCTTGCCCTGACTGATAAGCCGGAAGATACCGTAAATCTATAGCCTCTACTTCCAAAGAGGCGCGGCAGGAATCGAACCTGCGATAGCTGTTTTCTCTCAGCTAAATCAAGTATACGAAAACCAAAGCGAGTTTGGACACTGTTTTCGTAAGAAAGATGAAATGCGTTTAGAGACGAGTAAGTACGATGGGTCACTCTACATCAAGAACTACCGCCTCATCCCTGTAGTTAGAGCCCTTTCTGCCATCTCTTCTGAACTCTAGAACAGATGCATCGCCGCAGCAACCTATGAAAAATTACGGCAAAAGACACAAATCTGCGCCGAAAAAGCGTGGAACACGCTTTACCATTGACGATTTCCCACCCTGTGATGGCAGTCACGGATGTTACAACGAATCGTTTCGAAAGGCTCCGCCAGATTGAAGAATCTGAAGCATGTCCAATTTCGCAGAAGTGTAGAGATACTATAGTTTCCCTCGCTGAAGTAGGTATCGAACGCAACAGCCGTTGAGCGTTTACTGGCTACTCTACTTCAACGCCAGCTTACTATTCCTCTCGATTGTTGTTGCTGATTCAGCAAAGGGCGATGTGGTTCGCAACGTCGTTTTGCATCTGCAGCCACATCTTGCGTTGGGGCTGTTCACGGGTTATATGGCCTTTCCTTTTCTTAGTCTGTGATAGTACAAAGCAACGGCATGGTCGCGTAGTTGCTCTTGCGTGCCATGAAGCTCGTAATCGCGGATTTCATCTACATCTTCCCGGCTGGATTCGACCTTGGGGTTTGGATAGCGAAGGAACAACTTGAGAGTGAATTCCTGTTCAGGTGTAAGCATAATGAGCGTTCTCTTTTCTTCCCCGTGCCAGCACGGCGGAAACTCCTTCAATCGTTGTTAGTCGTTAAACTGTGTCGGTGAGGAGCGTCGATGCCTGAAGGGCCTCTGACTCCGGCGTCTTTTTACGGCGCATGGGTACCTCCGGGTGAGCATGGTGCCGGATGAAATGGGCGAGGATGACCATCGAGCCGAGAGTGTCATCCTTGCCAAGTGTAAGCCCACGGACGGAACCATTCGGGAACTCTGCGGGGAGGACGGCTGTGCTGTCCGGGCGGAGTTGCAACATCACGGATGTCACGCTGTTTCCTCGATGTGGGTTAGTAGGGCGCGTATGAGGCTGCGATTAGCCAGTGTGAACCGGGCTGAGTCAGGTTCACCCTTGGGTGTCAGCCATGAGATGGTTGCGGTTCCATCGGGGTCTAACCTGACAGAGTAGTGTGTGACTGGTGTTGGTGTGGGTAAGATGCCTACACCGGCTCGGTAGATTTTACTCATGGAGTCTCCTGAGGGTTTCTTTATGTTCTGCGTGAAGGTGTCTAACCAAGGCACCGGCTGAGTTAGTGGTGAACTCACAGGCGGGGCAACGATACTTACCGATGCGCGGAGCGAGTGGGTCTTCTTTGTAGCGGGAGTGACTCGCTATCCAATAAACCTGATGGTCTTCGCTGTAGGTGAGGAACATCATAGACGGCGCGTCGGTGAAGTGTGTAGTCCAGAACGCTGAACGGGCTTCAAGCTTTTCCATACCGGAGCGTCGGGGTTCTTCGGGCCTTGCCTCCGAAGGAGCGGGTTTTTCTTCCCGGAGGGAAGTTATTGGCGGAGCCAATCGTTGTTCGTTCCCGCCGCATAGCGGCGTACTTGACGCGACGAGAGAGGACGAGACAGTACCCGACTCTACGAGACAAGACCCGACAGTACAAGAGCCCTTACCCTCAAATTTTGGGGTCATGACATTTTGAGGTTCATGCAATGTTTGAGGTTCATCACTGTTGATGAGCGGCAATGGTTGCGGCTCATGCTCCTGATGAACCTCAACCTTTGGGGTTGGGTCATTCACCCGGTACAACGCAACCTTGTGAGCGCCCCGAGTTGGCTTGGAATACTTGTCAGCCGCTGAACCCTCCAGCTTGAGTAGCCAACCAGTCTTGAGCATGGAATCCCGCCACTTGGCTACGCTGTTTTCCGACATCCCTGAACGTTTAATCATGGTCGCCAACGAAATCCATACTTCTTGGTCGTCGGACTCATGGAAGTAGAGAGTCATCCAGAGTTTGAATGCCCCATCTGGTAGCTGGAGTAGCGCCCTCCGGCTGGTGTCCAAAAGCTTGTACCGCTTCTGCCCATCAACCCATGCTTCTATTTGGCTAAAGGTTTTGTCGTTCATGCAAGTTCATCCCCTTCTTCCTCACCGTCGAAGCTGGTTGAAGCTGGGGCCTCAGGAACTGGGCTCTCCGCCCTTGCCAACATCCCCTTCATCACACCTGAGGCATAGGAGCAGATTTCGCCTTGGGTCTTTGCCACCTTGTCAGCCGTGGCTTGAGTCATCTTTCCCGCCTTGACAGCGGTTTCAAGGTTTTGAGTTTGAACGATGTACCATTCACCTGTACGTTCGATGGCAGCAGCTATAAGTTCAACGTCGAACCTGCTGAGCCATGTGTGGAACTGTTGGGTAGGTGGTATGAAGAAGAGAGCGCCCTCGAAGAGTTCCTTGAGGTACTCGGTGCTTTCCTGCTTTTCTTTAAGCTTGGCTTTGAGAATTTCAATTCTGGTCATAAGTGTTCCTCTGGTCTGGCTTCCTTTAGTTGGTCACTGTATTGGGTCGTCCTTCTTAAGGCGGATTTCACTTGGGTTGGCAATCTTCGCCCTGAGTTCATCCGGTGTCACCTTGGAGTCATGGGCTACCCCCTCCAACTTCGCCGTATCGGCGATGGTCAGAGCCTTCCGCTGGCGGACAACGCCATGCTGACGTGCGATGGTGGCAATCGTGGAGAGAGAGCAATTAAGCGTGAACGCCAGTTCCTTGAAGCTGACTTCCGGATGATTCTTCAAATAATTGGCTACCATCGCACGAGCCTCCGTGCGTTCGTTATGAGATGCCATGAGTTTCTCCTTGCAGGATTTGTGTTACATGTATATATCCGGCAGTGGTGAAACGCATTGATTTATGGAATTAGCTTATGACTGCAACGAACATCGGCACTGGCCGACGCCGTGGTTCCGCGCGATGACAACGACCACACCTGAGCATGTGCCGGGTACATGTTCATCAACAGGCCACGATTTTCCCGTCTCCATTGGGATTTCTATTCTGCTCCACGGAAATCACCGTAGGTGAGTAGAAAAACGCACTACCTGTGACTGTAGTAGACGGTGTTTTGATACAGAACCGTCTTTGGAGACAAACATGACAGCACAGAGAAATAACAAATTACAGGAAGCCATTCACGCCATAAGAGAAGTCTTTTACGACTCCATCTCGTGCCGGGTTCAATATTCCGGTCAGTCCTATGCAGAAATCGGTTCCGAGCTAGGTTGCAGTGAACAGACGGTCTATCAGGTCGCCCGGTTACGAAATCTTTCAAGGCAAGTCGGGTCACGGCCACAGTCGCCGTCCGTCGCGGAAGAAATGGAGGTCGGCAATGGAAACGACTGAAGCGAAAATCCCAAATTACGTTTTCGAAGACCTTCTGTTTCGTCGGCGTTTGCAACGAAACATCAACGACGAACTCGGACGCTTGAATAGGTTGTTGGAGGAGCAAGTCGAACTGCTTCAGAAGCGGAAGGAACTGATGGCCGAGGTCCACGAAAGCGTTCACCAGCGATGGAAGGACGAGGAAGCGGCGGAACCTGATATTCACTCGCAACCAGAGACGGATGGCGACCGCGATGCCCACTGAAGAAACGTGTATCGAACTTAGAGTGGTCTACCCCGGCTCTTGCGTGTCGGTTCTCGGTCGGGGCTGCTTAACTGGGAACTTCAAGAAGCTGGAGAATCCATTCGAGCGTCGGTACGAACGGCTGCCTGACGGCACCGAGCAACACGTGCATCTGCTGCCAGACTGTGACCTCACGTATGAGATTGAGGAGGTCGTAGGCGGCAAGCGAATCAGGTGGTACGCCGCCACGCTCGAAGGCGACAATGCCATCCACCGCATCAGTCAATATGGTGCGAAGGTCTACGCAAGGCGGGAGATGCCGCTACGCGATGTGGTGAAGGAGTACCCGGAGCGCCCAAACTTGGCGGACTTCCACGACGAGGAGGACTGATGCGGAGAGGGGGAGAAAAGGGTTGGAAAACGGGAAAATGAGGATTCCGCGCCCATTCAATACGGCCCGGTACAGCGCCAAGCAAGCGGCGTCAGGGACAGGAGAGACAGAGACAATGAAAAAGAAAGCCTTTGAACAAAATGAACAGACGCAGAGCTTCCACTTCACGCTCGACCTCAACAGGGCGATAGCGGCATGGGAAGCGTCACGGCAAGCATTCCAGACGATGGCCGGGAAGGAAGAGCGGGATGCCTACATGAGAGCGACTGACAAGTTGGGTCAGGCAATCTCGGTATGGGCGACCGAGCACACGGTGCTTGCCGACCAATTCGCCATGTGGTTCGACACACACAAAGAGTGTTGGGGACAATAGCGGAGAGTCTACTCCCTGAGCGAGTATGACCGGATGAGGCTGCATACTTGCGAACGGTCCCCGGTTAGCGCACAATTGAGGGAATGACCGTCACATTGGTTCGATACGATGCAGCCAAGAAGGCTCTCGCCGCCGCATCGCGTGTGGACGAAGCTAAGAACATCCGCGACAGGGCAGAAGCGGTTCGCGTTTATGCCACTCATGCTCGGGACTACGACCTTCAAAATCGTGCCGTAACTATCCGTCTCTTGGCGGAGCGCCGTGCCGGTCAACTCTTAACCGACATGACTAAAAATCCCGGCACACGGGGCGACGGAAGACCACGCAAGGACGGCACGACCAAAAGGCGGTACCGCAGCGCCACCGCCAAACCACCAACGCTGGAAGAACTGAATATCAGTAAAGCGCAGTCGAGCAAATGGCAGCGTCTCGCAAGGCTCATTGACGATGACAGCTTCGAGGAGGCATTGCGTCGGACGAAAGAGGCGTTCGGCGAACTCACAACGGCTGGCGTGTTGCGAATGGTGAAGGAGGTAGTCAGGCCACGAGGCCGCAACATTGAATCTGACATAAACGTCATTGCTGCTGAACTCGCCCGAGAACTCGATTCTCCCCATCGGCGAGAGCGGCTGGATGATGTCATTCGTCTTCGGAGCCGGTTGAACCCCACCGTCCGAAAACAGCTAATCGCTTCGCTCACGAATGCCTCGGAGCACCTGAATGCATCCCGGAACAGCCTGTCCGCCGACTTCAAGCAACCACCATCGAACGGTAAGGCGCACCAGCGGCTAATCCGGGAGCAGATGGCAACTCAACCGGAAGGCGACCTCGACGAGAAGAAGCGACTCGCTACCGACTTCAAAAATGCCACAGTCCGCGAAATCACCTACGACGAGGCGAAAAACGTCATCATGGCGAACGAGTGGTTGGGGAACATGGGCACCACGGAATGGACGTATGGTCTCTTCTTTGGGAAGTACCTCGCTGGAGTTGCGTGCTTCGGCTCGACGGCGGGAACGAATGTTGCCGCGTCCATCTGTGGTGCAGAGCACCAGCACGAGGTCATCACAATTTGTCGCGGAGCCTGTTTGTTTTGGGCACACCCACACTCGGCGTCATTCTTAGTGAGCGCGGCGTGCAGGGAAATGACGAAGAAGGGGTACCACATTTTCGTCTCTTTTTCAGACCCAAACGCGAATGAAATCGGTACGATTTATTCCGCCCTGAACCACTTTTATTGCGGCTCGACTCAGCCCACTGAGCAGTTCCGCACGCCAGACGGCAAAGTTCATGATTCGCGGCAGGTCAGCGGCCTCGCCCGTGACCGCACGGGTGGCACTTTGAAATACAAACGCTCAAGGGCGGAACAGAAGAAGATTCTGCTTGAGCAGGGGTGCGAGTTCTTCGAGGGAACCCCCAAACACCGTTACGTGGGCATCTACGGCGACCGCAGAACTAAGCGAATATTGAAAGCTGCCCTCCGATGGCCGGTTCTTCCGTATCCGAAGCGTCCCATGGTCGAGGAGTCGGTTCAGGCTGAGCAAGCCGAGATTTCCGCTTAGGATTCAGCTATCCTCCCCCTACCGCAGAGCGCTAAGCAACCGGCGTCCGGAGATGGGTGGTTCGGATTGCGAGGCATGGAGAGCCACGACGTTTATTGACCACCCTACAGGGCGTTCCCAGCGGCAGGGTGGGCATCCGGTTATCCTCATTCTATGGAAAGCCCACAGCGACGAAAGTCTGGACTGCCTCCAATCGTTGATGAGGACACGGAAATCCTCATCTTGGGCACGCTACCCAGTGACATGTCTCTCGCCGCCGAACAGTATTATGCGAACCCCGGCAACGACTTCTGGAAGTTGGTGGGTGCCGCATTGAACCAGAACCTTGATGGACTCGCGTATGAAGAGAAGCTTGGGTTATTGAAGGCGAATCGCATTGGGCTATGGGATGCCTTCCATACCGGCTTCCGACCCGGCAGCATGGACGCGGACATCACTGAGACCGTATTGAACGACTTCAGCGTTCTGAAAAGCCTCGCCCCGAACATCAGGTTCGTCTTCTTCAACGGTAGCGGGGCCGCTGAAGCCAAAGAATCATTGAGCCGTTTGGAGTACCACGCAGAACTCCTGCCGTCATCCAGTGGTGCAAACCGCAGAGACCAAGACGGGCGGCTAATTCATTGGGTGCGTACTCTTCAAATCAAGGGAACTGATTTCAACCACAAGTACGGACTCACTCCAGAGCCTGTACTCAGTGATGCCGAAGTGCTGTCACCCGATGGTTTGTCGTCCATGTTTGTCCGGGTTGATACCGGACAACTTCCTTCGTTGACGGATGTTCAAAGCGCCCTTGCAGTAATACTCCTGATTCCGCAGGTTCCCGAGTCGGTGAGGAGAACATTCACAATAGCCAAGAGGCTGTACCTGTTTGGCCGATTCGAATACGGGTTCTACACGGTTGCCCAGCACTATGCTTTCTTGGCCGTCGAGGCCGCGATACACAATCGCTGGACGGCCAGTTTACCTAATCCGGTGACCGTAGAAGGCAAAGGATTCCGTCAACAGATGTCCTCTCCTACCCATGCCCAGCTTGCGGAACTGTTTTACGCGAAGGGTGGACGAAACCTCCTCGTTGATGGTCAGCCATTTCCGAATTCTCTAACCACAGTTCTCAAGTGTCTGCGTGAGAGCGGCACTATCGACAAGGTGACCGGGCGCAGGATTGAAGCGGCTATTGGACTTCGCAATGACCTCTCGCATCACGAATCCTCGACGGTATTCCCGCCAAGCACGAGCAGTCTCTCGATTGCCGCTGGATTGGTGAATACTCTGTTTGACAGCCTACCCCACAAACCGTGAACTCAGAAAGAGGGCGAGATTTGGAACTCAAAGACGCGATACTAAGCACCAGTCTTGAATATCAGGGCAATGGTCAGGCCGAGTGGGGGCAACCTGCAATCCAAGCGGCAGGGCCGACTGTGGTGACTGTAAATGAACGCGGCACGGTCTCAGCCGTCATGCAGGTCACAAATTTTCCAACTTCAGCTTCTCGGGAAGAAGGTGTTTTCCAGCTTCTTAACGAGTCCTTCGCCAGCATGAATCAGTCTTCGCCTTGCGGGTTGCGGGTTAATTGTTCGAATGGTGTCTTCACATCTGGTAAGCACACATTTCCGAACGCTCACTTAAATCTTCAGGAACACACAGCTTCAATTGAGTTTCGGTGTTTTCAGGGTGAATACATCGAGAACGAACGCGAGCCAAAGTATTGGCGATTGCCGGTATTGAATTTCCATGGAGATTTGAGCCCCGTTCATCGGTTGTCCCAAGGCGAACACGTCATGCGACAGTCTTATGACAATCCGATTTCGGTATTTGAAATGTTCGGAGAACCGGGATTTGTTGAGTACATCCCCGGCTTCAAGGAGCGTGTGGAGAAACAAAAAAACGGAGACCGCACGTCACTCATAACAGCAACGATTGTTGGCGCTACGAATGGACGGATTGCGGATTGGCAGGAGTTGAAGAATTGGTTTCCGTTCGACTTCCTTAACCTGTTGAGTTTCGCATCCGGTTCGCGTGTTGGTGCTCCATGGATTGAGTTCGCGGATGAACAGGGGCGGTTGATTCGCCGGACGCACGCGCAACTTGGCACGACGCAGTTGCAGCACGGCGACGGATTTCTGAACGACGTGATACATCGCGGTGGGTTAGGGTCGTTGCTCTCCTGCGCTTCAAGTTCATCAGAGTTTCAGAAGAGCTACTTCCGAGTCGCGATGAATCACCTTCTCCTTGGGATACGCGATTCTCAACCGCTCGAAGATAAGATTTCACATCTGACCAGAGCATTGGAGGGATTAGCAACTGAATTCGGGTTCGACCAACAGTATTTGCTTCAGGCTGCCGACAATGAGGTTAAAGCAAAAGTGAAGGAGATTCTTCGGAATGCAAACACGGAAATTGCAAAGCTTGCGGAGGAACAAGAAGCCCTTGGTCTGGCTCCTGTAGCTGCGTCGTTACGAAAGGTCGCCGAGCGTACTTTATCGAACCCTGCGAATATTGACCGAGATTTTGGCCTCTCAGTGTTGTCATTGCTCGACAAATTTGGATTGGCTGACTCGGAGGTTGCCGACGCATATTACGCGACGAACCCTCGTTCGGACGGCAGAAAGTGGCATCAGGTGTTATCAAGGTATCGCGGTCTGTGCCAGCATGGGGATGCCTTCCGATTTGATGATGAGACCCATTCTGCGTTGGAAGTATTCAGACTGGCTCAGCATTTGGCCGACATTGTTGCTCGACTTCTTCTCATCCAAATCGGTTATCAAGGGGAGTATGGGAGCGCGACCGCGAAGTGGGCAGACGCAAGGACGACCGATTGGGTTACTCCACAGACTCCTCCAATTGAACTTGGTTATGGCCGGGGGAGTGATTAGTCTGGATTCCGCACTCATGAAGTCTTTCGAATGAGCCAGCCAACAAGCCCAGCTTCAACGACCAGTTCGGCAAGCTTCTGTGGCCCGACAATGTTGACCCGTTCGTCGTTGGTTTGCGCTTTGCCTGAGTGGAAGACGTAGAACATTCGGTCGTACGGGCCAAGGTCATCCAGCTTTGAAATGTAATCGGCCAGTTCCTTGGAATTCGTCTTCGACTTGACCTGAACGAATGCTCTCTCACCAGTGCTAGGCAGAAGCAAATCGAGGTCAAGGGTCTTTTGTGTCTTTCCGATAACGCCCAATCGACGCCAACCACTCGACGTGAACACCAAATCCACCAAGACTTCAAAGTCGCGTGGGCCTAGCAGCCTCATTAGGTCGAGTGCAGCGGTACACATCTCTGTTTGCGCTGCAATAGCCTTTTCGACCTCTGGAATCGTCAGACCGTTGATGCGACGGACAAGGTACTTCTCCACGTCAACCTTGCAAGTCGTTCCCCGATAGGAGGCGAGTTTAGTCAGTGCCCCCGACAGTCTGTCTTTCGTCAGAGGCTCACCTTTAATGTCGCTGCTTCGCCAACTGCTCTTGACCTTTCTCCACACTCCGTCACCATCTGAGTGTTTTTGCGGTGGCTCCGCTGTCAAGAATCCCCACCACAGTTGCTCTCCAACGAATGAAATCCAAAGCGTCTTCCCGTCATCTTCAAAGAACAACCGTGTCTCATTTGTGAAGCGGGTAGCTGTTCCTTGGTCTTTTCCATCCTTGAGGAACGACGCCGTGAGTTCATCCCATTTTCCGTGTTGGCAGAGTGGAAGTCTCTGGTCGGTGCCGGTGCCGAACCCAAAGCGAACGATTCCTGCCTTGATGCACTCAGGCTCCCACTTTCCAGCACGCCCAAGTTTGATGTACCGGACTCGCGGTGGCTGAATGGCCGTTGGCAGGGTCGCTTTGGGGGACATTGAATGCTCCTTTCTTCTCGCCAGAAGCGGATTGCGCTGTCTCATTCACTGGCAACTCAAGACATGCCAATCACGAGGCTCATTGAATTCAGCAACTTCCGCAAACGGATTGACCAGTGTCACCACCAAGAATACGCTAGGAGATTGAGAATCCATCACTTACGGGCACGGCGGGAATCCGGTTGCAGCCGCCAAGTCCAATAAACAGTGACTGTGGGTGCCTGTGGCACCCGGTTGGGCCGACCTCGGATTGAAGCCTTTGCAGGTCTGGCAGTTGAACCGGGAGGGATGTACCGTTGAACGCCGTTGAAATTGAAGAGGCAGTATCGCTGCTGGCAGAGCAGCCATTCAACCCGGAGAACTTCCCCTACGCCTTCCTCGAAGCCTTTGGCAACAAGGAGACGACCATCAAGCGTCTCAAGGCCGGGGCTTCCAACAAGTCCGACCTAGGCGGGGTACTCCAGACCAACAACATCCACATCGCTACCTGCAACCCCGGCGACGTGACCCGGACGCTGACCGCACTGCGGGTGAGCCCTGCCACCATCAAAGCCAAGGCCAAGTTCGTTCTTGCCACTGACGGTGTGGATTTTGAAGCTGAGGAGATGACCAACGGCGAGACGGTCGCCTGTGCCTACAAGGACTTCCCTGACCACTTCGGCTTCTTTCTGGCTCTGGCTGGAATCTCCACGGTCAGGCAAATCGCGGAGAACTCCTTCGACATCCGGGCAACCAGCCGCCTCAACCGGCTGTATGTGGAACTGCGGAAGGACAATCCCGAGTGGGAGACCGGGGAACGCCGCCACGACATGAACCATTTCATGGCGAGGCTCATCTTCTGTTTCTTCGCCGAGGACACCGGCATCTTCTATGGCTCCGGGCTCTTCACCGACACCATTACGCAGATGAGCGACAGGGACTCATCCAACACCCACGAAGTCGTCAGCACACTGTTCCGCGCCATGAACACAAAAATCGAAGAGCGCGGCAGTGCCAAATTGCCACGATGGGCGGACGGTTTCCCTTACGTGAACGGCGGACTCTTCTCCGGCAATCTCGAAGTTCCCCGGTTCAGCAAGATTGCACGCTCCTACCTGCTGCACATCGGCAATCTGGACTGGCAGAAAATTAACCCGGACATCTTCGGCTCGATGATTCAGGCCGTGGCTGAGGACGCCGACGACGATGACCGCCGCCAACTGGGTATGCACTACACCAGCGTGCCCAACATCCTGAAGGTGCTCAACCCACTCTTCCTCGATGACCTGCGGACGAAGCTGGAAGAGGCTGGCGACAATCCGCGTATGCTTTTGAACCTCCGGAACCGCATGGCACGCATCCGCGTATTTGACCCGGCTTGCGGCTCGGGAAACTTCCTTGTCATCGCCTACAAGGAGATGCGTGCCATCGAAGCTGACATCAACAAGCGGCGTGGGGAGTTGGAAAAACGCTCTGTCATACCCAAGACAAATTTTCGTGGCATCGAGATTCGTGACTTCCCGGCTGAGGTAGCACGGCTTGCGCTGGTCATCGCTGAGTATCAGTGCGACGTGCTCTATCGTGGGCACAAGTTGGCGCTGGCGGAGTTTCTGCCGCTCGACCGGCAGAACTGGATTACTCGTGGGAATGCACTGCGGCTGGACTGGTTGAGCATCTGTCCCCCCACGGGTACCGGCGTGAGGTTACAAGCTGAAGACCTCTTCAGCACGCCTTTGGAACAGGCGCAGATTGACTTCGAAAATGAAGGGGGCGAGACATACGTTTGCGGGAATCCACCATATAAGGGCGGAACAAAGCAAAACGACGAACAAAAGAGCGACATGAATTCAGTGTTTTCCCCACACTCCAATACTTACAAGTCACTTGATTACGTGACCGGCTGGTTTTTTAAGTTCGCTCAATACGCCCAACGCTCTTCTGCATCATGTGCATTCGTTAGCACCAATTCGGTCGTACAAGGTGAACAAGTTGCAAGGCTTTGGCCTATGATTTTTGGGTATGGGCAAGAAATCCTTTTTGCCCATACCTCCTTTAAATGGGCGAATCTTGCTTCGCACAATGCTGGAGTTACCGTCGCAATTATCGGCCTTGGAGCAAAGGCAAATCGAAAGGCCGTTCTCTATGAAAAC
This sequence comes from uncultured Occallatibacter sp., assembly GCA_964595345.1. Taxonomy (GTDB): domain Bacteria; phylum Acidobacteriota; class Terriglobia; order Terriglobales; family Acidobacteriaceae; genus Telmatobacter. The sequence goes on from CAZQPY010000011.1 coordinate 63,184, forward strand.
GCCAGTGGAGGGACCCCGCTTCGGCGTGAGGTAGAGAACATAAATCCATATCTTGTGCCTTTCAAGAATCTTGTTGTTGAGCCACGTCCAACCGCCATTTCAGACGTGGCCGAGATGGTCAACGGAAGCAAACCTGTTGACGGCGGGAATCTACTTTTCGGATTTGATGAGGCTCAGGACATTCGCACGTCTGATGTATTAGCTGATGAATTTATATATCAGTATGTTGGAGCCAGTGAGGCCATTGATGGTGCGCTTCGGTATTGTCTGTGGATAGGAGACGAGAATAAAAAACGTGCCCTAAGGATTGAAAGAATTGTAGAGCGCGTGTCCTTGGTCAGGGAGATGCGAGAGAAAAGCCCAAAGAAGCTAACCAACGAAGGTACCAAGACACCATGGGCATTCCAACAGGTTAGGCAGACGGGAAAAGAAACTGTACTTGTGGTTCCAAGTGCTTCTTCGGAGTCGCGCGAATACCTGCCAATTGGGCTGCTGCCGCCCGGTGCAATTCTTTCCAATCTTGCATATGGACTCTACGATGCTCCGCTGTGGAACATGGCGCTAATCGCTTCGCGCTTGCATCTGGTCTGGATTGCCACTGTCTGCGGCAAGATAAAGACCGATTTTCGCTATTCCAGCACACTCGGCTGGAATACATTCCCGGTTCCGACATTGACAGAGAAGAACAGGGCTGACCTCACACGCTGCGCTGAGGACATCCTCTTGGCACGGGAGGCGCATTTCCCGGCAACGATTGCCGACCTCTACGAGCTTGACAAAATGCCTGAGGACTTGCGCCATGCACATGAACGCAACGATGAGGTACTTGAGCGTATCTACATCGGTCGCCGGTTCAAGAACGATACTGAGCGTCTGGAGAAACTGTTCGACCTATACGCAAAGATGACCGCCGAGCAAGGTGCAAAACGTGCGGCGAAAGAGGCGAGGCGATGACTGCTGGCATTGGACAACAGTTCTTTGGCTTGGTTGGACAGCTCGTTGCTGCTGGTGGCGGAGGCGCAGTAATTGCTTTCGTGATATTCAGATTCCTCGGCAAAAACTGGATTGAGCACCAGTTCGCAAATCGGCTTGAGGCAACAAAATCAGAAATATCCATTCTGGCAGCGAGGAGATTGAAACTCCACGATAGAGAATATGTCGTGTTCCCGGAGCTATGGTGCCGTCTGAATAAGGTCGTTAACAGCCTTAATCAGGCTGTCATTTCTTTTCACATGATTCCAAACTTTGGGAGATTCACGGCAGACGAATTGGATTCTTGGCTCTCTAGTTCTGACCTTTCGGAGGATGAAAGGTCGCATTTCAATTCGGAGACAGATAAGACGCGAGCCTATAGCAGAATCCTCGGCTTGAGAGATTTGAATGGTGCGCACAAAGACTTTGTCGCGTTTCATACTTATCTTCAGGACAATCGCATATTTCTGAGTCCCGACGTCAAGGACAAGCTCGGTGAGATAGACAAATCCATTTCCGGCTCTCTGGTTGCGAAGAAGATGGATTCGGGCGGCTATGGTGTAGGAAGTGAAAAATCTTATCTTTTGGAAGCCGTGGATACGCTCGAACAGCAGGTCAAGCCTCTTATGGTGGAAGTTGAACTTCTGGTTCAGGCTAGACTGTTTCCCGAAAGCAGCAATAGGAAAACAACGAGGAAAGAGAAATGAGCACGGACGTTAAATCGATTCCCACCGTTTCGGTTTCCTATGCAAGGAACGGCTCCTCAACGAAGTCGAATGCCTTCGGCATGAGACCGATGCAGGAGCGCGTCTATGAGAAGCGTGGAGAGCAGTACCTGATACTCAAGTCACCGCCAGCGTCGGGCAAGAGCCGCGCCTTGATGTTTGTTGCGCTCGACAAGCTTGAGCATCAGGGCATCAAGCAAGCCATTGTCGTGGTGCCGGAACGCTCCATCGGTGCCAGCTTCAACAATGAGCCGCTCTCGCAGTTTGGCTTTTGGGCGGACTGGCACGTTGAGCCCAAGTGGAACCTGTGCAACGCCCCCCGCGTCGGCGAGAACGGTGGCAAGGTCAAGGCCGTGGGTGCGTTCCTTGAGAGCACTGACAAGATTCTGGTCTGCACCCACGCGACCTTCCGCTTCGCCGTCAACGAGTATGGAGTTGAGGCGTTCGATGACCGCCTGATTGCCGTGGATGAGTTCCATCATGTTGCCGCGAACGAAGGAAACATCCTCGGGGGGTATCTCGGCCAACTCATCACCCGGAACCGTGTACACATCTTTGCTATGACGGGTTCGTACTTCCGTGGCGATGCCGGGGCAATCCTTGACCCGCTGGATGAGAGCAAATTTGAAACCGTCACTTATACCTACTATGAGCAGTTGAACGGGTACGAGTACCTGAAGCAACTCGACATCGGCTACTACTTTTATAGCGGCTCGTACGCTGACGAGATTCTGAGCGTGCTTGACCCGATGCAGAAGACGATTGTTCACATCCCCAATGTGAACTCGCGGGAGAGCACGAGGGACAAGGTTAAAGAGGTCGAGCACATCATCGGGGAGATGGGTGAGTGGCAGGGCACTGACCCTGCAACAGGCTTTCAGCTTGTGAAGATTCCCAGTGGCAAAGTGTTGCGAATCGCCGACCTCGTGGACGATGACCCGGCGAGGCGCGACCGCGTGGTGAACGCGTTGAAAGACCCCGCCCAAAAGTTCAACCGTGACCATGTGGACATCATCATTGCACTGGGCATGGCAAAAGAGGGCTTCGACTGGATATGGTGTGAGCACGCCTTGACGGTTGGCTACCGTTCCAGCCTGACCGAGATTGTGCAAATCATCGGGCGTGTCACTCGCGATGCCGAGGGCAAGTCCATGGCTCACTTTACCAATCTCATCGCCGAACCGGATGCCGCAGAGGAGGCTGTCTCCGAAGCTGTCAACGATACGCTGAAGGCGATTGCGGCCAGCTTGCTCATGGAGCAGGTTCTTGCTCCACGCTTCGAGTTCCGCCCAAAGAATTCTGCGAACGAAGCCACTCCCGGCTACGAGTACGGAGCCGGGGGCTATGACGAGAACAGATGCAACGTGGGCGTCAACGGGCAGACCGGAGCAATCCAAGTTGAAATCAAGGGGCTGACACTGCCCACGAGCAAGGAGGCGACTCGCATCTGCCAAGAAGACCTGAATGAAGTGATAGCTGCCTTCGTGCAGGACAAGACCGCCATCGAGCGTGGACTGTTTGACGAAGAACTTGTGCCGGAAGAGCTAACTCAGGTGCGTATGGGCAAGATTGTCAGGGACAAGTATCCCGAACTTGGCACCGAAGACCAAGAGGCTGTTCGCCAGCACGCTATCGCCGCTCTCAACTTCACCCAACAGGCGAAGCAACGTTCCGGGAGCGGCGGCGATGAGCCTTCGGCGAACACAGCATTGATTGTGGGTGTGCGACGGTTCGCGATGGATGTCCGCGAACTCGACATTGACCTGATTGACCGCATCAACCCGTTCGGAGAGGCTTACGCAATCTTGGCTAAGACCATGAGCGAGGAGAGCCTGAGGCATGTGGCAGCGGCAATCTCAGCGAAGCGAACAGCCCTGACGCCCGAGGAAGCCCTTGACCTTGCCAAGCGGGCCTCACGTTTTAAGAAGGAACACAATCGGTTCCCATCGCTCACTGCACAAGACCCATGGGAACGCAAGATGGCGGAGGGCGCTGCTGCCTTTGTGCGCTTCAAGGATGAGGGACGCTATGTCTGACTTCAATCTGGATGACCTCAGGGATGAACTGGATGTCTTCGCAGAGCCGAAGAAGACGCAGGGGCGCTCCGCAGTTGAAGAGAGGGTCATTGCCGGGTTCGAGGAGATTCAACGCTTCGTTGAGAAGCATGGTCATCCGCCGCAGCATGGTGAAGACAAGGACATCTTTGAGCGCCTGTACGCGGTTCGGCTTGACCGGCTGAGGGAGCAGGATGAGTTGCGTGCCCTACTTGCCCCCCAAGACCATCAGGGGCTGCTGGCAGCGTCGGCAGAACCTTCCGGTGGGGATGGTGACACTGACCTTGATGAACTGCGTGCGGAACTCGAAGGCGCTATCGGCACGAGCAACATCACTGAACTGAAGCACGTCCGCAGTGCCGTGGAGAAGCGGGCCGCTGAAGAGATTGCCAACCGTGCTGTCTGTGAAAACTTTGACGAGTACAAGCCCCTCTTTGAACGGGTGAAGCGTGAATTGAAGGACGGTGTGAGGCAGGCGCTCCCGTTCCAGAACTTGGACGAGATTAGGCTGGCTGAGATTCAGGACAACCAGTTCTTCATCGTTCAGGGGCAGATTGCTTACATTGCCGAGGTCGGTGAAGATTTCAAGACGCAGTACGACCGGCGTGACAGCCGTCTGCGGGTCATCTATGACAACGGTACCGAGAGCGATTTGTTGTTGCGGTCGTTCCAGCGTGCGCTCCATCGGGACGAAACAGCACGCATTATTACGACCACCGACAACGGGCCGCTGTTTGCTCCACAGGAGCCAGCCGGTGACGAACTCGCCAGCGGTACCATCTACGTGCTGCGGAGCAAGTCAGAGCAGCCCGAGATTGCTGCTCACCGCGACGTGCTGCACAAGATTGGCGTCACGGGTGGCAAGGTCGAAGCACGGTTTGCAAACGCCAAGCTAGACCCAACATTCCTCATGGCCGACGTTGAAGTGGTGGCAACGTACAGTCTCTTCCAGATAAACCGGGTCAAGCTGGAGAATCTCATTCACCGCGTGTTCGACAGCGCACAGTTGGACTTGGAACTGAAAGACCGCTTCGGAACCCCGGTCAGGCCGCGTGAATGGTTTCTTGTGCCGCTCTACGCAATAGACGAAGCCGTGGAGCGAATCAAGGACGGGTCAATCACCGAGTACGTGTATGACCCGGTGGTGGCACGCTTGGTGAAGGCATAGTTGTAGAGCATCGTTGAAGTGCGAGGACTGAAGAGGAATAGCGATGGCGACAAGTGAAAATCTCAATCGACTCGCGGCTGCTTTCACGGTTCGCGACATCATGGTGAGCACCGGGGAATTGGTTTGCGCTACGGTCGCGGCGGATGCACCCTTGGTATCGAAGACCTATTCCGATTTCAGCATCATTCCCATTAAGACAGGGAGTAAATTATCTGCGTATTTCAATCGCGACACAACCCTAGTTACTCCAATTGAGATTCATGACCTGATTAGCGATGGAACAACACTTCTCGACCTTATTGAAGTTCTCGAACATCACGAATTCGCGTTCATTTTGGGGCCGCGACAGATTGATGGATACATCCACTTCTCAGACCTCAATCACGATTTGGTCAAACTGGTGTTCTACGTCCTCTTGCAAGGCGTGGAACGCACTGCGCTTCATCTAGTGAAGCCTAGACTCAACGATGAATTCTTAGAAGCGGCACTCGGCGCACCGCGCTTCGCACAGATTCAGTATGCCTACAGACGCGCTGGCGATGCAGGGCAAAGCCCTATCAATTATTTGAACATTGCAGATATGCTGCGGCTGGCTAGAAGGGCTGGCAAGCTTGAGATTGATGACGACGCAATTAAGGCTGTCAAGGACGTGCGCGATGGTGCGGCTCACGTTTCCGAGAATCTTGTATCAGATTACGACGACGTGAAGAGATTGGCCGAAGTAAAGAGACAATCCTTTCGAATTCTTCACTCTTCGTAAGCCGGAAAATAACTTACAGAGTGCCTATAAATACTGGCCGTTTTCGCAAGCTGCTCCGTATACTAGCTCGTGTACAGCAAATCCAGCCCGTCTCTCGACCTCTACTGCGTAGAGATTCAGCGTCACCCCAAAGACCTTGGCGTCAGTGTTGTCCTCCCGGCCAACTGTGAACTGATGGCACGCCGTGAAGTTCTTCGGCTTTTCCCTGAATACAAGCACAACCTTGTGCTGATGCAGGTCTTCCTCGCCCAGTATGTCGAGATTGACTGGGAAAGCGGACGCTGCATTGTGGTCAAACAGCGGAGACAACCAGCGATTCCCGCCTGTATTGCTGCGGAAGCACAGCTTGAGCGGAAGAGGTTGCCCCGCGTTGAGGAAGAGGGAGCCGAATGACTCAAGTTTGGGAGCGGCTCTTTGTCGGCGGACTCAATGATGCCAAGCGGCTGGCGAAGGGAAATCCGAACCACATCGACACGGTGATTTCCCTGTGCGAGGGATGTGTGACCTCCAAGCGACCCGGCGTGAACTACATCCAAATCCCAATCGTGGATGAGCAACCAGTCCCGGTCGGTGATTTCGACCGCATCATGGATGCTATTGCTGAGAACATCCGCTGGGGCATTGTCCTTGTCCACTGTGGCGTCGGCATCAGCCGCGCTCCATCCATGACCGCCGCGTGGATGCACGTCGCCGGTTACAAAAATCTCGACGCCGCCATCGAGGAAATCAGAGCCATGCGGCCTTTCATTTCGCCGTCCACAATCCTGCTGAGCAGCGTGAAGGAGCATCTCCAATGAAGAAGTGTGCGATTTATGCCCGAGTAAGTACATCAGACCAGCGAGTGGACAACCAGCTTTACGACCTACGCCTTTTCGCCGAGCAACGCGGGTATGAGGTCGCGGCTGAGTACACCGATGTCGGCGTCTCCGGCAGTAAGGCACGTCGCCCCGGCCTCGACAACCTGCTGCGAGATGCACGGAAGCGAAAGTTTGCAGTGGTAATTGTCGCGGCCTTCGACCGGCTGGCTCGTTCCACAAAACACTTCCTCACGGTCGTGGACGAACTGGATTCTCTCGGCGTCGAGTTCATCTCTCGTCGCGAGAACATCGCCACGGACGGTGCCATGGGGCGGCTCTTCATCACGCTCATCTCATCCATTGCAGAACTTGAAGCCGAACTTATAAAGGAGCGCGTACGAGCCGGGATTCGGCGGCGGAAGCTGGAGGGTCTCCCGGTCGGTCGCCAGCCGCTGGATGTTGACCATGCAAGCCTCGTTGAAGACCGCCTGAGGGGAATGAGCCTGACTGACGTTGCAAAGCGGTACTCCGTGTCAAGAGCCAGTGTGGTGCGATGGGTTCGTGAAGCCAAACAAGCGACTCCGGCGTTGACCGCTCAAAATGAACCCATTCACGGCTACAGCGAGGAGGTAGCGGCCTAATGCTCGATAAGGTCATTGTTCGGTTCAAGCGTCCGAGCGGCACCGGACAAAAGATGCCCAGTGCGGCACTCAACCACGCCATGGTGTCGTTGGCTGACAGCGATGAGATGAGGTCACTGCTGTGCGAGGCAATCGCGGAAGGCAAGGCTCTGGCGATTGACGTTTATCAAAACCGGAGTGGTCGCCCACTCTTGGTTCACTTCAGCAAACAGTTGTTGGATTAGATGGATTTCTCGTCGGCACTCTGCCGCAGTGGCACTATTCACTGTCGCCGTTGTACTCAACGACAACATATCAGCGCGAAGGGAGGCTACCGTGCCCACTCCAGAAGAGAAATACTACGACGCCATGAACACCCTGCTGGCTCCGGTGAGATGGGCTAAGAGTCTTGTGCAATTGATGCTTCTCATTGGCATCGCCATTTTCATAGGGTTGGCATACCCGCTCATTCTGCTTGCCAACCACATGCCCATTGGCTTCAGCGCGGTAGTGGTGCCGTTCATGACCATCCTCACCATCTTCACCTTCTGCTATGCCCCCTACTACTTCTTGTTCGGCGGGGCGGTCTTCGCAATTGCATGGGCAACAGCGGTCATTCAGATTGATGGCTTCCCAATCTCCCTTGGTGCAAACGAAGCGTTCGGGTTAATCTTTCTCGCCATTGGCATTCTGCAACGGTACATCCGACGCCGTGCCAAAGCTGCTAAGGAGCCTCCGAAGCCCGAATATCAAGATATTTGGACTCAACTTAACAATGGAATCTCTGAAAGACTCAGCCACGAATATGAAGCCATGGACGAAGAAGTTCGGAACTCCATGATTAGCCACCATGGCAGCAATTACCGCCTGTGGCCTCGCCCATGGCCTGAGCGTACTTCTGATACAGCACCGGAAGATGCTGATGAACATTGCAACCGGAAGTCGCTTTGCGAAAAGTGCAACAGAGCATTTGGACTTCTCGACCTCGCGCTCGGGGCTTCGGATGAGGAAGTCAACTCAAAGAAGCGTGCGTTCGCTGAGTTGTTCCATGACGACCGGCTGGCGGCTATGAGTGATAACGCCCGATGCATGGCGAAGGAGCGGCACCAAAGCGTTAATGAAGCGTGCGGCCATATCGTGACATGTCCGGTCAGGGCAAAGTCGAAAGGCGACACCAAGGGTGAACCGGCTCCAGCACGTCACCAATCCACGAGCGGGACGACGGCGGGGAAGAAGATTGAGCATCAGCCTTCTCCGGCGTCGTCATCGGGCAAAAGCGAATTGAGCACGCAGGAGCACGGGCACAAAGTTCTGACCGAACAAGAACGAATTGATGCTCTTGATGCCACCCGTGGTCAAGTGGATGAGCTAACCAAAGACATTCATAACTTCCTTGAAGTGCAGAGGAAGAAACTGAAGCAAACCTCTCCCGATAGTATGCGGACGACGAATGGCAAGTTGAGCACGACGGCCACCATCAGTGGGAAGTTGCTGCCATAAATGAGCTATCGCAGAATCTCAGAGAGCGCATCGGAGGGGAGGATGAATGTGAACCTTCGTGGCGAGACAATGTACGGTTCTCTTGTAGATGAAGGGGCAGCACAATTCGAAAAGAAAGCGTATGCCCTTGCTGCCGCTTGCTTCTGGAAAGCATTTCGCCTTCGCCCCGGTGCCCCTGTCGTTCTCTTCAACATCGCGAGGACATTGGAGGAACTGGACGACCCGAGAAGTGAGGATTTCTATGCCGCCGCTGGCGCTCAAGGTAGCGTCGATGCTCACTACCAGCTTGCTCGACTCTGCGGTGCCTCTGGACGCTTTAACGAGGCTGTGGAGCATCTGAGAGCCTATCTGAAGGGCAACCCCAAAGAGGATGCTTGCACCCAGTGGGCACGGAATGCGATTCGGCATCTCTGCCCGAGCCCCCGGCTGGTGTGGAGCAAGGAACGAAGGTTGCATGACCGGGAAGCGGGAAGGTTGCGATGAAGATTGAGCAAATCGACAAGGATGAGATTGTTGGACTCAGGTGCCCCGAGACGGGAACCCGCATCCTGTGGGATGACGAGGACATCGCCGACGTTCTTTCGGGCACGGTTGTGTTGGCCGTGGTAACGAGCCAAACCCCGGACGAATGCGCCGTCGAGGGAATGCCACTCGGCGAGGCGTGGAATCGGCACTATGCCAGCGTCAACACAAGGAAGATGAGTTTGGACGAGGTTGTTGAATCATTTCCTGCATCTGGAAAGGCTCTGGAGGTCGTCTACAACGGTATTGCATGTGGTTCTGTGTGCGATTCGGTCTACTATGTTGTTCCCGAAGACCTACCCGACGAATGCTTTATCCATGCCGACTTCGCAGAGAACGCCGAGGCTGAGGCCGATGAATAATGTGAGCGACACCGTGAACAATCCGGCCACTCCAGAGCCCCATGTCGGCATCTTTTGGCTTCTCGACAGCAAATTGATAATCGACGCTACGACGCTGTCGAAGGCGGAACCCTATGGCACCGCCCTGACTCATCCGACCAGCCATATCGACCACTGGACGCGGCTACAGCGTACTGGTGCGGTTCCCGTCGAGGTTGAATATGAGGAGCCGCCACGAGGCCGTGTCGTCTTCGACCAGCGTGAGCAGCGATTTCATTTGTTGGCCGACAAATGCATCCTCGGTCGGCGTGAGGTCGTGGGGAGGATTATGGCTGCGTTGAATCTGCCAATCGGCAAGACGACCGAGGGCAGGGATGAGCATTATCGCTGCCACGAATGTCTGTATCCGGGTGCGGACGATGATGGTGAGTTCTGAATCGTGGCTTGCTACCCTTTCCGCGCTATCATCGTTCGTATGTTGAAGTCCAGAGAGACCGCGAAGACCGCCGTGGCGAAGGTTGCCGATGGCGTTGGAAAGCCGCTGGCGGGTGTGACATTCATTCTCAGTGGCGAATTCGATGAACATCGCGGCAAACTGACGGCCAAGTTGGAAAGCCTTGGCGGCGTGTCCCGGTCTAACGTGTCCAAGAACGTGACCCATTTCGTCTGCGGCGACACACCGGGCAAGTCTAAGCTTCTTAAATACAAAAAATTGGTCATCAAGGGCTGCGCGATTAAGAAGGTTGGCAAGGAATGGGTTGCCGATGTGCTGGAAGCCGCTGGCATGGGCATCGGCAGAACTCCTGCACCAAAGGCTTGAGTCTCTGCGCCAGCTTATCGTTCCGTTGTTCAGCCCGTGGCAGGGTGGTTCGCAGACTCCCATTCCCAGCCCCCTGTTTTATTGGGCTTTTTGCGGTCATTCCGCTGCCTAGCGGGTGGTTCACATGGTTTAGTCAATGAGCCGGAATAGGGATTGAGGCAATCGGTATATTGTTGATGCCATGGCTCTCTTCTCACGGCGGTTCTTGCAACGAATACTCGACGAAGGCAAGTCCTACCTTTCGGTGAAGCAGCGTCAGGACTTCTGCAATCTTCTAAACATAGTTCGCGATGACTATTTGGCAACTGAGTGGGAGATTTCCATTCTTCACGTTCTCAATACGCTTGGCTCTTTACAGCACGAACCGGAATTTCCGGGAACAAGCCACCCTGATGTGCTCTTTACGACCGACGACGGCCTGTCCTTCGTTGCTGACATTACCTCTGTGTCTGACAAGGGACTTCATCAGCAGAATCCATACGATGCGCTTCAAGAAGAATTCTTCAAGCGTCAGAGGAAACTTGGGATACTGAATGGCGGGTTCGATGTCCGCGTAGATTCCTGCGAAAACAATATATATCGCGGTTCCGGGAAAAAGCCACGTCTCATGCTTCCCAAGAGAGCAGATTTTCCGTCCAAAATTTTCAATGCAGATTTTCTGCGTTTCATGCTGGGGGTTCGAGACAATCCAGATGAAACGCGCCAGTTGCACATCGAGGATGCAGAGACATCAGTTCATTTTTCGTATAGCGCCTCTCGGCGTGGATATGGGGGCGGCAGTCACCCTTCGTTTGATTTGACTGCTGTTATTGACAAGAACCCTATTTACAATGCCCTCAGTTCTAAAGCAGACCAGCTAAGAAAGTCAGGTTACGACGGAACCAAAGGAATCTTCCTTTGCGACGCCGGTTGCTGGAGTCTGCATCAGCGAAGTTCGAATTGGCAGTTTTACGCGAGAGATGAAGTCGTCAGGCATTTTCTGCATCAGAATCAATCTGTTTCCTTCGTCGTGGCTCTGATGGTCGAAGAGGAGCAGACCGCGTTTGTTCATACCGTGAAGCGATACATCGGCCACAGCGTGTGCCTGAACGACAGTGCTGCTCATTTGAAAGAACAGATTGAGCGATTGGTCGAGAAATTGGTATCCAAATTGCCCATCCCTGAGCAAAACCCTCGAAATGCAATGCTGGATTTGAAGAGGAAGGGCGGAATGGCAGGTAGGCACTTGGGAACACTCACACATGGCAACGGCGTTCAGATGTCGGCTCGGTTGTTGCTCGAAATCCTCGCTGGACGACTGTCAGTCCGAGACTTCGAGCAGAACTATCGAATGGAGGGTTCTCAGAACCCGTTCAAGAGAATGCTTGAGCAGGGGCGGCTAATCGAAGAGATAACCGTCGAGCCTCACCCGGAAGCAGATGACGACAGAGTAACGATACGTTTTGGCAAGCCTGACTCCGCCATAGCGCCATTCAAATGCAATTGAGCAAACCTTCTTACTCCATGAGCGAAGAGTGTGCCGGGAGCCGCGCTCACGAATAAAGGTCATCCTCGTAGCCTCGGCTCCAAGTGTTCCGTTCGGCCTCCAATTCATCCCAATGTGCATTCATTTTTGCAATCATTTCCGTAGGGACGTAGGGCGCGTCTAGTCCATGTAGAAAACCGAGAGGTTGCATGGCGACTACTTGGCGACTTACGCCGATATACAGAATGTCGTCTGTGATTGCTCGTTCTACCCGGATAATTGCCCTCTGTGCTTTTTCAATATCGCTGAGCAGAACTCCAGAATCAGCGAGAGTGCCAAGGGAATTCGAGTCCGCTGCGTGAGCAAAGAACTTATGACTCAGCTTGACAAGCTTTTTGGCCTCTACGGACCTCAGCCATCCTTCCAACTTATCGAAAATGCCTTCACTGATGAGGTCGGTTCGAGACCGACTTGCCGCTGGTACTCCAGAGAGTTTGTCAAACAAGTCGTGACGGATTTTAGAGATTTCGTAGCCAATGAGTCCCGGCGCGTGAGAACCCCACATCTGAATCATAGGACTGGGCGGCAAGGCTTGCCATCCATCCGGGTTATATGGTTTCCCGTCGTGCGCCACATAAATCTCACGAGTGATGATATTTCTGTTTTTCGTTAGGTCGCTCAATAGCCGTTGTAGAGAAGCTACGTCAGAGCGGCCATCGAGGAGCCTACGAATTGCAAGAACTTGAGTAGCAGCATACCCAAGGTCAAGCGTGTGGGCGAGTAGCCCATTTCTTGCGGCGATGTTTGCATCCTGAAATGTTTCACTGCGCGGTTTTGTCAACACGCGGTAACCCATATCGAGGAAAACCATTCGGATAATCTGTCCCTCGATGTTGTTCGGCTCATCCTTTTGGAACTCATACCAGCCGAGCCATTCTTCTCGCTTCTTCCTGTACTTAACCAAGTCCTCCGGCTTCGATACATCGCACGACTCAACTGGCGGTAGTAATGTGTTGGCGACTGGCACTTGCAATCCAAAAGTAGATGACATGGAACACGTTCCTTTCAAACACAGAAGTCTGAGCATCCCAAGATACGAGCGCATTTAAGCATAGTGCCCGGTAGCAGCAGAAACCCTCACTTCCGCTTACATAGGCAGGAGACCCGCACATGGAAAGCCCCAAAAACCTACTCGTCATCAATGCTCGTCCTGTCCCCGACCTCGCCGCAGCAATCGACCACTGGCTGGTAGTACGCGTCGAATACAAAGAGAGAGCCAGCGACGAAAACCAACACGCCTAAAATGCAGCCTATTTCGCCCTCGGAGCCTCATGGGCTGAGAGGTACCCGGAGGCCGCCGACATGCAGGGTGCATTCGAACGGTATCGGTGCAGCCTCATTGCGCCAAAAACAGTTGGCTAGGAAGCCCCGGCAAGGAATCCTCGCACGAATCTCAGGGCTTACGCGACCACAGTCTACCAAAGGCTGAACAGGTAAAACGGCACAAGCGAGAATGCGATTATGAACGCAACCATGGAGCAATAGCCAAGCACGCTCACAGTCGCATACAGTACCCGGCTCCGGTTAACAAGCCTCACCTCCCGTGGGGCAAACTGTTTGCGAAGCAGGTCTTTGGCTTGCGCCATGACTGCACCGTCAGTCGCTGGTGTGGTCTCCTTCGTGATTGCCATCGCCTGTTCGGCCATCGCCCAAGTTAACTCGGCCTCGGACTGCTCAGCCGCTGTCTTTGCGAGGAGAGCGGCCAAGAAGTTGTGCAGAATGGCGAGGATAAGCGAGAACCACAGAAACGCGACGATGCTCAACAACTCGTGTAGAGCAGTTCGTACCCACGGAGGCCGGGTTTCCGATTTGAACAGTATCGCCAAAACGATGGATGCGGCGACAGCCACGGAACCTGCGCTGACAGCAGCCAATTTGTCAAAGAAACCGGCGTTGACTTCAAGGCTCCTCCGCTTCTCCTGCTCATGCCCCTTCAGTGCAGCCTTAATGTCCTGCATAAACTTCTCGATTTGTTCCGGCGAAAGGGGGTCGCCGCCCTGTGCCAGTTTCGCCAGAAGTGCCTCTGCTTCTTTCTCTTCTTTCGGCTTCTTGCCAAGATGGAACATGCACCCTCCGTATTAGAACTTCCGCTAGGGTCAACTCAGGCTTTCGTTCACACTTATTCCGTTTTCCCCGGCGCACCGCCGAACTGCGAATCACTAGAAGTAGTCAAAGACTCACCGCCAAAGTCGCTCACAGTCAGACCGTCACATCCACAATTCACGAAGCCTCGTATTTCCGATTTGCCCTTCCAAGATGGTAGCGAGTGTGCATCCAACATGTTCGAAATAATTCTCTTGGTCACCTTTGAAGCCGGAGTGGCACTTCGAGAACTGCCGAGCGATAACTGCGTGCAGCAATGGCAACAGGATTACCCTGCCCTCGCCCCTAATACGAGACGACCTCGCGTCGAATTCTTTAGACAATTCTGGTACGCCCCAATTCGAAAATCGTGACAAGTATCTTTCTCCTTGAGACCGACGTGCGAACCAGAAAGCTCTTCGCCCGAAAGTGAGAATCATAAATGGTCGGTTCGCTTCCACAAGCTTTTGAAAGTCTTCAACATCTTTTGCGATTATGTCCTCGTCGTTCCAATCCTCAGGCGATTTGACGGCATTTCGGATAAAGAACTTCCTATCGTCGATTCTTGCCTTCTTGAGCCGAAATAACTCACGGTTCATTATGGTCTCAATCGGCGTCCAGATATTGTGTCGGGTTGGAAAGCGCCAATCCAAGGGGTCATCAAGCTTGTCTGCGTGGATTAGGGGAGGGGAGTCCGCCAGTAGCCATATTGCGGATTGGGTACGTCTGTTATCACGATTCATGTATGCTTCCTCTACTTAAGGGAGAATGACCACGTGTTTAACACATTGCTTATGCCACCCCAAGAATCCAACCCTCGAACTTGGCGACCTCTCGCTCATCGGCAGTCAGGCTTGGCTTGATGAATCCACTCAGAGAGCCGTCGCGGTCGGCACGTTGCAGCCATGACGCCGCCGCGTACGCAGCTTGCTCATCGCCGTCTCGGCCATCCCTCGGGAACCGACGCATCCACAGTGCCGGGTATACCTCGGCCACGACCGATTTGCCCTCTGGAATCTCCCAATCGTCGAACGGCCAAAAATGAATCGAGCGTTTGCATTGCTTTCTCAGGTAGAGGAGCCACGGCAGACCGGCGTGCGTCGATGTGGCGACCTCACCTTGAACGCCGAACCCGAAGACGGACTTCGCGGAGGCCGTCCATCGCTCAGTCAGCCTGAGCCAACTTCGCTCCCCGGTTCGCCACTTGCCACGGCCATGTGGGTCTTCTCGAATGAAGCACACATACGCGTGCTGTGCGTCGGTCGGCCAGTAATGATGGAAGTCTTCGAGGAAGCCCTGCCAGTCGCTAGGGAGTCGATACTTCTCAAAGTAGGCAAGCGGAAATGAGAAGGCGTGGTCGATGCCGACCATGGTCGGCGTGTCGTCGCCAAGCTTGTCGCAGAGCCATTCGGCAAGACCTCGGCGAGTCCAGTACCGGCGTGGGCTCGGTGGCGGCTGAATCTGTGCCGGTTCGCCAGAACCCTCGGCCATGAACACGCGGATGCCTTTGCAGGAAGAGTCGGCGGTCTCCGCGCCGGAATAGTCGATGCCGATGTAGCGTACGAAATGGGGCATGATTGTTGGCCTTTGGCTGTAATGGGCTTGTGACGGTGGCCTAATGCTGAGATGCTGGGGGCTGGTCTCTTACGGGTGATTGATGATTTGTTGATAGCAGCGCCCAACCAAGGGCTAGTAATGTCCCGAGAATCACGAACACAAATCGCATGACGAATCTTCGGCCTAGCTTACGAGCATCTTCTCTTCTCAACTCTCGCCACTGCTCTTCCACGTTTGCGGTATGTTCGGCTTGCTCTCGTGATAGCCTCTCGAAATCGCTAGGCGCGAGGCCGCGCTTCTTCGCCTCAGCGGCTAGGGCAACCTTGGCATCTTCCGTGAGAGAGGCAGCATCGCTACTGAGACGTGCCAGTTCATCATCTGTGTACCCGCTGTAGACTTCACCAAAATTGTTCATCGCGCAACGTGCCTCAGCGCAACCAGTTGGAGAATGTTCGATGACTACCATCTTAGCCCCATCCGCATTTGAGGCTCTCTTCCTAACGCCACCGCCGCCAATAAAATCTTCCATATATATAGTGGCTTTCTGAACCGTTTTTAGCGACAAGCTGGAAAGTATATTTTCGTGGTCGCCCAAAGGAGCCAACAAGCTACCGGCCTCCGGCTTGCAACTGGCGGGTGACGAGTTGGTCGGGACGACCGAGGAAGAGTTCGAAAGGGCAAGTACCGACGCAGTTCGCCACAGAGAGGGCACTCAACGGTGATGGATTGGAACGGGAACTCATCCCGGCCAGATGGCACGTCGCGGCGGCACCGTTTACAGGTGACGACGAAAGTCTTGCGGCCTGAGGGGGTCGGGAACATGAAGCCATTATAGGCGAATACAAGGCGAAATGATTGTGACTTTTCGCTGGCCGAGGGCGGTGAAAAACCAAGAGAGGTCGAAGGCGTATTTACTTAAGTCTTTTATTATGAGTAAACATCCTTCTTCTATACCTTTTCTTTTTGGCGGTCTGATGGTGCTGGCGCTGGTGCCGGAATGCTAATCCAATAAGTGCTTTATTATGAGTGATAAGCCAATTGTCCAGACCTTTTCTTTTTGTGTTTCGCTGGTGCTGGCGCTGGTGCTGAAGGTGGATTTTGGATGACTTTTGGTGCTTATCGGTGCCGCCGATGCTCCTAGAATCAATGAGTTACAGTTGTAAGTTCGGTTGACACGGAAGAGGTCGCTGGTTCGAATCCAGTCGTGCCTACCATTTAATTCTTTTAGAATCAATGGTATTGATTGCATCCTCCCCTCCCTGCTCCACTCCATTTCACCCAAGAATTACCCAAAGCCTATTGAATTGCGTTTCCGGATGCTCCGAAGATGGCGTCCACCATCATCTGTTGAGCCGCCATCAGCTCGTCTGTGTCCGTCTGCGTGTACCGGCTGAGCGTAAAAGCGGCGTTGCTCTGCCGGAGGGTGGTTTGCGCCGTTTTGGGGTCAACCTTCTTCTTGGTCGTCAGGAAACTGGACAGGCTGTGGCGGAACTGATGGAACCCGAACCGCTTTACCCGCTCGCCCTTCCGATCAAAGTAGACTGTTCTCTCCCCCTCCATCGCTTTACCCGTCTTCCGGTCAATCCACGTTTCGTGCTTTTTGGACTCCGCCAGAACACCGGCCTTAACCGCTGCCGGGTACAGGTAGTCGCGCACGAGCATGTTGCCAACCCGTGGCGTGGCCCCCTTCGTTCTGACGCTGGCAAAGATCCAGTCCTCTACCTTCGAGTACGTGGTCTGCTGACGCCAGGCCAAAAGATACGCGGCAAGAATATCCGACATGACAACTGGGGCTTTTGAAGCCTTCGTTTTGGGAGCGTCAATGTTGTTTCGAATCCAACGGCGTTGGATTTGGATGCTCTTGTCTTCCCAATCGACATCTTTCCACCGAAGGCCCGCGATTTCGCTGTAGCGCAATCCTGTCACCGCATCCAGCAAGACCATCGTTTGCTGAAGCAGCGGCAGCATATTGAAAATCGAAAACGTGTCCTTGGGCGTAAGAATGATTGGGACGTAGTTCGAACTGGACGCCTTGACCTTCACTTTTTCCATGGGATTGCATGAGTCTGGGATCAGCTCATGCTTCTGCCCGTGGAGAAAGATGTCCTTCATCAGTCGCCGCCATTTGGTCAGGGACTCCCATTCCTGACCATGCTCAATCGCATCCACAGAGACGCTCTTGAGCCACTGTTCGATTGCCAACGGCTTCATTTCTACGGCAACCTCTTGCTCCCATCGAGCGAGGAGATGCTTTTGAATGATGCCGCGCTCCGTGTTGCGTGTATTGAAGCCCTTCGGTTTCACGGCATCATCGGCAAGAGCTACACGCATATAGTCTCTTGCGATAAAGCCGAACGTCGCCTTGCTTGCGGGTACGTTGTTACGATTGATTTGCTCGACAAGCCCGAGTCTTACAGCCTCGTCTCTCGCCCGCCGCTCGTTCGGAAAATCCCGAACCGATCCGACCAGAAGCGGAGTTTGTTCAACCCACTTGCCATCGGATGATCGATGCGCGAAGTAACGCAGCTTCCAGACAATGCCGTGCTTCGTCTTCACCTTTTTGAGCGTGCCCGATTGATACCCCGTGTGCGCCATTTCACTCCTTTGGCAACAACGGAATACCGCCTAAGTACGTCCATTATACCGTTTTGCCGTTCCTGAAGTCCCTTGAATAAAGCGCCCTAACTCTACCTGGAATTCAGTCGCATCCACTCCGCGAGTTCTGATAAAAGAAAGCGCCATTCCTTTCTCTGGGCGGCTGGATCAATGGGATGTGCAGGGGCAGCGCCAGCACGAGCCATCTCTTTCAAGCGCCGCGTTGACAACTTCACAAAATCTGCCGCCACCTCGGGTTCGACAAAAGGTTCGAAGCTATTCGCATCGAGCAAATGATGTTCCATTGCACCCTCCGAATGATTGGCATTTCAGTCGATGGGGAGTCGGACAATTGACTGTATCGATTGGCTTGAGAATGCCGTCAGAACGTGGTTCATGATGGCCTACAAAGTCGCCGCAGGTCTAATGAATTCCACGGAGAGCGCTATTCCAATCAGGAATAACGCTCTCGAAGAATGGCCGGCATGATGGGCTTTGTGGCTGCTCATTGCCCTGATACCTTCCCTCCGTTGCAGTGCCAGCGGAGAGCATCAATGCAGCTTTTGCAAGTTTTGATTGCACTACCACAACTTTCTTTTCAGTCAAGCGTCAATAAGAGAAACCGGCGCGGAATCATTGCGTCCAGATCGGTAGCCGCGCCATTCAGGAGTCCAGTAGAGAGAAACGAAGCAGCCGTCACGATTGTGTTGCTCGGAAATAACCATTACTTGCCCTTGGACTTTTAGCCGGGAGGACGGGTATGGCACTACCGGAGATGCGACTTCTGCAAGCAGCAATCGTGCTAGCCGAAGAACTTAACTTTTCCCGTGCAGCCGCGCGGCTGCGCATCGACCAATCGACGCTGAGCAAGCAGATTGCCATGCTTGAAGAGCAGACTGACTTGCGCCTCTTTGTGCGGAACCATCAAACAGTTGAGCTGACCGATGCTGGGCGACACTTTGTGGAAGATGCTCGCAGCGCCGTGTTGTATGCCGAGCGTGCAATCGCAGACGCAAGGGCCGCACTGCATGGAGCGGACGAAGTGCTTCACATCGGCAGGTCTGCTTTTGCCGATCCATATTTGGTAACAGCTATCCAATCGATTCAGCTTCCCCTTTTTCCCAGCCTGAAGGTCAAGCTATCGAGCAACTTCTCGCACGAACTCGCGCGCATGGTCGCTGCCGGAACCTTGGACATGGCGCTGGTGATTTCCATCCCTGACACGCAACTCCTCAGCCTTTTATCGATTGCAGAAGAGCCCGGCTACATAGCTCTGCCGAAGAGCAACGCCATTGCCGGCCGCGCCGAACTCAACCTTGAAGATTTGCACGCACACGAGTGGATTCTTCCCGAGCGCCACATCAACCCGTACATCTTCGACTTGATTCAGACGGCGGCCTCTACCAAGAAAATAGTGCCTTCCGACACGCATACCTTCACCACGGCTGAAGAGGCATCGGCGCTCGTATTGGCGCGCAAAGGAGCGGCGTTTCTGACGCGCGAAGCTGCGTGGCGAATTTCCTGCGATGAAATCGCAATTCGTCCACTGGTGGAAGAGAACCTGAAACTCGTGACCGGATTGGCAACGCGAGCCGACGAAAAGAATCGGCTGACGCGCGAGTTCGCTCGCGCTGCTGGACGCAAGCTGGTCAAGGTGCAGCACACTCCACGTCAAGGCAAATCACTAGCCTGCTGAATTGCTGGAAGCAGGCCCGCTAGTGCTGGTCGCAGCGGCATCCACATCTCGAATGACAATATTGAGTGGACCGTCTTGGCCGCACTTTGTGCAGGGATAAATGCCGGTGGCGACAGCCGTACCGTCGAATTCATCTCGACGAAAGACGCTGCCACAGTGAATGCACGCATGAAATTGCGACAATCCGCGTTGAGACCTATCCGAGTCGCTTGCCATCTTTCCCCTCGTTTCTTTCAAGTATCCCGCTTCAGCGGCTATCGGTATCGTGTTTGACGCGCGACTCAGCAATTGGGGATATGCAGTATCGGGACGAAGCCGTACAGTTCTCTATCCAATCCGATATTGCAGTGAATTTCCGCAGACAATCGGAATGCTCTCCATAGAGCGACAACGCAAGTTGGCGCTCTGGCCCGCTGGGTGGGAAGAGAGTGACCTCCCGCATACAGCGGGAGCGCGAGCAAGGGTGGGAAGAGCGGGCCAAAAATATGCGGAGCCTGATCGCTCAAGCTCCGCGATGGGTTTTGATTTGGGTGACTATGCCGCTGCCTTCTTAATTGCCTTGCTTGGCGCTTTCGTCGGCGGCTTGGGGGTGGCTTTCTTTTCTGCCGTGACCTTTTCCTTCGCCGCGAACTCCGCTTTGATCTTGGCCGTGATTGCGGCCACGTCCACCTTATAGAACTCGGCGGCTTCGCGCAGGGCTTTCGCGGATTCGTTGGGGCTGTGCGCCGTTTGCAGGACGGTGATTGCCACCAATACCCGGCCAAGGGTGCTCTCGTCGGCCTTGCGAAGAAAGGACGCGAGCAATTTTGCCGGGGCGTCTCCGGCTCCGCCGCTGGCCTTGCCGATGCCGTGAAGCCGAAAGATGATCGCCAGACGGCGCTCGTCCAAGATGGCGGCGAGTCGCTCAGTGACAAAAAGCAGGTCGCGCTTCATCAGCCGGACGGGAACCGCGTCGCTGGTTGCTTTCAGGACGCGAAGGCCGGTTGCCTGGGCGATGGCCTCTTCGCGGCGGCGCTTCTCCTGTTCTGCCTTGAATGCCGCATCGGTCGCGGGATGTTGCTGTTGCTTGCGGGCGTGGTGAATCGCGCAATCAGGATTCGCGCACACCTTGTGAATGGTGCCGATGTCGCTTCCCTCCGTGATGATTGCGTCGGCGGCATACTTGCACACCTTAAACTCCGGGCGCTGGGCATCTTCTTTTTTTGTGGGCTTGTCGTCGCGGATTGCAGTGTATTTGTTGCGCGGCAAAACTGAACTGCCTTCCTTCTGCCCGCCGTATGCCGTGCTGATCTGCACAAGGTTGGGCTTGGCGGCAACGGCCTTCGCCACGTGCGCCGCGAGTTTTGCGTTATAGCAGCGGGGATCGGTGCATTGGTCGCCCTGCTTGCCGAGGTCGTCGCCGAAAAGCAGCTTGTTGTGGCCGGTGCGCTTGGGGCAGTCGGCGCAACTGCCCGCCGTGGGAACAAGCTGCGCGTCGCGCTTGTCGAAGGGCGCGTCTTTCAGGATGAGTAATACATTCGACTCAATCCAGAATTGCAGATTGCGCACGGGCAGAAGAATGCGCGTAGGTGTTGCTCCCCCGCTGTTGTATGCTTCCTTGAAGCAAGCCGCTAGAGCCTGCTCTTGCTGGTCGGCGGGCAACTTCGCCAGTAGCAGCGCATGGCCCACGCCGATTTCATTGGCGTAGAAAGCATCGACGGCGGCGGGCACAAGGTCAACCAACTTCAATCTTGAAGCGACAAAAACGGGCGATTTGCCGACACGCGCTCCGATCTGCTCGATGCTGTACTTCGGCTCCTCCAGCGCCAAAAGCCGCGCGAAGCCTTCGGCCTCTTCCATCGGGTGAATCTCGGCGCGAATCAGGTTCTCGACAAGCTGCGCCTCCAATACTTCGGCGTCGCTCATCTGCTTGATGCGCACCGGCACGGTGACGGCTTCGGCCATCTGCGCGGCGCG
The DNA here is from genome assembly GCA_964595345.1 of uncultured Occallatibacter sp. Classification (GTDB taxonomy): domain Bacteria; phylum Acidobacteriota; class Terriglobia; order Terriglobales; family Acidobacteriaceae; genus Telmatobacter. The sequence continues at coordinate 84,874 of CAZQPY010000011.1, forward strand.
ATACCGCCGCGCACCGGCCACGATCTCGAAGCCGTTTTCAGTGAGTGGCCGGACGAGCAAGGGTGAAAGTACACCCTGGCTGCGGATGCTGGCGGCGAGTTCTCGAAGACTAATATCGTCAAAGACGCGGCGGGGATTGGTCTTCGATTCGTTGAGCAAAGCGAGCGGAAGCTCGCGGTATTCGGTGGCATTGATAACAGTCGTTTCCATGATTC
>CAZQPY010000012.1:0-83996 GCA_964595345.1 uncultured Occallatibacter sp.
CCGCCGCTGGCGATTTCTCGCCCAACGTGCCGCAGATCGGCCTCGACACCTCGATTGGCTTCACCCTCGGATCGGTCTATTACGGATATCGCAAGGCGCTGCCCGACGAACGCAAGTGGCAGGTGGGCGATACCGCCGCGTGGCAAAAGGGCAACCACAACGTCAAATTCGGCGTGGACCTGCTCCACAATAACGACATCATGAACAACACTTACGAGGGCAACGGCGTTTACACCTACAGCTACATTGGCAACTATTTCGCCGATGTTCTCAATGAAGGCAGCGCCACGGGCGTCTGCAACAGCATCGCCACGGTTACCGGACCGGAATCAGCGACCAGCAGTCCCGTCAATTTCACAGGCAAAGCCCCCTGCGGCACCTTTGTCCAGGGCTTCGGACCCTCCACCTGGGCTATCGACACCATGGACTACGGCTTCTTTGGCGAAGACCGCTGGAAGGTGACCCCTCGCCTGACGCTCGACCTGGGTGTACGCTACGACTATGAAGCCCTTCCCGCGCCCTACACGGCGCTGACCGTTCCCTACACGCCTTCCGGCGCTGCAGGGCCGAGTTTCGTGCCCTATCTCGGTGCGAGCGGCGGCCTGTGCAACGCCATCCCTTACGGCGCAGCGGCTTCCACGGTCCTCGCCACCTGCTCGAGCGTGCCGATGGCCGCCGACGCCAACCTCACCAACCACCCCAGCGACAAGACCAACATCGGACCCCGCCTCGGTCTGGCCTACGATCTCTTCGGTACCGGGCATACAACGCTGCGCCTCGGCTACGGGCTCTATTTCGGACGCGTTACCAACGGCGTGCTCCTCAACAACCTGCTCAACACCGGCAGCCCGGCGGGCCAGTACGTTTCCGCCTCCCTCAAGCCCAACAACCCCACCTCGCCGATTTTCCCCAACATCATCCCTGCCGCCAGCGGCTCTGCGCCTAGCTCGCAGTTCTTCAACAACAACTTCCGCAACCCGCAGGTGCACGAGTTCGACCTCTCCGTGCAGCAGGCACTCGGACACGGCACGGTGTTGCAGCTCAGCTACATGGGCGCCATGGCCCGCGAACTGCCCAACGCGGTCAACATCAACCTCAACCCGGCCGCCAACACCAACGCCACCGGAACTCCCAACGGCGTCGTCCAAAGCGTAATCACCGTCTCCGATTCCACCGGCACAGGAAAACTGGCCAACGGAGCAATATTCACCGTTCCCACCTACACCAACACGCTGAACGCTAACTTCGGCGCAGTCAACGAGCTGTTCAGCAACATCAACTCCAGCTACAACGCCGGGGTGGTCGAGATCGAAAACAAGACCTCCCAGTTCCTGCAATACGACGTCAACTACACCTGGTCGCACGCCCTGGACGATAACCAGAACGAATCCACCACCACGCTCAGCAGCGGAGCCTTCGATCCCTACAACATTGACGGCTACCCCAAGGGCGGCAACTACGGAAACTCTAACTTCAACGTGGCAAATCGTCTGGTTGCCTGGGCGTTGCTCAACTCGCCTAAGGTTGAAGGCAACGCCTTGGTCAAGATGCTGGCCAACGACTGGAGCTTCAATCCCGAATTCCAGGCGCAAAATGGCCTTCCCTACTCCGCGACCATCGGCAGCGGATATCCGTCGTATTCCGCCTACGGCTCCAGCTGGAATGGCGCAGGCACCAACTACTGGATTCCTGCCATCGGACGCAACACCTACCAGATGAAGCGCACCATGGTCGCCGACATGCGCCTCGAAAAGCAGTTCATTAAAGAGATCGCCAACAAGCCCTACCATTTGGAACTGACGGGCGACTTCTTCAACGTGGCCAACCACCAGAACGTCACCAGCGTCAGCACGACAGCCTACAACTTGTCGGATAACACCTCCCTCACCAGCGGTTGCACAGTATTGGCAACCGGACAAGCGCAGGATGAATGCGCGACCTTGACGTACGTTCCCAGAACCGGTACCGGCGTCAATGCCAGCGGATTCAAGGCCATCACCAACTCCGGTTCCAACTTTGCCTACAGCCCGCGCCAGGTTATGGTCTCCGTGCGACTGGAGTTCTAGGACCCGCACCGCGCATTTGGGCGGACTTGTTGTAACAGGAAAATGGGTGCCCCAGGTCCCTCGCCTTTGGGGACCTGGGAAAGCACAAACGAACTCTCTCAAACCGTCTTAAAAGCAGAGGGGATGGGCCACAAGCCCATCCCCTCTGCTTTTTGAACTGAATGAAGTGCTTCGGAGTAAGATGTTCTCCAAGGAGGAGCTATGGCAATCGCACCCGTTTCCATACCCGTCGAAGAATACCTGCGCAGTTCCTTCGAGCCCGACGCCGAATACGTCGATGGCCTGATCGAGGAGCGACCCGTGGGTGAATACGATCACTCTGCATGGCAAAATGCCATTTGTGCCTGGTTTCAGCAACAGGCGAAGACTGGTCAGATTCGCGTCTGCCCGGAACTTCGCGTGCAGGTTGCACCCAGCCGCTTCCTTGTCCCCGATGTGACGCTTCTGGACCGCAACCGCCCAATCGAACAAATCATCACCCATCCGCCCATCGCCGTCTTCGAAATCCTCTCCCCAGAGGACACCTTGAAGCGCGTCATGAAGAAGTGCGAACATTACGTTCAGATGGGTATTCCCACCATCCTGGTCATCGATCCCGACGGCCCGAAGTATCGCTACCAGTCCGGAGGCCTTCAGCCACTCGAAGCGCGTTCCTTCGAGCTCCCCGGCTGCAGCGCCCGCTTCGACCTCGACGAGATCGAAAAGCTCGTGGACTGAATCTCGAATACCCGAAAACAGGCCCCAGGATCAATTCGCTCAATCCGCGGGGCCTGTTTCATGCACTCTTCATCTAGATCTCTACACCGCGAGCCGCTTCAGCATCTCGTTTGCGCTGCGAAACCACTTCTGTTCTCTCCGGCGCAGATATTTGGGCATGGTCAACTCTCGATCCAGCACCTTTTGCGCCCATTGACGAGCTTCCTCTTTGCGCCCCTCGGCAGCCAGCATCTCGGCAAAGTTCAAGTAAGTTTCCGCCAAAGTCGAACGTTCAATCGCCTGCAAAAAGATCGATTCAGCCTTTTTCTTGTCTCCGCTCAGCGCATGGGCATGGGCCAGCAATCCGGCAGCGCGATAAAAATCGTGATTGGGCTCCTTCTTCACCACCCGTTCCAGATCCGGGATCGCCCCCGCCGCATCGCCTGTCTTCAGGGCGCAAACCCCGCGCCGATAGAAACATTCGAGTGTGTCGGAACGAGCGCCAATGGCACTGTCGAACGCATTGCGTGCTTCCGCCAGCCTGCCTTCGTCCATTAGCAGATCGCCCAATTCCTCATAGTTGGCCGCCGAAGGATTCTCTCGCACGATGGCTGCCAGTTCGGTAATGCGCTTGCGCCGCGGCTGATTACGAAACGCCGGGCTAAACGCAACAAAATCCGGAAGAGCCTCCACAATCAAATAAATGAGTGCTCCCACCGGACCTAAAAAGATAATGATGAAGATCCAGTACGTCTCCGGACGATGGCGGATGAAATGGATAATCGCCACCACCTGCAATATCAAGCTCCACGGGTAAAAAAGCGCGCTCAGGATTCCCATGCGTCCATATTCCTCGTAATAATTTACTCACAAGTGAGACCCAAGGGACTGAATCTGTCAAAAATACCGCAGCTGCTTGCAGCAATCCCTTTCTTCAACCGCTCCAAATGTCATCCTGTCGGAAAAAGGCTCGCCAAACAAACAGGGAGCAGGACGATTCGCCGTGGCGTCCGTCCCGCTCCCTGTTCCCTGATCCCTGTTCCCTGATCCCTGTTCCCTGCTTTATTCGTACGCCAGCGCGTCAATCGGATCCTTGCGCGCCGCCATCCATGCGGGATAGAGCGATCCGCACACCGAGCCCACAAAGGCAATCGCCATGGCCTTGACGATCCAATCCCAGCCCATGTCCAGATAGAGAGTCGGGAAGCGGTGCGCCAGCATGGCCTTCACCGCAAACGAGAGCGCCACACCCACCACCACGCCGGCCACGGCCAGCAGCGCCGTCTCGCGCAGAACCACCGTGACAATGGTCGTTTTGGAGGCGCCCATTGACTTCAGAATGCCGATCTCCCGCGTCCTCTCCAGCACCGAGGTATACATCGACTGGAAGATCACCAGGAAGCCGATCACCACCGCAATCCCGATCACCACGCGCATGGCCGTATTCAGCGCGGGAATGTGGTCCGGCGTCAACAGCGAGTACCACTCCTCCATAGTCATCACCTGATAGTTTTCCAGCCCCTTGGTGTTGTGAATCTCATCGGTGATCAGCGCATCGTTCTCCGGATTGTCCGCCTTGAGGTAAAACACCGAGGCCTTGCCGTCGGAGCCCATCAGATCGCCAAGTGTCTCTATGGGGATCAGCTTGCGTCCGCCCTTGCCGTGCTCGAAGATTCCCGAGATTCGGAATGGGTGCTTCAGAATCAGGATCGTATCGCCCACCTGATGCGCGGCGCCCGAACTGGCATAGATGTCGTCGACAATCACGTCATTCGGGCCCTGCATGGGACCGCCAGACAGATACACGAAGGGGCTCAGCCTGCTGTAGCTCGCATAATCGATCCCCCACAGCACCTCCAACCCGTCGCTCATTGACAGGTTGGTGATCACCGGCGAAGCCACTGCCACGTGCGGAAGCTTCTCCAGAACTGTCGAGTATTTCGCAGAAATCGGAGCGCCGCTGACCCCGTTGAAGAACGTGGCGTTGCTGGGGCGGAGCATCAGGTCCGCCCCGATCCCGTTGTTCATCCGCTTCTGACCGGTGAGCTGGCCCATCATGATGGCAATGATGGTCAACATCATGATGACCTCGATGGCCACGGCAAAGATGCTGATGATCGAACGCAACGGGCGGTGCAGCAGGTTGGCGAAGATAAGCTTGTTCATTCCCGGGGCTTGCTCCAGGGGCGGCCAGACCGCCCGTACTCCTGCATTTCAGGGTAACAGCCGGGCGCGGCAGCCGCATTAAAACCACCGCCGGAATCTCCCGGTTCCAAGAGCCGGCTGCGGGGACCCGCGACCCGGTAAAAAGCCGGTAAACATTTCCCAATCCGGCAATCAGTCCCAGATTGGTGAAAGTAAAGGTACATCGGAATGGCTTCCTTTGACGTAAGACGCCTCCAGGGTTATCTTCTAGGAGGGATATTCTTGGGGTTTTGCCCCGTTTCTGGTGCCGATGGGAAACTTTGGAGAAGACCTGCGCATGGAGCGGCTGTCTCGCGGCATAGCGCTGGAGCAAATCACGGCGGTTACCAAAATCAGCCAGCGCCATCTGGTCGCGCTGGAGCAGGAAAGATTTCGCCTTCTTCCCGGCGGGATTCTCAGCAAGGGCATCGTCCGCGGCTATGCCGGCGCCATCGGCCTGGACCAGCACCAATGGACCGAGCGCTTCCTCAAAGCCTATCGCGCCTCCGGCCAGCTTACCGATGAAGATACCGATTGGGCCGCATTTGCCTCGAATGTCGGCAAGGCGCGTATCCAGCGTCGAGATGCGTTGGAAATCCGCCTCCGCTGGATCGGCGCGATCCTTCTTCTTCTCGTGGTCGCCGCTGCTGGCTTTGTCACCTTCCGCTATTACGGCGTCCGCGCCGGCTGGTGGCAAACCCTGCTGCCCATGGAGCGAATCCACTCCGCCGTGAGCAGCGTCCTCTTCTCCGCTCACGCGCTCCCTGTTCGGGTTATCGGCAAGCTAAACGGCTGATTCACAGTCCGGATTTGCCCAAAATGGCGCAACAGACGATATATGATGGCTCCAAGGCAGGCCGGAACCACCTATGATCCGCAGAATCCAGATTGACAACTTCAAGTCGCTCGACGGCTTTTCGCTGCCTCCCGTCGGATCGCCGCCGCTTGCCAATTTCACCTGTCTGATCGGCGCCAATGGTTGCGGGAAAACCACGGTGCTGCAGGCCGTCGATTTTTTATCTCAAATAGTGAAAGGGCGCGTTCCTGAATGGTTGCGAGAACGCGGCTGGTCGCCCGATGACCTGTCTTCACAACTCGATGTAGCCTCCGGAGAATTCATCTCGATCGCTGTTGATGTCCAGTTGACATCAACTCTCCCGATTCAATGGAAATGCGCATATCGTTGCGCCGATTCGTCCGTTATTGAGGAGACCATTTGGGAGAATAATCACCGTCTATTGGTCGCCAAAGGTGGTTGGGTCTCATTCACGACGAGCGACCGTGAAAAGCAACTCGAGAATTCTGGATTGCGGTTTTCTGGCTCTGCGCTTTCCATTCTTGCGGATGAGGATTTGCACCCCTCGCTTCGCCTGCTCAAGCAAGCTTTCACGAAACATATAGCAAATTTCGAATTAGTCTCGGCATTCAATCTGAAGCAGGATTCCTATCCGAGCAGGGAGATCGGTCCACGAGGAGAAAGCCTCGCTGGATTCATACATGAAGTCAGTGATGGAATACGCCAACGGGTTTACACTCAGATGCGCATTTTCTTTCCGAATGTTGGAGGCATCCAACGCAAAATCGAACAAAACGACCTCGTTAAGCTGTCTTCCTTCGAGAAAAATATGCGGATGCTGCTGCCAGATGGAAGTTCCACGTCGGACGGCATCTCTTCTCGTCATTTCAGCGACGGATTTGTTCGGATTCTAGCGATCATTACGCAGATAGAGAGTTCCGCGATGCCGGGCGGAGCGAGTGCGCAGGACCGGATCCTGCTTCTTGATGAAATCGAGAATGGCATTCATCCAGAAACGATGGCAAGACTCGTCGCTTATCTGGCCGGAGCTCCGATCCAGATTATTGCCACGACACATAGCCCATTGATTTTGAATGATCTCACCGATGCACAGGCCGAGGAATCCGTAATGGTGCTTTACCGCAACGGCAAAGGCGGGACGCGTTCCTGCCGATACTTCGACCTACCATCGACCAAGAAGAAGCTCGGCATGCTCGGTCCCGGCGAGGTCTACGTCGATACCTCCATTGAGCAAATAGCGCGCGAAGCCGAGGAGATGGAACGAGGCATAGCCGCGCAAACCGGGGCACCAAGCCAATGATTCTCGTTCTTTCCGGCGAAGGCCCAACCGATATTGGAAAATGGCAGCCAACGGAAACGGGGTGGGTATTTGTGCCTGGCCCGATGGCATGGATTGTCGATAGGCTGTTGGGAATGCCCGAAAAACTGGATTACTCGATCCTGGACGGTCATGCCAACGGTTACGATTGGGTTCGCTTCTTGAGTGAATCGGACCTTCGTGATCTTCGCCATCCTAGGCCAAAATTCTTCCCTCATTCTCCGAATGTTTTTGGAAGCCAATACCACCGTGCGAGCGCATATCAATTGGGAGAGCACGCGCAAGCTGTTGCGATTGAGCGAAGCGACTCAGTGACTGCAGTCTTCTTCCGCGATTCCGATGGCACCAATTCCGCTCCGAAGGCATTATGGAAGAGCATTTTCGTGTCGATGAAGGACGGTTTTTTGCTCTCGGGCTTTCTTTCGGGCGTTCCCATGGTCCCACGCCCAAAGTCGGAGGCGTGGATGCTCTGCGGTCTTCTCAAGGACGAGGATCCGAACAGGGATTGCACTTGGCTGGAGAATGAGCCGGGGAATGACGCAAGTCCTAAGAGCCTGAAGAAGCGGTTGGCGGACCATCTCCATTGCGACCCGACGGCGGAGCAGCAGGCAGAACTGGTCAGAAGTGGACAAATCGACCCCGAGCTGATCGACTTGGAGAGCTTCACGGCCTTCCGCGAGGAACTCGACCGCGCCTATGCCCGTGCAGTCCTGCCGCTCGGCTGACCTGAATCCCATTCAACCGCTTTTCGACCCCTTGGGACCCCTGGTCACCCCATTCGATGGGACGCTTTGCCTCCAGCCACCCTGCGCAATTACCATGGATGGATGCATCCCAAGGCTCAGGCCTGACGGTGCTGGCGTGTCCTGTGCGGGAGTGGGTCCGTTGCGGCGATGTTCTCCGCGCCGGTGACTCAGCATGAACCGGTCCTCGCTCCAGGCTGCCCAAATCGAATTCCCTGCAATGGGAGGAGAGTTTATTGAGCGACCGTTTCTTGTTTACCTCTGAATCAGTCACCGAAGGCCATCCGGATAAAATTGCCGACCAAGTCTCCGACGCAATTTTGGACGCCTGCCTGGAGCAAGACCCCTATAGCCGCGTCGCGGCCGAGACCCTGACGGCAACCGGCCTGGTTGTCATCGCCGGTGAAATCACCACCAAGGCCTATGTGGATTTCCAGAGCCTCGTCCGCGGCGTCGTTGCCTCCATCGGTTACGACAATGCCGCTTACGGCTTTGACTCCAACACCTGCGCGGTCATTTCCACCATCAACAAGCAGTCCGGCGACATCGCCCAGGGTGTGGACACCGGCGGCGCCGGCGATCAAGGCATGATGTTCGGTTACGCCTCCAACGAGACCCCGGAGCTGATGCCCGCGCCCATCTCGCTGGCCCACAAACTCTGCCGCAGGCTCACCGAAGTCCGCAAGAGCGGCAAGCTGCCCTATCTCCGCCCCGACGGCAAGAGCCAGGTGACGGTTGAATACGACGAAAACGGCAAGCCTGCCCGCATCGACGCCGTGGTCATCAGCAGCCAGCACTCGGAGAGCGTCAGCAACGAAGAGCTCCACGCTGACATCCTGAAGCACGTCATTCAGGCGGTTCTCCCGGCCGAGTGGCTCGACGAGCATACCAAATACCACATCAACCCCACCGGCCGCTTTGTCATCGGCGGACCCATGGGCGACACCGGCCTCACCGGTCGCAAGATCATCGTAGACACCTACGGTGGCGCGGGCCGTCACGGCGGCGGCGCATTTTCAGGAAAAGACCCGACCAAGGTCGATCGCAGTGCCGCTTACATGGCGCGCTATATCGCCAAGAACATCGTAGCTGCCGGCCTGGCCGACCGCGCCGAAGTTCAGCTCGCCTACGCCATCGGCGTCGCCGAGCCGGTCAGCGTTCGCATTGACACCTTCGGCACCGGCAAGGTTGGAGAAGCCAAACTAACCGAACTGGTCCGCAAGAACTTCTCGCTCAACCCCAAGGGCATCATCGAGAGCCTCAAGCTCCGCCGCCCCATCTACCAGAAGACCGCTGCCTACGGCCACTTCGGCCGCAACGAGGCTGAGTTCACCTGGGAGGCCACCGACAAGGCAGCCGCCCTGGCCGAGCAGGCCGCGCTGGTCGCAGCCCTGTAAACTCTGTGCATTCGTTCACGTGATTGGGACTCCTCCTTCGAGGAGTCCCATTCTTTTTTGGTTTCCGCGCGTCCATCCAATAGAATTCATTCGGGCCTGCTGCTCGTATCTTGAAAAAACAGTATTTCGAGGAAGCTTATGCGCTCTACTTTTTTTGCAGTCCTTGTGTTCGGCGTGGCTGCCACGGCCGTTGCGCAAACCGCCCACTGGGATTACGAGGGCCCGAAGGGGGCTCTGAATTGGGGCAAACTCGATCCTACTTACACGGCCTGCTCCAAGGGCCACGCGCAGTCGCCTATCGACATTCGCAGCGCTCGTCTCAACAAGGGCCTGACCCCCATCGAGTTTCATTACATTGCCGGAACAGCGACCGAAATCAACGACGGAAACACGATTAAGGTGGAGGTAGATCCCGGCAGCTATATCGTGACCAATGGCGTCCGTTATGACCTGGTACAGTTCAGTTTCCATCATCCCGGCGAACATGCGGTCCGGGGAAAGCTCTCCGACATGGACGTCCAATTGGTGCACAAAAGCGTCGACGGCAAGGTTGCCATCCTCGACGTGCGCCTCAGCGAAGACGTGGGCAATCCCAACGCCACCCTGGCGACCCTCTGGGCGCACATGCCCACCAGCAGCGGCACACAACAAAAAGTCGCCGAGATGGTGAACCCCGCCGGCCTGCTGCCCGCCGAACGAAGCTACTGGACCTACCAGGGCTCTCTGAGCCACCCACCTTGTACCGAAGGCGTGCAGTGGTTCATCTTCGAGCAGGAACTGGGCATCAGCCGCGACCAGTTGCGCACCTTCGCCGGCTACTTCAGGATCAATTCGCGTCCATTGCAGGAGACCCACGGCCGCCGTATCGAGGCTCAGGAGTAGTTTTAGTCCGATGCACTTGGTATCTTCGGGCCCTTCTTCCTGATGGAGGATCTATGGCCATGAACGGGAAACTCTGGCGTTTCGCCGTTGCGCTTCTACCCATCTGCTTCCTCTCGGCGCAGCAGCCCGATCCGCAAGCCCCTCCGCAAACCAACCGCGGGGGCTTCCGGCAACCCAGCCCCGAAGCCCTGCGCCAGGCCACCGAGAGGTGGCGGGAAATGCGCGAGCACGCCAACGCGATCAACGACCTCGCCAGCCATATACAGTCACTCGACGACGCGCGCAAGCTCGTTGACCTGGCCGCTGCCGAATTCTCCAAGGAGCTTCCGCCCAGGTGGGCCACGCGGTCCATTCGCAAACGCATCGCCCGCGCCGAATTCGAATCGGCCGCCGAGCCCGGCGCGCTCATCCCCGATCAGCATGTCGCCGATGTCTGGAACGATTACATCCAGAAAATCGACGCACCGCAGGAATCCTATGTCACAGCGGCTGAAATCCACACCTTGCGCGACAGCTACTATGTTTCCGCGCAACTCTCCTGGGCACGCGGCAATCAGAACATCTGGACGGTTCCCAACATCTACGCCATCGGCCCGGATGGCAAGGTCGCCAACGGCTGCCGCGCCCTCGAAGCCCTCAACATCCTCTGGGAACTCGCCAACCAGCCTGAGGCGCTTACCAGCACCCGCGAAATGCTCAGCAAGGGCCAACAACTGTCGGACATGTACAAGAATCCGTCGAAGCCGCCTGTGCCGGGATCGGTAACGGGAAGCGTCTCCTTTCGGATGATGCCTCCAAATCCCGTCGAACAGGCCGCACTCCACTACGCGCGCGACCATGGCATGCGCGCCCTTAACAGTGCCATCGAGGGCTTGCTCAAGGACTTTTTCGCGGACTGACGGCCAACGCTTTAACCGCGCCCCTCCGAAAGCGGTCAAAGACGACTTGGCGACGCGCCGCCCGGCACCCGAAAACAAAACGCGCTTGGCTCATTGAGCACACTGACCTGCTCCGGCCACCATGTACGTGACTGCCCAATGGCCCAAGTGACTGCGTCTCCAATAACTGAAAGCGCCGTGCGCCTGTCTAATATGCGGTGTAGACATGGAGTTATAGCCAAATGAGACGATCCTTCCCTGCCTGCGCAGCCTTGGTTTTCTTTTTGACAAACCTTGCGCTGGCGCTGCAGAGTGCATGCCTTGCAGCTCCAGAGAAGGCCCCCGAGGCAATGCCTCCGATCACGCGCGACCAGGCCGGTGGCATGATCCATATGGACGTTGTGGTCACGGACCCATCGGGGACGCCGGTTTCCGGGTTGCGACCTGAAGACTTCTCACTTCTGGACAATGGAAATCCTGAGAAGATTCAGTCGTTCCGTTCAGTCTCCGGAGCCTCCGCTGACCCGAAGACTGCTTCCCGGCTCATCCTGGTTATCGATACCATCGATCTCAACCTCCCAGACCTTGACCGAAAACCGGAACTGGCTTCAGAGGAATTCCTCGCCGTTGAGCAATACCTCCGCAGGAATGGCGGCCATCTGACGCGGCCGGTATCCATCTATCTGATCGACGATAGTGGCTTGTGGACAGTTGCTCATCCCGAGGGCGACGGCAACGTTCTTGCGGACGACGTTGTCCATAACCACCTGAAATCGATACGCAAGTTTTGGTCCACTCAGATCAGGGCAACTGACGATCTTGCGGTGCCGGACAGCGCAGCGATGTCAACGTTGAAATCTCTCGGCCAGATTGCTGCGGACGAGAGGCGCAAACCGGGCCGCAAACTCCTGGTCTGGGTAGGACCTGGCGAGAGCACGGGAAGAGGTTTATTTAACGATCTAAAGGCAAAAAAACAACAGGCCTTCGTCCTGAATAGTATGCTCTGGTTTTCAACCCTCCTGCGCGAGGCTCGCATTGCTCTTTACACTCTTACCCTTGGGGAGCCGGGTCCGCCGGACGGGAAAGACGAGAATTACTTGGTTGGCCCAGGTTCGCCCGAAAGGGCGTTTTCTACCAGTTGGGACAGAAAAGTTCTCGCGGTCCGGAGCGGCGGACGAGTATTGGCGGGGTACATTGTCAGCGAGCAGATCGAGCGTTGTGTTCGGGAGGCTGACACTTACTACACCCTCACCTTTGACCCAGCTCATGCCCACGCGCTGAACGAGTATCACGAATTGAAGGTGCTGGTGAACAGACCGGGGCTGACGGCGCGCACCAATTCCGGCTATTACGACCAGCCGTGGTATGCCGTGGAGCGATTCCCAGCGGCGCGCACCGTTACAGTGAAGCAGTTGGAGCGGATGCTGGCTGAGAACCGTTCCGATGGGGAGATCGCCCGGCGGATTGAAGAGATGGAGTTGAGTGAACGGCTCAACGAAACCAGGTTTGCAGCCTTGATCAAAGCTGTGCCGGGCAAGCACGCACGAGAGGCGCTGAGAATCCTTGCCGACGCTTCGGCCTTTCTCGATCCGCCACCAGAGGAAGCCCCCGCCACTGCGCCGCCTGACGCTGAAGCGCAACGCCGCATCTTGGACTTGGCGGCTGAATACTTGACCGCATCCGCTCACAAGATGCCGGATTATCTTGCCCGGCGAACCGCTGTGCGCTTTCAGGAGACTCCGCAACTCAAGTGGGGCTCGGTTCAATCCGAGAACCAGCCTCTGCATCACACAAGCACTTTGATCGAGACGACCTATTACCGGCATGGCATTGAGGTTGCGGAGCCGGAGAAGCCCGGAGGCCGCAGGAAAAACAAGGATGATTCGCAGTTGGTCACTTACGGCACGTTTGGACCCATTCTGGATGGAGTGCGGGATGCGATTTCGCGGCACTCGGACCTGACCTGGAGCCGCTGGGAGCAAGGCGTCGCCGGTCCCGCTGCAGTGTTTCGCTATGCCGTTCCTGCGGATCTCATGCACTTTCAGGTCAAGGTTTGCTGTCTTCCGGACGGCGACGGCAAGGATGCTTATTTTCATCATGTCGGGTATCACGGCGAGGTTGCAATCGATCCGGAGACCGGATCGATTCTTCGCCTGGAGTGGTCGGCCGATCTGAAATCCACCACGCCGGTTGCGCGGTCAGGAATCATGATCGAGTACGGTCAGGTGGAGATCGGAGGAATGAAGTACATCTGCCCGGTGCGCAGCATCTCCATGATGCGGACGCGATCCGTAGTTGAGGCTTCCGAGTGGGATGTGAGCTTTTTGACCTTTGGTCCGTACACAACCAGCCTCAACGAAATTCAATTCTCGAACTATCGCCAGTTTCGCTCGAGCGTAAAGCTGCTTCCCGAATTCATCCCCGTACCCGATGAAAAGTGAAGTGATTATCGTGCATGGTCGTTATTCGCTTGTAGCCCGCAGACCTGCGCTGGTGCCGGCATTGTCACACCTTGTGGATACTGGCCGACTGACCGGTTTTCCGGAAATCTTCCTTTCGTTGACTTTACGATGGGCCGGCAAACCAAGCCCCCTTCGGATCGGAACCAATTCCTGAATAGGGCGTGAGTGTGCTGGGGACTCCTCTTTGGGCAAAGACCGGATTCCCCGGGCAAGCGCCGCGTATTTCGCGAGCCGCCCCGCCCTATCGCGCCAGCGGCTTGAAACTGAGTCGCAGGCCCTCGTTCCCGGCCAGCGTCTCCACCGTCATCCCCGTCACATCTTCCACCAGATAATGCGCGGCCTCCAGTTCTTCCGGGGTATGCGAAAAGGTCGTCGCCACGACCGTGCATCCGGCGGCCCGCCCGGCTTTTGCGCCCGACGAGGCATCCTCAAAGACCACGCACTCTTCCGGTTTGAAGCCCAACAGCGCAGCTCCGGCCAGATAGGGCGCGGGATGCGGCTTTCCGTCCGCTACGTCTTCAGCCGTCACAATGCGCTCCGGCACCGGAATCCCCCCGGCAGCCAGACGCAGCCGCGCCAGCCGCTCCGTGGCGCTGGTCACCACCGTCCATCGCTCGGCCGGCAATGCCCGCAGCAGCTCGCACACGCCGGGCAGCAGTTCAATGCCTTCGCCGTCGGCAAGCTCAATGTCTTCAATCACCCGCAACTCCGCCTCGCTGTCCAGATCGGGCCGCAGCAAGGCTACCGTCTCGATGGCGCGGCAGCCGTGCGTCACGCTGATCGCATATGCGGGATCGACGCCGCGCATCAGCGACCACTTGGTCCAGCTGCGCTCCACCGAGCCCAGTGAGGAGATCAGAATGCCATCCATGTCGAAGAGAACGCCTTTGCATTGAATCTGGACCGGGGAAGAATGTCGAAAGGAAGCCATCCCCCTATTCTATCGGCCCGGTCCAAATCAATTGAGGACCCATCGCGTCTGCCGTCCTGAACAAAGCGCATCGCAGTCTGCAGCGAAACCAGGGTTGGTGTATCTCGAAAGCACTGCGCCAAAGTCGGCGCGACCATCTGGCCAGACTCCCCTCGAACGGGTCTTCGTCGGAGGAGGTGGAGTTCATGGGCCGGTTCCATGGGGCGATGCAGACGTGTACCTTCCGCCGTTGAAGGTTCTCCGCGGCTGGCTAGCTGACCGCATTCTGCGAGATGACCGCGCCTGCGGCAGCTGAATGGGGGCGCTCGGCATCTATTGACCTGGATGGAGTCCATGGCCGCCTACCCCTGCGACCGCGGCTCGATGCTTCCGGCGCGCCAGTGCTTTGGCAACCGCCAGCTTTTTTGTTAAAGTAGACAAGTGGCCAGATACGGCTGCCTCTGCAGTTGTGTGGCGCTATCGTCCAGGGGTTAGGACGTGAGATTCTCAATCTTAAAACACGGGTTCGATTCCCGTTAGCGCTACCATCACCTAGTTCGCCTGGGTTCAGAAAAAAGCTTAAATTATTGAAAACATTGAAAATTCAGTTCGCGGACGTTCGCTGAAGTTCGCCGCCGTTCGTTGACTTTCCGTCAAAAAATGGGCAACATTGTGGGCAACTCCTAATTGCCACGGAAAGTTGCCCATATGATCGCGATGAACATTCTTACCGACTTGGAGGTGGCAGACGCCAAGCCCAATTGCAAGCCGGTGAAGGTTGGTAGCAAAGCCGGCAGTTCCTCCGAAGCCCCGCTCGCCACGGTCCCTATAGATAAAGATTACAAACTGTCCGACGGCGGTGGACTGTACCTGATCGTGAATCCCAATGGCAGCAAATGGTGTCCTCTTCGAAGCATTCTCGGTAAAGGTGAAATCCTCCGACCCCGCCTTCGTGGTGGTGCTTAATCGTTATTTTTGTGCTCAACCAGTCCTCCTCGAATAGACCTGTTTGATCAAGGTCATTCTTCTGCGCCCTCAGACCGGAAGAGCAAGCACCGCTTTTTCACGTTGAAAAGCTTGCCCCACTCCTCTGGACAGAATGCCCGAAATGTCAAAGGAACCATCGTGGACGACCAGTATCTACAACCCTTTGTGCTCACGTCGCCCGCGGTTCCCGAACGGCAAACGCTAAAAAAAGAAAGAGAGCCTGTGGACGGTGACCACGAGCGCTCCCACGACTTCTCGCCTACCGGCCAATTGAGGGTTCTTCTGCCTGCTGCTGCCACCACCAATCATCGTCCGCCCCAAGCACACTGAGGCGCTACATACAGCCATTTCTGAAGGACCTAAAGATTGATTCTCGCAAGCGAGTAGGAAGTACTGCGCCCACCGGCTGAATCCTTCGTCAGGACGCCCTTGTTGATGAGGTCCTCGACGTCGCGCAGGGCGGTATCCTGGGAACATTTTTCGAGCTTTGCCCACTTTGAAGAAGTCAGCTTGCCTTCAAGGCCATTCAACAGCCGGTTGATCATGTTGCGTTGCCGCTCATTGAACTCTGTTCCGGCGAAGCTATCCCAGAATCGGGCTTTCGTGAGCACGCCGGCCAGTATCGTCTCTGCCCGGTCAAAGGCTCGCTGCAGACATGCCAGGAACCAAACAAGCCAATTCGTAATATCAAGGCCGCCCTTCTGCGTTGACTCAAGGATCTCGTAATACTCTCGCCGCTCCTGCTGAATCTGCGCCGACATGCTGTAGAAGCGATGCGGGCTGTGTTCGGAACATGCCAGCACCATGTCGGCGATTGCGCGCGCAATTCGCCCGTTGCCATCTTCGAACGGGTGGATGGTCACGAACCACAAGTACGCCACGCCTGCTTTGAGCACCAGATCGGTCGAACTCTGTTTTCCAAACCAACCGAGGAATTGCTTCATTTCTCCGCGCAGACGGGCGGCCGCTGGAGCTTCATAATGAACGCGCTCCTTTCCAATTGGCCCCGAAACAACCTGCATGGGACCTTTGTTGTCATCTCGCCACGCGCCCACGTTAATCCTGGACATCCCGCTTCGGCCGGTCGGAAACAAGGCGGCATGCCAATCGAATAAGCGGCGCGCTGTTAGCGGCTGATCGTAGTGCTGAGTTGCGTCCAGCATCATTTCGACCACACCCTCGACGTCGCGATCAGTTGGCGTCAGGCCGCCAATATCAATTCCCAGACGGCGAGCGATCGAGGAGCGCACCTGTTCCCTATCGAGCTTCTCCCCTTCAATCTCGCTCGATTTCAGGACTTCTTCCGTCAAGGTATGCAACACGGCTTCGGCTCGGAGTTGGAAGCCGAGTCCCTCCATCCGGCCAATCAGGCGCCCCTGTCGATGCCGCACCTCGACCAGGGACGGCATGACGCGTTCGGGGTCCCACCGGAAAGTTGGCCAATCCGGCCGTTCGTGGATATAGATCGCGTTTTCTATTCTCCGCATCATTTGCAGTGAATATATCGTCTATTCGCCGCATTTACAAGGAGATATTCTACGCATATTTTGCGGTGAATACGGGCCGGATTCACCGCATGCTCACATTCTCTTCGCGGACAGCGACTGAATAAAAGCCGGGCGTAATTGACGAGGATGCAGTTGAAGCTGAGGCGTGGGGTGAACTATCCATAGGAGATAAGCGCTGCCTGCTCAAGCGCGCAGAACAGGCGAATCCCACTAGAAACTGCAGCTAACTGCACCGCATCGCAGCAGAGATCGGAGGCATAGTCGATCTGACTATCCATCTCGCCCAGCAGCGGCGACGTCTTTGCTGGCATGGACTTTCGGTTGCGAGCCGAAGCCAGTTGGACGCTGAGCCAGTGGAACTGGGTCCCTTCAAGTATGCGGGTCTTTGGGTCCTACGATGAAACCAGTCTCCTGGATGTGCGCGTTTTTGTTCCGCTCGTTACATAATGTGCTTGGGCGCTCCAGAAGGCCCGCCTTCATCACAAATACGCTGCAACCCTTTGATGATGCCCTCGACAATGCTGGCGTTTGCAGCGTCCTCCGTGTCTCCAGCCCCGACTCTTAGCCGCGATTGCATGGCCTTGGTGGCGTCATCCAGACTTATGAGTTTCAATTCCGTTCTTTGTACACCCTTCCGTTCAACGGTCACCGTTCTCCTTCTGAAGTTTCCAAGTGGTATTGGTTTTCATTATCGGCAAGAACAACGAATTCGTGAAGGACTTTCCATCCTCATTGCCCATGCACCGGATCACACGCATAGTTTGTTACCCTCGGAAGTTTACGATTGCACTCGCCCGAATCTTCAGTTATTAAAGTTATGATCGGTTCTAATACTTGAACGATCTCCACCGCACTGTGGCATTACTGTCCCCGCAGTGCGCTTGTGATACCGTGCCAGGCCGCCAGTCGGCCAGCGCGGCATGGAGGAGACTCCGACCAAGGTTAATGTTGGTCGAAACTCCCAAGAATCGGGAACACCGGTGCGGATTACGTATGCGACGCAATAAACGTGCGCCGCTTTGAATCTTGATGCCCCTTGCGGGCCAGCACCGAAATCAACAAACACAGTTTTCCACGGGATGGTTGTGCCATTTTTCCGGCCTGATCACAGGCTCTGGCACAAAGGTCCGATTTCGCCACCGCGCGCATCCTCGCTGCGAGCGGACCGATATGGAAGTGACTCAATGAAGCTTCCGAACGCATCGCGTTCGAAAGCTCCCCGGTGGAGCCTGTGATTCCCTGGCGCGAGTTGGAAGCACACGTCGAGTATCGGCCGTTGAGCCCTTCAAAAGATAAACTTGATAGATACCTGCATAAGACGTGGCGCCTGGACACTGACGACGCGACCAAACTCATACGCATCGGTAATGTTGCCATTGACTGCTTCGGGCCCAAAGTACTGGGCATGATTGAAAACGTTGAAGGCTTCGATTCGAAAAGTGGAGCTGAAAGACTCTCCCAGAGGAATGGACTTTTGTACACTCAGGTCTAAATTGTCCATCCCCGGGCCTGAAAAGAAGCGGCGACGCGCATTGCCAGGGTCGCCATCGTTCGGCAATGAAAACCGCGAAGTATCGAAGTATGTGCTGTTGGTGCGTGGGTTGCGGTAGAAGCGCAATGCGCCGTTGGAGTAATTGTAGTTGGGAAGATCCACCGGAAGGTTGTTCACTCCGTTCGATTGCGTACCCCACAGCGAGGTGTCGCTGGTGTTGACGAGCGTGACCGGAAATCCGGTACTCATCCGCGCAATGCCGCTCAGTTCCCACGCTTTTCCGAGTATTGCCGTATGGAGAGTGTGTGTAGGAATTCCTCCCTTTAGGACGAAACTCACGACAAGATTCTGACGGAGGTCGAAGGCGGAAAGCGAGCGGCTCAGCCGTGGGTCGAAAGGGTTCACCTGATCGCCGAAGTTCGACCCCATATCGAGCGATTTGCTCCAGGTGTATCCGGCCAGCAGCTGGCCCCATTTTTTGGCAATGCGCAGGTTCGCCTGCAGCGCATGGTAAGTGGAGTTGCCAATCGTCGATTGCGTGCTCACGCTGCCGAAAGAGGACCCGAGCGGCTCGCGGGTTCCATTCACGGTCGCCCCGGCAGCGGTGGTGTAGGTGGTGCTTTCGCCAAATGGGCCGCAACTGGGGCTGGTTGCAGCAACCTCCGATGCCTGGCTCAGGCTAAGGCACAGGGCAGCATCGCCCGGATTGGCGGCCTTCAGCACCAGCAACCGATGTGCCTGATTGCCTGCATAGCCGACTTCGAGCAGAGCTGAATCGCCGATTTTCCGCTGGATGGTAATCCTGTACTCTTCCGCATACGGCGTCTTGTTGGTTGGCGAATAACCGGGTACGGCTGCGATGGGCTCAAATTGCGTCCAGTCGATGTTGCTGTCGGGATTCTGGCGGCTTAGGTTGAGCGGCGCAAGCTTCGCGGGAAAACGCTGCCCTTCCGAGTTACCCGTCGCAGCGTCCATGAAGGGCGTATCGAACAGCGGTGGCGCGGGACTGGAATAGGTGAAGCCATAGGGAGCGTTGTCGCTGATCAGACTCATAGTCTCGCCGGGAATCGCAGTATAGTAGATGCCAAACCCTGCATGCACCGCGCTCGATGATCCCAGCAAGCGGCCGGACAGGCTTCGATCATTCAAACGTGGCTGCCAGGAAATCCCCACGCGAGGCCCAAACTCCAGATTTCCGGCCGGGGCCAGCGTGCGCGGGATGCCGGGGTCGCCGGGAAACACCAACCCTTTTGGAGCATCGGGAAGGACCTCGGACTGTTCCCCCGGCGCCAGGGTCATGGCATTGTTGTATTTCTCCCACCACGGCTCAACGCGATCCCACCGCACCCCTGCACTTAGGCTCAAGCCAGTTCGCAGATTCCAGCCGTCCTCGGCATATGCCCCAAAGTAGTTTTCTCGCTCGTAGAAAGGCCGCAACGCGTTCTGGTTATATTGGCTGGCGACTCCGATAAGAAAGTCGGCAAAGTCGCTCCCTGTTTCCGTTCCGTAGAATTGAAAACTTCCATTCAACTGCGCACGCGGAAAGGTGTTGATTTCATCGTGATCGATGTGAACGCCGAACTTCAGGGTATGCCTGCCCCAAACCTTGGAGAGATCCTCGCTCAACTCATATGTGTTGTCGTATTGCAGGAAATGGTTCGGAGTTGCGCCCATCGTGAAGTTGTTGAAGATGACATTCTCAATGCCCTCGGACTCTGGATCGCCGGCGACAATCCCCAGGGTGTTGGCGCCGGTATTGAATCCCTGCGCGGCCAGCGATATGCCCACGCCCCCATGAGGACGGCCTATATCGTTGATCACCCGAGTGTAACTGAGGTGCACCTGGTTGAAGGAAGTTGTTCCGAGGGCCGTGCCGTGTTCGAGCACCAAGAGTCGGGAGGCCCCCGCCGAGAGCGCGTCGAAGCCGGGAATATTGGCTCCGCCCTGGCCAGTCGGATAAGGATCGTCGCGGTGAAATCCATCGAAGGCGCCATACACCGAGAATCTGCCGATGCGCGTATTCGCGTCAAGCCGGAACGCGCCCTTGCCATCGTCGAGCAAGGCATTATATGCGGATGTCGAGTATTCCTTCGCGGAGGCGTTGGGCGCGGGGATGTATTGCAGCAGCGCTTTGGCGGGCGCGGACCATGCAACCGAAGAGACCTGAGCCCCGGGGAAGACACACTCCGAGGAAGAGATGCAGTCGTGCGAATAGGTCCCGACCTGATTGCCGGAGACATGATTTTCGCCGGCAGTGAAGTAATAGGGTTCTCCCGCCGTCACCCCGGATCCAAGCCGGGTTGCCAGATAACTGCCGCCGACGGAAGTGGGTACCGTGTAACTGGATCCATTCAGGGTTGTGGTTGTGGCAAATGACTGAGCCAGTTTCGAGAAATCTCCACTGCGTTCGGCAAGGCTCGGAACCGGAATCAGTCCGGTATCCGCCCCCTGGATCTGCCGCGTTTGCTGGTAGTCGACAAAGAAGAATATCCGGTCGCGTCGGATGGGCCCGCCAAAGACGCCTCCGAACTGGTTTTGCCGATACTTGCTCCGTGCGGTCGAGAAATAGTTGCGCGCATCCAGTGCGGTATTGCGCGCATACTCAAACGCGTCTCCGTGAAAATGGTTGTTTCCCGAACGCGTCACCACACTCACTTGCCCGCCACTGTAGCGTCCGTATTCGGCGTCGAAGTCTTCCACCAAAATCCGAAACTCGTCAATCGAGTCGAGATTCGGCACGATGGCCGCGGCCAAGCTTCCTGTCTCTTCGGCGTTGGCGCCGTTCACAGTATATGCATTGGCCGACTCGCGTTGACCATTCATCGATAGTGCGCCTGCATTCAGGTCGCCGGAGGGAGCGAAGACACCTTGCCCGAGTCCCTGCACGGACTCGGTGGTCATTGACGTTGCGGGAGTCACCCCCGGCTGCAATGCCAGCAGGTCAGTGAAACTTCGACCATTGAGCGGCATCTGCGACGTCGCCTGGCGATCAAGAACCATCCCGGACGCGGTGTTTCCGTCCTCTTCGAAAAGCTCACGCGATGGCGCCACGATCGATTCCCGCACTTCCCCAATTTGCATCGACACATCGATTTGTATCGACGCAGCAACATCGACGGGAATCGGGTTGCATTCGACGCTCCGAAAGCCCGGAGCCGAAACCGTCAGGCGGTAAACTCCAACCGGAAGGGACGCGAATGAGAAGCGTCCCACAGAGTTCGATGCTCCATGCCACTCCACTCTTGTTTCGAGATTCATGGCGATCACCGACGCTCGCGCGATTGCCAAATGGCTCGGGTCCTCGACCGAGCCTCCCATCCTTCCTGCGGAATCTTGGGCTCCACATTGCACACTTTGATCGAGGTGTGCCATCGCGCAGCAGAGACAAACTGCCAGAATGAGACGCACCTGGCGAAAGTGAATAAGAAGCCGCATAGCCGGGTCCTTTCTACGATCGCTGGCTCGATTCACGCGGTGTCTTGTCGTGATCATGCCCGAGGATGAATAAGGTCAGGCCAAAGAACTCGCACCTATTCGCCCGCGGTGCGCGTTCCAGTCAACCCATCAGGCAAGAAGGCACGAAACCCCTCCAATAAGCGCGCCGGCCAGATAGGGCGCCATTTTGCGGGCTAAGGTTGGAGCCATGCTCTCTGCCCTTTGGCCTGCCGCCGTTGTTGCAACAGCGGCGAGAATGACTCCCGACAGAAGCGCCATCACGGGTTGCTGAAAGCCTGCAGGAATCCGGGCCATGACGCCAATGGGGATTAGAAGAGACGATCCAATTGCAATCGCGAGATTGCGTGCGCTCTTCTTTCCTCCAAGCAGCGTGTAAGTAGCCATGCCCTCCGGCACTTTGTGGAGGATCGCTCCCAAGGCAAACAGCAAGGAAAGGGGTCCGGCGATGCTGGCCAAGACGGTGCCCTCGGCGAAGTTGTGCAAAGCCATTCCGCCCACAGCAACCGCGTTCAATGAATTGCCAGCTTGATCTCCGCTCTCGCGATGGAGGCGTTTCCAGATTGCAAACGTACCAACTGCGGAGCACGCTGCAAACAGGTATCCCATCGTGTAGTGCTCGGTTGCATCGGGGAGCACATCGCACAGAACAATCGTGGCTGCAAATCCCAGGCCAAACGCGCTCAGAAGCCCCCGCCACTTCGGATTCTCGGTCTTGTGATAGAACCATGCGCCCACTGCTTCGGCTGCTGTAAATGTGAGAGACGCTGCCACTGTCAGATTCATCATTTGAATGTTCTCCTTTGGTCGCTACCGCAAGGTGGCCGGTGATGTTACTTCATCGGTTTGCAAGAACGATGCCATTATGTAGAGCCTGTGCTGGCCGTTGGGCCGAAAACCAAACATATTGCTTCGCGATCTGTAACTGCTTTGAAATCGATCGCGCCATTTTTTCAAGAATCCGATTACTAGTTCCTGGTCTGAATGCCGCGCTCCAACCTGGCCGCGCTTCCTCATCGGAAAAGTTCTGGAACGTGCCTTTTGCAGAAACAAGTTCACAATCGTCACGGATTCACTTACCCACTTTCTGATTCGCTCTCCGTCACGATGGGCCGTCATGCGCACTGCGCATGGGCGTACACCAGTCTGCTGCCGTCCACATCGCGCATCGAGCGGCGAACCCAGAGCGGCGGCGTATTCATCTGCAACAGTTTTTGAACCTGAGCAATCACATCGTCGATGTCGCGCACCTTTTCCGTGTTTACAGGGAAGATCTTGTGCGCATGAAGGCGATAGGCCGCAAGGTCCGACAGGCCCTTTGTAAAAAGCAGCGAGCAGCCGACAAGAGCATTCACCCGTTCGGTCAGCGGATCGAAGCCGGTTCCATCGTCCTCCATCTCGTCCATCTGACAGCATTTGCCGCCCAGGCCTTTTTTGCCCATCTCGGCGCCTTTTTTCGATCCGTAACCGAAATAGCATGCGTCGACAAACTCAATCTTTTCCGCGGTCACATCGTAGATCGTGACGCGCTTTGCGGCTGCAAATGGAACGTCCACCTGAATCAGGCTGTTCGTCATCATAGCAACGCGAAGATGCGGGGTATCCATCTCTTCTCCTCCTCTTGAAAGTCATTTCACGTCTGCTTCATACCAGCCCTGAGATCCAGGACGGCATGCAACAGCACAAGCCCTTCGTCAAAGCTCACAGACGACCACCGGGATCTGGCACATCCGCTCAAACGATCTGTCCCATGCAGTCTTGCGCGGCGTGCGGTGACAGAGTTGGCCGATGCCCCAGGTCTCCGATCGAGATCTGGGGCACTACGTTCCACGTGGTTGCTACTCTGATTGAATTGCGCGGCATCAACGCCATGTACCAGTTCCTGACTACCAGGTATTCAGGACCCACTCACGCTCGCGCATGAATTCCATCTGCGCGAACATTGTGTTTGCAATCGACTCGGCGAGCAGCATGGCGCCTCGATATCCCATCGTTGGATGGCGGTAGATGCCTGCGCGATCAAAGGTCGGGAAGCCAACGCGCACCATCGGTATATTGGAATCGATCGCGACATATCGGCCTTTGGAATGGCCAAGAATGAGATCAATCTTGTACTCCGGGTCCTTGGCGCGCTTCTCCAACTCCCAAAGGTCTGCATTGCAGACGACCTCCATCTCCCAATCGACGGTTTTTTTCAGCGCGAGGATGCGCGGGTCGCGTTTATACTTCCCGTTGTCATCGCCAAGTAAGAGGAGCACAGGCTTCATCTCCAGTTCAATGCAGAACTCTGCCAGACCGATGACGAGGTCGGGGTGCCCGAACAGGGCTACGCGCTTGTCGGCAAAGAACATGTGCGCAAGATCCTGAAGCGCATCGAGCGCAATGCCGCGTTCCTTGATCAAACTCTCCGGAATTGGTTTGCCGGTAACTTCGGAGAGTTGTTTCAGAAACGTATCGGTATTGCCAATGCCGTAAGGTGTCGGTACCAGATGCGAGGGCACATCGTGCTCTTGCGCCAAAAACTCTGCCGCTGCAGCACTTTCATACCGTGCAAGAGCAAAGGACGCCTTGGCGCCCGTTGATTCCTGAATATCTTCAACCGTGGTGCGGCCATGCGTATGAATCGACTTGTCTGGCAGCATCGGCGAATCAAAATCTTCCGTGTCCATGAAGACAGTGCCGTCGACTTCCATCTCCGCGAGATAGCGCTTCAGCAGCACGACATCGCCTGGATTTACCCAGCCTGGAAAAATATTGACCTTCCCATTGGGCTTCACCTTTTCTGCGCCAATCGTTTTGAAAACCGACGCCATGCATGTGGAATATCCGCCTACCTGACTTGATTTGAAGCTCGGCGTATGGACGGCGACCAGATGAATCGTGCGATCCGGAAACTCTGCTTTGAGCATTCTGTCGCAGCGTTGGATTGCGCCTTCCACGTCGTCGCCAATCACCTCGGTCGAGCAGGTGGTGATAATTGGGATCACACGCAGATCGGGGTAGCGGCGAGCCAATGTCATCACACCCTCATCAATGCGCTTGTGGCCGCCGAACACCGCCGAGTCCTCGTGCAGCGAGGTCGAGGCAATATCGAAGTTCTCCTTGAAATGCTGCGCGAACAACAACCGGACAAACATCGTGCATCCCTGCCCGCCGTGGACGAGCGGTATGCAGTCTTTGATCCCAATGCCGGCGTACTGGGCGCCGGCTGGCTGGCAGTCATACATCGGATTGATGACGCCCGTTCTTTCTTTCGCAATAACCTCACAACCCATCGGGTGTCTCCTTTCGAGAGCTAGATGGAGGATGCCGGGAACTTCTATAGCGCACGGCACTGTTGGGTATGAATGAGAGCCGCGCACCTCTCAGTACGAAGAGTGTTCAATACAAGGAGTGGTTCAGCTCCTGGTTCAGTGAACGCGTAATCGCGATGTCAATCACCTCTGCCTTGAGGCCGGCGATCAGATCCCGGGCCTCCGCAGGCGTAATGGAAGAGACCCACGGAAAGCGTTCGCGGAAATCTTTCACCATTTCCAACGCGTCAACATAAAAGAGCTTTTCCATGGGCGTATCGCGCTTCGGCTTCTCACCCGCGAGCAATGCTTCCGCGGCTGCCATGATCCCGTCGATGTTTTCCTGCCTGTCCCATGTCCGTGAGAAGAACTGCCAAAGACAGCGCTCCTGCACATAGCCCACAAGTTGCTTGACTTGTTCGCTCATGCTGCAACCTCCTCATCCCCTTTTGCCTGCGTATCGCGAATATCTGTCGCCGCCAGCTTCAGCAGCGGGTTATGAACGGCGTTGTAC
Source organism: uncultured Occallatibacter sp. (assembly GCA_964595345.1). GTDB lineage: Bacteria > Acidobacteriota > Terriglobia > Terriglobales > Acidobacteriaceae > Telmatobacter. Next base: position 25,601 of record CAZQPY010000012.1, read on the forward strand.
ATATCGCGGGCGAGATTTACAAAGCCTTCGAATCCCATATACGGACCGTTGTGATAGCCGTGTCCGTTGACGTAGGGAATGTGCAGCTTCTTTACGAGTTCACCGACGCGCGGTCCGGTGTAGATCACGTCGGGCTTCACGAGATCGATGATTTCGAAGAACTCCAGTTCGTTGCCGTCATCGATGTAGTAGGTTCCGGTCTGTCCGCGCGCGATCACCTTCTCGAAGTCTTCCTGATGGCCGAACTTCGACGACATGGCAACCACCTGCACACCGAGATCGTCCTCAACCGACTTGGTCCAATGCCAGAGGCGTGGTCCGCCGGTCCAGATCGCCATCTTGGTCCCTTTGAGGCGCTCCTTGTACCAATCGAGCTTTGGCTTCCAGTTGGCTGATTCCTCGGCAATCAGAGCTTCACCACGCTCTTCAATACCAAAGAATGCGCAGATCTTGCGGATTCCTTCAGCCATATAGCTGAATCCCCAGGTGTCGACATCTAGTCGGGGAATGCCATATTGCTTCTTGAGTTCATTGGCGATATATCCCGCAGAACGCGCGCAGTTGACAACGTTCAACTTTGCCTGCTGCATGCAGCGAAGATCGTCGTATGCCGCATTGCCGGTAAAGTGAGAGACCACCTGGATACCAAGCTTGTCCCAATACGTTTGCAGCAACTGAGTATCGCCCTGGATGTTGTAGTCGCCAATGAAGTTGATCGTGTACTCGGAGGTGATCTCCTTTTCCAGCTTCCCGACCTTTTCGTTGATCCATCCGATATTGAGAACGTGGTGGCCCTTTGACTGAGAAACGCCTGCAAAACCAGGGCATTCCACAGTGAAGATATCTACCTCGGGCCGCTCGGTCATCACCTTTCTGACAACTGCCTTGATGTCATCGCCGATCAGTGCCGTCGGGCAGGTTGTATAGACAATCATGCGCTTGATATTGGGCATTTCATCAAAGGCTTCATTGATCGACTTTGCAAGTCGCTTGTCGCCACCGTAGACGATATTGCTTTCCTTCATATCCGACGACCAGACGTACTTCATGTTGAAGTGGCCATTGTCGGTCGGATAGCGTTTGGTATGCCATGTATCGTAGGCGCAGCCGATTGGCCCGTGAATCATCTGGATGGTGTCTTTCAGAACGCCGCCGATCACCAATTTTGCGCCGCAGAAGGCGCAGCCGCGTTCCGACAGCGATCCCGGAATGGTTTGCGCATTCGAGACGGGAAGGAAGTCCCGGCTATCCTCGCCGTCAACCTTCAAGTAGATGTGCTTTTCGCGCTCAGGAATGTCCTTGTCGCACTTCAATAGAACCATTGGCATGGCAACAACTCCTCTTTGACGCCGACGTCACGGGGGTTTGGCTTGCCAGTGAGAACGCTGGATCACCGGGATGCGAAAGCGCCTTGGCAAGTTTGGAATTGTATTTGCACGATGCTTGCCAAAGATGTATTTCGTGGAATTTGCCGATAAGCCCCTGCATTATCAATAAAAGGATTCAGATCGAAGAGGTGCGGCCTTTGTACATATGCGAACGTTTCTTTGCTGGATGTACCCGTTCGTCGAGATCACGGCGTGGAAAGATGCGTGTTTGCTTCGAATCTGCTTTGGCACTGCAATTGCCACTGAGATGTTGAGCCTTATAGGAAGTAGGAGGATAGTGTGATGGTGAATCTTGAAGAAAAAGCCGCAACTGAGGTTGGACGGGAGCTCGCGTCGGAGAGTTCTTCCCTGATAGGCCCTGAAGGCGTGTACCTGCTTCGCGTTGCTGTTGCATCCTCCAACGGCGAGCGGGTGGATCGCCACTTTGGCCAAGCCGACGATTTATGGATATTCGATGTAACCTCCGCGGGCCACAATATGATCGACGTCCGCAATATCGACGCAAACGTTCTTGGAGATGAAGACCGGCGCCGAACGATATACCGGCTTGTCGCCGATTGCAAGGTGCTGCTCATCGCCAAAATCGGCGTCACCCCACAAGAGAAGCTGGCATCGCTCGGGGTGGAAGGAATTGACAAGCATGCCAACGCACCCGTCGCTACTGCGCTACGGGAGGTTTATCGTGCCAAGACAAGCCGGTCGGCAACGGGGAATTTCGACCCGAGCAGTTTTCAATTGCTTCGAGCGGTGTTTCGCGTGGCCGATCTTGATCGTTCCCTCAACTTCTACACACGCCTGCTCGGCATGGTGGTTCTTGAAAGGAGTGAACACAAAAAGCATCAGACCGTTCAGGTCAACCTTGGATATGGCAAGGACGCTTTCGGCATGGTTCTGGAGTTGGTTCATCGCTCAAAGGGCTCTGAAGATCCTTCGGCAAGAGGCGCGTTTGGCCACATTGTCATCGGAGTCAACGGAGTCGCGACTCTATGCGACCAGCTCGCAGCCGAAGGCGTATCGATCCCACGCCCGCCGCGCTCCGGAGAAACGATTGTTGCATGCATCGAGGATCCCGATGGGCATCGTATCGAACTCATCCAGACAACTTCCGCTTGAGCGCGCAGCCAAAGGCATGAATGGAAGCAGTCACGGGAACGAATACACAAGTGAACGGCATCGATCCGACGCACTGATTGTGATGAGGGGCATTGATGAGCGAATTGTCGAAGAACCAGATCTATCATCTTGTCCTTGCCGATATCGCCATCGTTGCGGCAATTGATGCAAACGGAAGCCAAGTACTTCCCGAGGACCGCAAAGACTATGCACCGGGATCGATCCGCGACCATTGGTTAGCGCGAACCCCGGAGAGCCTTCAGAAACGCCGCGTGCTCTCGATGGCCAACGCAGGGGTTGCTTCTTTGCAAATGATGCCAGCCGAGCGCTTAGTTGCAGCCGCCGACCGGATGGGGGTTCCGTTCGAGGATGGAACGGCGAAGAACATCGCCGATTACTTTGTCATGAAGCGAGAAGCTATTCTTCAGTACAACCGATAGCCACATGAATCCCTGTCTGCGTGATGCCGGTTGCATGGCCCGCCAAATGCAATTCATACCAGCCGTCTGAAGTCCTTGTAGCTGATGTTGTGTTTTTCCATTCTCAGGCCGAGAATCCGTCTCGTCAGGCCAAGTTCTATTGCGGCTTCTGTCGTGTTGCCTTCGTGTGTTTTCAATGCCTCGATAATCATCTCGTATTCGACCGCACTCAACTTACCTTCCAGGCCGCAACCAAAGTTCGTCCCGGTCTCCGTCGACGTTTGCAGGGAAGGCGGAAGATTGTAGCCATGGATCACGCCGTCGTCGGAGAGGATCACAGATCGCTCGATCGCATTTTCCAGTTCGCGCACATTTCCCGGCCAATGATAGGCCATCAGCATATTCAACGCGGGAGTCGAGATACGAACAATATTCTTGCCCATCTCCCTGCTGAATGCGGCAGCGAAGTGATCGGCAAGGAGGAGAATGTCGCTGGCCCGGTCTCGAAGGGGAGGCACTGTGACCGGAAAAACATTCAACCGATAATAGAGATCCTCGCGGAAGGTTCCTTTATCTGCCATCGCCTTTAGATCACGGTTGGTGGCGGCAATGATGCGCAGATCCACCCTAATAGGTTTGGAAGAGCCGACCCTTTCGAAGGTCTTCTCCTGCAGAACCCGCAGCAGCTTGGCCTGCATGGCTGGCGACAGCTCGCCTACCTCGTCCAAGAAGATCGTGCCCTTGTCGGCCAGCTCAAATCGTCCCTTCCGCATTCCGGCAGCGCTGGTGAATGATCCCTTCTCATGGCCGAAGAGTTCACTCTCGACAATGCTTTCTGGAAGCGCCGCGCAACTGAATTTGATAAAGGGACCGTCGGCCGTCGGACTGTTGTAATGGATTGCGTTCGCGATCAATTCCTTGCCGACACCGCTCTCGCCCAGAATCAAAACGGTTGATTTTGTCTGCGACACCTTGTTCACCAGTTCGTAGACTTCGAGCATCGGCTTCGAATTGCCGATGATATTATCCGGCTTGAATTTCTGCTTCAATGCATTCTGCAGGCGGCGGTTCTCGTTTTCCAGCCGCACCTTCTCGACATTCTCGAGCAGGTAAAGCTCGACGGCTGGGCCGATCATCGATGCGATGGTCCCAAGCAGTTCCACGTCCTGCTTTAGCAGATGCTGATTGTGGTATGCACGTTCGATGCTGATAGTGCCAAGCACTTTTTTACAGTAGATGATGGGCACGCAAACGAAGGCGGCGCGCCTGGGTGGATTACTTCTGTGCGCGCCGGTACGGTCAAGAAACGTTGGCTCGCTCTCAAGGTGCGGCACTACGATCGCAGTTGCGCTTTCCACGACCTGGCCCGTGATGCCCTCCCCGGGAGAGTACACGCCGCGCGATTTTTCTTCGTCGGTGAACCCGAAACAATCATGAATGTAAATGGTCTCCGACGAGCGGTCGTAGAACGTAACCATGCCCCGCAGCGCCTTCAGTCTTCGCTGCATGACCTTGAGGATCAGCGCCAAGGACGCGGAAAGATCTTCGCTCTCCGTCATCACCTGACTGATCTGGAACAGTAGTGGCAACACGCTGACCCGGCACTCGCCCGTGAAGCAATGCGTGAATTCCTCGAGCTGGACATCGGATGCATCGAGATGGTCTTCGTGCGTCATCATGGGTGGCTCCAGTCGTTGTTGAATGATTGGGAAAAGAGGCCGAGAGGGTTCAGGACGATTTCCGCCAGAATGATCCCTTTTGTCTTCCTTCTTAATTTCGGTAATATACACCGCTTGCAATCAAATTCAGCTAAAGAAATCGCTTTTGACGGTCTTTGTCGCGTATGCGCGTCATTTTCTGGAACGTACCGTAACGTACTCTTTGCGTTGCGATCCACCCAATGCGTACGAAGGGACCATTCGGCAGATTCGGCCGCCCCATGAGGCATACCCATGATTCACTTGACAATACTTTGATTTATATGAACTTAACAACTATCCAAAAAGCTGGCGTTCCAGTACAGAGATTCTTTACTCTACAAACTCGTAATGGCCCAACACTTGCATCTCTCCTTGCAAACCGATTATTCGGTAGGAGAATGCTCATGGCCTTGCCAGAATCCAGTACAGATGCCTCCTGCAAACTTTGCACGATCCAGCTTGAAGAGCTCTGCTATGAGCGCGCTTGGTGGTTTCGCGGCATTCGCGAAGGCTTCGCCACTGGAGTCCGGATCTTCTCTGCTGTTCTGCGAGTCAATCCCGATGCCTACAAATCGCGCTCGCCCATGTGCAAAAGCTGCCTTCGGTTTCGTAAGAACGTATTGAAGTGCCGTTCGACACTGTTCAACAAGCTCGACGGCGTCTTGAACCCGATCTTCAATCGCATCCGTGATAGCCTCTTGACTCCGGAGGAATTGGAACGTGCGCGCTTGCTTGCACGGTGCGCGGCAGAAAAGCAATTTGTGCGCCCCGCCGATCTCAACAAATTGTCTGAGTTGTATTGAGAGACAGGGTTTCGCTTCGAGCCCGGTAGGGTCTCCGCGATTGCGACCCTTCCGCAGGTGGACATCCATTCGGAGAGTGAACTATGACCGTCCCAAATTGCAGTTCAGATGCTTCCTGCAAAATCTGCACAATTCACCTGGAGGAACTGTGCTTCGACCGTGTCTGGTGGTTTCGCTCCTTCTGCTCGGTGCTCGGCACTGGGGTCCGGCTCTTCGCTTTTGCCAAGTCCGTGCGCATAGACAATTACAAGGCTCGCTCACCCATGTGCAAGAAGTGCATTCGCTTTCACAAGAATGTTCTTAAGAGCAGTTCGCCGCTGTTCAACAGGCTGGATGCCCTCTTTACTCCGGTTTTCGAGCATGTTCGCAATGGCATTTTGACTAAAGAGGAAGTGGACCGCGCACGTTTGTTGGCGCGGCTCGCAGCGGAGCGCGACTTTGAACGGCCCGTCGATTTTGTAACGCCATAGTTCATTTCACAGAAGACTGTGCAGGAGGTGTCTCATGCAACCGAAGCAGATTGCCGCACTCATGAATGAGCCCGCTTGTGCGCACAACAACAAATCCAAGTCTGGCTGCGCCAAACCGCAGCCCGGCGCAACCCAGGGCGGATGCTGCTTCGACGGAGCGCGCAATGCCCTGCTTCCGATCTCTGACGTCGCGCATATCGTACATGGCCCAATCGGCTGCGCTGGTTCGTCGTGGGACAACCGTGGCACGCGCTCGTCGCAATCCGATCTGTACCGGCTGGGGCTCACGACTGACCTGTCTGACATCGATGTGATCATGGGGCGCGGTGAAAAGCGTCTTTATCAGGCTATCCGGCAAACCATTGAATCACATCATCCAGCGGCCGTGTTTATCTACAATACCTGTGTTCCCGCGCTGCAGGGAAACGACATCGAAGCCGTCGCCAAATACGCATCGAAAAAGCTCGGCATAGATGTAATACCAGTAGACTGCGCCGGGTTCTATGGCAACAAGAACCTGGGCAACCGCATCGCCGGCGACGCCGCATACAAATACATAATCGGCAAACGCGAACCCGCAACGATCGAGCGCATTCAGAATGGCATAACCATTCATGACATCAACCTCATTGGTGAGTGGAACGTCGGCGGCGAGTTCTGGAACATCGCTCCGCTCTTTGTTGAGCTGGGGTACCGCATCTTGTGCAGCTTCTCCGGAGACAGCCGCTATTTTGAGGTGCAGACCATGCACCGTGCTGAAGCAAACATGGTGGTCTGCTCAAAGGCGATGATCCATGTGGCGCGAAAGCTCGAGCAGGATTACAGCATCCCGTATTTCGAGGGAAGCTTTTACGGCCGCCGCGATACTTCCGAAGCCCTTCGATCCTTCGCACGTTTGATCGGCGATTCAAGCCTGAGCGAGCGGACGGAACGGCTCATCGCCCGCGAAGAAGCACGCGTCGATCAAGCCCTCGCTCCGTTGCGCAAGAGGCTGGCGGGCAAGCGCGTGCTCGTCTTCACAGGTGGCTACAAGAGCTGGTCGATTGTTTCGGCCATGCAGGACCTCGGCATGATCGTTGTGGCCACCGGGACGGAAAAGTCTACCGAAGAAGACCAGGCCCGCATCCGCGAACTGATGGGGCCTGATGCGCGCATGATCCCCGACAACGACCAGATCGGGATTCTGAATGCCTTTCACGATTGCAAGGCGGATATTCTGATCGCTGGGGACCGCTATATCTATCCGACACTGAAGTCGCGCATTCCCTTTCTGGATGTCGACCATGTGCGACGCACCGGCTATGCGGGATACGACGGGCTGATCGAACTGGCCCGAAATCTCGACTTCACAGTCAACTCGCCGCTCTGGAACCAGGTTCGCAACAAACCGGACTGGGCCTGCGCTGCCGAGCCTTTGCGGAAAGCAGTGTGAAGCTACTATGGCAAACGTGATTCTTTCCAACAAGGCGTTAGCGGTCAACCCGCTGAAGGCAAGCCAGCCGATCGGCGCATCTCTGGCCTTTCTCGGACTGGCGTCTGCTATGCCGCTTGAGCATGGCGCGCGCGGCTGTACCTCATTCAACAAGCTGTTTTTTATGCGCCATTTCAGCGAGCCTATCGCCTTGCAGACTACAGCCATGGAGCAGACAACGACCGTATTGGGCGCCGACGACAATGTGGCGGAGGCTTTGGCGACGATTGCAAAGAAGAACAAGCCAGAGGTGATCGGCTTGATTACCACCGGGCTCTCCGAAATGCAGGGGGCGGATGTTCCGCGGACGGTGAAGATGTTCCGCAAGAAGCACCCTGAGTTTGCGCACATCTCGATCGTTTCTGTCGCCGCAAACGATACGCTAGGCTGCCTTGAAACCGGCTTTGCCGAAGCCGTGAAGGCGATCGTCTCCACGCTAGTTCCGGAGGGCCGCTCTGCAGGCAGGCGCAGAAATCAGCTAAACCTTCTCGTACCAGCTACGTTGACTCCGAGCGATATTGATGAAGTCAGGCAATGGATCGAGGCTTTTGGACTTCATCCTGTGGTCCTTCCCGACGTTTCCGATAGCCTCGACGGCCATCTGAGCGACGCCGGTTATTTGACCCTTACCTACGGCGGTACAACTCGATCAGCCATTCAGACCATGGGCCAGTCGGTCGCAACTTTGGTAATCGGCTCATCGCTGTCGGAGGCTGCGGATGTATTGAAGGCCAGAACAGGGGTACCGGATTGCCGCATCCCAGGTCTGATGGGCCTTGCCGATTGCGACCACTTCACTGAAGCGCTGGCTCGGATCTCAGGTTGTTCGGTTCCAGCCTCGGTTGTTCGCGCCCGCGCGCGGCTTGAAGACGCCATGGTCGATTGTCAATTCCAACTCGGAGGCGCCAGGGTCGGCATTGCCGCAGACCCCGATCATCTTGCCACACTGACTAGTTTTCTTTCTGGTCTTGGTGTCGATGTTGTTGCCGCGCTTTCTTCCATCAATAGCCATGCTTTAGAGAATCTGCCTGTTGAACAAGTTGTGGTGGGCGATCTCGAAGATCTCGAGCGACTGGTAAAGGAAAAGGCAGCAGAGATGATCGTGACCAATTCCCACGGCGTTGAAATCGCCAAGCGAACCGGAACCACTCTGCTGCGTGCAGGATTTCCCGTCTACGACAGCTGTTCCGCAAACTCTGAAGTTTGGGTCGGATACAGCGGTTCGCGCCGCACGATCCTTCGTATCGCCGACTTGCTCTCTGCGCACTATCGGGAGATCGCGCCCTATATTTCGCGCTTCCGTCAACCCGCGCCCGAACTCACAATGCAAGGAGTCGCCTGATGCTTAGAATTGCTTTTGCCACTAGTGACCGGAAGACCGTCAACCACCACTTTGGCGGAACCGAAGGACTCGTTGTCTACCATGTCTCACCTGGCGAAGCATGCCTGCTGGACTTCGCCGTATTTCCTCCAGCAGAAAAGGAGGGCGAGGTGGTACGCGATGGCATCACGGGGTCGGCTCAAGACAAGGTGCTGGCTAAGCTTGAATTTGTGCAGAACTGTCACGCTGTTTATGCCTTTTCCATCGGCTCGTCGTCGACGCGTCGCCTGATGCAACTCGGTGTTCAACCGGTAATTGTCAACGAAGGTACCGAAATTCTGGAAAAACTGAACGAGATAAGCACCGCTCTAGCCCACGGTGGCGTTGCATGGATCGACAAGGCCAAAGCCAAGGCGGCGCAGGAGGAGAGGCTTACTGAGCCACCGACTGTGGATTCGGGGGCTGCGCTCAATGCGTCGAGCCCAAATTTGGAGGCAGCCCCATGAAACGTGCCGTTTCCAATCTTTTTCTGCCAGCTTTCGACCATTACGCCTATCTGCATTGTTTGGCCGATCGAGGCATAGAGGGCCTTGAGATCGCACCGTTTCACACCTGGCCCTGCGCACAGCAGGCCATATCGACCAGCGACGTGAAGATCTATCGCCGCGCGGCAGAAGTATCCAATCTGCAAATCATAGGCCTTCACAGCCTGACAGTTGAACCGCTTGAGATCGCCCAGCTGGACACCGGCTCGTATCGGGCGCGGACCCTGGCCCAGTTTACCCATCTCTCCAATGTCTGCCGCGATCTTGGCGGGCGCTCATTGATCATTGAGAAACGCACGCGCGGCGGTCTCTCAAAACGCGCCGGATGGATCGTCTTCCGCAACTTCATGGAGGAATTGCTGGACCAGGTTGCGCCCCATGGAACGGTCTTCTGTCTTGCCCCCGAAGGCCAAGGCGAGAGTGACTTCTGCGCCATCCCGCGTGAGACCTTCATGCTGGCTAACTCCATCGATGACGACGCCTATGGAATCCACCTCAGTACGCGAGGGTTGACGGTCGACGGCAGGACCGGGCACCGGGATTTTTGCGAATCCCGGGGCCGGGTGGAACTATTCCACATCGAAGAACCGAATCGCGCGGAGCTGGGTACGGCAAAGGTGATCGATCATGCAGATCTCCGCGTTCATTTGCTCGCGTCAGGCTACAAAGGTTGGATCTCTGTCGTTCAGAATGTGGGCAACGCCATTGAGCGGCTTGGATCCCTCGAACGCGGCCTTTCATTCTTTGAGAGAACCTATTTCCCATACGATTTAAAGTATTGTCGATACGACCTTCTGGAGGAGCTTTATGGATCCGACTCTCGAATCTCGCTTCAGCACGGCTCTTCGCATCCTCTCTGATGTGCGCCCTGCAATCCAGGCAGATGGCGGCGATGTAGAGCTCGTCTCCATTGAGGGAATGCGCGTGAAGGTGAGACTTTCCGGTCGTTGCCGAAGCTGTGCATTGGCCATGCAAACCCTTGGTGGAATTCGCAGGAAGCTGATGCTTGCGCTCAATGAGCCAGTGCTGGTAGCACCCGTCAATGATGAAGAATGACCTTCTTGATCGGTTCCCAATCTGGTTTGGCGAACGCTTTTAGCCATTTGAACCCTTGCTTTCACTCCTTTTGCAGAGTCACTGTGCGGCTAGCGTAACCCCATACTTCAAGAAAGGTAGTTTGAGCAGCTTGACGACCGAGATGCGCAACAAACTTCCGAACTGCCTCTGCGCGCTTGCCAACTGCACCCTGAATCGCTGTTCCCGCCGCGTGTTTGAATCGAGTGTGAATCAAGCCGATGGGCGCGATTGTTATCCATCGACCTGCCTGCTGTCTTTGCAGCAGGCAGGTCTTGGTCCGCAATGCGCACAAAAGGGCCTTCCTGCGGCGCTACTCTACCGGGATGGGTGAGAGATCTTCATCCCAATGTTCCGCAGTTATCTCCCAGCGGCGGGCTTCATTCTTCTGGTAGTCGGCCCAATCGGGAAACAGTTTGTGGAGCAGTTCCGGGGAGTCGCCCGTGACCTGCGCCACCTTGTCGCGCCACACGATCTGCAATTCGTAGTCCCAAGCCGGTTCCAGGTGGTGACGGTCACGCTTGAGCAGAGTAATGCTTTTGATGAATCCCCGCTCCTGGAGCGACTTCAGAATCGGATAGTGGTAATGCGTGTACAGGCTGACCCACTCCGCCTGGTGCCCGAGCGTGATCTTGTAGTAGGCCTGTGAGGTGCGAGGGCCACCGTTGTTTTCCTGAGCGCGAAGATTGCCGGCGACAAGCCCGGCAAATAGAAGTGCCAGCAGAGAAATGCGTTGAATGAGTTTCATTCCTATCCTCCCGATAGATGGTTTAGAAGATCAGCTTCAATGAGAACTGCTCTTCGCGTTGGTCGTAAGCCTGCGATAGCTTTCCGAACGAGCCGGAACCGAAAGTGTCTGTTCCTGGATTGGGGTTGTAGAAGTTGGGGTGATTGGCCAGGTTGAAACTATCGGCCCGCAGGTGCAGGCTTAGGCCATCGCCAATTGAAATCTCTCGCGCGACGGATGCATCGACATTCACGAATCCCGGACCTTCGACGGCATTGCGGCCTTCGTTGCCGAATGTGCCCAAGGGAGCGGAGGCGAATGCCGAAGTATTGAACCACTTCGACACCGAGTGGGGTGCAATTCTGTTGGGATTGCTCAGTAGATTCGGGCGGTCCGCGTTCTCACCAGTCTGGCTATTATCGGTTCCGTAGTAAATGGTGAAGGGACGGCCCGTCTGCCACTGCGCGATGCTGGATAACTGCCAGCCACCGGCCAGATGCGCGGCCCATCCATCGGTGAGAAACCTGCCCTTCTTACCGAACGGAAGGTCATAGACCGGACTCAACACCAGGCGGTGACGAACATCGAAATCGGAGAGTCCACGCTCGCTATTCGGCGCATAGGAGTTCTGCGGCAAAGCCTTGGAAGAATCGCTTGACGAGTCGCTCCCACCAGCCCCTTCGTCAATCGAGCGCCCGTAGGTGTACGACACCAGGTAAGACAAACCATTCGAATAATTCTGTTGCAACTTTGCCTGCAGCGAATGGTAGTAAGAGTTTCCTTCCGTCTGCAAATAGGTCACATTGCCAAAGGTGATTGGTTTATCCGTTCCAATCGCAAATGGTGTCTGGTAGGGACGACGAGCATTCTCCGTTGCGGTTCCGCCCGCTCCGAGCACCGCCTGATTGATGTTGATTTCCGATGGTAGTCTGTTACCCTTCGAGCCCAAGTACGTCAATTCGAGGAAGGCCGTCTTCGAGAGAGTCCGCTGCAATCCGAGGCTCCATTCGTCAATGTATGGAGTCGCATAGTTCGGATTGATACCGGTGCTTGTGCGCGAACCTGGCGCATTGGCCACGGGAAATGCATTCGCCAGGTTGATCGGGTTAATTGTTGTCGCGGTGAATGTTTGAGGATTGCGAACCGGATATTGACTCAGTACGCTCACGAATTGCTGCAGCAGCACCGGCACATTGTAGAAGACTCCGAAACCACCGCGAACAACCGTTGAGTCGGTCCTGTTTGGCTGCCATGAAAATCCAACTCGTGGGCCGAAATTATTGAAGTCCTTCTTATATAGATCGTCGGAGGCTCCATTATGACCGGCCCAAGTAATCGTTCCGTTGGCTGCATTGAATCCAGATAGGTTGTTTGCAAAGTCGCGGATTGGCGAGTCGTACTCCCAGCGCAGGCCCAGATTGAAAGACAGATAGGGGCGATACTGCCAGTTGTCCTGTCCAAAAAAAGAGAGGTCGTTATGGTACGGGCGCATCGTAGGCGCACCCGGCTCCAGCGTTGCCGAATGCGGAAGGCCAAGCAGAACATCCGCGAATGAGTACCCGCTGCTTCCTCCGGAAAACGAAAGCAGACCGCGCCCGTCGTAAACCGTCGCATCGATCGAATCTGCCCTGCGCAGATCCGCGCCCACCTTGAGGGTGTGGTGCCCCCTTGTGTAGGAGAGAGAATCGATGAATTGGTACGTGTTGTCAAATCGCTGCTGTGGCATATTCGTGGCGCCGCCCAGTGACCCAAAGCCCGTCACGGTCGTATTCGGCACGCCGGAATTATTCGCGAAGTTCCCCGCCGAGGCCCCAGGGATACCTGCGAAGTTTGCATTTACGTCCTGCTGCACGCCGGACTGGCGAAAACGCTCATAATTCACGCGCACTTCATTCAGAAGATTTGACTTGAACACATGCGTCTCCGACACCACGGCGAGCTGAGTAGTCAGTCCATCCGTGCAGCCAAAGCCGGGAATGTAGTTGTTTGAATTGCACTGATTGTTTGTCGGAACAAAGGTTGGATCGTCGAAGTAGTTGTAGTTTGCAAAGACTGAGTCCTTGGCGGAGAAGGTGTGATCCGCGCGAACCGCAAACTGATTCAGCTGCTCTGTCCCAGCCTGCGAGAAATTGTAATTATTTCCAGGCGCCTGTCCGGTTGGAGTCGCAAGAGTCGCCTTGGGGTAGAAACTTGCGAGAGAAGCTCCCAGCTGACTCCCCAAAGTGCTTAGGATAGGAACGGATCCACTTCCCGTGCCATTCAAGTCTGCGCCGCTGATCACATTCGGGGTAATGAAATCCGCGTTGGTGAACGGGTTCTTCACGTGCACCGGTGTGGGAAGGGACAGCAGACTACGAAAATCGTAGATGCCTGGCGTCGCGATTCCCGCCATCGCAGGCGTCGGTACTGTAGAGAGCGCAATATACTGCTGGTTCAACTGGAGCCCTTCGTAGTTTACGAAGAAGAATGTCTTGTCCTTCCGGATTGGGCCACCGAAGGTTCCCCCATATTGATTGCGGTTGAGTTGGGGCGTTGTTCCAACCGGAGTGAAGAAGTTCTTCGCGTCGAATGTCTGGTTGCGCAAGAACTCAAAAAAATCGCCGTGAAATCTGTTGCTCCCGGACTTGGTGACGATGACAACCTGCCCGCCTGAAACTCTTCCATACTCTGCCGAGTACACGCCGGTGAGGACTTTGAACTCCTGAATGGACTCGATGCTGGGACGGTAGCTTGGACCGTTGATTGCTTCGTCATTGTCGTCCACACCATTCAAAGTGAAGTTGTTCCAGGTCTCCTTGGAACCGGCCACGTTGAATCCGCCGCGATAACCTAATGTCGAGTTCTGAGCCGCTTGCACCACACCCGGCGTGAGCAACGGAAGCGAGTAGAAGCTGCGTGAATTCAGCGGGAGCTCAAGCACGGCGCGGTTACCGATTACGGCTCCAATCGAGGAGGATTCCGTTTCGGTGAGTGCGGCCTGACTGCTCACCTCGATGCTCTCGGAAACATCACCAATCTTGAGTGTGAAATTGGTCTGTGCGCGCTGGTCAACCTGAAGAACGACTCCAGTTTGAGCTTGGGTCTGGAAGCCTTGAGCGGATGCAGTCACATCGTAGGGAGCCGGAGCAAGTTGCAGGATAAGATATACGCCGCTGGCATCCGTTGTTGCTGTGTGGATGATTCCGGTGGCTCGATTTAGCACGGTTATCTTCACGCTTCTCAGTGCCGCGCCGGATGGATCCTGCACGTAACCGGTGAGCGATGCGGTCGGAGTTTGCGCAAAGAGTGTCGGGACAAATAGGAGCAAAAGGGCAAGGAGTTTTTTCATGGATGCACCTCGTCTAACGATCGAGATGCACCACCTCATGCCTGCGAATGCAAAGAAGACTCTGCACGCAACGGCTCAAGGCGAGCGATCAGCTCGTCAGCGGCTATTCAATTGGATGGAATGGGATTATTCCCGCGTAGAGGGCGCAGGTTATCGACAACAACAACAGATGAAGCGGAAGGCGGATTGTATAGAGGACGCCACGTTCATGATGATTCTATTAATACCACAATTAGAGAATTCGTCCAGAGAAAATTGTTGGGTACGCGGAAAAAAAGAGGCAAATTTTGGTCTGCCATCAAGTGTGGAGACGCAATACTTCGATCCATCTGTCAGTCTGGGTCCGTTCAATCGCTTAATGTCGTTGAGGCCACGCGCTCCGGTCTCGACCTCACAGGAGCTCGCTGCTGAACGGGAGAAAAAGCTGCGCGGAGACTTGACATGTTTCCCCGTTGGCCTTAACCTACGAACAATTCTCGAGTTGCAAGTGCGTTGGCGCTCGACAATCAAAATACCCAATGGCCCACTTCTTCACTCCCGCGATGTGTATGTGCAGCTGTCATAGCTGCTCTGCGCGGGCGTGTTCACTGGGCTAAATTCCGAACCGGAATCTCGGACCCCGATGACCCACCCGCCAGTAGGCGAGGTGGGTTTTTTAGTTTGCGGGCATGGTCGGCTGCCCTCGATTCATGCCAGTCAGATTCAATCGCTTTAAAGGCGCCGATGGCGAAGCGGCTAACGCGCAGGTCTGCAAAACCTGTATTCGCGGGTTCAAATCCCGCTCGGCGCTCCAGTTTTAGCCTCAAACATAGGTCGAATCCCAAGGAGGATGAACATGCCGAATGAGGACCCTCCATCTTCGCGCAGGCTGTCGCTCGACGTCTACGCCGTTGCTCTCGCGCTTGTTTTGACATTGCTCGTTCGTCTCAACCTGATCCCGTCCATCAAGTGGTGAGGACTGTCGACTGGTGGGATCGTGCTGCGTCGATATCGCGATGCATGCGATGTCGAAGAGTTACTTACATTCCCCATGCTCTGTTCTCTTGAAGACTGGGCAACGGTTTCGTATGCCGGAAGGAATCATGTCGAGGAGATCTAAATGGCAACTGCTAACGTCGAAGCGAAATCATACAGCGTGGTGAAACAGACTGGCTTTGTCTACCGCGCTGTCGCGCTCATCCCCGGTCTTCTTCTGTTGGCCGCCGTGGGCTACGCAGGGAAACTCATCGAGCAGTCAATCGCCACATACACCAAGGCCCGCCACGTTGCCTTTCCAAACATTGAATATGTCCTTTGGGCCATTGTTATCGGCCTGATCATCGCGAACACAGTTGGCCTTCCGCGTGTCTTCCAGGCTGGTGTTGCAACGTACGAGTTCTGGCTTAAAGCAGGAATAGTTCTTCTGGGTTCCCGCTTCCTGCTCGGAGATGTCTTCCACCTCGGCGGCATCTCACTTCAGCTGGTTGCAATCGCGATTACCCTTTCACTTACCTTCATGCACCTTCTTGGCCGCGCATTCAAACTCAATCGAAAGCTCACATCGCTGTTGGCTGTTGGTTCGTCGATTTGCGGCGTATCGGCTATCATCGCTGCTAAACCTGCCATAGACGCGGACGATGAAGACGCGTCCTACGCCATTGCTGCCATTCTGGCCCTTGGCGCGATCTCGCTCTTCACATTTCCACTGATCGGTCACTCTCTGCACCTGAGTGACAAGGCCTATGGTCTTTGGGCCGGCTTGGCCGTGGATAACACCGCCGAGGCCACTGCCGCCGGCGCGCTCTACTCAGACGCCGCAGGCAAAGTCGCCGTACTGGCCAAAACTACACGCAATGCGCTCATCGGCTTCGTTGTGCTGGGCTATGCTCTCTACTGGTCGTCGCGCGGCCAGGCCCAGGCAGTCGGCAACAAGGCAGCATTTTTGTGGCGCAAATTCCCCAAGTTCGTTTTAGGGTTTCTGCTGATCTCGCTGTTGGCCACGGTTGGCTTTTTTGCCAAGCCGCAACTCGCAAGTCTGGCGAATCTTTCGCGCTGGGCCTTCCTGCTGACTTTTGCCGGTGTCGGTCTCCGCACCAACCTGCGAGATCTCGGAAGGCAGGGCTGGCGGCCTTTCGCTGTGGGAGCCATCGGCGAGGTCTTTATCGCGCTGCTCACGTTGGGTCTTGTCTATGGCGCAGACAGATTCCTCCACTTGTAGTTGAGTCCAACTCGTCCCGTTGCGCGCGTAGATGCATTTTGTGTTGCCCATTGCCATCGCTATTTGAGGGTCGAACATAGAGGACGGAGAGATCCTCGAAAGCTTGCAACTGGCCACGTTTGGCCAGACAGGGTGCATAGGAATACGAGTCGAGCGATGATGGTCGAAGCCGGTCGGATGACAGCTACAGCCGGCGGCAACACTGGTGCTCGGTAAGAAGCCCGGCCGAAAGCGTGGGTCTGGGGTTGCGTACAGACGTGTGATGACGTCTGTCGGCTTCCGGCGACGATCTCGATTCGGAGTTTGCTCTGTGTCCGCGCCCCGGGCATCCGACCGGCACTGTCGGAGGAGCATATGGCCAAAAAGGGAAACAGAAGATGCGACACACATCCAGTTTTGCACCCCGACGCTGCTGGCATTGATGTTGGTTCCGGCGAGCTATACGTCGCGGTCGGCGCTTATCGAGATTTACAATCCGTCCGCAGCTTCCCCACTTTCACACGCGATCTGCAGGTGCTAGCCGACTGGCTAGCGCAGTGCTGGATTCGCTCTGTGGCAATGGAGTCTACAAGCGTTTATTGGATTCCCGTTTACCAGATCCTGGAAGCACGTGGCCTCGAAGTTTGCCTCGTCAACGCGCAGCATGTGAAGAACGTGCCCGGCCGAAGGACCGATGTTTCAGATTGGGCAGCCACAGTTCTGCAGATGCGATGGCTGAAGAGATTCTCGCAGTAATCGATCGGAAGGCAGTTCTCGGCTTCGCCTACACTCGGCCAAATAGTGGGTTGATCATCAATAGCGTTCGCGAAACGCGTGAGGACGTGAGATTGGCGGGCGGTGACGGTGATCCGGTTCGAGTGCTGATCGTGCCCTTGCCTGTTGAGCTGCAGCTTTCCGCGTTCCCGAATTCAGGGGCGCAGAACTTGAATCCTCCTGAAGAACCCTACGGCGTTCGGGGACAGATCTAGCAGCAACACAATCGCTGGGAAAAAGCTGTTTCAAAAAATCGGCGAGCTTTCACGACTTGCCACCCGACCAGTCTCTGACGGATCACAGGCGCGAACGCATAGTCCGAACTATCTCTCGTATTCTCTCGAACCCGACGCGACTGCATTACGCTGAGTTGACAATCCAGTGAGCACTTGCTAACCTAGGTTAGCAGGTGCTCACAATGCCGACTGTTTCCGCCCGACGACACGAATCGCTGGTTTATCTGAACGAAGACGACCCGCTGTCAAAGCGCATGATCCTTCAGACTGCGCTCCGCCTGTTCGCGGAGCGAGGCATCCACGCGGTGACCGTGCGCGATATTGCCAAAGACGCCGGATATACCAATCCGGCGCTCTTTAAATACTTTGACAGCAAGGATTCGCTTGTCTTGTTTCTGTTCGAACACTGCTACGCCGATCTCTGCCGCAAGCTGGAATCGGGCGCACCGCAAACACTGCAGTTTGCCAAGCGACTGCGAGGGATCGTTGAAGTGTTTCTAAACCAACTCGACGAAGACCCGGCATCCATTCTGTTTGTTCAGGAGCATCTGCGCGAGTTGTGGCCGCGTGTGTCGCGGAAGGTCCGTGCCCACTCAATTGTTGCGTTGATCCGGAAGACGCTAGAGGCTGGCAGAGCGGAAGGCGCAGTCGGGCAAGATTCCGATCTCGATCTTCTTGGAGTCGCGGTCATCGGTACTCTGGCGCAGTTTGCTCGCCTTGCATACTTCGGAGAGTTCAAGAAACCGGTGATCGGCTATGCGCCGGAGATCGTGAAAATCCTGCGCGGGCTCACTACCCAATAACAAGGATTCCGATGGTTCAAGTTGAGAAGTGAGGATGAAATGGCACAAGAGAACAAAACGTTATTCCTTTTGGGAGCAGGTGGATTCATCGGAAGCTACGTTGCCGAGGAAGCTCTGCGGCAGGGATGGAAAGTGGTCGCGGTGGTTCGCAATCCAAAGAAGATCAAGCAACTCGCCGCTCAAGGATTTCGCACAATCCAGGGAGACGCGGCTCGACCGGCCGAATGGATTCAGGAAGTGGCTGGGACCGATGTGATGATCGATCTGATTCAGCCAAAGCTCCCGGAGCGAATCGGAGTGGTGCAAATTGGGAGTGCCGCGGCCGAACGACTTGCTAATACGAAGCGAATCCTGAATGCAATCGATAAGATTCCTGTGCATTTGCGCCCCATCCTGTTCTCGGTCAGCGGACTTGACGATCTGGTGCCGGACTCCAAAGGTCAGGTTTCGGAGTCGTCCCGGCTGAGGGAAGTTCCTTGCGGCTTTTCCTATATTGGAGTCCCAGTGCGGAGGCTAATCGAAGCAAGTGGAAACGCTTCCGCATTTCTCTATCTGGCAACTGTGTATGGCCCAGGAAAAGCATTTGCGGGGAGCGTATTTCCGATGATGGCGACCGGGAAATTCCGCATGCCTGGGACTGGCAACAACCGCATGCCGATCGTGCATGTTGAGGATGCGGCCCGAGCCCTGATTTTTCTGGCCGGACTGCCGAAGGCGCAACTGGCTGGGCGATCCATTCTGATCGCCGACAGAAGCGCGGCGACGATGAAGCAGTTCTTTGAGAAGTCCGCTGCGCTTATGGGTGTTCCGCCTCCACCGGCAACGCCTTTATGGCTGGCGCGGCTATTCGCAGGCAGAATCCTTTGTGAAACGCTCACCAGGGACATCACCGCAGAGACGACGACGCTCGATGATGCACGGTTCGAATTCAACTACAAGACCTTCAACGAAGGTCTCCCGCCCACCCTCGATCAACTTGGCTACCGGCCGGGGACGCACTCGTCGCCCCGCTCATCCAACTGGATCGACAGTCCGACCCTGCTCTTCTTCCTGGTGGTGCTCTGCCTGGTTGCAATGTTTTCCGTCAACACGATAGACTTTGCGGCCAGCGCAGCGCAGCTCATGAGGCTTTCTGGGGGCCTGCCCCTGCTTGATATGCGCTTTCACTATAACGAGCGGGAAATATTTCAACTTTTCAATTCATTGGGCCCGGTTGGACGCGCAATCTACCTACGTTTCTATTGGACGCTTGACTTGGTGTTTCCGGCACTGTTTTGCATCACCCTCTGGCTTGGGATAAGCAAGACCTCTCTTCGTAAATGGAGGTGGCTTGCTATGGCCGCTGCGAGCCTCGACTACGCGGAGAACATCAGCGTCTCCATCCTGCTTCTTAGTTACCCGTTGCATGTTCCCATGCTGGCGTCGGTGGCATCGGCATTTACCAGCTGCAAATGGATATTCTACATAGCTGCGATGATGACAGCGTTGATCGGCGTAGCCTTGGGTTTCTCAACCGACCGCACGAAATTCAGACCGGACTAGCTGTGCACGGTATACGGCTTCCTGCTCCGCCGATTTCTCAACGGGACGAGGAGGGCTTCTCCAGTTGCTTAGCATGACCTTGTCACCGTGCTGTCCGCGCCGAGCGGGCCAGCCAAAGCGGGAGCAAGCCTGCGCGCAATCCGAGGCGGCGTTCGAAATTGTAATGACGCGGTCATTACGTCATGCTATGCTGGTATTTCCCAGGAGGGATCGCAATGGCCATGCCGCAGCAGGAAAAGAGCAAGCGCGACACGCTGAACCTGCGCATCAAGCCCGAGTTGCGCGGCCTGATCGACCGGGCCGCGGAGTTGACGGGCAGAAATCGCACGGACTTTGTGCTGAATGCCGCCCGCCACGCCGCTGAGGAGGCGCTGATGGATCGCACCGTCTTTGCGGTCGATGCCAAATCCTATGCCGTGTTCCTGGCGCGCCTGGATGCTCCGCCCCAGCCCAGCGCCCGGCTGCGCCGCGCTCTGGAGACGCCCGCGCCATGGGAGAAGTAAGCCGGCTGACACCGCCCGAACCCCTGGCGGACCACCATGTACTCGATGGATTCTGTTCGGGAGAATCCTCTCTGGATGACTGGCTGACGCGTCGTGCCCGCGCCAATCAGGTCAGCGGCGCTTCGCGCACCTACGTTGTCAGCGACGGCAGCCGCGTGATTGGCTACTATGCGCTGGCCTCTGGCGTCGTCGCGGTGGAAAACGCTCCGGGCAGGTTCCGGCGGAATATGCCCAACCCCATTCCGGTAGCCGTGCTGGCCAGATTGGCGGTGGATCTGGATTGGCATGGAAGAGGCTTTGGGCGCGCCTTGTTTCGCGATGCCGCAAGCCGCGTTGCGCAGGCCGCCGACGCGATTGGAATTCGCGGCATCGTGGTGCACGCCATCTCGGAGCAGGCGAAGAGCTTCTATCTGGCCCTCGGCTTCGACCCCGGCCCCAGCGAGCCGATGACCTTGATGGTGACATTGGCCGACGTTCGGGCGGTTCTAGGATGAGGACGTCCAGCAACGCCAGCCTGCGAGGAGCCAAATGACAACGACGAAGGGCACGAAAACCGCCAAGCTTTCAAAATCAAAGACGCCAAATCTCGCCGGGCCGCCCATTGGCCAACAGTTGCTGCAGGATTTGCAGAAGGAACTGGGCAAGCGGGACTTCGCCAACGTCGGGGAACTGCAGGAATTCATGCAGGGCCTGATGGGCCAGGTGATGAAGCCATCGCAGGCCGATCTGGAGGCCGATACGCTCAAGGACGAGGCACAGGATCTGGCCTTTGCCGCCATGGAAGCCAAAACCAAAGCCCAGGCGCGCAAGCTGGCAAAACAAGCACTCGCCAAAGATCCCGATTGTGTGGATGCGCTGGTGGTGCTGGCAAGCATTGAAGCCGATTCACCGCAGCAGATGATAAAGAGCCTGCAAAAGGCGGTGGAAGCCGGCGAGCGTTCTCTGGGCGCCAATTTCATCAAGAAGAACAAAGGCCACTTCTGGGGCCTGATCGAAACCCGCCCCTATATGCGCACGCTGGAGCAACTGGCGAGCCTGTTACGGGCCGAGGGAGACAAGAAAGAAGCGATCAAGCAATACGAGAAGATGCTCGAGCTGAATCCGAACGACAACCAGGGCGTGCGCGATCAGCTGCTGGGCCTCTATCTGTCGATCGGCGGTATCGATGAAGCGGGCAAGCTGCTCGCCGATTACAAGGACGACGCATCGGCGTGTTTTGCCTGGGGCCGCGTGCTGGAACGCTTCCTCGATGGCGATCTGCCGGGCGCCGAGGCAGCGCTGAAGGAGGCGCGCAAAACGAATCGCTTTGTGGAACTCTACTTGAGCGGCCAGAAGGAATTGCCGGAGTTCCTGCCGAATATGTACTCGCCCGGCAGCGACGAGGAGGCGATGCTGTGCCTCGATAACCTGGCTTTGGCCTGGATGGAGTTCCCGGAAGCTCTGGTCTGGCTCATCGAGCAGGTCGCGAAAGACGCAGTTCAAAAGAAGACGGCATCCCGCAAGCCGAAGGTTGTGCGCATCAATAGCCGGCGCCAGTGACAGGGTTCATGGAGGTTGCAAGTGCCTGACGCCCCTACAACCCAACCCGGCTACGTGAACCGCAACGGCCAGGTGGTGATCCGCCACACTGGTCTGCCCGGCACCGACCACGGACAAATGGTCTACGAACTGCAGTGCTCGCACTGCAGCTATTCCTGCGGCGCCAACGGCAGCGACATCTTTCAGCGCAAATGCCCGAATTGCCAGGGCGGAGCGGCAGGGTTGGCGTGAGAATGCCCTATCTAATTCCACCGCCTGGATTTCGCTCAGGGGTGGCGAGGGGCCTGCAGTTGTGCCAAGATACTGTTTCGGAGGAAATCCACTGAATTACGTTGACCAAGAAATCGCCCTGGACACCAGAACCGGCTTCGGCGCAGATGTGCCGCTCGCTGTCAGCTCCGCACTGCTGCGCGGACTGGAGGAGACTGCGCGCCCGTGTGTCCGGATGGCGATCGAAGGTTCCAGCACATCGGCCGGTGCCCCGCCGGCTTGGTTGGAACGCGCCTCGGACATCCGCACTTTGGGATTTAGCGAACGAAATGGGCGGTCCATTCTGCACGTCAAAGCCCCCATGCTGGGCGATGCAGTGCCTGAGTTGTTTGATCAGTAGACCTTGTGGCCTGGAATGGCTCGAGCCGAGGACACGGCTATCCAGTTGATTGGCCGGATCGGCCAAAGCGTACGCAGCCAGGAAACTGCCAGCGATAAATTTGATCGGTCGCTGCTGAAGCATTTTACCCACTGGCAGAGATTCCTGGGACGAGAAGTCACGGAACTGCAACTGCCAACTTCGACCAGGGGTGGCCTCGTCACACTGGATTTGAAGGTTGTCGAGAATGCGAAGCTGCTCAGTGCCCAAACCCCATCACCCCGCCAAGTGCGCATTGTTGGGAAGATGGACATGGTTCGGCATAGCACCCGATCTTTTGGGCTAGTGCTGACCGGTGGCGAGGAAGTGCGGGGAGTACTCCAGGAGGGCGATCCGGATTTACTGAGGGCGTATTTTGGCAAAGAGATCACGGTCTTCGGAAAGGCAGTGTATCGCCCTTCAGGATCTTTGTTGCGCGTCGATGCTCAGGAGATACTCGATACGACCGAAGGTAGGGCAGCATTTTCCGTCGTTCCGCAAGCATTTATAAAGGCTGAAAAAGTCGAGCGGCGAGTCCAGGGCGGCAAGAGTGGTGTGGTCGCCTTCTTCGGCACCTGGCCAGGCGAAGAGACAGACGAAGAGTTACTTGCTGCGCTTGGAGAATTGAGAAATTGAGCAAGACGTACGTTCTCGATACCAGCACAATGTTGACCTGATTCGCGGGAAAAAATCGGGACAGCAGATCGACAGCGCTTTCGGTTTGCGCTCTGCGACCGTAAACGGAATTGCGTAAAGACAGATCCATCGGCGAGTGCCGGCGATGTTCCGACCCATTGGGCGAGCGGATCGGTTGGCAGCGGGTACACATAGGTCGTGTATGGCTTATTAATGTAGGCGAACGGCGCTGTCTGCACGGCATTGAAATCGGCGGGACCAGGTGGGGTATCTTGCGAGACAGCATAGTGCAGGAAGCGGATTTGCGAATCCTGAGGCGTTGGGTTGCTGGTCGACTGAGCAGGGCCATTGCCGCTGCGCAGCGTGATGCTCTGGTCCGCCCGCACGTGGAGGCCGCCAACGGCTAGGAAAGTACTCACGGTGGCGCAAGCACAACGGTTTCTGAATAGGTGGATTGCAGAACGCTGGGGCATTATGCTTTTCCTTTTGCAAACAAGATCGTGGTTTGGAAGCCACCATGGCACAACCGACCTTCTATCTCAGAGGCTGCTTGAGGCGTCTAAGCTGCTTCTTACGCCTTCGCGTTTTTTAAGAGCCAAGGATCATTAGCTGCGTCTATGCACATCTACGCCGAGGCATCGGCTGTTTCACCGGAAAGCCGGATCTTCTTGGAGACGTCGCGGATGCCGAGCGCCGTGCCGGTGCGTTAATAATGAATTAGACCGAACACTCCACAATGCCCGCCCTATCCGAGAATCTGGAGCCGAGGTGGCCGACGAGGTCAAATCGTCGCCTATTTGCCGCCGAACAGACGCAGCACATCGGCAACGTGTGAACTTCTGGAGTTATTGGCCCACCACATAACCGATTCGCCGGTTTTGTTTTTGGCATTGGGGTTAGCACCGTTGACGAGCAGGACTTGGGCCACAGCCACGCAATCGGTTTGAGCTGCGTTAAACAAAGGAGTCAGACCCAGAAAATCACGGTGATCTATCTCAGCATGCTGGGAGATTAGATACTCAGCTATATCCTTCTTGCAGAACAGGGCCGCATCGGCGAGCGGATTTTTTGAAAGCAGGTGGGGGTCGGCCTCGATCAACGCCTTCACCTGTGCGAGATCGCCCTTCTTGATTGCCTTTCCAAGAGGACTGCAAAAGGCGGGGCTGCTCCAGGCCAGCGCCAGCAGCACGATCGCAGCCAGGCGCAAGCCGGACGAATGGAGATTGCGGCTAAAGAAAGAATGGACGTTCATGGTTCCTCCGATTTCTGGCACGGCAAATTGTGAAGGTCTACCTTGTGCAACGAGTTATTTTCCTGGTTCCTTGTAACGCGGGAAGGTGATAGCTTGCTCGCAGAGCGCTGTAGACCCGTTCGTGAATGCCGCCGCGAGAAGGCTACGCTGTACCCCCACGCTGCTTGGGTTGTTTCTCCACAGCAACTCGCCGGTGCGGCAGTCTGTGAGCCAATACTCAGGGCTTGCCTCGCTGTTGATTCCTACGGATGTGCCGACATAGGGCTCATTGTCGACGAAAAACCCATGGGAGAAACTCTTGATAACCGCTTCGAAGACCGCGTCTACGCCGAGCACCGAGCAGGCCCGCTTGCGATCTGGGTGCAGCGTTTCCGAGTCTGAAAAGCCCGCGGCTTTCAGCTTTTCGCGAGTCTCACTGAGTCTCATGATCGGATAATGCGGCGTAACGACCGGCGTGTATCTTGGCATGTGCTGAGTCAGTGCCTGTTCCACGCCCTCGGTGAAGCCCTTTGTCCGGTCGTCCTTGGCCGCCCGAATATCCGCCACGTAAATGACCGCGATCTTCGACGGCCGGTGGAGGTTGAACTCCGGGCTCTGATAGAAATTCGCCTTCCAGGGATCGGCGCCGGCCTTGGTGAGAGCCAGAACGACATTGGGGCACTGGAGAGTCAGATCCTTGGTTCGCTGCGTGGAGGCAAAGGTCAGCGCGTCATTGCCACGCGCATCAACCGCTTTGACATCCGCGCCTTGACTCAATAGCGCGGTCACCTGGGTTTCGTCGCAACTCATCGCCGCAAGCATCAGGGGCGTGAAAATGGGCTTTACAACCTTAGCCTCTTCCTTATTCTTTCCTAGCGCAAACGAATGGGTGATTGCAACACACATCAGCGCCAAAACGGCCATAGCCTTCCATGCCGGTCCGTAACAGCGGGCCATAATCGCGAGTTTAACTGAGTCGTTCATCTTTTCACTTCCCGGAGAGATGCCACGTCAATCGAAATCTCCCCTTTTCAGATCTCTGCCCATTGCTGAAACGATTTCGAGTAAGGATACTTGCCGCAAATCCATCACCCACCAAGGGTGCAAACTACGTTGACGAACGATTTTGATGCATCCCCCAGTGAGTATTGCGAGAAAGCAGCGGTCAACTTGGCAGATCCAACCAACGAGGCGCCAGCGTCCTCCTCTGCTTTCCAATGCGCGGAATTCAGTCAAAGTGCTGAATTCTCAAAATCGTCTTACTGCACCGTCAGGTTGACTGCTCCTGAACTGGTCACCTGGTGCGTGGCGGGTGGTGGTGTGGTGGAGCCAGAACTGGAGGACCCGCCGCCCCCGCAGCCGGTGCTGAATGCCGTTGCAATCACCAGGATCATCCCCATGCAAACCCCCGTCCAGATGCCCCGTGCAGCCAGTCTCTTCCTCAACACTACGAGTGGAAGCAACAGGATGGGCAGCAGAATGCCTGCCGATGCTGCGCCGGACTCGGTCTCTAAGAACACTACGGTGATCTGGTAGGTTCCGACTGGAGTTGTCGAAGAGGTCGTAATCGTCACCACATTGGTTGTCGAGGAGTAGCTGCAACTCGCTCCCGCAGGCAGATTCAGGCAAGTTACTGAGGCGCTCTCCACAGCGGAAGGAAGAGTGACAGGATAGCTGGCCGAAGATCCGGCTGTTACGGTCTGCGTCACGGAAGAGAATTGGGGCCCGGTTGTTGAGCCGGAGGCGGAATCAACTTCAAACTGGAAAGAGTTGGAGGTGCCGCCGCCTGGACTTGGAGTTATCACCGAGATTGCGGCGGTGATTCCCCCAGTGACAATGTCGGTCGCTGGAACTTGCGCCGTCAGTTGTGTTGCGCCCACATACGTTGTGGTGAGGGCCGAAGTGCCCCAGTAGACCGTCGAGCCTGTTGTAAATCCCGATCCGGTTACCGTTAAGGTGAAGGCCGCGCCTCCCGCGTCGGCATACGCGGGCGAGATGCCGCTGGTGATCGGTACCGGAGCAGTTGTAACTGCGGTTACCGTCACGGCCGACGAAGTCCCCATGGCGCTATTGTAGGTAGAAGAGCTACCGGAGTCGGGCGTGTAGGTGGCCGTCAACGTGTCGCTGCCCACGGCCAGAGACCCCGCGGGAATGTTGATCGATGCGGTGCCGCTCGTCAGAGTCGTCGTCGCGGAGGTATATCCGCCCCCTGTCAGAATTACCAAGCCAGTTGGCGTCGGAGTGCCACTGACGGCCACCGTCACCGAAAGCGGCTGGGCCGTCGTAATACTCGACGAAGCAGGCGTTACCGTCACTATGGGGCTCGTCTTAGCTTGGGTTACCGTCACGGCCGACGAAGTGCCCACGGCGCTGTTGTAAGTTGGGGAGCTACCGGAGTCGGGCGTGTAGGTAACCGTCAGTGTGTCGTTGCCCACGGCCAGCGATCCGGCGGGAATGCTGATCGTCGCAGTGCCGCTCGTCAGAGTCGTCGTCGCGGAAGTGTAGCCGCCCCCAGTCAGAATGAGCGAGCCAGTCGGCGTTGGATTGCCTGTTCCGCCACTTACTGCAACCGTAACGGACAGGGGCTGAGCCGTTGTGATGCTCGAAGCCGATAGCGTCACAATAACTGTCGGCACGGTCTTCGCCGGAGCAGTCACTGTCACAGCCGAAGATGTTCCAGTGGCACTGTTGTACGTAGAAGAACTGTTGGTGTCTGGCGTATAGCTGGCCGTCAGCGTGTCGCTGCCCACGGCCAGCGATCCGGCGGGAATGTTGATCGTTGCGGTGCCGCTCGCCAGAGTCGTCGCCACGGAAGTAAATCCGCCCCCGGTCAGCGTAACGGAGCCAGTGGGTGCGGGTGTGCCGTTAACGGCTACCGTCACAGAAAGCGACTGCGCTGTCGTGATGCTTGAGGCCAACGGCGTCACTGTGACTGTGGGCGTCGTCTTCGCCTGTGACACGGTTACTGCCGAGGAAGTTCCCGAGGCGCTGTTGTAGGTCGAGGAACTATTGGAGTCGGGCACGTAAGTAGCAGTCAGCGTGTCCGTACCCGTGGCCAGCGATCCGGCGGGAATGTTGATCGTTGCGGTGCCGCTCGTCAGAGTCGTCGCCACGGAAGTAAATCCGCCCCCGGTCAGCGTAACGGAGCCAGTGGGTGCGGGTGTGCCGTTAACGGCTACCGTCACAGAAAGCGACTGCGCTGTCGTGATGCTTGAAGTCAACGGAGTCACTGTGACTGTGGGCGTCGTCTTCGCAGGTACGGAAGGCTGATACTCCCATATGTCGTTGAGGTAAATATCCCCGTAGATCCCGCCATAGAGATCGCCCCCAAAGAGCCATAGGTGGCCGTTGCCGTCGGACCAACTCGAAGCGTAGGCGCGGCCTCCGGGGATATTTCCGGCTGCAGGCGATCCCAACGTGCCGTAAACTCCTGGCTGACCGGCCGTGCTGCTGCCGCCCATCCACGCCCATTCGTTCGTCGAAGGATTGAATTCCCAAAGGTCGTTGAGATAGCCTAATTCTCCGGGGTTGGCATCGAATCCATCGCCCCCAAAAAGCCAGAAATTGCCGCCGCTGTCGGTCCAGCTCGTAGTGTAGGCGCGGCCTCCAGGGATGTTTCCGGTGGCGGGCACGCCCAACGTGCCATAGACTCCGGGATTGCCGGTGCACCCATTCTCAGGGATGCAGGGTACCTTGTTGCCTCCGCCCATCCAGGTCCATTCGTTGGTGGAAGGATTAAACGCCCAGAGATCGTTGAGAGAGCCATAATTCCCGCTGGCATCCACGCCTAAGCCCCCAAAAAGCCAGAGATTACCGCTGCTGTCGGTCCAACTTACAGCGGTACTGCGGCCTCCAGGGACGTTTCCAGCTGCTGGAGTCCCCAACGTACCGTACACTCCGGGTTGGCCTTCGCCGGTTCCCGGAATCGTGTTGCTTCCGCCCATCCAGGTCCATTGGTTCGTGGTAGGGTCGAACTCCCAAAGGTCGTTCAGTTCGCGAAAGTTTGCGGGTTCTATGCTGCTTCCCCCAAAGAGCCAGAAATGACCGCTGTTGTCGGTCCAGCTCGCTGCCCCCGTCCGGGCCCCAGGAATATTTCCGGCAGCAGGCGTTCCCAACGTGCCGTACACTCCGGGTTGGCCTTCACCGTTTACCGGAATCGTGTTACTTCCGCCCATCCACGTCCATTGGTTCGTGGAAGGATTGAACTTCCACAGGTCGTTTAGATAGTTGGTATCTCTATTGGCATCGAAGCCGTTGCCCCCAAACAGCCAGAGATCGCCACTTGTGTCGGTCCAACTTGATGCGCCCGTCCGCGCCCCAGGTACATTTCCAGGGGCTGGCGTATTCAAAGTGCCGTAAACACCGGGCTGGCCACAATAGTTTGGTTGACCCGATATTGAGCCGCAGTTCGTGCTACTGCTTCCGCCCTTCCAGATCCATTCGCTTGTGGCGGGATTGAACTCCCAGAGGTCGTTCAGGTTGCCAAAGATACTGGAGCCATCCACGCCAAAGCCTCCGAAGAGCCAAAGATGGCCGTTGCTATCGGTCCAACTCGATGCCGAATAGCGGCCACCCGGGACGTTTCCGGCTGCCGACGTGCCCAGCGTTCCATATGCCCCAGCCTTGTCGAACGAGTTGCTCCCGCCCATCCATGTCCATTCGTTTGCAGCACTTTCCTGGGCGCTCGCCATCTGACGAACCGATAATAACGTTGCCGCAATGAGTCCTGAAATGAGCAGAACCCGCAGATGCGAAACTGGCGTGCCTGCAAACATGAATCTCTCCCTCGTCGTTGAACTGTCAGCTCGGGAATCGAAGTAGATTCTCCTCCCGAAGTAGCACTGCGGATGCAGGTTGCGAGACTCAGAAGACTACGGCTGCCTTGACCGCCCAATCCACGTGGGATTTCGCCGTCCATTTTCCGCCTCGCTGGAACTTGTCGATCATTGCGTTACTTTCCTGTAATTAGAAGTCGCAGAAAAGCGCCGTCGCAACCTCACACAACTTGATCGGACGATTTATTGATGCTCGAAAATTTTCGAATCTTGGCGCAACGCAAATCTAGCATGGGATTGTGTAGTTTCAACGGTGCCGTGTGAAGTTGATATGAACTTGATATGAACTGGCGCAGTCACCGCAGCCCAGCTGCGAGTATTCCTCTGAAATGCCCCTGCACCGAACCCTTGTTTGTTGGTTTCGTTCTGGAGTCATGGTTTGACACGGAGTCTGCGCAGACGCCTGACTGACTCGAATGTTTTCGGTGGATGGGAAGGCTTTTTCCCGAGAATCACGCCGTGAACATGCGGGATGAGGATTCAGGGCACCAGAGAAGGTACATATTCAGTCTGGCAGCCCGCAAGACAGCGGACCTTCTGGAATTCGCTTTCTTCCTGTTCGGTGAAAGAATGGCTGGTTTTGGTTTTCAAGTAGAATTCCTTGTGCGCATTCCGAAACTGATCATCCGCGGTAGCAGATCGCAGCCTGAAGTCCCCATCGAGTTCATACCAGATATAGCAACTGGGACGTTGCATACACTCCCGGACCGGGAAACGAATCCTGCCCTGATTAACCGTCATCTCTCCGCCTTCGTTGTAGACGCTCAGGTCCCGATTCAAATCACTTCGTGGGAATAACAGACGGAGCCTTTCGTGGGCAACTCCCAGACCGTGCAGTTGAATCTCGGGCCGAGCAGCCTCAGTGGATGCGCCCGATACACGGTCTGGGTCGAGCACGATCAAGGTCGCCTCATGGTAGCCGTTGCTGATGCCGGTGGACAGAATCTGCTCGCTCCTACCTCCGTCCAGGCTTGCTAGTGTTAGATGTTCCAGGTGCCCCGAATGCCAATACTCGGAAACCGTCTTTCCGTTGGCATTGACGATGGCAATTTGATGCGGATAGTAGATATCATGCCGGCTTGACACAACGATGCGCCGCGACTCGCCCATCTTTGCCTTTAAAACGCCAAACCCAATCGTGGTGAATAAGGCAGGGCTCCCATTCAATTCTGGTAGAACTCTGCCAGGAGTCCATCGCCACTGCTCTTTCCCTCTGTCTGAATAGCAGATCAAAATCGTCGAGTGGCTCAAGGGATTGGTGGCGGGGTGGTACAACAGCAGAACGTTCGTGTGGCCAGTTCCCTGGAGATCGCCGAACCAAATTCGGGGTACGAGGCCCGGTTCTTGGAACCCCGGTCCGTAATACTCGTGCCAGAGGCCGTCAGGAAAGCTCTTGTGCCATAGCTCCTGTCCTTCCGCATTCAAAATGGTCAGCGTCGTTCCGTCCATGCGCGCCAATTGAGGCCGGCGATCGCCGGAGATAAATGCCGCCGCAGTGGCTGCACAGACTGCAATTACAAGCAAGCCAATTGCGGCCCAGACCTTCCAGCCTGCATACGATTTTGCTTGCGGAATCGCAGCAGGCAACGCTGGCGGGGTCAGGCGCTCGACCGAAGGCACTCGGAGTAGAATATCGAGGGGCTCTGGGGCAGTAGGCGCGCCTTCAAGGGCAGTAGGCGCGCCTTCAAGGAGTTCGCGTGCCTCCCAAGTGATCCATTGTCTCTCTTTCAAGCCTCCCGATCCCGGCGTTGAACGGTTTGGAAGGCGAATCACGATCGGGTCGGTCGCGCCTTCTAATGCGTAGTAGGCTTTTAGGGCCCTTCGCAATCTGTTCATTTCTGTGGCGACGTCCGTGGAATGCTTTGCCGCCGCATCCTCTGGCCACAGTTCCTTGATCACCCGGTCTGGCTTCAATGTAACCTGGGAGTCGATGTTGCAGAGCAAAACTTTCAGCAGCCGCTTGAGTTGGCTCTTGTCAGCAAAACTGTTACTCCGCAGTATCCTATTGATCTGGTCTTGAATGGTATCGCGATCCATAAGCTTGGCGAACTCCCATGAAGTGAGGTCCCTGGGTTGCACTACGGCGATACGTCAATCGGCAATGAAGCTCATTATTGCACCGGGATTCTCTGGTGTCCTTCTCAAAACACTTTTTGCGAGAGCTACTTTCAGTTGCCCTCCCGCAGAACCAGTCAGAGCGGTCTATTTCAGATGTAAACGCGATCTGAACCCGATCGACGTCGACCGTGCCCGCTACTATGGCTGCCAACGCCTTGGGTAGCGATTCACAACCTCCATTCCAGCGGCTGTGCGCGCAGTGGGCTTCGTCTCCGCACCTCCGTGCATTCCTTCGATCGCAGCGGCGAACAGTTTATCTCGAACATCTCCAACCCATCCATACCAGCCTCGTTGTCGCCAGTCATCGCAGGCATCGCACATCCGAATACCATCAGCCCGCGATCGTACAGGCGCATTACGGGAACGGCGAAATATGATGTGAAAACAAATCGGATAGCCACAAGCAGAACAATCGGGAACTCCTCTGCAGGTTGATTACAACTCGACACCGGACAACTTCTTGCAACATTAAACTGCCATTCTCTCTCATAGATAGCTGTCTTGTTCCACACAGGCCGCGGTGTTACTCATAACGGGACGTTCTTCGACCGCTGACCGCAAAAGTAGCTACGCAATCTGAATGATTCATCCGAACCCAATCAATTGCACCCCGCAACGGTGTCCTTCAGAGTGGAGAAGCGGAGTCGAAGCGACCGCAATCTCTGTCCCATGTCTTCTGTCGCAACGCAGGTGCTCGGATCGCTAAAGGCTATGCAAGTGTAGCCGCATCATGAGATTGGCCTGCATTGGATATCCACTTTTGTGGCGTACCGAAATCAGATGGCCGCAGAAACCGCCCGTCTGCCCTGGGCGCCCACATAGGTCGCCTGACTCGAAACCGAGACCGCCTCGGAAAGGATCATTTATGAAGATTCGACTGGCTTTCTTGCCCGTGTTGCTGACCCTCACCTTTGCTCTGCCCGCGGCGGCACAGTTTAGTGTGCTCTACAACTTTTGCTCCGTCCCGGTTTCGACACCTTACCCAGGCTGCGCCGACGGCGCTGGTCCCAATGGAGGCGTGATCCTCGACCCATCGGGCAACCTCTACGGCACAACCGAAGACGACGGGGCCAACTACCAAGGTATCGTTTTCAAACTCGACCCCAGCGGCAACGAGACCGTTCTTTACAACTTTTGCTCCGTTGCCAACTGCGCGGACGGAGGCACCCCCCTTGCCGCCCTCATCCGGGACGCGCCCGGCAACCTCTATGGCACCACGGTCAATGGCGGGGCAAACCTCGCAGGCACCGTCTTCAAACTGGATATCAGCAACAATGAGACCGTCCTCCACAGCTTTGCCTCAACCTCCGGGGACGGAGCGACCCCGGATGCTGGCCTTTTTCAGGACGCGACCGGCAATCTCTATGGCACCACAGAAAGCAACGGCGAGGACGGTGGAGGCAACCTCTTCATGGTCGACCCATCCGATAATTACTCGGTCCTTTACAACTTCTGCTGTTCCACCAACAACTACGCGGATGGAGATAGTCCTCGAGCAGCACCCATCCGGGACGCTGCAGGTAATCTTTATGGAACCACACTTGCGGGCGGCGCAAGCGGCGGAGGCACCGTCTTCAAGCTCGACCCAGCCGGTAATTACACCGTCCTCTATAACTTCTGCTCACTCCCAGGCTGCGCGGACGGGAATTCTCCGAATGCCGCCCTGATCCGGGACGCGGCAGGCGATCTCTATGGCGTCGCAGGGGGAGGAGGGGCAAACTCTTTGGGGACCGTCTTCAAGCTCGACCCAGCCGGTAACTTCTCGGTCCTCCACACTTTCGGCTCGCTTCCTAATAACGCGGACGGTGCGTATCCGCTTTACGCACTCCTCCGGGACGCAGCCGGCAGTCTCTATGGCACCGCGGGGGGAGGCGGCGCCAACGGCGCTGGCACCGTCTTCAAGATCGACCCAGCAGGTAATTTCTCGGTCCTCTACAACTTCTGCTCCCTCGCCAATTGTGCGGACGGAACGTATCCGGATGCGGCCCTTATTCAGGACGCGGTCGGCAATCTCTTTGGCACCGCAGGGGGAGGCGGGACACACAACGGCGGCACTGTCTTCAAGATCGCCGGCGCGGCCGCAGCCATACCCGAGGGGGGCGGCACCACGCCTGTAGTGATCAATTGGCCCTCGCCAGCGGCCATCACCTACGGCACGCCGCTTTCCGCGGCGCAGCTTGATGCTTCCACGGACATATCGGGTACCTTCGTATATTCTCCGGCACTGGGAACCGTGTTGCCTGCCGGAACGCAAACGCTTTCGGTGACGTTTTATCCGGTGAACACGACCTTCTACGCCACCATGGCAGCGACCGTCCAACTGGTTGTCAACAAGGCGGTGCTGACGGTGCAGGGGAATGCGGTTCCCATGACCTACGGGAATGACGTGGTGCCAAATGTGAACAATCAGTACGCGATAACGGGATACGTGAACGGCGACACATTAGGGGTAGTAATGGGAAAGCCCACGGTGACACCGGGGTGGGGCCCGGAGCCAGATGTGGGTCAATATCCATTAAGAATCGGAATGGGCACATTGAACGCGGCCAACTACAGCTTCAACCTGGTGGATGGACAAATAGTCGTGTTTGCGGCTGATATTTATATCAAGCCGAACGGGGCGACGATGAAGTACGGATCGGGAAGCCTGCCAAAGTTTGGGTATGTCGTGACCGGGCTCAAGTATGGACAAACGAAGAGTGTATTGAGCGCGGAACCCCAGATTACGACTACGGCGACCGCGCAATCCCATGTGGCGAGTTATCCGATTAAGGCGGGCGGGCCCGCCATCACCGCGAAGAACTACAACGTGTACGCAGGTCTGAATGGAATACTGGTCATCACTCCGGCGACGCTTACGGCGAGGGCCAATAACCTTGGCGCTGTTTATAACCAGGCCCTGCCAAACCTTACTTACACTGTGACCGGCCTGGTGAACGGAGATTTGAGCGGTGTGGTTGTGGGCACGGCAATATTGTCCACCCCGGCAATGTCGGGCTCCCCGGTGGGGACTTATCCGATCACCTTCGCTGTGGCGGCGCTTTCTGCGGGGAATGACTATAACGTCACGTATGCTGACGGAAATCTGACGGTGAGGCCGCAATAGGCATTTTCGGACAATGGATGACTGGCCTTTCCAGACAGTCACAACCCAGACGAGGTGCAAAATGGAGCATGCGGCTGAGCGGATACAAGGCTGGGGAATTCAATGCAGGACATGCTTTGAACCCATCCTCCTTGGAACAAGGCTAGACCCGCGCTTTGCGGGCTTCTTCGCATTCCTGAAGCCAGGGTCCTTCCGCTGCGCCCATGCCCATACGCACAACTACGATTCCGACGATCTCTACTTTTTCGATTCTTCCTCGGAAACCCCGGCCACCGAAGCTGAGATCCTGAAGAATCGCGCAAACTATAAGTTGCTTTTCTCGACGGAATTAGCAGGTCCCGTTGATCCCTGCCCGATTCTCCAGTAACCCGCCGAGCGCCCTGCCCGCAGCATCGCCAGCGGAAGCCCCGCAAATCTGAAAGACCATGGATAAACCAAGCCAAGCTACACGCGGACCTGCGGCATCCATTGCGCTCGCATAACCGGGAAACGCGCTGAGGGTTGCGGTTGAGCCCCACCGTTAAGGGGAAACGTTGGGGCTCAATCGCTTTTCTAAAAATGTCGAAGTAGTTGATAAGCAACTCTAATAGCAAGCTTCTGCACGGAGGGGAAGGCTTCACCCAGACCAAAGCGCAAACCGAGTCTGCGTGAATTGATGCAAGCAAAGCAATCGCGCGGAAGAGCGTGATGTAAATTCGTACTACCCGCGTCAACGGGAGCTGCACGGGCTTGTTCGATGTTACTTGGAGGCATAGTACCGGAAGGACTATTGCGCATCTATAAAAATCGCCACAAAGGCAGCGTCATAAGTAACGCTAGGCAGCGTTGAGGTAACACGATTCCTGGCACGGCTTCGGCGAAGTGCCAGCGGGGCCCCGGTGCATATAGGAAAATCAACCTCCAAAGCCGAAGCACTCTCGCACCCGTCAAGCTGAGAGTCGCACCGGGGGAAGACTACCACCGTGCATGGCAGCAAGATGGTCAAAATTGCACACTTTGCGTGATTTTCTGGCGGGAAGAATCTCACTGAGCGAAGCACGAAAAGGCGGGAAAGCGTCGCCCTGGTCAGTCCTGGATCTTCGGTAACCTGGAAGTAACCCGCCCAGCGCTCAGCCCGCAGCGCCGCCCTGCCGCTCAGGGGCCAGCGGAAGGCCCGCAAATCTAAAAGACCATAGATAAACCGAGCCAAGCTCCACAAGATGCTCGGCGCGCCCTTTCTGGATGGGATCGTTTTTGTCGGCGGCGTCACGCTCGGACTCCCTATCACAGACGAAGCCGCCGCGCCCAGACGGCGCAGAACCTGCTAGCGGAACCGCGCTTCCTCGATGTGTTGCCGGGATTCGTTCTGGATGACGAACGCGTCCCTTCGATCAAGGACCGGCTTGCGGCAATCGGCTCTGGTGCAGATTGAATCTCCAAATCACGCACAAAAACTCATCGCGCATTGAATATGGGCAATATTATGGGCGACTCTCCGACGCTTAACGTATAACTCATTGATTATAAAAGCGATAAACTTACTTTCGGTAGCCGTTAGCGCTACCATTCAAGATCCGTAAAAGCCCGCTCGATGAGCGGGCTTTGCATTTGCCGCAGAAATGTATTTGCCGCCGTTGGATTCCATGGCGGAGCACCGTTCCGCTGCGCGCTCGCATCAACCGGAAGAATAGCTTGCAAATATATCTTAAAGATATATGACATCGCACTGGCTGCGCGAAGGGCATGGCCGGCTGCCGGGATCGTTGTCAAACATGAGAGCCGGGGCGCTCGTGGTATTCCAGACGCTCAATTTTGGCCCGCATCCAGCAGTGACATCTGGACGCCCGGTCCGATGCAAGGGCGGAGAAAAAGCGCGGCCAGAATAATCCGGGAGAAAACGCCTCTCGTCCTGAAGGAAAGAGGTGCGGTCGCGTCAAATTGCCCCAGAAACGATTTCCAGGGGGTGGGTGATCATTTCCGCTGCCATTTTCGGAACGTCTCTCGCAAGTCTGGAGTTCTTGGGGAGCCTTTTCGGCCTTCGGATCGAGTCCCACAAGAGAAGAAGACCTGCGCCTTGGCGGGAATGGCGAAGCGCTCAGTCAGCTCAACGCCTGCTTCCATGGGAAGAATCTTCTTCAGAAACGCCTCCGTTGGCTCGCCTCCACAAAGCCTTGCTGGACGTTGCGTGGATGCGCTCGCGGCTCGCCGACCAGGCAATCGAGAGGACTATTCGACCAATTCTCTTTTCGCGGCGCTTCCCGGCGATCTTTCGCCGGATCAATTTAAATCCACTACCGTATTCATTACAAATGCTTTGACAGGCAATCGACAGTCCGCATCCCGACGATTCGAGGCTTGACATCCGAGTATAAAATGGCCATGATAATAACCATGACCAGGATATTTATCACGGCCATAAGATAACAATGCCTCCAGCCAAACCTCCATCCCGCACCCATTCCGCTCCGCCCGATTCCGTAGCACGGCTCCTGGATACCCTGCGGCAGAATGGCTGGCATGTCTCTACTGGCCCCCGCATTGGCCATCGCGTAGCCGACCTCGCCCTCTCCAAAGACGGCATTCACCACATCGCCATTCTCAAAAGCGTCCCAGAAGGCCGTCGCGACCGCATGGTTCCAGCGCTCGCGCAGGCCCTTCTGGAAGCCTGCGCCATTGTCAAGGCCTCCCCGATCCCCGCCGAACCACTGGCTGTGGTCTTCGCCCCGTGCATCGTCCCTGCCGTCTTAACCCATCTCGAAAAGTTCCTGGCCGACAATGCCCCCGGTGTGACCGCTGCTTTTCTGGATCGCGAGGGTCTGGTCCAGTTTCGCGGCCCAGACCTGGAATCTGGCTTCGATGCTTTCAACCGCTCGCCCGCTCGGCGTCCACGCTCCCGGAAGATCGCTTTGCCGGAATCCGGGCAGTTGTTCAGTGACCTGAATCAGTGGATGCTCAAGGTCCTCCTCGCACCGGAGATCCGCGCCGAGATGCTGTCGGCTCCGCGCGGGGATTTCAGAAATGCCTCCGAATTTGCCAAGGCCGCCCATGTTTCTTTGATGAGCGCCTTCCGCTTTCTCCGCCAGATGCGCAGCGAGGGATTTCTCGACGAGGAAGATGAAGTCTTCAGGGTCATCCGGCGCGAAGAATTGATGCGCCGCTGGCAGGCTGTCTACCTCCGCTCGGTCGCCGATCTCCCCATGCGCTGGATCGAGCGCGGCACGACCGCTCACCGGCTTGGGGAAGCGCTCCACTTTCTGCGCTCCTCTGGCGGCCCGCGCTGTTGCCTGGGCCTGTTCGCGGCGGCCAATGCGCTGGGCCAGGGCTTTCAGCACGACCTGACACCCCATCTATATGTGGAGAAGCTGGACGCCGCTCTGGTCCGGAGCATCGGCCTTTCCACGGAGGGTGCCGAGCACCAACCCGATCTCCTGCTCCGCGTCCCGCTCTATCGCGAATCGGTCTTCCGGGGTGCGGTCGAGCGCCAGTCTCTGCCCGTCTCCGACATTCTGCAGGTGTGGCTGGATGCATCGCTGCTGCCCGCGCGCGGGAAGGCCGAAGCCGAAGAGCTGCGCATGCGGGTGCTGACTCCGCTCTTTCAGGAGGCGTTCCTCTAATCCTTCTCCGGAAATTCTGTTGCGCAAGATAATTTTGCTCAATCGATTGAGCCCTTCCCTCTCCGTGCCCGCATCCACTATTCTGTTCACGTTTATAAGGGAGACACTGTGTTGACTCGCCGTCGTTTTGCTGCTCTTTCCGCCACCGTTGCTGGCGCTGCTTTGGTTCGTCCGTCCACGTTGCAAGCCGCTCCCACCCGTTCAGGGCTGGAGTTCGGCGTTCAGCTCTACGAGGTCCGCAACCAGATTCAGGACCTGCCTGCCACTTTGCGCGCTATCCACGACATTGGCTACGCCAGCGTCGAGACCTACCCCATCGTCTACAACCGTCCGGCCGGGGAGTTGAAGTCGCTGATCCACGAATGCGGCCTGAAGGCCACCAGCGGGCACTTCGACTACGACACGCTTGAGGCGCACGTGGACTACGCCGCCGAACTTGGCCTTCACTACATGGTCTGCCCCTGGATTCCCAAGCCTCTGCAAGACTCGCTCGACGGCTTCCACACGGCCGCGGCGCACTTCAATAAGGTGGCCGACCAGGTTCGGAAGGCCGGCCTGACCTTCGCGTTTCATCCCCATAATTACGAGTACAAGAAGTACCCCGGCGGCCGCGGCTGGGAGATCCTGATGGCCGAGCTCGATCCCGCAATCAAGCTTGAGCTCGACGTGTACTGGGCGGTGGAGGGCGGCGAGAACCCGCTGGAACTGATGCGCCGCAATCGGAGCCGCATGGCCCTGTTGCACATCAAGGACCGCAAGCCGGTGGAGGGTTTCACCTTCGCGCCCGATGAGAAGGCCGCGCATTTCACCGAGCCCGGCCTGGGCACCATCGACTGGAAGACGATTCTCGGCGAGGCGCGCAAGATCGGCGTTACCGAGTTCTACATGGATCAGGACGGATGCGACGGCCCTGTTCTTGATAGCCTGCGCATCAGTTGGAAGTATCTTTCCCAGCTTACGGTCTGAAATCGTGCGTGCCGGGTCAAGCGAACCGGATGATTCCAGATAGCTCAACCGAATGGGATCGGTTTCGTCTATAGTTGCGGGGGTGTG
The DNA here is from genome assembly GCA_964595345.1 of uncultured Occallatibacter sp. Taxonomy (GTDB): domain Bacteria; phylum Acidobacteriota; class Terriglobia; order Terriglobales; family Acidobacteriaceae; genus Telmatobacter. Next base: position 64,733 of record CAZQPY010000012.1, read on the forward strand.
CGAATTGTTGAACGCCAAACAAACTATGACCAGCCGATCCTTTTGCCTTATTGCCCTGTCGTCGCTGTTTTTCCTCGGTGTGCCGGCCTCGGGTGGAGCGCAGTCCGCCGGCCAGACCGCTGACAAGCCGGAGGCCCAGCCCGCCTCCGACAAGCCCGTGATGACCCTGCACGTGCAGGCCCGCGAAGTGCTGTTGCCGGTCACCATACGGGACAAGAAGGGCGCGCTTGTCACCTCACTCAAGATCGGCGACTTCACGCTGACCGAGGATGGCCGCGCGCAAACCATCAAGAGCCTGACCCGCGACACCACCCTTCCATTCCGTCTCGGTCTTCTGGTGGACACCAGCCGCAGCATGAGTGGCGTCCTCGATGCGGAGCGCAAGGCTGCCGGCAAGTTTGTGGACCAGATGCTCCCGGCCGATCCCCACTCCGGCCCCGACGCTCAGGCCGGCAAGGCCTTTCTCATTCACTTCGATCGCGAGGTTGAGCTGCTGCAGGACTTCACGGCGTCGCGCGACAAGCTGCATCACGAACTGGACGAAATGGGCCCTAGCAGCCGGTCGCAGAGTGACAGCCGCCAGGGCCCCGAGACCAGCGGCGATGACCGCGGCGGCTACGGCGGAGGCCAAAGCGGAAGTGGCAGCCAAGGCGGAAGCCGGCGCGGCGGTACGCAACTGTACGACGCCATCTTTCTCTCCTCGGATGAGCTGATGAAATCCATAGACGGCCGAAAGGCGCTCGTGGTGCTGAGTGACGGCGTGGACCGCGGCAGCAAGGAGACCCTCAACGACGCCATCGATGCGGCCGATCATGCCGGTCTGGCCATTTATGCCCTATATTTCAAGGGCGAGCAGGAGCGTAGCGAGAGCGGATTCCCCGGCGGCGGGGGCGGTCGCCATGGCGGAATGGGCGGCGGTGGCTATCCCGGTGGAGGTGGTGGCTATCCTGGCGGAGGGGGCGGCCGGCGCGGCGGCGGCTCCGAGCAGCCTGCGGTTGACGGCAAGAAGATCATGGAGAAGATCGCTTCGCGCACCGGCGGCCGCTTCTTCGAGGTCAAAAAGAAGGAGAATCTCGAAGAGGATTACGCCCAGATCGCCGAGGAGTTGCGCGGGCAATATCTGCTCACCTATACCCCCGACGTGGTGGACAAGGAAGGCGGGTACCACAAAATCGCCCTCAAGGCCAGCAAAGACGACTGGACAGTATCGACCCGCGAAGGCTACTACGCGCCCGAGGAGAAGTGATCGGGCGCTGTCTGATTCAGTCCTTGAAGAGTGCTGCTTGCATCTCACCCTTGCCCCAAAGAAGCAAACGCCGCTTCCCTTCGTCTTCCCTCTGGGCAGGCATTCGACGCCGCAACGCTTCGCTTGGAATGGCATGCGAAAGTGGAGCACCCTGATCCCGAATCGAGTTGCGAATCAGCCCGTCTTGTCGTGGCGGGTGTACATACCGCCGCCTGATGGAGTATTCTGACCTCTAATCCATGATCTTCTCCCGCGATTACATTGGCTATTTAGCCCGCCGTACCGTCAAGCACCTCATCGACGCCAAGATGATCACTTCCAGCGACATGAAAGTGGTCGAAGCACGCGTAGCTGGGGGGCTCATCGAAGAGCTTGCCCTTGAAGACCGCATCAACGAAGAAGTACGCGTGATTCTCGACGCCTACTCGGATGAGATGCGCAAGTCCGGCGCTCAATACGCAGAAATGTTCAAGAAGGTCAAGACTGAACTGGCCAAGAAATACAAGGCGGTGCTATGAGGATCAGCCGTGACAAGTTGAACAAGCTGGCCCACACCGTGGCGGACACTCTGGCGGAAATTGACCAGGTGGGTTTTCTCGAAGACCGCAATACCATTCGCCAGGAGTCCCGCAAAGCTCTGGAGGACTTGCTCGAAGCGGAAGCCAAGATCGACGCGGCTGCCCGCCAGAAGATCGCTTCGCAGCGCAAGATCATTCCCGAAGGCTCGCAGGAGTGGGAAATTCTGTACCGGAAGTACTACAACGACGAAGTGCGCAAGCTCGGAATCTAACGGGATTTCCATAGAGACTATTGGGTGAATGGCTTCCGAGGCAGTTTGTCGGCCAGGACAATCGCATCTCAAATTGCAATCATGAACCGCAGTAGCTTTGAAAGGGCACGGCTTTAGCCGTGCCGCAAGAGTCCGCAAAATCGACGGGGCTTTAGCCACTCGTGGACGTATGCCGCTGCGTTCTAAGACCATCCCTCGGGGGCTGAAGCCCTAATCTTTCTCTTTCGCCTGCCTCGGCACGGCTAAAGCCGTGCCCTTTCAAGACATCATCGTCCGGCAACTTGAAGTGCGATTGCCCTGGGCTGTCGATCCTTGACGGTTGCGCCAGCCCAACGGATACAGCATAATTGTGAAACAACAATCGTCCCCAGGAGCAATTCTCAATTAGCTGCCAGCATGCGCATGGGGAGTAGAAGCAAATGAATTATTTGCAAAGTATTTTATTTAAACCCAGGAGTAAACCAAATGCACAATCTTCTGATTGGCTTTGCATCGTTCGCAATGGTCATCATCCCCGTAGCGCTCGCCGTCTTATTCGGCGAAGAGCCTCGGGACGAGAGCTAACCAGCGATTCAAGACAGCAGCGTGCGCCTTTTGCCATCCACCTGGAGATGTGATTCATGGTTGACTTTCTCATCGGTCTGGCTTTTGTCGCGATGGTGATGATTCCAGCAATCGTAGCCTCGTTGCATCGGGGAAGCTCGGACGACGGGGAAGTTTGAATTTCATTGACCGAGGCATGGCAAGGGCCGGGCGCACATTCGTGCGCTCCGCCTGCGAGGAGGCGGCTGACCTCCGAAAAGGATTCCTTCCCGCTTTTGCAGATCCGAAGCCTTTTACGGCACATCTAATCTGCCAGATGGTTGACCCGGTAGTATTAGGCTCGTATCGTTAGAGGGTGATGATGAAAATTTCAGCGAACACATGGCGAATCGGAGCAGCGGCGGCCATTATTGTTGGCACGATCGTATGGCTGGCCTACACCGGCTACGGTGCCAACAAGAGCTATTACGTGACCATCGCCGAACTCGGCGGTATGGGCGACAAGGCGTACAAGAGCCAGCTGCGTGTCGAGGGCTTTGTGCAGCCGGGCTCAATTGAGCACAGCGGCCCCCACGTCACCTTTGTGATGAATGAATTTGAGAGCCACTCGCCGAAAGCCGCAACGGGCCGCACGTTGCGCGTTGTTTACAAAGGCTCCGAGCCCCCGCCGGATACATTCAAGGACGATTCGCAGGCACTGGCCGAGGGGTCCTACGGTCGCGACGGGGTATTGCATGCCTCGGTACTGCAGGCGAAGTGTGCCAGCAAATACGCCCCGGCTCAGCCGGACGGGACGAAGCCCAGCGCTCCCCCGGCCAAGGCGGAGGCATCCGGTCCGGGAGTTCATGCTCCCAATCCAGCCGTCTCGAACTGATCGCATGCCCGAAAACGCCTCGGAAACCTCAGCAATCGCTCCGGCAACGCTCTGCGCGCGTGTAGATCGTGTCTCCAAGCTTTTTGGCTCGTTTGCGGCGCTGCGCCAGGTTTCGGTTGACCTGGAGCTGGGCCGCTGCTACGTGCTGCTGGGCGAAAACGGGGCCGGCAAGTCCACCCTGTTGCGCGTGCTGGCTGGCCTGCTGCGCCCCACCCACGGCACGGTCGAGGTGTTTGGCTCGCTTGAGCCACATGATGCCCGCGACCGGATCGGCTACATGAGCCATGCTCCCATGCTCTACGACGAGCTGACAGGAGCGGAAAACCTGCGCTACTTCGCCAGTCTCTATCGGGAGAGGCAATGCCTCAGCCCGGCCGAAGTTCTGCGCCAGGTTGGACTGGATCCGGAACTGAAGCGCACCCTCAGCCAGTACTCGCAGGGAATGCGCCAGCGCACCTCGCTGGCACGAGTGCTGCTGCCCAGCCCTGAACTGCTGTTGCTGGATGAACCTTTCTCGAATATGGATGTGGAGTCCGCTCATCAGATGGTCGAACTGCTGGCCGGCTTCCGCCATGGCAGCCGGGCTATTGTATTGACTACTCACCAACGCGAACTCGCCGCGCCCATCGCCGACTGGGTGCTTACGCTCAAGGCTGGGCGCGTGGAGAGCTTCGAACCGGGGAGCCCGACCTTATGAAGACCAATGGAACGCGGTTTCTGGAAGCTCTTGGAGTTAAGTTCGAGATTCGCGAGTACGAAGTGGATCCCGACGATCTGACGGCAATTACTGTTGCCGAAAAGATCGGTATGCCGGTGGAGCAGGTTTTCAAGACGCTGCTGGTTACCGGCGGCCCTAACGTGTTTCGATTCTGTGTCATTCCGGGCGATGCAGAGGTTGACTTCAAGAAGCTGGCTCGCGCCGCGGGATTGCGCAAGGCCGAGATGGTTCCGCTCAAGGATGTGCAGCCACTGACCGGGTATATCCGCGGCGGCGTCTCCATCTTCGGAGCCCGCAAGGCGTACCCTGTTTTCGTTGACGAGACCATCCATCTTTTCGACCGGATCAGCGTGTCGGCCGGCGCCCGAGGAGCCCAGGTGATTCTGTCGCCGGAGGATTACCTTCGCGCGGCCCAGGCGCTTGAGGTCGAGGTCCAGAAGGCCGACCTGGTGAAGGATGCTCCCAGATCAGCGGCGCAGGAGGTACGTCTCTGATGCCCCGCGCCTTATGGAGCCATCTGGTCAAGGATCTGCGTATCGAGTGGCGATCGTTCGACGCCATCATCTCCATGCTCTTCTTCTCCGGGCTGGTGGTGGTGCTGTTTTCCATCGCCTTCGATCCGCGCGGGGAATTCGCCCAGCGGATTGCGGGGGGCGTGCTTTGCGTGGCCACCATGTTCGCTTCCGTCAGTGCGTTGAATCAGGCCTGGGCGCGTGAGATCCGCCACCAGGTGATCGACGCGCAGCGCATGGCGCCGTCGCCGGGAGCGGAGCTGTACCTGGCCAAGGTGCTGGCCAATTTCCTCTTTGTCAGCATTGTCCAGGTGGTTCTTGCGCCGTTCTTTTTCGTCTTCTATAACCTGCGCATCGAGGGGCAGGCGTGGATGCTGGCGCTGGTGCTGCCATTGGGAACCTGGGCGCTGGTGGCCAACGGAACCTTTTTTGCCGCGCTGGCCATCCGCACCCGCAATCGCGAGCTTCTGCTGTCTCTGATTCTTTTTCCCATCTTCATTCCGGCGCTGCTGGCCATGGTTCAGGCCACCACCGGAATCCTGACCGGGGAATTCGATCCGATGCTGTGGATCAAGCTGCTGCTCGGTTACGACGTCATTTTCATAACCGCCAGCCTGATGCTTTTCGACGTGATTTTCCACGCCGAATAGGATGAATAACGGAGATTGACAAATTGTCTGCTTTGGGGGGAATATAGCTGAGTCTCAGGCGGCATCGCCCCTCATGAAAAGCGGGTAGATTGCGAAGAGCCCCGGAACCAGAATTCAGGATCCGGGGCTCTTTGCTGTCAGTGAAGAGACCGGCCCGCTGTTTCCGTCGTAAACTGTATGGGTTACACCGGATTCCCCTCTATGAAAAAGATTGCCATTGGCCTTTACGCCGTTCTCACCGTCCTCCTGATGGTCTGGGGCTATTACCAGGCCATTTACGTTGCACCCGAAGACGCTCTGCAGGGCGAGATCTTCCGCGTCATCTTCTACCACGTGCCCTCGTTTGCAGCGGCGTTCACTTTCTTTTCGATCAGCTTTCTTGGCTCCATCGGATTCCTGTCTTTTCGCCGCAGCCGCCCGGATTGGGCGCAAATCGCCGATGCGTGGGCGTTGGCGGGCGCTGAGGTGGGCGTCGTCTTTTGCACCGTTGGTCTCACCACCGGCCCACTTTGGGGCCGTCGCGCTTGGGGCATCTGGTGGACATGGGACGCGCGGTTGACCACCACGCTCGTTCTCTGGCTCATTTACGTCAGCTACCTGCTGCTGCGGCGCTTTGCAGCCGGCCCGCAGATGCAGACCCTGGCCGCCGTACTGGGCATCTTCGGCGCGCTCGACGTACCCATCGTTTACATGGCAAATCGGTGGTGGCGCACCCAGCACCCGGCGCCGGTATTCGGCGGCGGCGAAGGCTCGGGCATGGCTCCGGCCATGGTCTCGGTGCTGATGTGGAACATGCTCGCCTGGATGGCGTGGGGCGTCTTTATCCTCGGCATCCGCTTTGCTGTCGAACGCAAGCAGCAGAAGATTGACGCCGCTGAACAGCAGCGATCCCTGAACGCCACTTTCTGAACGGCTCAACCGCTTCCTTTCAGCAGGGAAGTCCGAGGACATCATGGAAACAAAAGCAATTCTCGATCACCAGTTTCTTGTCGCCGCCTACTGTGTCACCTGGGCAATCCAATTGGGCTACCTGGCCTGGCTGGGATTCAAGTGGCGCGCGCAAAAGCGAGCCGCAGCCGATTCCAGCCGCGGTTCCCGCTAGAGCCTGTTATGAACTTTCCCACGAGCGCCGCTGGGAGCCAATTTCTCTCGGTTCAAGGAGCGCGGAGCGACGAATATGGAGTATCTTCGAGCGACAAGTGACGACGAAACGGGGGAAATTGGCCCCAGCCCTTTGGGTTGCGGACGAAAATCGGGCCATACTTCGTTGTCCCCCTCGACTGTGGTCCCGCCATAGCCTTCGGATTCCGCCTCGTCTGGCCCGATTTTCGTCCGCAACGACGCCCGCGCGAAAGTTCATAACAGGCTCTAAGGCCCCTCTGAATTCTTGGCCTTCCTGGTGCCGCATTCTCTCTGGGGCTGAAGCACTCCGATTTTCGTTGGCAATGCCCGGCCAGGCAGAAGCTTTTCCGCTTGCAGCGCGGCTAAAGCAGTTCTACAATTGATCCACCCCCCGGAACCACTCATCTAAAGCGGTTTTTCCTCGTCGGGGTTCCGGCGGACAGGTATTCGTCCGTGGGGTGGAAGTAATAGCTACCTTTTGAATAACTACAATGGACACGTGAATTGTGAAACCGCTCTAAATCTGTCCCCTTTCAATACACCGGCTTCATCAAAAGTTCCATAGAACGACGCACCTTCTTACTTATTCGAGACGGACCACGAATCTTTGTGGCCTTGTGACATTGCGGCATTTGCATGTTTGCCCGTCCGATGGCTGTACCACTTAAGTGGTAAGGCCATCCCACTTCTATCCCCTCACCTGACACAAAGTCGTATTTCAATTCAATCCATGCCCGGAGATCATTCTCTTGTGGCCAGCGAGAGTCGGGCTGCACAAGGAGTAGGAATCATGCATGACCTTTTGATTGCCCTTGCATTTATCGCAATCGTACTTGCCCCTGCCATTGTGGCTGCCCAATCAGGCTCCGAAGCGGACGAGGCAGATTAGCAAACGGTAGAGGCCAAGCAGAAGCATAAGGGCAGCAGGTATAAACCTGCTGCCCTTTTCCTTTGCTTCGGAGAACCTTCCTGTCGAAGCCAATTCCCGGCAACAAATTGCCGTTCGCCGTCCGAGCCGTTAGACTTGGGGGTTGAGGGGCGAATCATGTTGATTGTCATGAAAGCGCAGGCCACGCCGGAACAGATTCAGGCTGTGTGCGACCACATTGAACAGCTGGGCTTCCGTGCCCATCCGCTTCCCGGCGCGCAGCGCACCGCCATCGGTATTACCGGCAACAAGGGCGAGGTGGATCGCGGCAACCTGGAAGCGCTCTCCGGAGTCGCCGAAGTCATCCGTGTCTCCAAGCCCTACAAGCTGGCCAGCCGGGACGTGAAGGAAGAGGATACTGTTATCCGCTTCGCCGGTACCGACGCGGTGATCGGCGGCGGCAATGTTGCCGTGGTGGCCGGTCCCTGCTCGATAGAAAGCCGCGAGCAGGCCTTTGAGATTGCCGAGCAGGTGGCGAAAGCGGGAGCGCAATTCTTCCGCGGCGGCGCCTACAAGCCTCGCAGTTCGCCTTATGCATTTCAGGGACTGGGCCTGGAAGCCCTCCAGATCATGTCCGATATTCGCGATCAGTTTGGCCTTCGCATCATCACCGAAGCGATCGACAACCATTCGCTTGAGCTGGTCACGGAGTGGGCCGATGTTGTCCAGATTGGCGCGCGGAACATGCAGAACTTCGCCTTGCTGAAGCTGGCCGGCCGGCAAAGGAAGCCGGTTCTGCTCAAACGCGGCCTTTCCGCCACCTTGGATGAGTTCCTCATGGCTGCGGAATACGTGATGAGCGAAGGAAACTACCAGGTCATCCTGTGCGAGCGCGGAGTGCGCACCTTTACCGACCACACCCGCAACACGCTCGACCTGAGCATCATCCCCGCCGTGCAGCGGGTCAGCCACCTGCCGATCCTGGTGGATCCGAGCCACGGCACCGGCAAGCGCGATAGCGTATTGCCCATGGCCCGCGCCGGGATCGCCGCTGGGGCCGATGGCGTGATGGTCGAAGTGCATAACCATCCGGAAAAGGCTCTTTCCGACGGGCCGCAGTCCATTTACCCGGAGCAGTTTGCCCGCATGATGGACGAGTTGCAACAGATCGCCCCGGTCGTGGGCCGCCATGTTTCTCGTGGCATCCATGCGGAAACAGCGACGGCCTAAAGGTGTTCCAGAGTCCAGAGCAGTTCCAGTCTTCAGAGCGGTTCCAGAATTTGCAACCTGGGAGAAGCAGACCGGCCGCGGCACCCCTTCCGTTCCTTGCGGCCCACATCTGCGCGGGGACGGGCAAACGAAACCGTTCAAACGGCAGCCTTCGATTTTTCGGATTGATCGCATGAATCTGCGGCACGTTTTACCTGCAAGTCTTTCGGTGTTCACCCTGCTCGCACTTTCGCTTACGGCATGCAGGACGCACGACTTTCCCCAGTACCCGAGCAACTACCGGGAGTACGCCTACGTCACCAATCGGGGCAGCGGCACCGTGTCGGTCTTCGACGTGGTGAATCTGCGCCTGGACCGGGAAGTCGCGGTCGGGCAGAATCCTGTGGCAGTGGCAGCAAGTCCCACCCGCAATGAGGCCTACGTTGTGAATGAAGGCCCGGACGGCGGCCAGGGCTCTCTCACCATCCTGAATGCCGAGAACAATACGGTGGTGGGTTCGATACTTCTGCACGCGAAACCGCTTTCGATTGAGCTCGACCAAGCGGGGGATGTGGCCTATGTGGCCAATTCCGGCTCCAACACCGTCTCGGTGCTGGACCTGAAGGCTCGCCGCGAGGTAGCCCAGATCGGTACCGGCGAGGAACCGGTCTTTACGCGCCTTACCCCGGATGGGAAGACTTTGGTGGTGGCCAACCGCGCCGGGAACTCGGTCACCATCGTCGACGCAGCAGCCAGAACGGTTCGCGCGGCCTTCGCGGGATGCCCTGGAGCCTCGCATGTCGTGATTCTTCCCGATTCGTCCAAGGCATTTGCGGCATGCTCGGCAGGCCACCAGATCCTGTCCGTCGCCTTGGCTCGTCCCGCAGGACACCCGTCACCCGGGGACCAGGCCCGCCCGGACCGTGTGGAGGCCTTGCTCGACGTGGGTCGCGGGCCCGTGCAACTGGCCCTGAAGCCGGATGGCGGCGAATTGTTCTCGCTCAATTCCCTTTCCGATTCCATCTCCGAGGTGATCACCGGCACCAACGACGTGGGGGGGGCCTACATCATGGGCGCCAACCCGGTTTGCGGCCTGGTAACATCGGATAACTCGCTGCTCTATGTGGGTAACCTCCACTCCCAGGAAGTTACCGTCTACGCCATCGACGACGGCCGGCGGCGCGGTTCGATTCACGTGGGCGACGGGCCTTCGGCGCTGGCGTTTTCCACTGCCGGACACCTGATGTTTGTCGTGGACGCGCATTCCGGAGATGTGGCCGTGGTGCGGACTGCCTCGCGATCGCTGTTCACCATTCTGCCGGCCGGGCGCAATCCGAGCGCAATTGCGGTGAAGGCATTCAAGCTACTGTAAGTGTCACTATTCGGATAGACGAACGGCTCCGCGTAAGTTTTCTCCGCGGAGCCGCTTTTCTTGATACTCGCCGAGAGTTAGGATGCGATAACTTTCAGCGAGCTTTTCTTGCTCTCAACTCCCCGCCGCGCCACGCTGAATTGCGCGCCGGCAAACATGATAAGCCCGGAAACATAGGCCCAGAAGATGACCCCGACGGAGACATAGAAAGGCCCATAGATCGCACCCAGATCCATGTGGGGAAGGATGAGTGCAAAGATGTAGCGAGCCCCCAGCCAGATCGTTCCTGTCACTACCGCGGTACGCATGATCGGGGCCGGCGCCACCTTGCGGTTGGGCAAAAGCCAGTAGACGGCGAAGAAGAAGGCGATCGAAGCGAGGCCGGTGGTGAATGCCAGCACCAGATAGCTGACACCGCCGCTGAAGTCTATGCCCAATAGCTTCAAGCCGTGCGGCAGAATAAAGTCTTCCGTCCATCTGAAACCGGCATTCACCAATACACAACTCATTCCCAGCAGAACCATCAGCGTCGCCAGGCCGAGGGCCACCACCTGATTCGCCAGATAGTTGCGGCTCTTGACAACACCCCAGGCCTGGTTCAAAGCCACTTCCAGAGGAAGGAAGATGCCGGTACAGGCGACCAGAATCATGAGCAGCGAAAAAAACTGCACGTGATGCGGAGTGTGCGCAGCTACTGTTTCCGTCCAGAAGTTCTGATCCTTTAGCGCCGCGGGCAGGAAATCCTTCGCGATGTCGTTCACCACGTTGTTCACGGTTATGATCATGGCTTTGGAGTGAAAGATGGTTCGCGAAAGCGTGTAGAGCATGAAGATAAACGGGATGAACGAAAGGATTGCGTTGGCCGCCACGCTGAAGGCAAAGGTGTGCACTTCGCTGTCGAGCAGGTATTTGACCAGCGCCGTTCCCTCCTTGCGCCAGAGATACCATTTGGAGTGGGCGACCGCCTCCACCTTGCTGACTGCACTCGCCTTGGTCTCCGCGCTCGCGTTGGCGCCAGCGCTCGCCACTGCTTCGCGAACGGCGGCCCCAGCCTGCAGGTCAGCCTGCACCTCTGTGCTTGTACCGGTATTCAATACTTCGGACACTTCCGTTCTCCCTTGGGATTCTCCGTCTGTGGCCTCGGGCGGCGACCGCCCGCGCAAGACTGCGCTTCCCGCATCCTACTATCCGGGTCCTGCCCGGTGATACAAGCTTATTGCAACTTCCCTTCCGAGTGAGTGCGAAGCGCTCGCATGTACAAGAGATTCAACGCCCTTGCGAAGAGTCTGCCGGTCCGGGCACATGCGTTTCCTTCCCTATTCGGGCATCGGATTCCGTAGCGGAACGAAATTTCGTGGTCCCATCCTTTTCGGTAATTTACAGCTAGATACTACTTCATCAACACGTAGTTTTCTCTTGCAACGAAATGCGAATCCTGACATAACTTGATCACGGCGCGCAGCAAGCGCCCGGGTCAACAATGCACGGCTGTTCGCATGGGATATGTTGTTATCGGGTAGGGACCAAGTCAGGTAGATCGTGCCGCTCGCGTTGCGCGCGAACCCAGGGTCAATCAATGGCTCGGCGCACATCTGAAGACCTAGCCCCGGCAACCGCAACTCCGTGAAGCAGTCATAACACCTGGCTGGGGCAGGGACTTACCTGTCTGCGTGGCCGAATGCAAGGAGGAAGTCTGTGAAAGAGCATGGCGTGGTCAAGTGGTTCAACGGAGCCAAGGGATTTGGGTTTATCCAGCGCTCGAGCGGCGAAGATGTATTCGTCCATTTTTCCGCGATTCAGCAGGGCGGGTATAGGGTACTCAACGAAGGCGATCAAGTTGAGTTTATCTGCCAAAAGGGCCCCAAGGGGCTAAGCGCCCTGGAAGTAACTCGGGCTTCTTGACATCGAAGTTATGCGGTTTTTTGTGATCGGAGGCGGCCTTCTGCAAGGAGGCCGCTTTCCTTTGCTGGGCGTACCCCGCCGCGCTGTACCTCGCCGCGTTGTACTCCGTCGCTGTCCAACCGATGAGTTAGCTATGCGGCGCTTCCGGGCTCGTTCCGCGAAGCTTTTGCAGTGCCCATCGCACCGCTTTACGCAAGCCATCTTCTTCCGCGTCCTGGTGGTCCTCCAGCCATGCAAGCCAATTCCTCTGACCGCTGTTGCCTATGGCGATCGCCACATTGCGCAGCATGCCTCTGAATCCGGCCCTGCGCACCGGCGAGCCATTGAACCTGCGCTCGAACTCTGCTTCGTCCATGGATGCGAGACCTTCGAGAGCCGGATTCACCAGTTCCGCGCGCGTTTCCAGTTCAGCGTCCGCGCCGATCGGGGCCTTGCGGTTCCAGGGACAAACATCCTGGCAGATATCGCAACCGAAGACCTGGCGGCCCATCCCGGCCATCAGATCGTCGGCAATAACGCCCTTGTGCTCAATCGTCAGATAGGAGATGCAGCGCCTGGCGTCCATCTGGTAAGGCGCGATCAAGGCTCCGGTAGGGCAGGCCTCCAGGCAACGGCGGCAACTGCCGCAGCGGTCCGGGACTTGCGCGGTCGGGAGTTGCGCGCTCAGCGGACCTTTTTCGAGTTCGAGGGAGGTCAGCAGCACGGCCAGAAATCCATACGACCCCAGCTTGGGGTGAATCAGGCAGGTGTTCTTGCCCGTCCAGCCGAGTCCTGCGGCGACGGCCAGGGAGCGTTCCACCACCGGGCCGGTATCCACAAAGGCCCGCGCCGTGAACGCTTCCCTGGCAATATCTGGAAGCTCCCGGCGTATCCGCGCCTCCAGCGCCTTCAAGCGCTTCAACAAGACCTTGTGATAGTCGCTGGGCCGGCGGCCTAGCTGCAGATCGTTGCGGCTCGACCATGCATAGCGGGCAATCCAGCCCGCGCCTGCGGGAGCAGGATCGGTGGAGCGCGGCTGATCCGTGTGATAACTCGCGAAACAGACAATCGCCGAGCGCGCCCATGGAAACGGGGTCCGCACGCGCGCTCGAAGCAGTTGACCGTCCTCGGCCGTGCGCTCCAGGTAGCCCATCTTGCCGGCTTTGCCCGCCGCAATCCACTCGTTGAAGCGCGCAGCATCGCGCGCTTCCGCCGCATGGGGAAGAGAGACAATCCCTGCGTCGCTGAAGCCGGCCTCCAGCGCCCATGCGCGCACCTGCCCGGGAGTCAGTCCGATGCTTTGACCCGGCTGCGGTTTTGTATCTTCGATTTGTCGCGCATGGCTAGGCTTTAGCAAACTCTTCTCCGTTACTCCCGCAGCCTTGCCCACGAGGTGGGACATGCCCAAGAGTACAGCAATCCGTCTTCTGGAAGTTCGTGGCCTGCTGTATCCTTGACGTGTTTCCAGACCGGCTGTTTTTCATAGTGGAATTCGGAGGAAGGCAACCGGCGATAAGAATTCCGATTCCCCTATTTGGCCAGTGTTTTTGACACCAGTGTTTTTGACACCAGTGTTTTTGACAGTTATATGGAGAAGCTTCTCATGAGTACGCCGCGTTCGCTGTTTGCCCTTCGAATGATTCCGCTGCTGGGTTGCATACTCCTTTCCGGTGCCGCTGCCGCGCAAACCACTTCTGCCAACGAGTGGACCTGGATGGGCGGAAGCGATACAGTCGGCAGCAGCGGGCTGATCCCCGGAGTTTACGGAACCCAGGGAGCAGCCGCACCCGGAAACATGCCCGGCAGCCGCGTGGATGCGGTGAGCTGGACCGACGGCAGCGGACGCTTTTGGCTTTTTGGCGGCCTTTACCCCACCACTCCTCTGCAATACCTCAACGATCTTTGGATGTTCAATCCGACAACCAGCGAATGGACCTGGATGGGCGGAAGCAGCAACGCGAGTTGCACCGCGACCGTTGGATGCGGCGCATCCGGCGTCTATGGCACGCTGCAATCGCCCGCTGCAGCCAATATGCCCGGGGGACGCGAAGAAGCCATGAGTTGGACCGACAATCAAGGGAATTTCTGGCTTTACGGGGGCGATGGTTTTGATTCGATCGGGCAACTGGGCGTGCTCAACGATCTTTGGGAGTTTAACCCGACAACCGGCCAGTGGACTTGGATGGGCGGTAACAACACTGTACCCGGCAATGGATACGGCCGCGGAGGCGTCTATGGCACGCAAGGTGTCTTTGCCGCTGCAAACAACCCTGGAGCTCTCATGATGGCCAATGTGTGGATCGACCGCAGCGGCAATGCCTGGCTCTTTGGAGGCTGGGGCAGCGACGCCGATGGTTTGAATGGTTTGCCCAACAATCTCTGGGAACTCCGTCCATCCACAAACGAGTGGGCATGGATGGGCGGCAACAGCACCTTTGGCAGCGCGAATCCCTGGTATATTCCCAGCCTCTACGGAACCCTGGCAACACCCGCGCCCGGCAACACCCCCGGCAGCCGCTGGCAGGCGGCCAGTTGGACCGACAGCAACGGCAATCTGTGGCTATTCGGTGGCCAGGGCTATGACTCCAAGGGCAATTCGGGATATTTGAATGAACTTTGGGAGTTCAATACATCCACAAGCGAATGGGCGTGGATGGGCGGCAGCCAGATATTGAATTGCACGCAATACGGGCAGGGATATTGCGACCAGCCAGGGGTCTACGGAACTTTGGGAACGGCGGCCAGCGGAAATCTTCCGGGAAGCCGGGCGGGCGGCAACTACTGGACCGACAGCGGCGGCCGTTTCTGGCTCTTTGGCGGGTACGGCTTCGACGCCAAAGGAGTGTGGTCCTCGCTGAACGACCTTTGGGAATTCAATCCATCCACAAAGGAATGGGCATGGATGGGAGGTGACAGTGCCGGGAATGGAGGCGGCATCTATGGCGCCCTTGGGGTTCCGTCGCCTGGGAACCTTCCCGGAGGCCGGCATGGAGCGTCGGGATGGACGGACAGCGTCGGCAATTTCTGGCTCTTTGCGGGTAATGCGCTGGATGCCAACGATATGATTGGCCTTCCCAACGACTTGTGGGTCTATGAGCCGTCCAACACCACCAACCTGCCCGCGCCGGGATTCACTGTAAGCGGCACGGCCGTCACCGTTACGGCAGGCGCCACTACCGGGAACATTTCGACCATTACCCTTACGCCTTTGGGCGGCTTTACCGGCAGTGTCGCGCTGACAGCGGCGATCACCTCCAGCCCGGCGGGCGCAGCGTCCATTCCGAATCTGAACTTTGGGGCGACGACTCCGGTGCCCACCGCCGGGGTGGTGGGAACCGCATCGCTGACCATTTTGACCACGGCGGGCCAAGGGCCAGTCTGCATTTCCGCCACTCAGACGCCGGGCGGAGGTCCCTGGTATGTGGGAGGCGGGGCGGTTCTGGCCTGCATGCTGCTGCTCGGAATCCCGGCGCAGAGGCGCGACTGGAGGGCGATGCTGGGGTTTGCGTTCCTTTCGCTGACTCTCGCGGCCGGCGCAGTATCGTGCGGAGGAGGCGGAGGAACTGAAAAAGCGTGTGGTACCGCCATCGTTGCCGGCACCACCCCAGGCGCCTACGTCATCACCGTGACTGCGACCTCCGGCACGATCGCGCAAACCGGGACAGTGGCGCTCACCGTGCAATAAGCTCTGAAAACTGCACTCTCCAACGGGCCGGTTCGCTCTTTCCGCGAGCCGGCCCTTTTGGCTTTTGGGGTTGGACAAATTGGTGGATCGCCAGATCTTACCTGAGGGACGATCAAGCGCGCTTGCGTTATTCACCTTGACGGATGAGTTCATTTGCGGGGATGCGAGATCGGCAAGAGCGTTTGGGTTCTCCGGCGCATCGCGAATCTCGAAGCTCGAAGGGAACGCCGCGCCCGCTATTCGCGTACAGAGGATCAGCATGTTCAGAAACGAACGGTCTAAAACGAATCCGAACAGCCGCAGCTGACCGCGTCAACACGCAGGCGTTTCGACCCCTCGTATTTTCAACATCTTCCCCGCATGGGCTTTGGCCGGTCGATTGCAATACATAGGGCAATCTCCAGGATCGGCTTCGCTGAGGAGCCGGAATGGAGATCAAAGATCCCCAGGAGGTATTGGTATGGAAAACGCGATCTTCAATTCAAGCGAAGGACTTACGGTGACTTGGAGCCAGTTCAACGAGTTGGTGCGGGGCCAGGACCGGAACCTGCTGGAGACTGTGGGACCGCTGGTGCGGCTGCAGGACATCGCCCTGGACCTCAGCGGAGTGGAGCGGATCGACGCCGCGGGCATCTCCGCGCTCATCTCGCTCTACGCGAGCGCGGGCGCGGCGGGGCACAGATTCAGTGTGTCGAACCCCACTGCGCGGGTAGCGCATATCCTGGCGCTGGTGGGATTGGAGCGGATTCTCGTATCCCACAATGCGGTTCGGGAATCGCATTCCGAATTATTAATGGACCGCACCGCGGCGTGAGCGGGAAGAACTGTACCCAATTTTCATCTCAAGACCGGCTTGCGTCCCAAAATGCGGAGATTCTCACTAGTGAATACAACTCCACTCCTTTGGCAAGTGGATCGTCTGTGACCGTGAACACAGGCAACTATAAGGCTGTGGCGATATTTCTTCTTGCGCATAATGAATGCCGCGAGATAAAGTCCGTTGTCTGGATGAAGGACACGCGCTCAGCCCGCTCAATTACTTTTCTGGTCAACTGAGCCCACCTGCCGCCATCCATATGAAGGGGCCGGAACGTCGCGGAATCCCAGGGTCCTCTGTGACCGTTCTTGGTCGCTGGGGTGGGAAATCTTACATACGGAGGCTTCACCCATGACGCAGGGCGTGGTGGATCAGGCGCTTGCCGGAAAAGCAAGCACAACAGAAACTCCTACCAAGTATGTCTATTTCTTTGGAGGCGGCTCCGCAGACGGTAATGGCCGCATGAAGGATACGTTGGGCGGCAAAGGTGCCGGCCTGGCGGAGATGACCAACGCGGGACTCCCAGTACCTCCGGGATTCACCATTCAAACCGAAGCCTGCCGCGAATACATGCGCGGTGCTGTCAGCCCCCAGATGGATCACGAGATGCACGAAGCCCTCGAGCGGCTGGAGCGTCTGCAGGGTCAGAAGCTGGGCGCGGGCGACAACCCCCTTCTGGTTTCAGTTCGTTCGGGCGCAAAGTTCAGCATGCCCGGCATGATGGACACCATTCTTAATCTTGGTCTGAATGACCAGGCTGTCGAAGCACTTGCCAAGCTCAGCGGCAATCCGCGCTTTGCATACGATTCATATCGTCGCCTGATTCAAATGTTCGGCGACGTCGTTCTGGATATCCACAAGCACAAGTTTGAAGTGATCTTCGACGCGGTCAAGGAGCGCGAGGGCGTCAAGTTCGATTATGAGCTGGTCCCCAAGGCTTTGCAGGAGATCATTGCCGAATACAAGAAGCTGGTGAAAAAGGAAACCCACAAGGAGTTCCCTCAGAATCCTCTGGACCAACTGGTTCAGGCGAGGGACGCCGTGTTCAGGAGCTGGCAGAATGACCGCGCCAAGACCTATCGCCGCATCAATCGCATTGATGACTGGCTGGGTACCGCGGTCAACGTGCAGGCCATGGTGTTTGGCAACCTCGGCGAGAACTCCGGCACGGGCGTGGGCTTTACCCGCAATCCCGCTACCGGCGAGCGCGTCTTCTTCGGCGAGTACCTGATGAACGCACAGGGCGAGGACGTGGTTTCCGGCGTGCGCACCCCGATGCCGATCAGCGAACTCGAAAAGGCGATGCCGCAGGTGTATGACAATCTGCGCGCCATTACCTGGAAGATGGAAAAGCACTACCGCGACATGCAGGATTTCGAGTTCACCATCCAGGATGGCAAGCTCTATATGCTGCAGACCCGCAACGGCAAGCGCACCGGCATGGCCGCGGTTCGCGTGGCCATCGACATGGTTCGCGAAGGCCTCATCACGCAGGAAGAAGCGGTCTTCCGCGTAGAGCCGAACCAGCTGTATGACTTCCTGGTCCCCCGTCTGGATGAGAAGGGCTCGGTTGTCAACGTGTTGGCCACTGGCCTGCCGGCATCGCCCGGCGCGGCTGTCGGGCAGATCGTGTTTACAGCGGAAGCAGCGGTCAAGGCTCATGATGCCGGCACCTACGACGTCATCATCCTGGTCCGCGGCGAAACCACGCCGGAAGACATCGCCGGCATGGAAGTTGCAAGCGGCATTCTGACCTCGCGCGGCGGCATGACTTCTCACGCTGCTGTTGTGACCCGCGGCATGGGTAAATGCTGCGTGGCCGGCGCCGGCGATATTCAAGTCGACGAGAAGGCCAAGGAACTCCGCGTCAAGGGCAAGACCTTCAAGGAAGGCGACTGGATCTCGCTGGACGGCACCACCGGCCGCGTGATCGAAGGCAGACTGAAGACCTTGGCTGCACAGCCGGACGATCCGGATCTGGTGAAGTTCATGAGCTGGGTCGACCCGGTTCGGCGTCTGCATGTTCATGCCAACGCCGATATTCCGCGCGACGCCAAGCAGGCCCGCCTGTTTGGAGCCGAGGGTATCGGCCTCTGCCGCACCGAGCATATGTTCTTTGCGGAAGATCGCATCGACTTCATGCGCACCATGATTCTGGCCGACAACGAAGCCGACCGCCGCGATGCATTGAAGAAGCTTCTTCCCATGCAACGGGCCGACTTTGTGGGTCTGCTGGAGTCCATGGACGGCCTGCCGGTAACCATCCGCCTGCTCGACCCGCCGCTGCACGAGTTCCTGCCCAAGCGCGAGGATCTGCTGGTTGACATCGCCCGTCTGGAAGAGACCAAGCCCCGCTCGCCGAAGCTGAAGGACCTGCGCAAACTGCTGGCGCGCGTCAACGACCTGCACGAAATGAACCCCATGCTCGGCCTTCGTGGCTGCCGCCTGGGCATCGCTTATCCCGAAATCACCGAGATGCAGGCGACGGCCATTCTGGAGGCCGCGGTCTACATCAAGAAGAACGGCGGCGATCCGCATCTTGAAATCATGGTTCCGCTGATCTCCTCCATCGAGGAAATGCGCAACCAGACGGCAATTATCCGCTCGATCGCCGAAAAAGTATTCAAAGACAAGGGCATGAGCGTGGATTACATGGTGGGCACCATGATCGAACTGCCAAGGGCTGCCTTGACTGCCGATCAGATTGCCGAAGAGGCTGAGTTCTTCAGCTTCGGCACCAACGATCTCACTCAAACCACTTACGGCATTTCGCGCGACGACATCAACCAGTTCCTTCCGGCTTACATGAAGCATGGAATCTTCAAGCAGGACCCGTTTGCCACCCTCGATCAGGCTGGCGTGGGAACCCTAGTGAAGATGGCGACAGCCAAGGGACGCAACACCCGGCCCAACTTGAAGGTTGGCATCTGCGGCGAGCATGGCGGCGATCCTGAAACCGTCAAGTTCTGCCACAAGA
>CAZQPY010000013.1:0-83958 GCA_964595345.1 uncultured Occallatibacter sp.
AGAAATCTCCCAAAACCGGCCGGCTAAGAGATACGCATTCTGAGGGCAAGGTCATCAGAGCCTGACTTAATGAAATGTTAAATCCTCCCTTCAGGTCATCCGGGTAGCGAAGCCTATATGCATTTACCAGCAACATCAGGAACGCCTCATCTAGCTTTAGGGTGCTGAAAGATTTTGCCTCCTGATACAACCGCGACGGATCATGGGTATGTGGAATTCGTTTTCCGTGTGCATTGAGAGTTGCCTTGAGGTATTTTTCAATTGCCGTGTTTGCCAGACACGCCCCTTGAACGAGAAGACCGTCGAGAAGCAAGCGTCTCGCTGCAACATAATCCTTGTCAGCCCATGAGAGCCAATTGATCGAAGCCTCCGCATGCTGCCTGGCTATTGGCATCAGATTGGCCCCCTCGGAAGGTTTACATGCTTCTGTGGTCAATTCATTCCCTCGGGGCTAAAGCCCCATTCATTTTATGGTCCTTAGCGGCACGCCTAAAGCCGTGCCCTTTCAAAGCCGCTGGTTATTGCTGCTTTTTGAATGCCTCGCGTCGCACTGCATCAAAGTCTACCGGCGTGGCGGGTCCGCTGGCCTGGCCTTGATCCCAGAGTTGGCGGAGGCGTCGCAGGTCTTCCTGGCGCAACTCGCGCTTGAATTGCCAATCCCGGATCGCCTCGCGGACGATTTCACTGGAAGTGGCGTATTCTCCCGTTTCGACGGCGGCTTTGAGTGCGGAGACCTGCTCCCCGGTGAGGGCGATGCTGATTTTTTGCACGTCGGGCATGACGGCGACTCCGATCCACAAGGGCGTGTTGGGGTAAACTTTGCTACTTTATGCCGGAGTATAGCAAATATTTTCTGCATCGATGCTCTTCGTGTACAGTCTGATGGGATTAACCAACAATTGTTTCCGGTTCCGCCTGCCTAGGAATGGGGCGCAACTCGAAGGAAAACCGCAGTCGAGTGGAAACGCGGTGGGGTTTCGTGGTAGCGTCCAACTTCTGCAGACATTTTTTCCGGAATGGGGAAAACGGCCCCGTCAGGTGGCAGAAAACGGACCGCCGGCAGAGAACGCGGCTGAGCGGGGTGCAAAAGGAGGGTGGATTTCGCGGATAATTCTCGAAATGCATCCCACGGGGGCTAAAGCCCCATTCAATCTATTGGCCTTATCGGCACGACTGAAGTTGTGCCCTTTCAAAACCGAGGCCGGAACAGCATTTTTCCGCGGCATGTAAGGCCCCATTGGGGCCCGGCCAGTCCGGCGGGTTAAAGTGGACTTGGAAATCAAGGATGGCAATGAGCAAATCACTGGTGATCGTCGAATCTCCCGCCAAGGCGAAGACGATTGAGAAGTATCTGGGCCCGGGCTATGAAGTCCTGGCATCGGTGGGCCATATCATGGACCTGCCCAAGAACGATATCGGCGTGGAGCTGGAAAACCGGACCTTTGAACCGACCCTGATTGTTTCTCCCGGCAAGGAGAAGGTGGTGGTGCAGCTGAAGAAAGCTGCTGCCAGGGCCGATCACATCTTTCTGGCGCCCGATCCCGACCGCGAGGGCGAGGCGATTGCGGCTCACCTTGCGATTCAGTTGGGGACCAACGCCAAGGAGCGGAAGAAGATCCAGCGGGTCACGTTCAACGAGATCACCAAAAAGGCCGTACAGGAGGCCTTCAAGCACGCACGCAAAGTGGACCAGAACCTGGTGGATGCGCAGCAGACGCGGCGCGTTCTGGACCGGCTGGTGGGCTATCAGATTTCTCCCCTGCTGTGGGAGAAGGTGCGGCGCGGCTTGAGCGCAGGGCGGGTACAGACGGTAGCGGTGCGCCTGATTGTGGAGCGCGAGCGGGAGATTGGTGGCTTCCAGCCGGTTGAAAACTGGACGCTTGACGCCTTTCTGCATCCGGAGAAGAAGCCGGGCACGGGCCTGAAGGCGCGGTTTACGGGGATCGACGGCGAATCGGCGCGGGTGGCGAACGGCCAGGACAAAGACGGCAAGGATCAGTACATTGCCAATGCCCTGCCCGACAAGAAATCGATGGACGCGGTGGTTGCGGCGCTGGAAAAGGCGACGTGGTCGCTGGTTTCCGTGCAGTCGCGGGAGCAGCAGCGCAAGCCGCTGCCACCGTTCATTACCAGCCAACTGCAGCGCGATGCGGCCGGCAAGCTGGGCTTCAATGTGCGGCGCACGATGGGCGTGGCGCAGCGGCTCTATGAAGGTGTTGAAATCGGCTCGGAAGGGCCCGTTGGCCTGATCACTTATATGCGTACCGATTCGCCGCGCATTTCGCCGGAGGCAATCCAAAGCGCGCGGCAGTGGATCGGCAAGACACTGGGCACGCAGTATTTGCCAGCGACGCCGAATGTGTATAAGGGCAAGAAGGCGGCGCAGGACGCGCACGAAGCGATTCGCCCGACCGACGCGACGCGGACACCGGAGTCGGTGGCCCGCTATTTGACGGAAGAACAGCTGAAACTGTACCGGCTGATCTGGCAGCGGTTTGTGGCCTCGCAGATGACGCCGGCGGTGTTCGACATCACGACGGCCAAGATTGCGGCGGTTTCAGCCACGACGCGCAAGACGTACGACTTCCGCGTGAGCGGCTCGGTGCAGCGTTTCGACGGCTTCCTCAAGGTCTACGAGGTGGTCGAGGAGAAGAAGGACGAGGACGACGAAAGCTCGAACCGGCTGCCGAATCTGGATGGCGTAAAGGCGCTGTCGCTGGAGAAGCTGGATCCCGAACAGCACTTCACTTCGCCGCCTCCGCGTTACAACGAAGCGTCGTTGGTGAAGGTGCTGGAAGAACGCGGCATCGGCCGCCCTTCGACCTATGCGTCGATCATCAATACGATCCAGGACCGCGAATATGTGACCAAGATCGGGGGACGGTTCTTCCCGACCGAGATCGGCATGGTGGTTTGCGATTTATTGGTGAAGAACTTCCCGTACATCTTCGACACCAAGTACACGGCGCGGCTGGAAGAGGAACTGGACGACATCGAAGAAGGCAAGGAGAAGTGGACGGACCTGATGAACGGGTTCTACGACCACTTTGTGGAAGAGCTGAAAGACGCCGGCGTGAAGATGGAAGACATCAAGCGCATGGAGAAGAAGACGGACGAGAAGTGCGATCTTTGCGGGTCGCCCCTGCTGCTGAAGTGGGGCAAGTTCGGCAGCTTCTTCGCCTGCTCGGCGTACAACAAGAAAGACAAGAACAGCTGCACCTTCACCAAGGAGAACCACGCCGACAAGCCGGACTTGAATACGCCGGAGGGACAGGAAGCGGGCGAGCAGGAAGAGTACTGCGAGAACTGCGGGCGGGTGATGGTGCTGCGGCGCGGTCCGTTCGGGATGTTCATGTCATGCCCGGGATACAACGAAGATCCGCCGTGCAAGACCTTCCGCAAGCTGAGCCAGAAACAGCAGCAGAAGCAGTCGGTTCCCACGCCCACCGGCGAGAACTGCCCGCAGTGCAGCAAGCCGCTGGTTCTGCGGCAGGGGGCATACGGGGAATTTGTGTCGTGTTCCGGGTATCCGAAGTGCAAGTACGTGAAGCAGAACCTGATCGAAGGGCTGAAGTGTCCCAAGTGCGGAGTGGGCGACCTGGCCGAACGCAAGGCACGGCGGGGCAACCTGTTCTGGGGCTGCACCAATTATCCGAAGTGCGACTTCACGTCGAATAACAAGCCGGTTGCCAAGAAGTGTCCGATGTGCAAGAGTCCGTATCTCGTCGAAAAGGTGCTGCGATCGGGGATCTTCCTTGAATGCCCGAACAAGAAGAAGGCCGTCGAGGAAGAAGCAGCGCCCAAGAAACGCGGCGCCAAGGGCCCGGCGGCGCCTGTTGCAGCCGTGGAATGCAGCTATACCAAACGCATCGGGGACGCGCCCGCGCCGCCGACGGCCGAGACACATGGGCCGGTGTTGGAGAAGGCTGCAGCCAAATCTCCCACCAAGGCAGCCGCGAAGGTCGTGGCCAAACCGGCGGCGAAAAGAGCTGCTGCCAAGAAGACGGCTGCGAAGAAGACGGTGCGGAAGACGCTGCAGCGGGTGTAGGCGATTGTGAAAGAGATCGTGATTCTCGGCGGTCCCAATGGCGCGGGCAAGACGACTGCGGCGCGGGTGTTGCTGCCGGACTTTCTGGAATTGCGCCCGTTCCTGAATACCGACGATATCGCCCGCAAACTTGCGCCGTGGAATGTCGATTCGGCGGCGTTGGCAGCAGGCCGTCTGATGATTGAAGAAATGCGGGAGCTGGTAAGGGAAGGTCGGAGCTTCGCGTTCGAGACTACCTGCTCGGGCAAGTCTCACTTGCGCCTATTGCGGCGGTGCAAAGAGGATGGCTGGCGCATCACACTGCTCTACTTTTGGCTGCCGACGCCCGAAGACGCAATCGCGCGAGTCGCCCGCAGAGTAAGTCAGGGAGGGCATCATATTCCGACCGATACTGTGTTGCGGAGGTATTCCGCCAGTGTTTGGAATATGCGCAACTTTTACCTTCCCTTGGCGGACGAGGCGGAAATCTACGATAATTCTGACAGCAAGCGCATCCTGGTCGCTGAAAAGCGCGAGGGTTTGGCCTTGTTCGTACATGATCCGGAGCGCTGGGAAAAGATCGAGGAGGTGGTACGGTGAAAAATCATAATTCACATGATCTTCACGAGACCATCCGGCAGGCCCTCGACGAAGTCTCTCGGCGGCTTGAGTCCGGCGAGTTGGATGGGTCGGGCCGCTTCTATTCGGACGAAGAACTGGCTGCGGGGGCGGCGACCGGCGAACAGCGTGCTGCCGCAAAGCCGGCAAAGACAGATGCAGCCTAGCCAGCAGCAGCCGCCAAGCCCGCCACCCGTTCCGACAGGAATGGCAAAGCTCCGGAATCCAGTGGACTGCTCGGCCAGGCAAGCAATGAGAACTGCTACCATGAGCCACGGAGACTTCCTATGGAACGTATGCTCGCAACACCTGCCGATGCCGAAATTATTTTGAGACTTTACGAACTGCGCAGAGAACCGGTGATGCGCGAGGCCCGCGCCTGGGTGGGCGGCCAGTTCTGGCCAGCGACGGTCGAGGAATACACGGCCGTTGCGACGAATCCCGCAGACCCACACAATGCCTTTCTGCGGCAGGTGCTGAGCTATTGGGAGATGGCAGCCGCCATGGTACTGCACGGAGCGGTATCGGCCGAGCTGTTTGTGGACTGCAACGGCGAGGGATTTTATTTGCTGGCCAAGTTCGCGCCGATTCTGGAGGCGATTCGAGAGAAGAATCCTGCGTTCATGGTCAAGACATCGGAACTGATCAAGCGGTTCTCTGGCGCCGCGGCGCGCTACGAGGCGATTGCGAAGAACGTGGAAGCGGCGCGCGCCAAACGCGTGTAACGCCACGGCCGAGCGGGTCATCGCTTTCGATCGATCGCTTTCCCCGGTCCCCAAGTGCGAGAGACCTCCGCCCCACGGACGAAGACCTGTCCGTGGGGACCCCGGGCCGAGGGCACACCATCTGTTCTGGCGATGCGATCAGATGCCGTGGCAGCTGCGGAGCGGCGAAGTGAACAAGCGCCGGCTCCGTAGAAGCCGGAAGGCAGGGAAAAGAATCATTTCGCTTGTCGATTTCGGGGGTGTTGGAGCATGATGGGAACGGAAAGCGATTCCCCGCTTTCCGGAGGCGTTCATGGAGGTCTCAATGAAGCGTAATTCGATCCTGATGCTGGCCGTTTTGGCCCTGGGCACCCTCTCAGCCAGCGCGGCATCCACCAAGATAACGGGCTGGATTTCGGACTCGATGTGCGGCGCCAAGCACGCTGGAAGCGGCGCTGCGTGCGTGAAGAAGTGTATCGATGGCGGCATGGCGCCGGTGTTTGTGGACGCCGGCAAGAAGGCCGTATGGGCGATCGACAATCCCGACGCGGTAAAGGCGTTCTACGGGGACAAGGTAACGATCACGGCTAGTACAGATGAGGGCAAGAAGAGCGTTCATATCGACTCGATCGCGGCTGCGAAATAAGTTGGAGAGCGATTGAGCTGGATGTCGGTTTCCGCTCATCGTCTGGGCCACAGAGCCGATAGTGGGATAGAAAGTGAATTCAACCGGGATCAAACATGGCACGAGCAATCTGGAACGGTAAGGTCATCGCCGAAAGCGACACAACGGAGACTGTGGAGGGGAACGTATATTTTCCCGAATCCAGCCTCAAACGCGAGTATTTTCGCCCGAGCAGCACTACTTCGACTTGTCCCTGGAAGGGCCAGGCGCGATATATGACGATCTTGATCGACGGGGAGGACAATCTGGACGCTGCATGGTACTATCCGGACCCCAAGCCGGCTGCGCGGAAGATCAAAGGGCATGTGGCGTTCTGGCGGGGCGTGGAAGTGGAAAAGTAGCGCGCTCGGCAAACAAAGAAGATCGATTGAGCATGGATACGCGAATGACCCTCTTGCGATGGCCATTCGCGTATGCGAGCGGGAGATGACATAGGGGTCAGGGGTCAGAAAACCGCTCCCTTGCGGGAGAGCCTTGTCTTCAGATTCGACTGGCGCCCTCCGTGGCGGCTGGTGAGAGATTGGCTGCGGGAACGTCACAGGCAGATAGAGAAATTCAAGACGCTGGCAAAGACGCCATCGCCGAGGTTGGGAAATCGCGCCGGCTCGGCGGCTACTCCCCAAGAGATGAAGCCGCATTTCCGCAGCACGCGCGCGGAAGCATGGTGATCCGCGTGGCATTCGGCATTTAAGTGGCGAACGCGCGTGCGACGGGCAATGGCTACCATCGCGCGGAGCGCTTCGGTGGCGTATCCCTGTCCCCATCCATCCTGCGCCAGCGCGTAGCCAACCGTGGCCATCGCAGGACCGTTGAAAAGCAGGCCGGTGCTGCCCAGGACCCTTTTGCCCCGGTCTTCGTGGGTGAAGATCAGGTAGGGTCCGGCCGGGGCGCGCTCCCATTCGGCGTCGCTCCATTCCAAAAAAGCATAGCTGTCGGCGACCGTGCGGTGGGTGGGCCAGCTCAGATAGCGCGTCACGGCGGGATCGCCAGCATAACGATAAAAGATGGCCTGGGCGTCGGTGGGATGGGGCCGGCGGAAGATCAGGCGTCCGGATTGAAAGGATTCTGGAGCCTTTGCGAGCAGCTGTTTATTTTCGATCATTTGCGGACCTAGTACGCCTGCAACTGGTCGAGCGGCAGGCGGACGCGGAAGCAGGTGGAACCCGGCTCGGAACGGACGCTGAGGTGACCGCAATGCTTGCGAACGATGCGCATGGCAGTGTCTAGCCCGAGGCCCAGACCAAGCCCCGGCGCCTTGGTGGTAAAGAACGGCTCGAAGATCCGGTCCCTGATCTCAGAGGGAATGCCGGGTCCATCGTCCCAGATCTCTATGAGCAGCATTTCGCCTTCGGCGCGACAGGCGAGGCGCAATACTCCCTGGTTGCCGAGAGCGTCCAGGGCATTCTCGATCAACGTGGTCCAAACCAGATTGAGCTCTCCACCATATGCGCTGATGCAGGGCAGACCGTGCTGGTAGTCGCGCTCGACCTTGACGCTGCGCAGGCGCGACTGGAGCATCTGCACGGTGGCGTCGAGGCCGGCCGGTACGTCAACTTGAAGAATCGGGGCGCGGTCCATGAAGGAGTAATCCTTGATGGCGCTGATCAGATCGAAGATGCGGGCGGTGGAATTGACCAAGGTTTCGACCGAGCGCGACGAACGCAAGTAGCGCGCGAAGAACTGCAGCGTGACACAGACGTCGGCCGAGCCCATCAACTGGTGCAGCGCGTCGAGATCGGCCACCGTGACGCCCTGCTCGGCAAGCTGGGGCGCGACCTCCCAGATGTCCGGGCAGTCGAGACGGGCCAGCCAGGCGCGAATGGACTCTTCGAGGACGATGTAGTCGCCGGCGCAGGGTGGCCCGGATTCGCAGCGGTCGAGAATTCCTTGCTCCCACTGCTCGATGGACTCGACCTGCGGTTGGCTGAGGCAGAGGTTGACCAGTTTGAAGCGGTTTTGGCGGTTGGCGCGCAACTCGGTGACCAGGCTGGAAGCGGCGCGCTGGGCGGCCGAGGCGGGGTTGTTCAATTCGTGCGCCAGATTGCCGGCCAGCTTGCCAAGGGCGGAGAGCTTTTCAGCCTGTTGCTCGATGCGGGTGACCTCGCGCACGCGGTCGAGCAGCGTAGAGACGACGCGCTGCGCCATGGAAGGAATGGCCGCGAGCATTTCTGGAAAGCTGTCTTTGGGAATGAGGAGAGCCCAGACCGGAGAGATGGCAATCCCCTGCCCTCCATACCCTTTCATGCGCGAAAACGGCAACAGCCCGGTCACCTGGCCGGCACGGCCGACAAACAGCTCCATGGCGGTGCCCTGCTGACGGCGAACGTGAATTTCGCCGCTGAGAAGCAGGATCATGTGTTCGGCGGGCGCGCCCTCTTCAAAGAGGACTTCACCGGCTTGCGCGACCAGCTCTTCGCCTTGGGTGGCGAGCCAAAGGCGCTCTTCGAAGGGCAGGCCGTGCAGAGGGCCGACGCGCTCAAGAGCCGCCGCGATCTCTTCGACCGGCGTGGGACAGGCAGGCGGATGCGCGGCAGCGGAAAGCATTGAGGCAGCCTCCAGGGTTCCTTCAGGATATCCGATTCCGGCACCTGCGGTGCGGCGTACTGCCTTCGGCTGGCCCGCGCTCTTGAGACGCGCGGGATGGAGGACGGTGCGGACCGGGGCGGATTGGACTCGGTTCGTGCTTTCCCGGGTCCCCAAATGAGGGGGACCTGGGGCACCCGCCGATGGAGGAAGAACTCGCGCCCCAACACCCGAGCCACACGTCGAGCCGGACGGAACTCAGGCGGTGAGGTCGGGATTGAGCTGATCCTTGAGGGTGTCGAGGATCATGATGGAGTGAATCCGCTGCACGCCTTCGATGCGGTGCAGGTCTTCCCAGATGAGCTTGCGGTACTCCTCGAGGTCGCGGACGAGGACGCGGAGGATGAAGTCGCAGTCCCCGGTGACCATGTGGCAGGAAAGCACCTGAGGCTTTCCGGCGATGTCGCGGAGGAAATTTGCGGCGACCTCGGAGGTGTGATGCTCAAGGGAGATTTCGACGAATGCGGAGATCTGGAAGCCGAGCAAGCGGTGGTCGAGATGAACGGTGGAACCGAGGATGACTCCCTGTTCGCGGAGGCGCTGGACGCGGCGCAAGCAAGGACCGGGAGTGAGGCCGACCTCGTCGGCGAGCGCGTTGTTGGGGATGTCGGCGCGCTGCTGGAGAATACTCAGAATGCGGCGATCGATCTCATCCAGCTCGACAGTTTGCTTCATACGGCAATTATTTCATGGTTTTTCCGATGTTTTCGTTGAATAATTGCGGCCAAGCAGGAAGAGCGATAAAACTTCGCAATCGCAGAACGCGACGATGAGCATAATATTGCGCTAGTCAAGGATTCCAAGCTGAGACACTGGTTTGGGTCAGTTTTGGCAAGTTGGCTCCCGCTGACGCGGGAATGGCGAGTGCGCAGGTTGGCGGCTGCATCGCCGGACGCGGATTTCAGCAGCTTGGAAGCCGGGCTTTTTGAAACACAGAATCCGCCAATTGTTTGGCGGATGCTACGAGCAATTTTGGACGAGGAATAGAGGCCCCATGCCCAGGATCACCATTGGCGACTATCTGATTACGCGGCTGAAGGAAGCCGGCATCGAGCACCTGATCGGGGTTCCAGGGGACTTCAACCTGGCGTTCCTGGAGCAGGTGCTGGCCCATGAAGGGATGGAGTGGGTGGGCACGTGCAACGAGCTGAATGCCGCCTACGCGGCCGACGGCTATGCGCGCATGCGAGGCGCGGGGGCACTGCTGGTGACCTACGGGGTGGGCGACCTGAGCGCACTGAACGGCATTGCCGGCGCGGCCGCCGAGCACGTTCCGGTGATCTGCATCAGCGGCGTTCCGCCCCTGGATGCAATCCGGAATCGTCATGTGCTGCACCACACCGCGGGCACGGGAGGATTCGAGGACGTGATGAACTGTCTGACGCAGTTCACGGCGGCGCAGGCGCGGATTACGCCGGCCAATGCGGCCATCGAGATCGACCGTCTGGTGCGGACGGCGCTGCGCGAAAAGCAGCCGGTTTATCTGCAACTGCCGTCGGATATTTCCTACCTGGAGATTGACGCACCACTGGAACCGCTGGCTGCCTATGCGCCCACGGGCGACACGGCGCAAACGGCGCTGGTGGTGGAACTGCTGGCAGAGCGGATTACGCGTGCCAAACGGCCGGCGCTGCTGGTGGACGCCGATACGCACCGCTTCGGGCTGCGGCCGCTGATTTGCGCGCTGGGCGAAAGAGCGCAACTGCCGTTTGCCAGCATGGCTAGCGGTAGAAGCATCTTCAATGAGCAGCACCCGCTTTATCGCGGCATCTACTGTGGGCAGGCCAGTTCGGCGGAGACGCTTGAAGCCATCGAGGGCTCGGATTGCCTGATTGCCATCGGGGTACGCTTCTTCGACGCGACCACGTGCTTCTTCAGCCACCGGATTCAGGCGCAGGAGACAATTGTGCTGGATCCATTCTGCGTGACCCTCGACGGGAAGACGTTTGAAGGGGTGACGGCGAAGGAAGTGCTGGCGGGGCTGTTGGAGCGGCTGCCGGAATGCGGGGTTAGTGGAGCTAGCGGAGCTAGCGGAGTTGGCGGAGTTAGCGGAGTTAGCGGGGTTAGCGGGGTTAGCGGGGTTGGCGGAGCAAACCCTGTGGCTTCCCACCCTTTCACGGATAGAACTGTGCTTTCCCTGGTCCCCAAAGGCGAGGGACCAGGGGCACCCGCAATCTCGGCAGCGGACGAGGAGAAGCTGACGCACGCGCGGTTATGGCCGCGGATCGCGCGGTTTCTGCGCGAGGGCGACGTTATTCTGGCGGAAAGCGGAACGTCGCAGTCGGGACTCTCGGGGATTCGGATTCCAGCACATTGTTCGTTCATCAGCCAGACGACCTGGGGATCCATCGGTTACACGCTGCCGGCGCTGCTGGGCTCGCTGCTGGCCGAGCCGGAACGGCGGCAATTGCTGTTCATTGGCGACGGCTCGCTGCAGATGACGGCGCAGGAGATCTCGACGATGCTGCGCTATGACTTCAAGCCCATTATCTTTGTGGTGAACAACTACGGCTACACCATCGAGCGCGTGATCCTGGGCCCGCATTCGGAGTACAACGACATTCAGAACTGGAAGTACACGACATTGC
Source organism: uncultured Occallatibacter sp. (assembly GCA_964595345.1). Classification (GTDB taxonomy): domain Bacteria; phylum Acidobacteriota; class Terriglobia; order Terriglobales; family Acidobacteriaceae; genus Telmatobacter. The sequence goes on from CAZQPY010000013.1 coordinate 11,206, forward strand.
CGGCAGCGTTTGCCGACGGGCAGGACGTGGCCACCTATCGGGTGACGACGGAGGGCGAGTTGGAGCGGGCGCTGGAAGAGATCGAGGCGACGCGGAAGTTCACGCTGGTGGAACTGGCGATGGACAAACTGGACGCGCCCGCAGGATTGCGGAAGATGGGGCCGCTGGTGGCGGCTTACGATTTTGGAGCACGCGGACCGCAGACAAAGAGTCTGACACGTTCGTAATTCCGCGCCTTTACGAAAACACGCAGCAGAGCAGCAAAGAGCCTGGAGGCCCACAATGGCAGTAAAGACCATCATCGAACCGTTCCGCATCAAGAGCGTGGAGCCGATCCGCTGGACGACGCGGGAACAGCGGGAAGAACTGCTAAAGGCCGCGCACTGCAACCTCTTCTTGTTGCCGGCCGACGACGTGCTGATCGATCTGCTGACCGACTCGGGGACGGGCGCAATGTCGACCCACCAGTGGGCGGCGATCATGGAGGGCGACGAGAGCTACGCGGGGAGCCGCAGCTTTATCCGCTTCAAGAACTCGGTGCAGGACATTACCAGCTTTCGGCACGTGATTCCGACCCACCAGGGACGGGCGGCGGAACGGATTCTCTTCGGGATCGCTTGCAAGAAGGGTGACGTGGTGCCGAACAATACGCACTTCGACACTACGCGCGCCAACGTGGAAGCGACCGGCGCGGAGGCCGTGGATCTGGTGATTGCGGAAGGAAAGCAGCCGGCATTGGTGCATCCCTTCAAGGGCAACATGGACGTGGCGGCGCTGGAAGAGCTGATCGAGCGGGTGGGGCGCGAGCGGATTCCGCTGGTGATGCTGACGGTGACGAATAACTCGGGCGGCGGCCAGCCGGTGTCGATGCAGAACGCACGGCAGGTGAGCGCCGTTTGCCGGAAGCATGGGATTCCGCTGTACTTCGACGCCTGCCGGTTCGCCGAAAACGCGTGGTTCATCAAGTTGCGCGAACCGGGCTACGCGTACAAGACTCCCAAGGCGATTGCGCAGGAGATGTTCTTGCTGGGCGACGGATGCACGATGAGCGCCAAAAAGGACGGGATGGCCAACATCGGCGGCTTCCTGTGCACCAACGACGACGCCGTGGCGCAGCAGCAGAAAGATCTGTTGATTCTGACCGAGGGGTATCCGACTTATGGCGGGCTGGCGGGGCGCGACTTGGAGGCGATTGCCGTGGGGCTGCAGGAGGCGTTGGAAGAGGACTACCTGCGCTACCGGATTGCCTCGACAGCCTACCTGGGCAATCACATTGCCGAGGCGGGCGTGCCGATTGTGCAGCCGCCGGGCGGCCACGCGGTGTACATCGATGCGCGCGCCTTTTTGCCGCATGTTCCGACCGACCAGTTCCCCGGCGTGGCGTTGGCCTGCGAGTTGTATCTCGAGGGCGGCGTGCGGTCGGTAGAGATTGGCACGCTGATGTTTGCCGGAGCAGCCAAGATGGACCTCGTGCGCCTGGCGATTCCGCGACGCGTCTACACGCAGAGCCACATCGACTACCTCGTGGAAGTGATTCTGGAGGTGTGGAAGAACCGGGAGAAGATCGGCGGCATGCAGCTGACGTATGAAGCGCCGTTTTTGAGGCACTTTACGGCGCATTTAGCACCCGCGGTGCGGCAGACGCCTTCGGCCGGTCCGCGCCAATAAGAAGGCGCGGGATGAAGAGCAGCGAGGATGCGGGGTAGGCTGGCCGGGGTTTGTGCTACCCACCCTTTCCGCAAAAGACGCGGAAAGGATGGGGCACCCGGCCGGGGTTCGTGCTCTCCCACCCTTTCCGCAAAAGACGCGGAAAGGATGGGGCACCCGGCCGGGCCTGGCGCGAGAAAACTAGCTTCTGAGTCGGTTGAGCAGATCTTGGGGATGGACGGGCTTGGCGAGAATCTCAAACTCATAGCCCTGAGAGCGGGCCTTTTCGAGGAGATCGGCGGTGGCGGCCTGGCCAGAGAAGAGCAAGATCTTGACCTTGGGAAGAAGGGCGCGAATGCGGATGGCGGTTTCGATGCCGTTCAGGTCGGACATGATGACGTCGGAGATCAGCATGTCGGGCTGGAAGGTAACGGCGAGTTCCAGCGCTTTCTCGCCCGAATAGACGGGACGCGCGTCAAAGCCGCTCTGATTGAGGATCATGGCCAGCGTGTTGGCGATCACCTGCTCGTCGTCGGCAATGAGGACTTTGGGTTTGGCTGGACTTTCGGGCATATTCTCCTGCACGATCGAATGTTCGTACGGCGATGATGCTGCCTCCCATGCAATACCCGGTCGGCCAGCGAATTTCCAGTTACAGCTCGGCTGGAAAGGCACCTGCATAGATGATACTCTTCGCCGGGAAAAAAGCTCTCATCCGCAGTAATGCGGGTGCGCAAAAACCCGGTGAAGATTCAGAATGAAACGCGGGTCGATTCCGGACCGATTCATGCGGATGCAATCAGGCTGTCATACACTTGACACCAGGCACTTGCGTTGCGGGCACCTGCGGTGCGGCAGCCGCTTCGCGCGGGCCGCGCCGGTGAAAAGGCGCGGCGATTGGATGCGTGCCACAGTTTGCGGCCCTTGTATCGGGCGATTACCCAGATTTTGAACTGGCCGCAGCCCCGGCACGCGGTCCCCCAGCGGAGAAGCGACCCATGCAGGAAACGGCTGTCCCCAGCGGAATCGAAAGCCCCGCAGCGAACGTTGAACCCATCATTCGCGCCGAGAAGATTGAGAAGTACTACTCCCAACCGAGCGCGAACCGCATCCAGGTGATTTCGGCCACGGATCTGGAGATTGTGCCGGGCGAGATTGTGGCGCTGCTGGGGCCGAGCGGCTCCGGGAAGTCGACCATGCTACGCATGCTGACGGGGCTGTCGACACCCTCGGCGGGGCAGGTTTACTGGCACGACAAGCCGGTGGCGGAGGCAGAAATCAATGTCTCGATCGTCTTTCAGAGCTTTGCGCTGTTTCCGTGGCTCACCGTTCTCGAGAATGTTGAGGCGCCACTCCAGGCGCGCGGTGTGAGCCCGGCGGAACGGCGCGAACGCAGCATGAAAATGCTGGACACGGTGGGACTCGACGGCTTTGAGGCGGCGTATCCGAAGGAGCTTTCCGGCGGGATGCGACAGCGAGTGGGCTTTGCGCGCGCCCTCGTCGTCGAACCCGAGGTCCTGTTCATGGACGAGCCGTTCTCGGCTCTGGACGTGCTGACGGCCGAGAACCTGCGCTCGGAACTGCTGGAGCTGTGGGCCAAGAAGACCATGCCGACCAAGGCGGTCTTCATCGTCACGCACAACATCGAAGAGGCCGTTCTGCTGGCAGACAGAATTATCGTGCTGGGCAGGAATCCGGGGCACATCCGGACGGACTTCAAGGTGCAGCTGGCGCAGCCGCGGGACCGCAAGTCGGAACCGTTTACGCAGCTGGTGGATTACATCTACAAGGTTCTGACCAAGCCGGAAGTTGCGCCGACAGCTGCGCCGGATCAGCAGAGCGGGCCGCGGATTCGCGATCAGCGTCAGATGCACTACCAAATGCTGCCCCATTCACGACCGGGTGGAGTGGCCGGCTTGCTGGAGTTGCTGCTGGACAAAGGCGGGAAGGACGACATCTATCGGCTGGCGGACGATTTGGCCTTCGAGATCGACGACCTGCTGCCGATTGTGGACGCGGCGCAGCTGCTGGGATTTTTGCAGGTTGAGGAAGGCGACGCGACGATTACGGAGAGCGGAGCGGAGTTTGCCAACTCCGAAATTCTGCGCCAGAAGGAGCTTTTCCGCGATGCGGCAGAGGCCAACGTTCTGCTGCTGCGGCAGATTCGGCGGGCGTTGGTCTCGAAGAGCGATCACACGATTCCGGAAGACTTCTTTCTGGACATGCTGGACGAGCAGTTCAGCGAAGAGGAGTGCCTGCGGCAGATGGAGACGGCCGTGGCCTGGGGCCGCTACGCGGAGCTGTTCGAATTCGACGCCGGCCGCCGCCGCTTTGTGCTGCCCGACCAGCAGGAAGAAGAGATCGCCGACGAGGGGTCTGAGTGAGAATACATCCTCTTGGACGATCGCTGGTAACAGTCACTACCTGGCCCTTTCTGATCGATCTGGCGGTAGGTGCGTGCGGGGTGGGGATCTTTTTGGCGATCCTGCACACGGCGGCCTATTGGGCGGGCACGCCGGTGCCGGTGGTGCCGATTTCGCACTCCATCCGCGCGTTGCCGGTGTACGCGTTCTATTCGATCGGGCGGATCGGCCTTGCCTACCTGCTGAGCCTGCTGTTCGCGGTGAGCTACGGGTATACGGCGGCGTATAACCCGCGGGTGGAAGCATGGATGATCGCGGTGCTCGACATTTTGCAGTCGATCCCGGTGTTAAGTTTTCTGCCTCCGGTGGTGCTGGCGATGATCGCGCTGGTTCCAGGGCATCAGTTCGGCATTGAGCTGGGCGTGATCCTGCTGATCTTTACCGGGCAGGTGTGGAACCTGGCGTTCAGCTTTTACTCGTCGCTGAAGTCGATTCCGCGGGAGATGATCGAAGCGTCGCGGATCTATCGCTTCAGCGCCTGGCAGCGCTTCTGGCAGCTGGAGATGCCCTATGCGACGATCGGGCTGGTGTGGAACTCGATTGTGTCGGTGGCAGGGGGCTGGTTTGCACTGATTGCCTGCGAGATGTTTACCATGGGCACGCGAAACTTTCAGCTGCCGGGGCTAGGGAGCTATCTGCAGACAGCGACCGCTGCGGGCGACCTGAAAGCGCTGGTGGCTGGATTCGTGGTGGTGATCCTGATTGTGGTGGCCACCGATCAGCTGGTGTGGCGGCCGATGATCGCGTGGAGCGACAAGTTCAAGTTCGAAAATGTGGAGTCCACGGACCGGGTAACTTCGCCGGTGCTGGAACTGATGCGCCGGTCGAGAGTGCTGAGTTCCCTGCCCGGGCGCATCTGGACGAGCATCGAAGAGCCGGTGTGCCGTCAGCTGGCAAAGACAAGGTCGGCACACGTGGTTCATGCACTGGATGAAGGCGAGGGCAAGCACGATTTTTCCGCAGCGCTGTGGACGGTGGCGGCAATTTTGGCCACCGCGGCGGCGTGGGCGGGGTACAACGCCTTTCTGCTCCTACAGACGGTGACCTGGGCCGATGTACGCCTGCTGCTGGAAGGAGCGGGTGCGACGTTTTTGCGGGTGAATTGCGCGCTTCTGATTTCCGCGCTGTGGACGGTTCCGGTGGGGGTGGCGATCGGCTTCAACCCCAAGCTGGCGCGCGTGGTGCAGCCGGTTGCGCAGGTCATGGCCTCGGTTCCGGCGACGGCATTCTTTCCGATTCTGATGATCGGCCTGGTGAAGATCGGCGGCGGACTGGGCATTGGTTCGATCTTGCTGATGCTGCTGGGCACGCAATGGTACATCCTGTTCAACGTGATTGCCGGGGCGATGTCGATTCCCTCGGATCTGCGGGAGGTGACCTCGCTGTTCCGCTTCACGCGGTGGCAGCGGTGGACTCGGCTGATCCTGCCTGGGATCTTCCCGTACCTGATCACCGGGATGGTGACGGCCTCGGGCGGGGCGTGGAATGCTTCGGTATTCGCCGAGTACACGCATTTGAAGGACAGGACGCTGGAGACGATCGGGCTGGGCGCACAGATCGACGCGGCGACCGACAGCGGGAGGTTCCCGATTCTGCTGCTGGCGACGATTTTGATTTCGCTGATGGTGGTGACGATGAACCGGCTGGTTTGGCGGCGGCTCTATCGCCTGGCGGAGACCCGATATAAACTCGAAGGCTAAAGCGAAACCAGACGCAGGTCCTTCGACTCCGCTGCGCTTCGCTCAGGATGACAACGAGTTTTTAGGTGAACGATAAGCGCTTGACGCCAGAAAGCGCTGGAGTGCCTGCGATGATTCGAGTCGGGTTAGTGGGATTTGGAATGGGTGGGCGTGTTTTTCATGCACCGCTCGTTTCCTCGGTGGAAGGGTTGGAGCTGGCCGCAGTGATGGAGCGGACGTCGAACCATGCGGCGGAGCGCTACCCAGGGCTGACGACCTACAGATCTCTTGAACTGATGCTGGCGGATGCGTCTCTGGACCTGTTTGTGGTGAGCACGCCGAGCGGGACCCATTTCGAGATTGCACGACAGGTTCTGGAAGCAGGACGCAACGTGGTGGTGGACAAGCCAGCCTGCGCGACCTCGTTCGAAATCGCCCAGTTGATGGAGGTGGCGCGGACGCGAGGAGTTTTGTTGACGCCGTTCCATAACCGGCGCTGGGACAGCGACTTCCTGACCATTCAGAAACTGTTGCGTGAAGGTTCGCTGGGCCGGGTGGTGGCGTTTGCATCCCGCTTTGACCGCTGGAGGCCGGAGCAAGCCACTACCCGACTATGGAAGGAAGATGTGGCGCAAGGCGGGGGCGTGCTGCTGGACCTGGGGACGCATATCGCCGACCAGGCGCTGACGCTGTTCGGAAAACCGGAAGCCGTGAGCGCCGAAGTGGTCAGGGAGCGCGACGGCATGGGCGCAAACGATGCTTTCACCGTGCGGCTGCACTATCCGGGGCTGGTTGTGACGCTGGGAGCAAACAGCCTTTCCTTCCCCCCTGCGCCGCGCTTCCACATTCGTGGGACGAAGGGCAATTACTGGAAGCTGGGACTGGACCCACAAGAAGCCGCGCTGAACCGGGTTACACGCATCACGGACCCGGACTGGGGACAGGAACTGGCCAGCGAGTGGGGCACATTGCACGTCGATATACAGGGCGGAACGGTAACCCGGCCAGTGAGCCCGATTGCCGGGAACTACCGGCGCTTTTACGAGGGGGTTCGCGACGCGTTGTTGACCAAGTCTGCTGCGCCGGTTGCGGCGGCGGATGCGTGGCGGGTGGCGCGGGTGCTGGAGTGGGCGATGGAAAGCGCGCGGGAGCGGCGGGAGATTGCGTGCGACTGGACGGGGGAGCCGAAGCAGTAGTTCGGCTCTGAACTCGTGGGGTTTGCCACGCACCTGAGAGCGAAACCATCGTCGCTGCGTCCCGGTCATTTTCATGCAAGGCCGCCGCTCCCCGATGGCCGCGTCAACCTATCGAGTGTTCCTTTTCAAACTCAAAAACCAAAAACCGTTCCCGCCGATTCCGCGCAGCAAAATGCCCCGCTCAGAGCGGGGCTTTTCGCTGCGCAGCCAGCGACCTAGCGCAGGTTGGCCATCAGCTTTTCCAGAACTTCGCGGGACGGGCGAGTGACCGACTCCGGCAGCGTGGAAAGCGGCTCATCGACGATGTTGAGTTGATCGATGAAGGTGGGCTTGGTGGTGTTGATGTAGAAGATGCCGGTGAGGATCTCGTCCTTGCTGCTGGACTCCATCAAGGTGCGCACGGCGTTGGCCTGATCGGTCGGGTCGTAGTCTTCGAGCAACTTGCGGAGACGAAGGTTTGAACCGTCGTGCATTTCCACTTCATAGATCTCGCCGGAATTGTAGTCGACGTCGATCTCTTCGAAGCTGGGCACGAAGCCGAGTTCGTTGATGGGCTCGTCATTCTCCTGCATGAACTTGTAGCTCTTGGTCGAGCCTTCATGATCGTTGAAGGTGACGCAGGGGCTGATCACGTCCAGCAGTACCGTGCCCTTGTGGGCGATGGCTGCCTTGAGCATGGAGAGCAATTGCTTCTTGTCGCCGGAGAAAGACCGGCCCACGAAGGTCGCGCCGAGCTGGATGGCCATGGCGCAGGTGTCGATGGGAGGCAGGTCGTTGACCACGCCGGTCTTGAGCTTAGAGCCCAGATCGGCAGTGGCGGAGAACTGGCCCTTGGTCAAACCATAGACGCCGTTGTTCTCGATGATGTAGATCATGGGCAGATTGCGGCGCATCAGGTGAACAAACTGGCCCATCCCGATGGAGGCGGTGTCGCCGTCGCCGGAGACGCCAATGGTGGTGAGTTGGTGGTTGGCCAGGATTGCGCCGGTGGAGACCGACGGCATGCGGCCATGCACGCTGTTGAAGCTGTGCGAGCGGCTGAGGAAGTAGGCCGGGCTCTTGGACGAGCAGCCGATGCCGCTCATCTTCATGACCCGTTCCGGTTCCACGCCCATCTCGAAGAGAGCATCGATGATGCGCTCGGAGATGGCATTGTGACCGCAGCCGGCACAGAGCGTGCTCTTGCCGCCACGGTATTCTACGATGGGAAGGCCGATGTGATTCAGCTTGGGGCTTGGAGTAGCGGTCGCCATTTAGAGGCCCTCCTGATGGACGAAGTCTTCGGTGATGCCGCGCGCATCCATGGGCAATCCATTGTAGTGTAGGATGCTGCGCAGCTTGGTGTGCTGATCCGCGGGCAGATCGAGCTTCAGAAGGCTGGCCAACTGGGCATCGCGATTTTGCTCGACGATGTAGATGCGATCATGCGCAGCAACGAAAGCGTGGATCGACTTGGAGAAGGGATAGGCGCAGATGCGGAGGTAATCCACATCGAAGCCCTCCTCGTTCTTGATCTGATCGATGCTTTCGCGCATGGCGAAGTCGGTGGATCCGAAAGCGATGAAACCGATTTTGGACGTTCCGTCGCGGTACACGACAGGACCGGGAACCACTTCGCGCGCGGACTCGAACTTGCGGATCAGGCGCTCCATGACTTCCTTGTATTCTCCCGGCTTCTCGGTGTAGACCGCGGCATCGTTGTGGCCCGAACCACGGGTGAAGTAAGCAGCCTTGGGGTGACGTGTTCCGGGCAGCGTGCGATAGCCAATGGCGTCGCCATCGACATCGCGATAGCGAGCGAATCCGCCCAGCTTCTCCAGATCTTCCGCAGTAAGCACCTTGCCGCGATCCAGTGGAGTGGTGGGATATTCGAAGGGCTCCGACATCCAGTTATTCATGCCCAGATCGAGGTCGGATAAGACCAGAACCAGGGTCTGAAAACGCTCGGCAAGATCGAATGCGGCGTAGGTGAACTCGAAGCATTCTTTGACCGAACCGGGCAACAGGACGATGTGCTTGGTATCGCCATGGGAAAGGAAAGCGGCCGAAAGCAGATCGGACTGCTGGGTACGGGTGGGCATGCCGGTGGCAGGTCCGGAGCGCTGCACATTCACGATGACGCCGGGGATTTCGGCATAGTAGCTGAGCCCGGCAAACTCGGCCATCAACGACATGCCGGGGCCAGAGGTGGCAGTCATGGAGCGGGCTCCGGCCCAGCCTGCGCCGATCACCATACCGATGGCGGCCAGCTCGTCTTCGGCTTGAACCACCGCAAAGGTGGCCTTGCCTTCCGGAGTAACGCGAAATTTCTTGAGCAGATCGGCCGTGGCTTCAATCACCGAAGTCGATGGCGTGATGGGATACCAGGCAACCACCGTGACGCCCGCAAACACAGCGCCCATGCCGGCCGCGGCGTTGCCGTCGATGATGATCTTGCCCTTGTTCTCGTCCATGGGCTGGATGAAATAGGGATCGCTCTTGGTGAGGTTGCCGATCGCATATTCATAGCCCGCCTTGACCGCCCCGAAATTGAGATCGAAAACCTTTTGCTTCTTGGAGAACTGGAGGCGCAGACCGCTCTCGACTACACCCAGATCCATATCCAGCAACTGGGCCACGACGCCGACGTAAACCATGTTCTTGACCAGCTTGCGCAGCTTGGGCTCAGGACAGATGGCGGCGGTGATCTTGTCGAAGGGGACGGGATAGAAGCAAACGTCGTTGCGCTCTTCCTCAAGCTTCATGCCGGCTTCATAAATGGCCACGCCGCCGGGGGGAAGGGCCAGGAGATCCGCTTTTGCGGTCTCCGGATTGAGAGCCACCAGGATCTCGAATCCATGCTTGCGTGCCATGTAGCCATCTTTGCTGGCGCGGATGATGAACCAGGTTGGTTGTCCGGCAATGTTGGAAGGGAATAGGTTCTTTCCACCTACGGGGACGCCCATTCCGACAATGCTCTTCAGCAGTACGCTATTGGCGGATTGCGAGCCGGACCCGTTCACCGTTGCCACGTTGATGCTGAAATCGTTGATGACGTGCTTCGCGCTGGTACTTGAAACGCCCCGTTCGTGACCCAGGGCCAGGTCTCCTGTCGCCATGTGGCCGGATTCCCTTCCGGTAAATTTCTGATGCGAGTCCGTTGCGACCCGTGTGTGATTATAGTCACATCGAGCCAACATCGTCCCGCCTCTGTAGATGCGCCAGAGGGTAGAAAGTCTCGCAAATGTGGCCATTCGTCCCATTTTGAGAATGGGAAAGCGCGGGAAGCAAATTCAGGCTCAGGCTATAGCGCCAGCCACCGCGCGTTGCCCCTTTGAATCCCGCTGCCAGCGCCGCAGCAGCGTCGCCGCTATCACGATGAGCGCCACCGTCAGGCCGATCCAGAGTCCGTAGATTCCCCAGTGCAGGACGAAGCAGAGAATCAGCCCCAGCGGCAATCCGAGCACCCAGTAGCCCACCAGATTCGCCAACATTGGCGCGCGCGTCTCACCCAACCCCCGCAGCGCCCCGGTGGTTACCGTCTGGATTCCGTCAAAGATCTGGAATGCCGCCGCCAGCCACAGCAGGCTGGGCCCCACCGCCATCACCGCGGGATCGCGCGTATACAAAGCAATCAGCGGTACCGGGGCCAGCAGAAACACCGCCGCAGCGCATAGCATGAAGGCCGTTCCCAAGCCGAGCGCCAGCCAGCCGGCACGCCTGGCACGCTCCGGGTCGCCCGCGCCGACGGCATGGCCCACGCTCACCGCCGCAGCCGCCGACACGCCCAGTGGAACCATGTAGGTAAGGCTGGCGTAGTTCAGCACGATCTGGTGGGTTGCCAGGGCCACAGGGGTCAGCCATCCCGCCGAGAGGGTGGCCAGGTTCCACGCGCCCACCTCCAGCAGGATCTGCCCCGCGGCCGGCAGTCCCAGCGATACCAATTTCCGGATGCGAGTCAGACTGGGTCCTGCCCAATGCCGGAACAGCGGATGCCCGCGCTTGCGCTCATAATCCCAGGCAAAGCCCAAAAGCGCCAATGCCATCAGAATGCGCGCCAGCACCGTCGACAGCGCCGAACCCCTGACTCCCATGGCCGGGAAGCCAAGCTTTCCGTAGATCAACACCCAGTTTGCGCCCCAATTCAGCAGGTTGGCGGCGACAAAGGTCGCCGTAATCACCCGCACGCTGCCAACCGCCTGCAGATAGCGGCGGCATGCCCCGTACAACAGCAGCGGCAACGTGCTCCAGTTCAGCACGCGCAGGTAGCTCGCCGCAGGGCCAGCCACTTCACGGGCAATGCCGAGCGGCGCGAATCCAAAGCCGGCCAGCCAGACCAGCAGCATGGCGGGCACTGTGACCAGCAGGGCGACGTAGACGCCCTGCGCCAGCCAGCGATGACAGTCATCGTGATCCTCCCGGCCGTAGGCCTGCGCAACCAGCGTATCCAGCCCCAGCAGCAGTCCGAATCCGAAGAGGGAAGGTGTGTAATAGATGGCGTTCCCCAGCGCTACCGCGCCGATCGCCGCCGGACCCAGGCGGCCCACCATAATGGTGTCCACGACGCCTTGGGCCATCCAGCCCAGTTCGCTCAGCACCACCGGCAGCGCCAGAGTCACCATGGCGCGCAACTCCGGCTTCCATTTTGCTTGCCCTGAACTCATCCTTCCAATCTAATGGCTGCGGGCGACGCGCCGGGCATTGGGGCCTGCCATTCAAGTGCGTAAAAACAACGAAAAGCAACCGCGGGTCCTTCGACTGCGTTTGGAGCAAAAAACGCTCCAAACTTTGCTCAGGATGACAGATTTATAGCTCGAGATGACACCTAATTGTTGAACAAACTTCGGGGTCAGGACGCTATGCAAGCGGCCCTGAAACGATACGGGCGACGAGGTCATAGTCGTGGGCTTCGGTGATTTGGGCGCGGTAGAAACGACCGGCTTCCAGAGCTTCGAGATCGCCGAAGTCGTTGATGTAGACCTTGCCGTCGATCTCCGGGGCGTGGAACATGGTGCGGCCTTCCCAGAGGAGCGGGGTCTCTTCGCTTTCGCCTTCGGCAAGCAGAACCACTTCCCTGCCGATCCACTGTTGCTTCGCCTTCTTGGAGATCCCCTGCTGCAGCTTCATCAGCCGCTTGCGTCTGGCTTCGATGGTGCGCTTGGCTACCTTCCCTTCAAGCGGGAACGCGCCGGAGCCCTCCTCGTTCGAATAGCTGAAGACGCCCATCCAGTCGAACTTGGCCGCCTTCACAAATTCTTCCAGCGCCACAACATCCTCCGCAGTCTCGCCGGGAAAGCCCACGATAAAAGCGGTCCGCAAGACGATCCCCGGTACCCGCTCGCGCACCTTGGCCAGCGTATTCAGGAAGATGTCCGCTCCCGCACCCCTCTTCATGCGCTTCAAGACCGACGCAGAGGCGTGCTGCAGCGGCACGTCGAGATATTTGCAGATGTTGTCGTGCTTGGCGATGGTTTCGAGCAGGCGGCTGGTGATGCGGTTCGGGTAGGCGTAGAGGAAGCGCAGCCAGCGCAGGCCCTCGATTCCAGCCAGAGCGTCGAGCAAGTCGGCCAGGCCGTCTTTGAGGCCCAGGTCCTCGCCGTAGCAGGTGGTGTCCTGACCGATCAGCGTGATCTCCTCCACACCCTGCGCCACCAGTTGCCGCGCCTCGCTCACCACCGACTCAAACCGGCGGGAGCGGAATTTGCCGCGCAGGTTGGGGATGACGCAGAAGGTGCAGGGATGATCGCAGCCTTCGGCGATCTTGATATATGCCGACGACTTGGGTGTGGCCAGCAGCCGCGGCGTCGCGTCGTCGTAAAGATAGGTGGGCAACTGGTGCTCAGCGCCGTCCCACTCCGCCCGGCTGAAGCGGCCCTGCTTCTCCCGCAGGTCGCCTTCGGCGCGGGAGCTTGCTTCTGCGCCTTTCCCATTGGAATGCGAGTGCACATGCGTCCCAGCCTGCGACTCCTTGCCGGCGTGCACTTCGACCGCGTGGCTCCCGGTCAGGATGTGGAACGGCGAATTGGCCGCAGCCGGGGCCTTCAGCCCTGCAGCTTCCAAAATCGCCTCCAGTTCGCCCGTACCGATTACTGCATCGACTTCGGGAATATCCCTGCGGATCTCGTCCCGGTAGCGCTCAACCAAACAGCCGGCGACGATCAGTTTCCGGGCGCGGCCCTCTGTCTTGTGGCGGGCCATTTCCAGAATCGTGTCTACCGACTCCTGCTTGGCAGTGTCGATGAACGAGCAGGTGTTCACCACCAGGATGTCGGCCTCTTCAGTGTGGGAGGTCAATCGCGCGCCGGCGCGGTCCAGCAGGCCCATCATCACCTCGGAATCCACGAGGTTTTTGGGGCAGCCCAACGATATAAAACCCACGGTAGGAGCCGTGGGAGGGGAAAGTTTGCTCACCACTCCATTGTACCGGGAGCGAACTTCCGGCGATAGCGCCCGCTGCTGCCTGATCCTTCTCCTTCGCGGAAGAAACGCGCATCGGGTTGGGCCTACAGTCTTTCGTTCCCAACAACACCCTATCAACCCGCAGCTTACGGTTACGCGCCAGACGGCCGATCCTCTCAATTTACGGTTCGAAGTTTTCGAGATCCGGGAACTGCAGCGCGGACAGTAGCCCCTCGCGGTTGTCCCGCTCCCGCTTCCGCCAGCTACGCACGATCGTCGCCCGGAACAGAAAACCGGGAGACCCTTGCGGCCTCCCTGAAAGGCTTTCAAATTGAATTTGCTCAACATCCATGCGCTATCGCAGCGCTGGTCGATTGGGCAAGGTGGGCATCTGCATATTCCGATGCCCCATCTCGTGATGAGCGGTGAGCGCCAACGCGATAACCGCGGCGAACCCAACGATCGTGATGGCCCAAAAGCTTCCTTGCGACATGCCCATCCGCAGCTTCACTACATCGCTATAGCGTATGGGTGTAACTTCGGGGTAGTTATGCAACTGCAGCCCGAATGTCTGCTCATCGATCCTGGCAACTCTTCCCCATAAGGCGATGCCGTTGCTCTCTTGCACCCATACGGCGTTTCCGACACCCCTCTTCACAATGCGGTTGCGCACGGTCTGCTCATCCAGTGGCTTCGGGGAGGCAAAGCCCGCGGACTGCGCCATCAGTGCGCAGATCAATGCCACGCACATGCATCGAAGAAATACTCCAACCTTCGGTCTCACGGTTGTTCTCCCTTCCTCCATCGACTACTCTCCCTTACAAACCGCGCCGCCCAGGATTAGTTGCGCGCTGCAAAAAAGAATGGCGGGATGAGCCGATTGCTCATCCCGCCATGTTTCAACTGTTTTCCAACTGTCTGCCGAACTTTTCTCTACGCGTAGAATCCGCGCTGCTTGATGGTGAACGCCACGCGGTCGATGGCCAACATGTATGCGGCAATTCGATTGTTGACGTTGTGCGCCTCGGCGTAGCGGACCACGTCGTCGAAGCTGTCACGAAGAATGGTTTCCAGTTGGTCGTTGATGACCGCTTCCTTCCAGAAATAACCTTGGCGGTCCTGGACCCACTCGAAATAGCTCGCCGTCACACCGCCCGCGTTGGCCAGGATGTCGGGAACCACGAAGATCCGCTTGTCCATAAGAATCTCGTCGGCAACCGCTGTGGTCGGCCCATTCGCGCCCTCCACCACGATCTTTGCCTGAATTTTGTCGGCATTGCGGCTGGTAATCACGTTCTCGGTTGCCGCGGGGATCAGGACTTCGCACTCCGACACCAGCAGTTCATCGCTGGGCATCGCTTCAGCTCCCTTGAACCCCAGCGTCGTTCCATTGCGCTGCTTGTATTCAATCAGCGCATCGATGTCGATGCCGTTCAGGTTCGAAAGGCCGCCATCCTGCTCGGCGATTCCGACGATTTTGTAGCCCCGCTCCATCATCAGGCGCGCGGCGTTCGAGCCCACGTTGCCAAAGCCCTGAATCACCACGCGGCAGCCTTCCACGGGCACGTTCAAATACTGCATCGCCTCATCGGTGACCACCAGGACTCCGCGCCCTGTTGCCTCGCGACGGCCTCGCGATCCGCCGATATTCAGCGGCTTGCCCGTTACCACGCTGGTCACCGTGTGGCCCATGTGCATGGAATAGGTATCCATGATCCAGGCCATTGTTTGCTCGTTGGTGTTCACGTCGGGCGCAGGAACGTCCTTCTCCGGCCCGATGAAATCGATGATTTCCGAGGTGTACCGCCGCGTCATCCGCTCCAGTTCGCCCTGGCTCATCTTCTTCGGATCGCAGATCACTCCACCCTTCGCGCCCCCAAACGGAATGTTGACGACTGCGCACTTCCAAGTCATCCAGCTCGCCAGCGCGCGCACTTCGTCCAGGGTCACATCCGGCGAATAGCGGACCCCACCCTTGCCGGGACCGCGCGCAATCGAATGCTGCACGCGAAAGCCGGTAAACATCTCGATGTGCCCATCGTCCATGCTGACAGGAAAGTGAACAATGATTTCACGCGCTGGGGAACTGAGAACCTTCCACAAACCTGGGTCCAGATTCAGCTTGCGTGCCGCAAATTCAAATCGCGCGCTTTGCGCTTCCCAGGGATTGATCTCCTGGTCCAAAGAAACAGTCGGTGTTGCTGGCGCCATGCATTTCCCCCATTCAGGTTTTCTGCCGCCCCGGTGTCTACACCAGGGGAGGAAGGGCTTTCCCTTCACTTTATCCTGAATCTGCAGCCCGGGCGCGCGGCTTCCGCCGCAAAGGCCCAAACCCCAGTGAGTCTAGGCCGGGATCCTTTCGAGCGTCAAGCAGGGTAACCACCAGACGCAACACCCGCGGGCGCTCGATTCCCGTTTTAATATCGGACCCCGGCTCAGAACTCCGCATGCTGTTTCGGCCCGGTGCAGCCGGGCTTGCACTCGCACAACTTGCCCCTGCAGACAGAACCCGCCGCTGGCCGTCAAAATAGCGTATGGCCCACCGGTCCCCCTACGATTGTGCGAACGGGGAATCCTTTTCCCGACAAATTGCTTTGCGCCGCTGCGCGCGACACGTCATTCTCGCGGGCGCGGCATCCCTTTTGCTTCTCCCCGCAGTTCTAGCAGCCCAACAGTCCGATCAGCCTGAACAGCCCGCCGAAAACGAAGTCGAAGCCCCCACCGTGATCGACCAAGCGGACCCTCCTCCGCCTCCCGCGCCTATTGCCGCGAACACATCTACGACCACTCTTCACGGTATCGTCCGCAATTCCGTCTCCGGAGGTCCCATTTCCCGCGCATTGGTGCGTATCGAGGGCGACGCCACGGCTGGCGCGCTCACCGACACTCAAGGCCACTTCGAGATCCCCGAGGTCGCCACCGGACCCCAGTCCGTCCAGGTCCTCAAGCCCGGCTTTCGCGATTCCATGGCCCTGGCGCAGCAGATTCCGGATGCCGGCGCCAGCATTGCCCACAACGTTCTGGTCGCGGCCCCCATGCCGGACGCGGTCTTCGACCTCACTCCGGCTGCTTCCATCCACGGCCAAGTCCAGCTCTCCACCGGCGACCCCGCTTCGGGCATCTCTGTGAGCTTGCTTCACCAGATGATCCAGCACGGCCGCCCCAAGTGGATTGAAGCCAAGTCAGTTCAAACAGACACCGGGGGAAACTTCCGCTTTGGCAATCTGCCGAGCGGCGTCTACGCCGTCTTCGCCCGCCCCGAGCTGGAAAGTGCTCCGGCCACGACCCTCGTCGAACCGGGAAAGAGCCGGGACGTCCTGCGCAACGGCTACCCCGTCGTCTTCGCTCCCGATGCCCGCAATCTCTCCATAGCCTCGCGCATCCGTCTCAATCCCGGCGATGCGGCGCAGGCCAGCATCTCGCTCACCCTGGAGCCGTTCTACACTGTCACCGCCGCGCTTCTGGGACCCGACGGCAAGCCGATGCAGGCCGAAAATGCCCCCGGCGGACAGCCCGCACGCCCCATTCCCCAGATTCTCGACGCCGACAACCATATCCTTCCCTACATCGCCACCTACGACGCCGCCACTCAAACCGTCCAGGCCACCCTTCCCGACGGAAACTACAACTTGACCGTCGTACTTCCCAACTTCCACGCTGGAAGCCGGGTACCCGACACCGGCGAATCGCATCCAGTCTCGCTCGTAGGCGCAGCTCAGTTCACGGTTGCCGATCATCCGGTTAACGATCTGCTCATCCCGCTCTTTGTTCCTCACAGCTTTCCGCTCGCGCTGCGCGCCTTGCCCAGCGCCGTCGCTGGCGTGCAGTCTCTTCCCCGGCAGAGTCTCACTTCGGCGGTGCATGTTGCGCTCGAGCCTTACCAGCAGTACATCGCCGCCAACGAAGTGAGCGCTCTGCCCTATGGCCCCGACACCCTCGACTTGATGCTTGCCCCGCCCTATGAATTCTGGGTTCACACCCTCGTCATGGGCAAAGGCCTGTGTGCCGGCTCGTTCCAGGCCAACGGCCCCAACCTCGCCCGTGAGCCACTCAGCCTCTCTTTTTCCGGTTCCTCTTCCACCGCCGAGTTCACCCTCCGCGGCGACTGCGCCACGCTGAACCTCTCGCTGCCGCCCGCCCTCTCCGCCTTCGTGCCCGGCGTCGAGCCGTTCTATACCGTCTACGTCGTTCCCGACTTCGACACCACCGAAGATGTCGAGCCGCAGACCCTGCGCCCATCCTCGGGCGGCAGCTTGTCCATCGAGTCGCTCACCCCCGGCAGCTACCACGTTTACACCTTCGCGACTCCGATCGAGCTCGAATACAGGAACCCCGACGCGATGGCTCAACTCGGCGTCCCGGGGCAAGCTGTGAGACTGACCCCGGGAGCAACCGAAAATCTCGTGCTCCAGGTTCCGGAAAGCCAATGACACCTCCCGCAAGATCGAATCCGCGCCTCGGCTTGCAGAGCCTCTTCGGCCTGGCGCTCCGTTTTCTTGCCATCCTCGCCGCACTCCCTGCCAGTGGGCAGACGGCTCCCGCTCCGGCCTCCGCGCACGCATCCCCAGGCCTGTACACGATTGCGGGAACGGTGGTGAACCTCGTCACAGGCGATCCCGTCCCCAATGCCTCGGTGGCCGTTCTCTCCTCGGCCAACAGCCACGCCATCGAGTCGGTTCTGGCCGGCGAGGACGGCCGTTTTGCACTGCCCGGCCTGCCCGCAGCCAAATACCAGCTGACGGTATCCAAGCGCGGCTATCGAACCTCCTTCTACGAGCAGCACGAGAACTACCTCTCCGGAATCGTGACCGGTGACGATCAGCAGACGGGCAATTTGGTCTTTCGACTGTCTCCCGGCGCATCGCTCCGCATCGAGGTGACCGACGAAGCCGGAGAACCGGTCGAGAAGGCCAACATCGGACTCTTCCAGCGCACCCGCGAGGCCGGCATTGGCGAACGCGTCGTCGAAACCCTTCGCGCCGTCAGCGACGATACGGGATCCACGGAATTCTTCAACCTCGAACCGGGCAAATATTATGTTGCGGTCTCGGCCGAGCCCTGGTATGCGATGCACGGCTCGTCCGCTGCCGCCGTCAGCCTGGGCGCTGCCCCCAAAACCAACCCCGTTCTCGACGTTGTCTACCCACTCACCTTTTTCGACGGCGCAACCGACGAGTCCGCCGCCACACCCATCGTTCTGGCCGCCGGAGGCCGCGAGCAGATCTCCATCCATCTCACTCCGCTTCCGGCTGTGCACCTCTACGTCCCCATCCCCAAGGACGGCCAGGAAGCCAATCCCCATGTGGAACTCCAGCAAACGGTCTTCGGCATCAAGTCCGGTAGCGGCCCGGCCTACCCAGACCAGGTGCGCGACGGGATCGCCGAATTCACCGGCGTCTCCCCTGGCCATTACCAATTGCTCCAGGGCGATCCTCCGCACATCGTCGAAATCGACGCCGCCAACAGCCAACAGATTGGAGCCAACTCCGGCATTGCCACCGTCCCGGTTCATGTGTCTCTGCAGGCCGATTCCAGCGCAGACTTGCCGGAACCGCTCATCGTTTCTCTCGATTGGGCCGATACCGGACCTCCAAGAGAACCACTGCGCGCCGCCGCAGTTGACGACGGTTTCACCTTCGATGCGGTCCCTCCCGGCGTTTGGCGACTCCGGGTCGAAAACGACACCGATACCGAAAACCGCGTCCTGCCCGTTCAATCCATCTCCGCCGGCGGCTCGCCGCACACCGGAAATCTGGTCACCGTCAAAGACCACGCCCTCTCGCTGACGGCGACGGAGGCTCTCGGCACCACCCGCATCGAGGGCTTTGCTCTCAAGAACGGCAAGGGCCTCGCCGGCGCGATGATCCTCCTGGTGCCCCGCGACCCGGCGGCCAACGACGACCTTTTTCGACGCGATCAGTCCGACTCCGACGGCAGCTTCGCCCTGGTGGACGCCGCTCCCGGCAACTACACCGTCGTCGCCATCGAGGATGGCTGGGACCTTGACTGGGCAAAGCCCCAGGTCATAAGCCGCTTCCTTTCTCAGGGAATCCCCGTCACAATCACTGGCAGTTCGGGAAAGCTTATCCGTCTCACCCAGCCGGTTCCAGTGCAGCCGGTCGCGGCCGAGCACTGACCGCGCGAGGAAATGACCGCACAGGGGAAAGATCGCCGGGACTTCTTCGAAACGGGGTCGAGAGGATAGTCTATGAAGGTACCGATTCATACATACGGCTACGGGCCCCAGCGAATTCCTGGGTCCGGAAAATCCGCCACAGCACGGTATTGAGGAGAGTCTCCAGTTGAGGAAGAAGTTTCTGCTTTCAATTTTGGCCATGGTTCCGGCCGCGTTTATGCCCTTGGCGGCAACAGGTCAGGCTTCGCCAGCCGCGGATCGACCCGAGCCCTCTTACAAGTACGAGGCTTATGCGGGCTATGCCTACACCAGCCTGAACCAGGTCAACCAGTCCCGCTATGGCCTTCAGGGTTTTAACCTGTCTATCACCCGCGACTGGGGTAAGTACTTCGGCGTCATCGGCGAAGGCTCCTTCTACAAATACCCTTCGAGCAGCGCCACCCCCGGCAACCCTGGGGATCCCAGTGTTTCCGCCGTGCTATTTGGGCCCACCGTGCACGCCCCGCTCTACAGCCACCTTTCCTTGTTCGTGGATGTCCTGGCAGGCGGCGAGCACACCGGGGGCGAGAACATCACCCCCAAGGTCTCTTTTGCCGGAGGATTCGGCGGCGGCCTCGACTATAGGCTCACCTCCCGCATCTCCATGCGTGCCTCCGGAGAAAGAATCGGCGATTCGTTCTCTCTCAACGGCAACACCCCTGGATTGGCCTATTCGCCGCATCTGCACTGGAATGCACGCGCTACGATCGGCGTCGTCTACCGTTTCTAAGCTCGGCTCACGTTTTCGGAAAACAACCGGCAAATGCAGAAAGGCTCCCGTTCAAGATGGGAGCCTTTCTGCATTGCCGTCGATCCTACTGCTGCGGCGCTATTGGCTGGGCCGGACTCGACCCGAATCCAGTGCCCCCGCCAATCCCGTTAAAGCCGCTCGTTCCGGTACCTGCCCCTGCACCTGTTCCGGTGCCTGTCCCTGCACCTGTTCCGGTGCCTGTCCCAGTGAGTCCGTTCGTCGAGGTCCCATTACCGCCGACCGGGACTGCGCCCGAGCCTGCCCCACTCATACCGCCCATCATCATCCGTTCAATCGCCGGGTCGTAGACAAATTCCCACTCGTTGTAGTGATTCTTCTTCTTGTAAACCAGGATCGATACTTTAGGGCTGTTGGGCTCGAACCCGATGATCCCCAGGCCTCCAAACGTCTGCCCCCCGGTTCCGAAAGTCGAGGTAGATCCCGGGGCTCCCCCCGCATCCGTTCCTGTTGCGCCTGCCGTTCCCGGTGCGCCCGTCTGCCCGGTTGCGCTGGTCGTCCCACCCGAGTTGTCCGTAGTGCCCGTCGCTCCCGCACTGCCAGTCGCGCCTGGGCCAGCCATAAACGCGCTGCCCGCGGACGAGGCTCCGTTTACCCCGTTCCCGCCCGCCGGACCAATGCCGGCCAGCGTCGATCCGGCCAGCGGCTGCCCGAAGAACCCCATGGCCGTCGGAGCCTTGTTCTGCCCAAAGTGAATCGGCTTCCACTCCTCTTTCCCGGTCGTGGGGTCCACATATTTCTTGCGCAGAAAGCGGATCTCTCTGGTCTTCACCAGAGCATCGATATTCGGCGGATAGGCATTGAACTTCCGGTAATACAACTGGATGGCGCGAATGTACTGCTTGCCCCGGTGCATCGTCTCCAGTTCGCGGTCGCGCTGGATGTCCTTGGCCACCTTCGGCGCCGCCACCGCCAGCGCGATGATCAGAAGCGCCAGCATGAAGATGACAGCAACCAGGATGTAGCCCTCTTCCGAAGGCCGATGCATGTGCCGAGTTGGAGGCGATGGCTTCATTGTGTTTCGAGATCCCGTCCCGAGTGTAGACCGCCAGAAATCCTGAACGTTATTTGGGTCAGCGCCAAGAACATTGAGTGGCAGGGGCTCAAGCCCGAAACTTCAATATCCCGCCGTTTTCGGCACGACTAAACAGGCTGCGGAAAAAGGCGGAGTTGGGGCACGATTCCCTCAAAGCATCCCTCGGGGCCTAAAGGCCACGGTCATTCTGCTGCACTTATGGCACGGCTGAAGCCGTGCCCTTTCAAAACTGGGGCTGAAATCGAGTTTTTCCGCAGCCTGTAAAGGCCCCTGCTCCCTCCGCAAAGCAGAACATCGTAGGCGTGTTTCATCCATCGCGGGTCGGAAACACCGGTGCTGGACAGTTACAAAGCATGGACCACCAAATTTGAGGCGGCATACGCTAGTTCGCTGTCAGGGCCAGCGACTCGGTGTTGTTGTAGCTCAGGTCGGTCACCTGCACGCTGCCCGGCATGATCGCCCCCACTTTGTAACGGTGATCGATAATCTCGCCGCTCTTGGCCACAAAGATGTCCTCCCCGTGTACAAAGAAGGCCTTCAGCGACTTGTCCCTGGCCTGCGCATAGCCAAAGTACTTCAGGTCGATCGCCGGCGGGCGCGGCGGCTGGGGACGCGTCGGGATGGCTGCCTGCATTTGCTCGTTGCGGGGACTCTTGATCGGCGCTTCGATGCGCACCGGGGCCGATTCCGCCGAAAAGATATTGCGCCCCGCGCCGCCATACTCCACATCCTCGCTCAGCGCCAGCCTTTCGAAGTGCAGCGTCGGATCCAGGTCCGCATTCGACAGCTTCTCCGCCTCCGGTCCGGCCGCCGGGGCCACCAACGTCGCCGCGCGCCCCGCAGCCGCCTTCGGAATTGTTGGGAGCGCAGCCACGGGGCGCACCGTTACCGGCGTCGGGGCAAAGAAGTAGGTCTTCACTTCCCAGCCCGCTCCAGCCACAATCACAACCGCCAGCACTGCCAGCAGCATTACTTGACGTTTATTCTCGGTACCAGCTTGAAGGGCCATCGCTATTCGCCCACCCTTCCCGGTCTCGCCGGCTCTTCGGTCTTCTCTTCGCCAGCCTTCTCTTCGCCCGTTTGCGGCAAACCACTGGCCGCCGCGTCAGCCGGCCTCAGCCATGTCGAAATCCGGATGCGCAGATTCACCAGTCCACCCTGCTGCCCTGTCAACGCCATGGCGCGAATCACAAAGAAAGTCTGGTCGCGCTCGACGGCGTTCACAAAGCGCATGATCTCCGGATAACCGCCGCCGATGCCCGCATCCATCGAGATCTCCGTCAGGTCTTGCCCGGGAAGCCCCTGCGTGTACTGCACTCGCGTCAACCTCACCCCGGATTGAACCTGCAGCTCGCCGATACGCGTCGCAATCAGCGAATAACTTGCGGGAATACGTTTGTCCATGAAGTTTTGATATTTGATTCCGGCGTCCGCTACGCGCCGGTCCAGTCCGCGCAGCGGAGCGGTTTCCATCTCCAGCGCCTTCAACTCCATCTGCTTGCTGGCCAGGGCATCGGAGTGTCCGCTGTTGGTCGCGGCCCAGTCCAGGCCCACGCGAACCCCGAGCACGACCACCAGGATCGCCAGCACCGCCGTCCCCGCGGCATGCCACAGCACTGGAGAAGCCAGCCGCTCACGACCTTCCGTCTTGGCTTCTTTGCTCATGGCTGCCTCCCTGTCCCCTGGCTTCCAGAAATTGGCCTGCCAGGAAGACCTTTGCCTGCATTCGCTCCCGGAGGTCCGATGTACGGGGGACGAGTCATCTGCCCTCCAACCGGTGCGGCTCGCAGTATCGGAGTTGGCTTTCTCGGCTCTTCCGCCATGCCCGCCGCCGACTTTGCCGCCTTGTGTCTCTCCCGCGCTTCGGCGGCCGGATTGTAATCGGCCAGCAGATCCACGTTCACGCGGTTCGAGGCGCTGATCGGCTCCAGCCGTTCTCCCGGCCCACCGCTCGCCTCAGCGTTCTCGCCCACCATGCGCGGCCGCAGAAAATGCTTCGAGCGTTCCAGGTTGCGCATCAGCTCGATAGCCCGGTCACGCGGCCCCACCACCCGCAGATGCAGGGTGATGCTTCCATCCTTGTCGCGCACCGGCTCCAGATTGTTTACCTGCACCCCCGCCGGCAGCACCGTCTCCAAGTCTTCCATGGCCAGCGTCCAGGAGAACATCTTCTGGTCGAAGAGCTGGTTCAGGTTGCCGATCCGCGTCAACAACTCCGCGTTGGCAGGCTGCTGCATCAGTCTCCGATAGCCCAGCCGATCCTGCTTTACTCGTTCGATCGCCCCGTCCAATGAGTGATCGCGACTGCGCGCCTCTTCCGCCTTCACATGCAAGGCGCGCAATCCCAGGCTCAGGCCCAACGCCGCCACCGCCAGCACCGCCATGGCAATGCGCAGGTTCTTCAGCGCCGGTCCAAGATCGGCATACGGACGGGATGCCAGATTCAGTGAGATGCGCATCGGCCTACCTCGCCCCCGCCAAAGCGCCGCAAATACCGGCCACGCTTGGATTCCCCATCGTCGTCGCGATCCCCGTCTCCGGCCGCTCCACCAAGCGCACCACGGTCATCTCCCGATCCCCCAGGAGAGCCGAGAACGCTTCACTGTCGTAGCTGCCGGCAAAATGCAACGTCAGCGCGCGCGCGCCCAGTTTGTCTTCGTAAAATGCCGCGGCCACCGCAACTCCGCGCCGCACTTCGGCAAGGCGCAGGTCGAGATCCTCGGGCAGATCCAGCGTGCGATACAGCAGCAGGTCGCAGCCGTTGGCGATGGCGGTCGTCATGGATTGCCCGGTCAAATTCGCCATGAGAACCGCACCCATCGAATCGATCGCGGCGAGCGCGGCAAGGCTCGATGGCAGCACCGCACCCGGTTCGTAACCGGCGGCGCGCACCGCGCCCTCATACTCCGCCAGAATCGCGGCTGGAATCACGGCCACCAGCACCTTGACATCATTCTTGCTGTGAGTGAGCACCTGGTAGCTGAGCCCGGCGTGCTCCACATCGAAGGGCAACATCTTGCGCAGCCGGAAGCGCAGCACCGTATTGGCTTCCGCCGTGTTGGCTGGCAGGGTATCGAAGTCCAGCATGAAGACTCGCACCGCCGAGTCCGGCACCACCACCGTTACCGCACGGCCACGCGGATTCACCTGCCCCAGCGCCTCGCGAATGGCCTCCGCTACGCTCTCCGGATCACGCACGTTCGCCTCACTTATGCCGGGAACGATTGCACCAGCCGCGAGCGCCTGGAACGCGTACACCGGCGACTGCCCTTTGCCGGGCAACGCGGCCGCCAGAATCCCTTCCGGAGTGAGGTCCACGGCCGTCGCCGGGCGGCTCACCACCTGCTCTCCGAATTGCGCCTTCCTGAAATTCGAAATCACTATCTTGACGCCTCGATGAAGGTAACCTTGTTGATCTCTTTGAGGGTGGTCAGGCCGCGCCGCACTCGGTCCTGCGCGGACTCACGCAGAAAGCTCATGCCTTCCTTTTGCGCCAGCTTCCTGACCTCGGAGGTGGGCTTCTTTTCCAGAATCAGTTCGCGAATCGGGTCGGTCAGATCCAGCAGTTCGTGGATCGCGGTTCGCCCGCGGTACCCGGTGCCGCCGCACTCGATGCAGCCAGCGCCCTCGCGGAATTCGAATCCGTGCCACTCCGCCGGATCCATCCCGCTCACCGCAAGCACATCGTCGGAATAAGTCACCGTGCGCACACAGTGCTCGCAGATGGTGCGCACCAGCCGCTGCGCCAGAATGCAGTTCAGCGCCGAAACAAAGTTGTATGCTTCGACGCCCATGTTGATGAAGCGCCCCAGGACGTCCACCACGTTGTTTGCGTGGACCGTGGTAAATACCAGGTGCCCGGTGAGCGCCGAATTGATCGCGATCTGCGCCGTCTCGGTGTCGCGGATTTCGCCCACCAGGATCTTGTCGGGATCGTGACGCAGAATCGACCGCAGCCCGCGGGCAAATGTCAGCCCCTTCTTCTCGTTGACCGGAATCTGTGTAATGCCGCGAATCTGGTATTCAACAGGATCTTCAATCGTGATGATCTTGTCTTCGTCGCTCTTGATCTCGTTCAACGCCGCGTAGAGCGTCGTCGTCTTGCCGGATCCGGTCGGGCCGGTCACCAGCACCATTCCATACGGCTCGCGGATGTAGCGGCGGAAGCGCTTCAGATCCGCGTCGGCAAAGCCCACAACGTCCAGCGTCAGGTTGTGGAACTTCTCGCTCATCGACTCCTTGTCCAGTACGCGCAGAACGGCATTCTCGCCGTGCACGGTGGGCATGATCGATACGCGGAAGTCGATCAGGCGCGACTTGTAGCGCACCCGGAAACGGCCGTCCTGCGGAACCCTTCGTTCCGCAATATCCAGCTCGCTCATGATTTTGATGCGGCTCAGAATGGTCGCATGGTGTTCGCGCGCAATGGGCGCCATGGCCATCTGCAGCACGCCGTCGATGCGGTACTTCACCACCACCGAATCGTCATTGGTTTCGATGTGAATATCCGAGGCCCGGCGCTCCAGCGCGGTGAAGATCGTGGTGTCCACCAGCCGGATGATCGGACTGATGTCCTCTTCGCTGGTCAGCTTTTCGATCGAGATGTTCTCGTCCGAGTTGTCGTCACCGGTCAGCACGTCGAAGGTCAGCCCTTCGCTGGCTTCATCGAGCACGCGCTGCGACTGCTCGGTCTTCTTCAGCAGGTCGGTGATCTGCGAAAGAGTTGCCACGCGGGCTACGATGCGGTGCCCCAGCAGACCGGCGATCTCGTCCAGCACCATCAGGCGCGAGGGATCGCTGACCGCAATCACCAGCGCGTCCTGCTGCTGCTCAATGGGCACAAAGTTGTAGCGGAACATCAGCTCCACCGGAACCGTGCGCAGCAGATCGTGCTGAATCCGGAAGTTCTTCAGGTCCACAAACTCGGCGCAATAGCGCGCCGCCAGGGACTCGGCCACCGAACGCTCGTCCTGCCCGTTCAGCAGCCCAGATGCGGGCAGCGGAGTCGGAAGCGAAATGTGATTCCCGTCAGCCATGTCTTATCCCTGCCCCCCGGCAGTCGCCCCCAGAGAAAAGATGGGCAGATACAGCGAAATGAGGATGAACACCACCACCACGCCCATTACAACCAGAATGGCGGGTTCAATCAGCGCCAGCGCCGCGGTCAGCGCCGTGGAAACGTCCTCTTCAAAGAACTCCGACACCGAATTCAGCATCTGCGGCAACGCGCCCGTCTGCTCGCCCACCGCGATCATCTCCGTAGCGAGGTCCGGAAACACCCTGGCCTGGGTCAGCGCCTCGGCCAGGCTCTTGCCTTCGCGAACAGTGGTAATCGAGGAGATCACTGCCTTCGAAACGCGACGCGATGAGATCGACCGCGCGGCGGTTTCCAGGGACGGCACCAGCGGCAGTCCGCCGGTCAAGAGCGTCGCCAGCGTGCGCGCAAACAGCGCAACCTGGTACTTCAGCCAGATCTTGCCCAGCACCGGAACCTTGATCCTCAGCCCGTCGACCATATCCCGCCCGTTTTCGGTCACCGCGTACCGGTACAGAATTAGACCCGCCGCGCCCCCGACCAGCGCCATCCACCAGAAGTTCCGGTGCAGCCCGGTGCCGAAACTCAGAAGATAAAGCGTGATTTTCGGCAGCTTCGACCCAATCTGTTCATACAACTCCGCAAACTCCGGGATCACCACCGCAAACATGAAGATCATCAGCGCGGTCACCAGCGTCATTAAGACGCAAGGATAGATCAGCGAGCCCACCAGCTTCTTGCGGAAGGTCAGCGACGTCCGCTGGAAGGTCACATACCGCTCCAGCACCTCCTGCAGGTTGCCGGAACGCTCCCCGGCCATCAGCGTGGTCGTATACATCACCGGGATCCCGCTCTGCGCCTCAAAAGCTGCTGAAAGCGACTCACCCGTTTTCACGCGCCCCGCCACATCGTTCAACTGGGCGGCAAAGTCCGCATTTTTCTGGCTGCGCGCCAGCATTTCGATCGATCCCAGGATCGGCAGGCCGGCCTTCACCAGGGTCAGAAACTGCTGGTTGAAGATAAGAAACGGCTCCAGCTTCACCTTGCGCTTGCCGCCCCCCCCCAGCCCGGTGCGCGCCTTCACCGAGAAGACGTGGTAGCCGGCATGCACAAAGCGGGCGCGCAGTTCCTCGGCGGTCGCCGCCGTCTGCACCTGCTCCTGCACGCGGCCGCGCTCGTCGGCCAATTTGATTACAAACTCTGCCATATCTCCGGTCGCCGGTGGAGGAAAATCTGCCTCACAGAGCGGCTTTCCTCAACTTTCAGCCTACCAGCTTTGGCTTCCTGGCTAGGTAACGGATAGACGTGAAAGGAAAGATCAACGCTCAAAGCTGGTATGGAGCGGACGGATGAAACTCCCTGAACGAACAGGCTCGGGTTTGGCAAGTCAGAAGGACGAATCAGGCGAGAGGCGACTTCCAGATGGAATGAAAAGAGCTATGCGCCTCAAACCAGGAGCAGGTAATCGGGCAAATCCATCGCAAGGTCTCCTGGATTTGGGCATATTCCGCTGCCAAGTCAAGGTGCAAAATGCACTCGTGGTGTGCGATTCGATTGCGCAGTTCACGAATGCCATTCAGGCTTTGCTGGACCTCCATGCGCCCCAAACGCTGATGGGGGAAAGCCTTGTGTAGGTGGGGAATCCAAAGCGAAGCGCTGTACTGTCTTCTTGTGATGCCGCACCAGAACCCGAAAGTCAGCTCTGCTATGACCCGGCCGGGAACGAGTTGTTTCTTGCGGGCACGAATCTGGTGCTTGGCCTTTTCCAGTGCCGCCGTCTCGGGATGCATCCAGGAAAACGGCACGCGGTCATACCAGGTATCCGACCGGAACGCTTGGGTGAGGGTGATATGGACAGAATTGCGAAGAGCGACTTCCAGACCACCAATGGATTCAAAGAGCGAGGAGGAGAGGCGCAAGTTTTGGATATAGAGCCGAAACGCTTTGCTCTTGTCTCCTCCGGCATGGCCGAGGTAGGTTGAGAATCGCTCAGCGGAGATAAGCCGCTCGACGGCATCGAATTCCGAATTCGTGAACCCGAATAGGGCTGGCATCGACGAATCGTGCTATACTACCCGATGTAAGCCTCAATGTCACCCCTGCGTTGCCTTGACCGGCGGCGCATATGCTTGAGGTAAAGCACACAAAAGCCATCCCGCAAGGGATGGCTTTTGTAATTTGCAGTCAAGCCCTGGCTTCCGGGGAGCGCCTTTGGGAATCTTTTTCCTTTCTTGTGGGTGAGCCGGGGTGCGGTGACCACTGTTGAGCAGACTGCCTCTCGCCTGTAGCGTCCACTTGAGTTCACTTCGCTCAGGCCTGTGTGCCGAGCAGCGAAATCGTTCTACGGAGGAAAAATGGGGATCGCAATGAGCAACGAGTTGGCGCTGGCGCATGTGCAGGGCCTTCGATTCTTGGAAGATTTCAGCAGCCGCGACTTCACATGGCTGGTGATCGGGGTATTGCTGGCCATGGCGGCGACGTGGGTCATCTCGCGCCGAAGGCGGCGCTGGTTTTAGATCCCAGACAGCGGAGGGCACGGCTCCCGTCGTACCGCTCGACGCTCCAAAAAAGAGCGAACACATTGTGATCGCATTGTTGGACGTGCGCGAATCCCTGAACCAAAACCAACGCGCCCCGCGCCGTGGGCGCAACGTTCGTTGACCCGGCGCTTCAGCGCTGGGTGAGCACCCCGCCAACCTCCCCGAGTCCTGCAGGAACGGCGCTCTTTTGCAAACGCCAAAACTACCGCAGCGCCCCAGCCAACCTCACCGCCTGCCCTGTATCCTGTTTGCGTTCCGATTTTGCCTTCCGGCCAGCTCTGTAGCGACCGGGAAAGTCCTGAATTCGCGCAAGGGAGCCGCAATTGAGTCAGCAGATAGGAAGCACGCAGGGCCGTTTGGCCACAGGATTCGCCTCGGAGTTCGGCCCCCGCGTCAAAACCGCCCTTCGCCTGCACAAGGGACTCGCGACCTGCGGTTCGCTCGCCTTCGCAATCGCCTTGGCGACCCTGATTCTGCCCGGATTGCGCTCCACTCGACTTGCCGCCGCTCCAGCGCCCTACCCCCATCCGCTGGCCGAGGTCAGCTTCGCCGTGGCTGGCGACGTTATTCCCCACGAGCCCGTGCGCGCCGCGGCGGCCGCCGGTGGAGACGGAGTGCAAGGCTGGACCGCACTCTTCAGCGACGTCTCCGACGTTTTCCATCGCGCCGATTTCGGCTTCGTCAACATGGAGACACCGGTTGCGCCCGCCCATTCACATGGATCGAAACCCTTCATGTTCGACGCCCCGGTTGCTCTGATCGACGCTTTGAAGGCCAGCGGCATCAAGCTCGTCTCCTTCGCCAACAACCACGTGATGGACCAGGGATGGCCGGGCTTTGCCGAGACCCGCGAACACCTCAAAGCGGAGGGAATGCTCTTCGCCGGCTCCGGAGACACCGCCGCGGACACCTGGAAGCCTACAATTGTCGAGGCCAACGACATCAAGGTCGGCTGGCTGGGCATGACCCGCTGGCTCAACGGCAATCGCAATCCCGACAAGGACAGCCTGCCGCACGTCAACTTCTTCCCCTATCCGGGCGAATCCGGCGGCGCAACCGGGGCCGACGAAGCCGCGGTTCTGGATGCGGTGAAAGCCGCCCGCGCCCAGTGCGACTTCCTTGTGGTCTCCATCCATTGGGGCGTCGAATACGCGACTACGCCCCGTCCCGAGGATGTCGAAGCCGCCCACAAAATGCTGGAAGCGGGAGCCTCGGTCGTTGTCGGACACCACCCCCACGTGCTGCAGCCGGTGGAAACCTACCGCACCGCCGATGGCCGCAATACTGTCATCTTCTACTCGCTGGGAAACTTTCTCAGCAACCAGTCGCGCAGCTATGTGGACGGCCTGATGCCCGACAAGGACGGCGATCCCCGCGATTCGATGATCGGACTCTTCTCTGCCATCCGTCAGGACTACGGCCCCGCCGGCGTCCGCGTCGAGTTGGGCCACGTCGGCATTCTGCCCGTCTGGGGAGAGAACAACCGCAACGACCTGGCCAGCGGCAAGGTGAAGGCCACCGTGATTCGCCCGCTGCTGATGGACCGCGAAATTCCTCGCCTGCAAGCCCGCGTCGACGAGTTGACGAAGCTGAGCACCGCGCCAACTTCAACCGGCGGCGCAACCGGAGCCGCTTCGGGCCTGTCGGACGCACAAAAGAAGGAATTCATTGAGGTGAGCAACCGGCTGAAGCTCTTCACCGACCGCCGTGCCCTGCTGCTGGCCCGCACCGGCGACGAATATTTGGTGGACCCGCCCAAGCTGCCCGCCAAGCCCTGACCCGCGCCGAGCCCCTGATCCCTGCGTTGAAACAAACGCAAGAAAGAAGGAGCCCAAGCTCTTGTCATGCTTGATCGTTCTTGTTTGCGGGCTTCTTTGCGGGAATCGCGGAGCCGCGCTCTTCTGCTTCACGCTTCAAGCGCACCACCCAGGCAAGCGCAGGGCGCGAGCATCCAGCACCTTGCCGCTCCACCTCAGCCGACCGCCCAGTGTAGCGAAAATAATCGCGCTGGGCTGCGGTGATTTTCAGGCCAATCTCTCCGGTGGACTTCATACCCTTCTCACCCCGGCCATTCTGTTCCCTATTCCCTGATCCTTGTTCCTTGTGTTTCAGTACCCGTTCGCCACGAGCCAGCTCTCGCTCAGATCCATCTCCGGCTTGCGGGCTGCCATCATCTGCGCGTGCGCCAGTTTCACCAGCACATCCGCCTCCACGTTGACCGGCGCGCCCGGCTTCAGCGTGTGCAGGTTCGTCCTCCAATACGTGAGAGGAAGAATGGCAATCGTGATTGCCTCGCCATCAAAGTCGGCAATCGTCAGGCTGATCCCCTCAATCGCCACCGACCCTTTGTGCACCATCCATGGCCGAACGTTCTCGGGAACCTTTACCTTGAGCGTCCAGTCGGTCGTCTGCTGGTCGAATCCTGCACTGGACTCGGAAATGACAGGATCAAGGGAACGGAGTTCACCGCAGCCGTCCACGTGGCCTTGCACAATATGTCCGCCCAGCGGACTTCCGGCAGCGGTCGGCAGTTCCAGATTCACCTTTGCACCGGGAGCGAGCGCACCCAACGACGTCTTGTCCAGCGTTTCCTGCGCCAGGTCGGCATAAAACAGCGTCGGGTTCACGTCCAGCGCGGTCAGGCATACGCCGGATACTCCCAACGAATCGCCCTCCCGCAGCCGGCCCGCCAATCCCGGAGCCTGCACCGTAATCCGCCGCACGCCACCCTTGCTCTTCACACCAACCAGCGTGCCCGTCTGCTCAATAATCCCTGTAAACATGACTCCATTCTATGCGACGGCTCTATGCGACGGCCTGCCCCGCCTGGATTCGCTTCCGGGCTGGGCCCAGCGTGATTTCGCTTTCCGAGAATTCCTCGTCCCGCGCCGTAACTTGCTCAAGAATTGCGTGTCCAAGCATTCAATAGCCTTCGCCGCCCTTTGAACGGAGCCCGACCTTGAACGCATTCAGCCTTTCGTCTTTTTCCTCCGATTCCCGGCTCCAGTCCCTGCATTCCGCCGCCTTCGCATGGATCGCGCTCGTCGCGACTCTCGCGCTGACCGGCTGTGCCGCCCTCCAGGTCAAGATGGGCATGAAGGTCTATCTCGCCAAAACCTCCATCGCGACCATGGATGTGGTGCAACAAAGCGGCCCCGGCATCGCCCCCGGCCAAAAATCTTCTCTGGTCGTGCTCTTCACCCAGCCCGGCGGCCTGGCCTTGCAAACCGAGGGAGCCGGGAGCGGCAAAGTCATGTGGCGCGACCTTGTGGTTAGTTCCACCGTCGTCTCCGTGACCCCGAAGGGCGTAATCTCCCTGCCCCACGATCCCCGCAAGACAGACCGTCAGATGCCCCACGTCACCGTCACCGCGCCCAGCCATCCCGACCTCCGCGCCGATCTCGACATTCCCCTCCGCTACGACATCGAATACCGCACCGATTTCTCCGCCAGCGACGGAGCCAAAGGCATGGACGGCAGCAGCGGGGCAGACGGCATGAGCGGGAGCATGGGCTCCATGGATCCCGACCACCCCTCCGCCGGCGGCAACGGATCGAACGGCGGCGATGGCGGCGATGGCCAGAACGGCTGGCCCGGTGGCGACGCTCCCCCGGTGCAGATCGACATCGCATTTCGCCCCGGCGATCATCCCCTGCTCGAAGTCGGCGTATTCGCCCCGGGACACAAGCGCTATTACCTCATCGATCCCCAAGGCGGCTCGCTCTCCGTTCGCGCCGACGGCGGATCGGGCGGCAAGGGCGGCAGCGGCGGACGCGCCGGTCGCGGCGGCTCCGGAGGCATCGGATCGCCCAACGGCAACAGCGGGCTCGACGGCCACGCCGGCTCGGATGGACGCGACGGCTCCGACGGCCGTGGCGGCCTCATCACCGTCACCTGCGACCCCAAGGCCATGCCCTACCTCGACATCCTCCATCTCTCCAGCCGCAACGGCCCCCGCCCGGTTTATCAGCAGGCGCCCGTCGCGGCGCTTTGGTAAGCCGGTAAGCGAGGCCGAGCACCGGGGAGCAGCGTAAAGGAAATGAGGATTTGAAGAGCGTAACCGGAGAAGTGTTCGCGGACTTTGAAGGAGCTTGAAACAGCCTCAGCCGTGTTGGGGCCACGGGTCTTTCAGGAGCGAGCAAAGCCCCAGGTCGTTCCCATAGCGCTCCACTTCGACCTCCGCCATGCGGATGGCGTGGCTCATCCCACGGAAGGCAGGAACCGCGTCCGAGCCCATGATCTGCGGAGAAACGAACAGATGCACGCGGTCCACCAGTTCTGCCGCCAACAGAGCTGTATTCAGTCGCGTACCGGTCTCTGTCAGCATGGTCAACACGCCTTCCTCACCCAGCTTGTCCAGCACCTTGCCCAACGGAACCCTGCCCGCCTCCCACCCCGACGACGAAGACCTGTCGCCGGGGGCCCCGGTATCAGCTGGGAGAACTTCAACACGCACGCCGCGCTGGCGCAACTTGTTGGCGCGGGCCTCGTCCGTGCTCACCGTGAACACTACAACGTCGCCCTGCGCCGACCGCACCATCTTCCCGTCCAGCGGCATGCGCAGCGCGGAATCGAGGACCACGCGCAACAGCGGACGACGCCGCCGCAGTCCGCTGCGGTCGGTCAGCATCGGATCATCGGCCAACACGGTGTCCACGCCCGTCAGCGCCGCGTCGGCCTGCCAGCGCAGAGTTTGCACCGCGGCCCGCGCCGCCTCGCTGGTGATCCAATATGGCTCCCGCACCAGGTGTTGTCCGGCGGGCGGAGCAATCCGACCGTCCAGCGTCATCGCCACTTTCATCAACACCAACGGACGCCGGTGCTGGATCCAGCGCGCAAACCCCTCGTTCAACCGCCGCGCCTCCGCTTCGCAAACGCCGACAACGGCCTCCACTCCAGCCGCACGCAGCTTTTCCATTCCATGCCCCGCAACCAGCGGATTGGGATCGATGGTCGCCGCCACCACGCGGCCCAACCCGGCTTCGATCAGCGCTTCGCTGCACGGCCCGGTGCGCCCAGTGTGGTTGCAGGGTTCCAATGTTACGTAAGCTGTGCCTCCCTTCAGCCGCTCCCCGGCGTGCTGACGCGCCACTCTCAGCGCCACTACTTCGGCATGGTCGAGCAGGTCGTACTCGTGCCAGCCCTCGCCTGCCACCTGCCCGGCCCGGTCCAGAATCACGCAGCCCACCGCGGGATTGGGCGAAGTCACAGCAATCCCCCGCCGCGCCAGTTCCAGCGCCCGGTGCATCCAATACCGATCCCGTTCCAAGACTTCCATCCTTACCCCAGCAGCGAATTCACAAAGTCGGTCGACGAGAACTCCAGCAGGTCGCCCATCTTTTCGCCGACCCCTACGAAGCGCACCGGCAGGTTCAGCTCCCGGGCGATGGCCACGGCGATACCGCCCTTGGCCGTACCATCCAGCTTGGTCAAAATGATTCCCGTCACTCCGGCCGACTGGGTGAACTGCCGCGCCTGGGTCAGGCCATTCTGACCGGTCGTCGCGTCCATCACCAGCAATACTTCGTGCGGCGCGCCGGGGATCAGTTTGGCCGCCGTCCGGCGCATCTTTTCCAGCTCGTCCATCAGGCCGCTCTTGGTGTGCAGACGCCCGGCTGTATCCACGATCAGCTCATCGATTCCGCGCGCCTTGGAGGCCGACGCCGCGTCGTAGAGCACCGCAGCCGGATCGCCTCCCTGGCGGGTTTTGATCATCTCCACGCCCGACCTGGTGGCCCAGATGTCCAACTGCTCGATCGCCGCGGCGCGGAACGTGTCAGCCGCACAAAGGAGAACGCTGCGGTTCTGGGCGCGATACCACGCCGCCAGCTTGCCCGCCGAAGTGGTCTTGCCGGTCCCGTTCACACCGACCAGGAAGGTGACAACCGGCGTCTCCGCCGTAAGCACCGGACGCGGCGGAGCGTCGAGAATCGCCCGCAACTCAGCCTTGAGCAGCTGGCGCAACTCCCCGCCTCCCTCGATGGCCTGATGGCGGGCGCGCTCACGAATTGCCGCGAGGATGATGGCCGTGGTCTGCACGCCCAGATCACTGGTCAGCAGGACCGATTCCAAATCGCCGAGGGTCTTCTCATCCACGGTGCGCGTGAGCGCGACCAGGTCGTCAATCTTCGCCGACAGCGTCTCGCGGGTGCGCGAGACGGCGTGCTTCATGCGGCTGAAGAGGCCCGCGCGCGGCGCTTCGGATGGAGCTTCCGCCGCCTGCTCCTGGCCGGGCGTTGCCGTCTCCGTTGCCTCGGCATCGGGTGTTACAGCATCTTTTTTGCCACCAAATAACTTGAACATAGACTTATCCAACTCTGAGTCTAGAGCATCCGGACAGGCCCAAAGCGGTTCCACAATTGCTGTTCCCCGGAACCACTGAGCTGAAGAGGCTTATTCCTCAAGGAATGGCTACCTTTCGAGGAACCACAAAGGGCACGTGAATTGTGGAACCGCTCGAAGGAAGCTCTGAACAAGGTTTGTTTTTCACAAAACACCCCTCAGGGGCTAAAGCCCATAGTTGATTTTGAAGCATGCGCGGCCCGGCTAAAGCCGTGCCCTTTCAAAACATCGACTTAAGCAGAGGTTCCCTAAGACCTCGGGACCGGGCCCTCTGATCGGGCCAGCAACAAAATCAAAAAAATGTTGGCATTGTTCGCTTTTTATTCGCTATAATGCGCCCATGGCTGTCACACGCAGGCAAAAAGAGATTCTCGACTTCCTCGAGTCCTTTGTGAATCGCAACGGATACTCCCCGTCGTTTGAAGAAATCGCACGCGGCTTGGGGCTGAAGAGCCTTGCCACGGTGCACAAGCACATCACCAACTTGGAAAAGAAGGGTCTTCTGGACCGCGTGCACAACCGCAGCCGGTCCATCGACGTGCTGCCGCCGGGAACGCGCACGCGCACCAGCGACCGCCTGCCCCTGGTGGGGCAGATTGCCGCGGGACTGCCTGTGGAAACTTCAGAGATTCCCGATAGTATCTCGCTGCACGATGTGGTCGGCAATCGCGACGTCTTTGCGCTTGAAGTGCGCGGAGAGTCGATGCGCGACGAGCACATCATCAACGGGGATTACGTCCTGGTGGAACGCACCCGCACCGCCCGGCAAGGCGAGATCGTTGTGGCGCTTGTTCATGGCTCCGAAACCACCTTGAAACGCTTCTACAGCGAAGGGAACGTCGTCCGGCTGCAGCCCGCGAATTTCGAGATGGAACCGATTTATGTTCCCGCCAGCCAGGTGGCCATCCAGGGCCGGGTTCTGGGCGTGCTGCGCAAGTACAGGTAGCTGAACGGGCAAGGCACCGCTTCAAGACGAAAGCCCGGAAGATGAGAGTGTGGATGGGCCGAAGTTGAAATTCGGCCGTCACGCCAGATCGCCCGGTGCTGGAGCGACTTAGCCGGTGTGCCGCGCCTCGACGATCAATCTTGGCTGGATGAACCTCGGAAACCTTCGGAATCGCATTGCGATTCTCGCGCAGGCACCGATGGGAAGATTCATCTTGTGGCGTTGCGGCGGAAGGGCAGGTTAGCACTCTCCCGCCGCAAATCATCACAATTCGACCTTTGAGTGGATCCTATTTATCGCCCAAGGAAACACTTTGAGCCGCAGCGCTCGAAGTGGCACCGTCGACAGAGCCCCAGGCGATGTTGGCTCCATCGATGGAGCCCCAGGCAATGTTCGCGCCATCGACAGAGCCCCACGCGATGTTTGCGCCATCGAGCGAGCCCCAGGCAATGTTGAGGCCGTCGATCGAGCCCCAGGCGATGTTCTGTGCGGAGTCAATCGATCCCCAAGCGATATTGGATGCGCCGTCGATTGAGCCCCAGGCAATGTTCGAACCGTCGACGGTTCCCTGCGCGATGAATGCGCCATCGATCGATCCCCAGGTGGTGTTCGAGCCATTTGCAGAGCTCCATGCAATTAACGAACCGTTGACCGGCGCCCAGGCGATGTTTTGGGACCCTAGAGTTGAACCCCAAACGATATTCGGCTCGCCGTCAACCGATCTCCAGGCAATCTTGACGCCGGTCACATTGGGATTCAACACCAGAACGATATCCCCATTGCTGTCTGTGGTGGCGTAGGGAGACATCGCGCTGCCCATCGCCGGCGGCGCAAACGAATGGACGGCAAGTGCGGCCTGAATATCCAGGTAACCCGCGCCCACAGTGAACATATCGGCCGCAACGCTTATGGACTGCCCGGTAGCAAGATTGGTGGCAAAGCCGTTGGGAACCAGGCTGCGGAACGCACTTTCCATCAACACCGCTTTCACCTGGTCCGGGGTAAGGTTTGGATTCTGCTGCAGAAGCAGCGCCGCAGCGCCGCTCACCATGGGCGCGGCCATGCTGGTTCCGCTCAGAATGTAATAACTTCCCGATGCTCCCGTCGCACCATTCGTCCGATAGAGCGAAAGCGACACCTCGTTGCCCGGATCCTCCTGATTGAGAGTTTCCATCGGGGTGTACAAAGATATGATCGCGTTGCCGGGCGCCACCAGATCGGGCTTCATAATCAGGTCGCCCAAGGTCGGTCCCTTGGAACTATAACTTGCCGGCAGGTCATCGGTGCGGTCCGCTGTGCCATGGGTGTTCATTGCGCCGACCGTGATGACATAGGGGTCGTTGCCGGGCGCGGTGATCGTCCCATAACCGTTTGTTCCCGCCGAGTCGTCGCGTCCGTCATTTCCCGCGGAAGTTACGACCACAATTCCTGCCTGCCATGCTTGCTCAACTGCCTGGCAGAGCGGGTCCTGCGTGTAGGACTCGTACACACCGCGTCCCAGCGACAAGTTAATGACGCGGATGTTGTATTTGTTCTTCAACTCGATCGCTCTTTCGATCGCCGCGATCACTTCACTGTCGGTGCCGCTGGCATTCGCATCCAGCACGCGAAGGTCGATCAAGTTCACATTCGGAGCAATTCCATGGAAGGTATAGGAGAAACTCCTGCCCGTCGAATTGCTTCCGTTGCCGGCGATGATGCCAGCCACATGCGTGCCATGGCCGAAAAGATCTGTCGCGCTTCCTCCGTTGTCTCCGACGAAGTCCTCGCTGTAAACAAGGTTGCTTAGATCGCCCACACTCGCGACGCCGCTGTCAATCACGGCCACGCCGACACCCGTGCCATCCAGTCCCAAAGGCACGGCTGCGGAGGCGTTGATGGTTTCCAAGTGATAGTCGAGCAGTTGAGATGTGGATGCCGTTCCGGCGCTCTTCAAATGCCGGTTCGGAGAGATATAGACGACGCTCGGATCGGAGGCCAATGAGGCCAGCGCCGAAGCCGGCACCGAGTAAGTGGCTCCCTTCACCGAAGGAAGCTCACGCCTCAGCACGCCACCCCAACTCTGCACCATTTGGTGGTTACCGACGTTGGGAACATGGTTGAACTGCACAATCACATTCACCTGTGCAGGCAGGGTTTTTCCTTGCAGGTCGCTCGACATTTTGTGATTCGTTGCCGGGCCGGCATAAGCCAGGATGGCACTCAACAGAATCGCGCTCAACGTCAGGAGAGTTCGTCCCCAGGTCGCGCTCTTGATTCGGTTCGATCTCATTGTTGTTTCTCCTTTCGATTTACCTAGACTGCAGATTCTCTCTCCTGCTTGAAGCAAGGCCCGGTTTACCGGGCGAGCAATTACGAGCGGTAGGGAGGGCCCTGTTTCAGCGCAATTCAGCGCAATCAACGCGGCTCGGGCGGAACAAGATCGGTGGCAGCCATGCATATCAACGCCGGGGCCCCCAATTGACTGCCATGGAAGAGCGCAATTACCAATCCCAAAGATAACTTCGAACATCTAAGCGCAGCGCGACCCAGATGCGCGCAGCTCTCGCTACGCACTACGCAGCCAATGCTTGATTGGCGGCGCACTGCCAAGACTCAGCTTCCTCGCCCGCATCGCATCGGCAGGCAAGCCAAAGTCACAACAAAACTTCAGTAGGGGACCCGGACCGCAGAACAGCGTCGTGCAACAACTACCAGAGGAGTGTTGACCGTGTGCTCACAAAGGGTATTGCATCCGTTGTAGCGCATATCGATCCGGGATTAGAAAAACTTTAAGAACCAAAGTACCCGATTAAGAGTTTCCGTATGACTTACGGAGACAGAAAGATCGGTTTCGACTTTCGAACCGTTGCACAGGTCGATTTGTTCACTCAGTTTCGTTATGGGCGTTGCGCGACCCTTCTGGGATGTGGCAGGAAGGACAATTGCAACTAAACCTTTCGTAACTTGAGAAGGAGTTATCTCCGCCGATGAACCGAGACAGGATTCATTGTCCATTTGTGCTCGGGCGATTTATGGAAGACGCCGCCGACCAACAGGCATGTGGAGCGTTTGAATCGTCTGGGCTGTAACTTTAGCAACCGAAAGAGCCCATTCGATGACAGATTCCATACCCATCCGCGCAAGATTCTTTGTCGCCTTCACGATTGCAGTCGGGGCAACTGTATTCGGGATATCCCTCTCGCACTGGCATTCCAACGATCTGGTCAAGTTCGTCTGCTATTTTGCCATCGCGCTTCTCTCCTCCATGCTCAAAGTCAAACTTCCCGGGATGGATAGCACCATGTCTGTCCATTTTCTGATTGTGCTGCTTGGGATCCTGGAATTATCCCTTGCGGAGACGCTGGTTATCGCGTGCACGGCAGTTCTGGGGCAGACAGTTTGGAACAATCGGCAAAAGGCGGAGCCGGTCAAGATCGCCTTCAATTTCTTCAGCAGCAGTTTCTCAATATGGACGACATACTACGCGTACCACCTGTCCGGCACGGTTCTAAGGAACAGCGTTCCGCTTCTGCTGCTGGTCGCGGCAGTCACGTACTTTACGTGCAACAGCCTCCAGATCGCCATCGTGATTGCGCTTTGCGAAAACCGTTCTGTACCCAAGGTCTGGTCCGAAACGTTCTTCTGGAGCCTGCCCTACTACCTTTTCGGAGCCGTTCTGATCGGGGCGGTGAGCTTTGTCGACCGTTACATCGGATGGCAGAGCGTGCTGCTGATTGTTCCGGTGATGTATTGGATCTACCGGTCCTATCATCTCTATCTTGACCGTTTGGAGGACGAGAAGAAGCGCGTCGAGATCGAGGCGCGCCAGGTGGAGGCCGAGAAGCGGCACGTCGAGGAGGTTTGCGCGCTGCATCTGCGCACCATTGAGGGATTGGCTCTGGCCATTGACGCCAAGGATCATACGACACACGAGCACCTGCACCGGGTGCGGACGTATGCAGTGGAGATCGCAACTGAAATGGGGTTGAGCGACGCCGAGCTGGATGCCTTGCGCGCCGCGGCGTTGCTGCATGACATCGGCAAACTGGCGGTGCCCGATCACATCATCAACAAGCCCGGCCGACTGACGCCCGAAGAGTTCGAGAAGATGAAGATCCACCCGATTGTCGGCGCAGAGATACTGGAACGGGTTGCATTTCCCTATCCTGTCGCGCCGATTGTGCGCGCCCATCATGAAAGGTGGAATGGACAGGGTTATCCGGATGGACTGGTTGGCGAGGAGATTCCAGTCGGAGCCAGGATTCTTGCGGCTGTGGATTGCCTGGATGCATTGGCGTCCGATCGCCAATATCGCAAGGCGCTTCCCCTGGACGACGCGATGAAGGTGGTGGCCGCGGAATCGGGAACCTCGTTCGATCCCCGGGTAATAGAAATTCTTCAACGCCGCTATCAAGAACTGGAGAACAATGCGGTGCGTGGCATTGAACAAGCGAAGCACGATTCGCTCAGCTTCGGATACGTCGTGGAGCGCGGAAATGAGCCGGCGGCAGGTTTTGAGCGGGATCCCAGCCATCGCCGCAGCAGCCAATCGGATTTCCTTTCCTCGATTGCTTCCGCCCGTCACGAGGCGCACACACTCTTCGAACTGAGTCAGGATCTGGGCAATTCGTTGAGCCTGGACGAGACACTCTCGCTGGTTGCGATGCGCTTGCGCAAGCTTGTGCCTTACGATTCGATCGTTGCATTTGTGCGCAAGGGGGATCTTCTTTTGCCGGAGTTCGTCAGCGGCGATAATTTCCGTCTCCTGTCGTCGCTTGCGATTCCGGTCGGGACTGGTCTGTGCGGGTGGGTCGCGCAGAACTCCCGGCCGATCCTGAATGGCAACCCGGCGGTGGAAGCGGGCTTCACGCACGATCCAAAGAATGTCTCGGAGCCGCACTCGGCGCTTGCCGTGCCACTGGAGGGAGTCACCGGACTGGTGGGAGTGCTGGCGCTTTACCAAGCGGAACCGGACGCGTTTACCAGCGAGCATTTGCGGGTGCTGCAAGTGATCACGTCGAGAGTCGCACTGTTTATCGAAAATGCACTCAAGTTCCGGGCGGCCGAAGCCTCCGCCACGGTTGACTACCTGACCGGCATGGCAAACGCGCGGTCGCTTTCCATGCACCTGGAACAGGAACTGGCCCGTTGCAAGCGCGAGCATTCAACTGTCGCAGTCATGGTCTGCGATTTGAATGGATTCAAGCAGATCAACGATTGCTACGGCCACCTGGCGGGAGACAAGGTGCTCAAGATCTTTGCCAGCTACGTGCAGGAAGCCTGCCGCGAGTACGACTATGCGGCGCGCATGGGCGGGGATGAATTCGTCATCGTCGCTCCCAACATGACTTTGTCTTCGGTAGGCGATAGAGCCAATCTATTAAGCGCAATGGCAACTCAA
Source organism: uncultured Occallatibacter sp. (assembly GCA_964595345.1). Taxonomy (GTDB): domain Bacteria; phylum Acidobacteriota; class Terriglobia; order Terriglobales; family Acidobacteriaceae; genus Telmatobacter. The sequence goes on from CAZQPY010000013.1 coordinate 52,755, forward strand.
GCGGGCCGCGAGGTCTGCGACACCGATCTGCTGTCCCTCAGTCTCGGCGCGGCCTTCTACCCCCAGGACGGCAAAGAGGCCGAATTGCTGCTGGCTGAAGCCGATCGGAAGATGTACGCGGCGAAGCAGCAGCATTACAACGACGACAAACTTACTTCACTCGGCGTGATCCAACACCCACAGGAGATTCGAGTGAGGTGAGGCGCGCACGGCGGGAATGGAGACGGAAGTTCTGCTCCAGATCGATAGTGGCCCGGTCTCGGCGCTCCAGGTCAGAGACCTCACTGGGGAGTAATGATCCCTCCCAATGCATGGCGGCGTGGCAAAAGGATGCCTCGCCGGTCAATTTCAGCAGCTTGCCCGGTTGAAGATGGGTCGACGGGAAGAGTGGGCCGCAGGAGAAGCTCACCCCCGCACGCGGGGCAAGCCTCGACGGTTGCATTTGGATTGAGCACAGCATGGCATTGACGGCAGATACATTCCATGGCTAACAGATTAATGGATTGCCTTGCGATGAGGCGTCCTTCGGAGGAAAGGCCTGTTTTCCAGAGCGAAATCAGAGTCCCAGCGCGCCGGTCAGTTCCTTGCAGGCCCTTGCAGGGCTGTGCTTTCGGTTCACACGCATTCCACAAATGGTATCGCGGAATGGCGGCTTCGTCGCCAGACTTGGATTCATCCTCGGTGGGCCGCCGCTGCCCGTGGGCGGCTCTGGGAGAAGTTCATGGAGTCATGCAGAGACCGAAACGCCGCTCCGTGGAGGACGGCACTCTTGTTGGGTGACCTTCAGGCTAAGGACATTGTGCGCGGCGATCACGGAAAAAACTGCGCAGCAAGTCAGCGGACTCGTCAGCCAGAACGCCGGTTTCCACGGCCATTTGGTGATTGAGTTGGGGGTGGTTCAGGACGCCGAGCACCGAGCCGCATGCGCCGGTCTTGGGGTCGGTGGCGGCAATCACGAGGCGGTCGAGGCGGGCGTGGATCATGGCTCCGGCGCACATGGCGCAGGGCTCGAGGGTGACATAGAGCGTGCAGCCGTTGAGGCGGTAATTGCCGAGAGCCGTTGCCGCCGCGCGCAGGGCCACCATCTCCGCGTGGGCGGTGGGGTCAACGTCGCGCAGGACGCGGTTCTGGCCCTTGGACAAGATTTTGCCGTCGTGGACCACCACCGCTCCGATGGGCACCTCTCCCGCCGCGACGGCCAAGCACGCTTCTTCGAACGCGGCCTGCATAAAATCGAGATCGTCGGTGTGGGTCATCATGGCTGCACCGCCGGCTGCTGCTGGGTCATGCAGTGCAAAGTGCCGAGGCCCCAGACCAGATCGACGCAGTGAATGCCGATGACCTCGCGATCGGGAAAGAGCTCAGCGAGGATGTTGAGGGCCACGCGGTCGTTGGGATCGTGGAAAGTGGGCACCAGCACAAGGCCGTTGGCGATGTAGAAATTCGCGTAGCTGGCGGGCAGGCGCTGCTGGCGAAAAACCACTGGCCGTGGAAGCGGAAGTTCGACGATGGTGTACTGGCTGCCGGCCGGCGTGCGCGCCGCTTTGAGGCGGGCGAGATTGTCGGCCAATGGCGCGTGGTTGGGGTCGGCGGTATTGGGCTCGACGGCGGTGACGATGGTGGTGGGCGAGACGAAGCGGGTGATGTCGTCGACGTGGCCGTGGGTGTCGTCGCCGGCCACTCCGCAGCCCAGCCAGATGACTTGATCGATGCCGAGATAGTCGTGGAAGGCCTGCTCCAACTGCTCGCGACTGACGCCGGGGTTGCGCTGCTGGACTTCGCTGAGCAGGCACTCCTCGGTGGTGAGCAGAACGCCCGCGCCGTTGGTATCGATGGATCCGCCTTCGAGGACGACGCGGTGCTTCGCTCGGTTCTCGATTTCAACGGTTGGTTGCCAAGCCGTCACGCCGAGGAGTTCCGTTACGCGGGCGGGGAGCTGGTCGTCGAGCTTCCAGTCGTCGTACTTAGCCCAGGCGTTGAAGTGCCAGTCGGTGAGGGCGACCTTGCCCTCGGCGTTGCGCACGAAGATGGGGCCAGAGTCACGAGTCCACACGCGGTCGGTGGGCCAGCGATGAAACTGAACGCGGTCGAGATTCGCTCCGGCGCGCTTGAGGATCTTGCGGGCACGGCTCTGCTCGGCAGCGTGCTGCACGATCAGGTGCACGGTTTCGTGGGCCGAAAGCAGGCGGACGATCTCCGCATAGACCCAGGGAATGGCCTGGAACTTTCCCGGCCAGTCCTCGGAGTTGTGCGGCCAGGCCAGCCAGGTGGCTTCGTGGCGGTCCCATTCGGCAGGCATGCGGTAACCGAGGTCGCGGGGGATATTAGTTCCCGTCAGAATTTCATTTTGAACATCATTCATTCAGTTTCCAAAACCTTCCATCGACACAATCTCAGCTTTTACATCTTTCAGGTTTTTCATTTTCGTGACGAACGAATTTGCTCGACGAGTAATACATTGATCAGGATTAATAACCGTGAACCACCTGATTCTGGGAATCTTCTGATGCTTGCCCGTCTTGGTGCGGCAATTGATGCTCACACATGTCCTAATTGTAAAGACCCACTTAGTATTCTTGTTTTTCAATAAGCTACGGTGGTGTTCCTCAATCTGTTGGGAATGCTTCGTTCTGCCCGGAAATTTGATCAGCACGACAGCTGGAATTGTTTCTTGCAACGAATGGACTTCCTCAATTGACGCATGTAGCAATCCAGGTTTTCCAAGGCCGTTGTCTGGATCAAGAAACACTACCGAGCAGCCTTCGAGATGACTTTTCATTCCATCAAACCAATTTTCACGGCCTGGTCCGGGTTCAATCGGGATACGGTGAAATTTTGTTCCGATCGGCCAAAACTTCAGCCGCTCAAGCGCGGCAACTGAACGTTCCGGCAAATTCCGAAGAGCTTCCCAAACCTCTGAATCCAGCGATTCCCATTTCTGCTCGGCGCAAAACTCTCTGTGCCTTCCAACTGTGCGCTGATTTTCCTCATCCACAAAATACCAGCCGATTCCGAGCTTCTTGTCCTCACCTACGAGGGAACGCAAAAGAGAGAACTTCAAAAGGTCCGAAATATCGCCAGCGAATTGGTCGCGCATTCCACCTCAAATTGCGAGAGCTGACCTCAGGGGCTAAAGCCCACAGGGTCTAATGGGCGTTTTGCGGCACGGCTGAAGCCGTGCCCTTTCAAAACCTCAACTCATTCAGGGTTCACTGGCGCCCCCAAGGGGTCATTTGCGATCCTCGGGCGTCGAGGGCTGATCGATGAAGCGTTTGGTGATGGGGCCGTAGGCGTCGATGCGGCGGTCGCGGAGGAAGGGCCAGTTGCGGCGGGTGTCTTCCTGCAGGACCAGATCGATTTCGCCCATCAGGATCTCTTCCCGATCGTGCGAAGCCTTGGCGACGATGCGGCCAAAGGGATCGGCCAAGAAGCTGCCACCCCAGAATTCGAGGCCCAGGCCCTCGGCGCGGTCGCCGCGGATATCGCCGTGCTCTCTGCCAACGCGATTGACGCCGGCTACATAGACGCCGTTGGCAATGGCGTGCCCGCGCTGAATGGTCTGCCAGGCGTCGTATTGCGCGGCCCCGAATTGGTCTTTTTCAGCCGGGTGCCAGCCGATGGCGGTGGGATAGAAGAGGACTTCGGCTCCCTGCAGTGCCGTGAGGCGCGCGCCTTCGGGATACCACTGGTCCCAGCAGACCAGCGTGCCGATGCGGCCAAAGGCAGTGTCCACGGCCTGAAAGCCGAGATCTCCGGGGGTGAAATAGAACTTCTCGTAGTACAGCGGGTCGTCGGGGATATGCATCTTGCGATAGACGCCGACCATGGCCCCATCGGCGTTGAGCGTGACGGCGGTGTTGTGGTAAAGCCCTGCCGCGCGGCGCTCGAAGAGCGAGGCGACGATGGCCACCCGCTCGCGGCGAGCGACTTGGGCCAGACGTGCGGTCGTCGGGCCGGGGATGGGCTCGGCGAGATCGAAGAGCCGGACGTCTTCTCGCTGGCAGAAGTATTGCGTCTGGAAGAGTTCGGGCAGGCAGACGATGTTAGCCCCCAGCCGCGCCGCCTGATGGATGTGCTCCACCGCGGCGTCGAGATTGGATTCCGGATCGGGGCCCATGCGCATCTGCACCAGACCGACATTGTATTTGCGCGAATTCGTCATAACTTGCCGAGCAACCTCCTGAATGGTACTTCCTTACGACAGCAAGGCCAACCCTGGCAGGCAGGATTGGCCTTCAAACAGGATAAACGCGCTGGGCAGTCCCATAAAAGCGCTGGTCAGTCTTCTTCGAGAATCAGAACAGCGGCGGCGATGGTGGTGGTCCATAGTCCGTGCTTGTCGCCCACGGCCGATTGGGTGATATTACTGGTCCGGACAATCTTGTTGGAGATGCGATAGATCTCCTTTTTCTCGTCCCAGCTGGTATCCGGATCGAACTCCACGTCCAGAGTGGTGGCCAGCATCTCGGCGGCCAGTTCCTCGGCGTAATCGCCGGCCTGTTCCTCGGTCTCGCCAAAGCTGTGGTGCTCGCTGAGGTATCCGTAGGTGTTTTTGTCGGCCGGAATCGCGACGCCGATACTGGAAACCACCAGCCGGTGCGGCTCACGGGTCGAGTTTTCCGCGATTACGGCAAAAACCACCTCGCCGTGATTCAGAATCGCGATCCCTTCCTTGCGGGTGATCACCTTGCACTGCGGTGGGAAGATAGAAGAGACGCGGACCAGATTTTGAGAGGCGATGCCCGCATCCCGCAGGGCCAGCTCAAAGGAGGTCAAACGCTCCTTGTGTCTGCCGACGCCCTTGGTGAAGAACAGCTTCTTCGGGACCATTGCTTTTCCCAATTTCTATGTATCCTCCATCGTGTTGACGTTCGAGTCGTTTTGCTTAGTACCGCATGAGTTTATCGCAACCGCGTGGGCAGCAGGAGGTTGCAGAAGGAATTCATTTCACATTTACAAAAACCAGTTCCGGAGCAGGGCGAGAAGGGATTCCCTCCGAGCCTGTGCGCTTAGGCTTCGCTGAGCGGATTCACCCACCTCAGCCCTGGAAAGCGGGCAAAATCGCGGTCCGCTGTATGCAGTACTCCCCCGTATTCGAGTGTCAAAGCTGCGAGTTGCGCGTCGGTGGTCATGGGGCCATTGACTTTACCCTCGTTCAACATACGTTGCAGCAGAGCCCAGTGACGCTCACTTGGCACCAGGATGCGCACCTGAGGCATATCGAGCCACTGCTGCACGACGCCGAGCACTCTTTTCAAAGGGAAAGGATCGGCGGTGATTCTCTTATCTGTGGAGATGCGCAGAAACGCATGAATTGTTTGCCAGGGAAGACCGACCAACTCGTCTCCGGAAAAGACGCCCGTCAACCAGTCGCAAGCTTTCTTGTGTTGGATCGACGAACTGGTGTAGGCGTAGAGAAGCAGGTTCACATCGAGAACAATCATCTGTGTCCCGGACCATCGAGGGCCTCGATCAGTTCTTCGATATTGTCGTAACTCATCCCCGGAGGCAGACTCAACGGAAGCGGTGTCACAACAAACGGCTTGCGCTCCGCGCTCGCCGCCTGAGCTGTCAATCCGCGCCTCAGCAGGCGGTTGATTGTCCCCTTGAAGGACTCCCCGGATCGCCGGGTCTCTTCTTCCACAAGGATGGCCAGATCGTCGTCGATGGTGAGAGTAGTTCGCACATCATGATGATAGCCTGCAAGGCATCATGATGTCTAACGGGAAGGCAGGCGCTCCAGTTGATTCGGTCCTCAAGTTTTTTCACATCTCCCGCCGTTGCTTCTCCTGAATCCTGAATGGTAGCCTCATGCTCTAACCACTGTGGGAAAGAGGGGTCATTCAAGGATCATGCAATCAACCTATAACGGGCGGGAACTGCCGCAGGGCGGCCAGGGAATCGAGTACGTCAACGGGCAGATCAAGGCGCCTGCGCATCCGGTAATTCCCTATATCGAAGGCGACGGCACGGGCCGGGACATCTGGAAGGCATCGCAACGGGTCTTCGATGCGGCGGTTGAGAAAGCTTACGGGGGCGAGCGGTCGATCAAGTGGTTCGAGATTTTTGCTGGCGAAAAGGCATTTCGCGAGTTCGGCACATGGCTTCCTGACGACTCGGTAGCGGCGGCGCGCGATCTGAGAGTCTCCATCAAGGGACCGCTCACCACCCCTGTGGGCGGCGGCATCCGTTCGCTGAACGTGGCGTTGCGGCAGATTCTGGATCTTTACACGTGCGTGCGACCGGTGAAGTATTACCAGGGCGTTCCCAGCCCGGTAAAGCATCCCGAGCGCGTAAATATCGTGATTTTCCGCGAGAACACCGAAGACGTGTATGCGGGCGTGGAATTCAAGGAGGGCACGGAAGACGCGGCGCGTTTGATCGACTTTTTGAACAACGACCTGCTGGCGAAGACCAAGAAGACGGTCCGCTTGGACTCCGGCGTGGGCATCAAGCCGATTTCCATCTTTGGATCGAAGAGACTGGTGCGCCGGGCCATTGAATATGCGCTGGAGAATGGCCTGAAGACGGTCACCATCGTGCACAAGGGAAATATCCAGAAGTTCACCGAAGGCGCCTTCCGCGAGTGGGGCTACGAAGTAGCTGTCGAGGAGTTCCGCGGCCAGGTGGTGACCGAACGCGAAAGCTGGATTCTGGGGAATGTCGAAGCCAATCCCGGGCTGACCGTGGGGCAGAACGCGGCCCTGATTGAGCCGGGGCTGGAGATGGCCTCGCCTGCTTTCCAGGCGTCGGTACACGCGGAGATCAAGGCGGTTCTTGCCGCGATCGGCGCAAGCCACGGCAATGGCGCATGGAAGTCCAAAGTGCTGATCAACGACCGAATCGCGGATTCGATCTTCCAGCAGATCATCATCCGGCCGGAAGACTACAGCGTGCTGGCTACGACGAACCTGAACGGCGACTACATCAGCGACGCGGCAGCGGCACAGGTGGGCGGGTTGGGCATTGCTCCGGGCGCAAACATCGGCGATGGCTATGCGGTGTTCGAAGCGACGCACGGCACCGCTCCCAAGTATGCCGACAAGGACATGATCAATCCCGGCTCGGTGATTCTGTCGGGCGTAATGCTGCTGGAGTACATCGGATGGAAGGAAGCGGCCCGCATGATCGAAGTGGCCATGGAAAAGACGATCCTTCAGAAGTTCGTCACATATGATTTTGAACGGCAAACCGCAGGAGCCACAAAAGTGGGCACCAGCGAGTTCGCCACCCGAATCATCGGGAACCTGTAACGGCAGGGATCAGGGATCAGGGGTCAGGGATCAGGGATCAGTACGTCCGCTTGCCACAATCGGCCCAGCATGCGACTGACAATTCTGATCCCTGAACCCTGACCCCTGAACCCTCGAATCAAAATCCCCTGGAGGAAAGAAATGCGCAAGAAAGTTAGCATTATTGGCGCCGGCAACGTGGGCGCAACGGCAGCCCACTGGATTGTGGCCAAGGAACTGGCCGATGTTGTGCTGCTCGATGTTGTCGAGGGCGTGCCGCAGGGCAAGGCACTCGACCTGCAACAGGCACTGCCGATCGAACGGTCCGATGTTCATATCCTGGGCACCAACGACTACGCCGACACCGCGAATTCCGATATCGTGATCATCACTGCCGGCATTCCGCGCAAACCGGGCATGAGCCGCGACGACCTGCTGCACACCAACTTCAAGATCATGTCCGACGTGGTGGGCAAGGTTGTGGCGCATTCACCGGAATCGATTCTGATCATTGTCTCGAACCCTCTGGACGCCATGGTGCAGACTGCCTATCGCAAGTCGGGATTCAACCGCGAGCGGGTTCTGGGCATGGCCGGCATATTGGACTCCGGCCGCTTCAAGAGCTTCATTGCCGCCGAGTTGAACGTGAGCGTGAACAACATGAGCTGCATGGTTCTGGGCGGACACGGCGACACCATGGTCCCACTGGTTGGCCACACAACGGTGGCCGGAATTCCGATTACCGAGTTGCTCTCGAAAGAGCGGATCGACGCCATTGTTCAGCGCACCCGCGACGGCGGCGCCGAGATCGTAAAGCACCTGAAGACAGGCAGCGCCTTTTATGCTCCGTCGGCCGCGGCGGTCGAGATGGTGGAAGCGATTCTCAAGGACAAGAAGAAGATTCTGCCTTGCGCCGCGTTTCTGCAGGGCGAGTTCGGCATCAGCGGCTACTACATCGGCGTGCCGTGCAAGCTGGGCGCAGGCGGTCTGGAAGAGATTGTCGAGATCAAGCTGACTCCCGAAGAAAGCGACGCCCTGAAGCGGAGCGCGGCCGCCGTCAAGGAACTCTGCGACATCATCGGCGTGTAAGAGGAAGAACCGCGGTCTTTGCGATGCGGTATGCCTTGTTCCTGGCGCATTCATTCGAGTGCGCCAGGGGCGAGTTCGGAATCAGAAAGAAACTTGAGCTGGATTATTCTGCAAGTTGAAGAATTCAAACATAGAAGGACGTTGGGTTCGATTTAGCGAGTTGGCCCGCGCTGACGCGCGGATGGCGGGTTAGCAAGTTGGCGGGAGCATTGCTGAATTTGGAATTCGAGTAGACGGCAAGATGGTGCGCCCGGAGAGATTCGAACTCCCCACCCCTTGGTTCGTAGCCAAGTGCTCTATCCAAATGAGCTACGGGCGCATGATTCATTTCTGCAGACAACCCGAAACGGGGGTTTTGGGGACCCGGTCTCCAGGGAATGTCCTGTGGTCAATATGGTGCGCCCGGAGAGATTCGAACTCCCCACCCCTTGGTTCGTAGCCAAGTGCTCTATCCAAATGAGCTACGGGCGCACGTTTTGACTTCCCAATCATACCAAATTTTCGGTGTTTGCGGGAAACCGGGTCCCGCGCGGACTGCGAGGTCCTGCGCGGACGGCGGGGTCCTGCGCGGACGGCGAGCGTTGGGGATTGCGAAAGTCGGCCGCCAGAATGTGTTTCCTTCCCCACCCTTTCCGCACCGAACGCGGAAAGGATGGGGCACCCGTTCGACAGTGTTTACGGGTCGGAACGATGAAACGGGCTACGGCTTGTATTCGCCTGCCGTTTCGACTTCCAGGGTGGTCTGCACAGGCAGTTTGTCGCTGGATCCGCCGGCGAGGAGGCGGATTTGCTCCTTCTCGACGCGCCACGAGTGGCTGGCCGCGTCCCAGAAGGCGAGGTCGCGGGGCTTCAGGTCGAGAGAGACGAGTTGCTCGGCCCCGGCGGCGATGTGGACGCGCTTGAAGCCTTTGAGCTCTAGCAGTGGCCGGGCAACGCTGGAACCCAAATGCTGCACGTACAACTGGACAACCTCGTCGCCGGCGCGCTGGCCGGTGTTGCGCACCTTCACCGTCACCTTGACCGAGCCATCGGCAGCGACTTTGGGCGCGCTGACGGTGAGGCCCTGGTAGGCGAAGGTGGTGTAGCTGAGGCCAAAGCCGAAGGGGAATAGGGGCTTCTGCTTGCTGTAGAGGTAGGTGCGGCCGTGGGTCAGGTCGTAGTCCATGATGGGCAGAAGCTGATCGTCGCCGGTGTTCCAGGTCTGGGTCAGGCGGCCGGCGGGAGAGTACTCGCCGAAGAGCACGTCGGCCAGTCCGTGGCCTTCTTCCTGGCTGTTGTGGGTCAGGTGCACGATGGCGGGCAGATTCTGCTGGCTCCAAACGATGGCGTAGGGGAAACTGGCGCGCAGAACCTCAACGGTGCGGGGATTGGCCGCGTAGACCTGCTTGACGAGCGATTCCAGTTCCAGCGAAATGGTCTTGCGGTCCACGGCTTCCTTGCCGTTCGATGGGGTGGGGCACTGCTCCCATCCGGCATTGCATTCGGGGTGGTTGCCGACGACGACGAGGGCCACGTCAGCCTGTTTGGCAAGGGCGGCTGCCGCGGCGGGATCGGAGCCGTCGGAGTACAACACTTTGACGCCCTTCCCTACCGCGTCGCGAATGCCTTCCAGCGTGCTGACGGCATAGGGCGGGGTTCCGCTGTACCAGTCGAGCAGGACTTGGTCGGCGAATGGTCCGATGACGGCGATGGACTTGAGCTTGCTCTTGTCGAGAGGCAAGATGCCGTTGTTCTTGAGCAGGACGATGGACTCATCGGTGGCTTGGCGGACCAGGGCCTTGCTGGAGTCACGCTCCCAAGGGGGCAGCTGGCCGTCGGCTACTTTGCCAATGTTGGCGTAGGGATCGACTCCCGCGGGGTCCATTTCGCCAAGGCGGAGATAGAGGCGGAGCAGGTTCTTGAGCGCCGCGTCCATGTCGGCTTCGGTGACGAGGTTGTCCTTGAGGGCCCTGGTGAGGTCGGCATTGTAGTTGTCGAGGAAGTGGTTGATACCGGCCTTGACCGCCGCGGCTGCTCCGTGTTCCTTGTCGGGAAAGCTCTTGTGGGCGGAGATGAGCAGGCCGAGCGCGCCGCCATCGGTGCAGATGAGGCCGTCGTTGCCCCACTCCTTGATCATCACGTCCTTGAGAACGGGATGGATCATCATGGGGATGCCGTTCCACGAGTTATAAGCCGCCATGACGGCTTTGGAGCCGCCCTGCTGGAAGCCCATGCGGAAAGGCACGGAATAGTACTCGCGAAAGAGGCGCTCGCTGAAATCGGACGACGTGGAAGCGCGATCCTTCTCATTCTCGTTGGCCAGGAAGTGCTTCATCAGCGAAGCAGCCTGCCAGTGCTTCGGATCGGGCCCTTGCAGACCCTGCGCGAAGGCGACGGTCATGGTGCCGACGAGGAAGGGATCTTCTCCCATGGACTCCTCGGTACGACCCCAGCGGGGATCGCGGCTGAGGTCGGCATTGGGTGCGCGGACAACGACTCCGCCGCGGTCGTATTCGGCGCTCTGATAGTCATAGCGGGCCTCGTAGCCTTCGAGGGCGCCGATCTTCTTGAGCAGTTCAGGATCCCAGGTCTGGCCGAGGCCCTTTTCCTGCGGGAAAGTGGTGGTGGGCAGCGCCATCTTGCCGCGTCCGCCCCATCCGCCGGGACCGCCCAAGGCGAGGCCGTGCAGTCCTTCGACCTGACCGCTGAAGGCGATGCCGAGACGGGCAATCTTCGGGTGGTCCGACATCATCAGAACTTTTTCGTCGAGGGTAAGACGGCCGAGCAGATCGGCGATCCGCACGTCGTCGGAGAGTTTGGGGTCGCGGAAGGGGTAGTCCGCCTGCGCGCGTGCCGTGCGGGGCAAAGCCGATAGGAGAACGAAGGCGAGAAAGAACCCGGCAAACCAACCAAAGCAGTGTTTCAGTCGCATCGTGAAAATCCTCTCTGAGTGGAACCAGCGAAGGTTAACACAATGAAGCTTCATTTTTCCTTAAGTGAAGCGTTTGAGGGGTGGGCTTGGTGCAGAAGCAAGAACTGCGAAACGCCGAGGGGCATTCCGTTGATTGGAATCGGCGCCAGCCGAGAACCTAGTGAAGATTGAAGTTGACATCGGCGTGCGTGCGGACCGCAACAGGAGTTTTGCTGTCCTTCATTCTGGCGGGCTTGAACTTGAACTGGCGGACAGCCTCGATTGCGCTTGCATCGAGTTCCGTGCCGGCGCTTTGGACCACCTGGATATCGTGGGGATTGCCCTCCGTGTCAACGATGAGCGAAATAACGCATTTATAAACCCCCTGCAAGCCATGGTTGAATATCGGGTCCACACTATACCGAATCTCAGGGGCTGACATGGTTTTCAGGTCGAGCGGAACAACCTGCGCCGGGGCGGCCGGCTGCGTTTGCGCAGCAGCGCCCTGCAGGAACAGGAACAAGACTGACAGAAAGGACAAGAAACACCGTTTGCGCATCAAGAGGCCTCCGTTCTCTTCTGGAAGCGAAGGATAGCACGGCGGCGGCAAAAAGCATTTGTTGGAGACAGGCTCGGCTGCATGGGAGCGAAGCTGGGAAGTTTTGGGCAAAAAAATTGCAATAAAAGGTCCAGATTGTACCGCATGGCGAGGTTTTAAGGATTTTTTCACCGGGAATGGTGCAAAAAAAAACGGATCAGAAAGCGCGGAAAACTTGACAGCCTCGGCACGGAATCCGTCGATTTGGCGGGTAAAGAGAGGTGCTTCACAATTCACCGCAATGATACGCAAGAGGTTTTTCCGGCAAAATGTGAAAAGGGGGGGGTACCGTCCGGTCACATACCTGACAGGCTGGGCCGGGACGCCCCCGAAACCAGATAGACCTGCGGCGATGGAGGCGAATTTCTGCATGTCTTGATTGTGCACGCGAAAAGGGGAATCTTTTGCAAGGCAGCGGGAGGGGGTGAACCGTTCGGGAAATGCTTCTGCGGGGCTCAACAACCACCACCCGAAAGGTGGTGGGTTGCCGTTGCGACTGAAAGTCGCCAGTTCGTCTGAAGCCGCACGAAACGCTTCGCGTTTGGCATTCAGCCACATTCAACTCCATCTGCTTCCCAACAGCCACCAAGGCCACCGTCCCCACCTGAGCCAGAAAAGTCACGGAACGTTTGCTGGAAGCTATCCGCCTGAAAGGCGGAGGGCTTAGACCTGGCGTCGGAAGCTAAACAGGTTGCGGAAAAAGGCCCGAATTCGAGTGGATTGCTGGAATGAGGCTGGCAGGGGCTAAAGCCCACGACTCATTCTATTGGCTTTATCGGCACGACTAAAGTCATGCCCTGTTACAAAGCCTGGCCAAATAGAGTTTTTTCGCAGCCTGTGAAGGCGAGTTCCGACGCTTCGTGCCTTCCCTATGGATTCTGTGGACAGCCTGGGTCTGGATGATGGGCAGCCTGGGACACGCCTGGATTCATCGCGCAGCATGCCAATGAGGCTGTCGGCGCTGATCAAGGAAGACTGCCGCGGGATGAAGAGGGCACAAAAATACGGAGCGCCGCAGCGCCCCGCCTTCGTCTCAGCCGGTGGAAACCTCAATACAGGTGGAAGTTGATCTCGATGTTGGTGCGGACGGCGACGGGGATCTTCCCGTCTTTCATGGCAGGCTTGAACTTGTACTGGCGGACCGCTTCGATGGCCTTTTCGTCGAGGCCCATGCCGAGGACGCGGGCCACGCGGATATCCTGCGGGTTGCCCTGGGCGTCGACGATGAGCGAGATCACGCAGATGCCCTGATACTTGGCGCGGCGCGCTTCGTCGCTGAACTCGGGGTCCGGGCCATGCAGGATCACCGGCGCCGAGACGCGGCCGCCGATGCGCTCGATGCCGCCACCGATGTTGCCACCGGAGCCGTTGCCATAGCCTGCGCCATTGCCATTGCCCAGTCCCCCACCGCTGCCATTGCCCAACGAGGCCATCTTGACATTGGCGGACCTGGACTGGCCGAAGTTGACCAGGTTGGGGTTGTCGGGGATGGTGATTTCTTTCTGCACATCGATAGTGGGCACGGGAGGCTGATCGAGCTTGGGCGCTTCCATGGGCTTGGCGCGGGGAGGAATCTTGCCCTTGATGGCTTCCATATTGTCGTGCGCGCCGCCGCCGCCGCCGGCATCCGTCGCTGCCTTGGGAGCGTCGAATTTGGTGATATCGATGGGAGTGATAATTTCCTTGGGCTTTACCTTGTTCACTACCGCGGTAATACCAAGATAGAGCAGAGCAAGGACCACCAAAACGTTGAAGCTGGTGGATATGAAGATGGCCAAGGGATTTGGCTTGACGGCCATCAGGTCGGGCACGGGGATAGGGGTCGAAGTGAGTTCCAGAGGCGGCAGCTTGGGCGGGAAGAAGACATCCCGCAAGCTCTCGTAAAGACCGGCCCAAATCGGCTTTTCCTCGAAAGCCCTGCCGAGCAGGGCATCAAGTTCATGGCCGTCGGTGAGGACCGCGGCGGCTTCGGATTCGGAGTCGGACTGTACCAGGAAGTCGTTTGCCATATTCGCTGCTGAATCGTTTTTCTGAAGCTGCCCAGGCGAAAGCCATTCCGCTTCGCTGCCCGTCGATCCATTATGCTCGACGATCCCCATTCCTGTCTCGCCTCCGAGCACTCCGGGGTCCAATCTTTCATATTTCGACGAGGCCGCGGCTCCCATATCCTATAGACGGCGTGCGGCGGCGCTGGTTACCTAAAAATTATTGCCCTACTGCATTTACACTAACCTTTGAACGATTCCGAACCAGACAAGTTCGCACCACACGCCACCTAAAGGGAGTTGCAATGTCCTCAGCGCCGGAGTTGAAGGCGACCCTCAGTTTGCCTCAGACCGTCTTCCCCATGAAGGCCAACCTGCCGCACAATGAACCGCTTCGGCTGGAGCACTGGGCCGAACTCGGTCTTTATGAAGAGCTGCGCAAGGCCTGCGCCGGACGTCCGACGTATCTGCTGCACGACGGCCCCCCCTATGCGAACGGCCCGATCCACCTGGGCCACGCGCTGAACAAGGGCCTGAAGGACTTTGTGGTCAAGAGCAAGACCATGGCGGGGTACGACGCCCCCTATGTGCCGGGCTACGATTGCCACGGCTTGCCCATCGAGATCAAGGTAGACGAGCACCTGGGCAGGAAAAAGCTGGAAATGCCGGTGACCGATGTGCTGGAGGCGTGCCGCGCCTACGCACAGAAGTACGTTGACCTGCAAACTTCGCAGTTTGAGCGCATTGGCTGCTTCGGGCGGTGGCAAAAGCCCTACAAAACAATGTCGCGGGACTACGAGGCGCGGACGCTGGAGGCTTTTTACGGATTCCTGGAGAAGGGCTTTGTCTATCGCGGGCTGAAGCCGGTGTACTGGTGCATCCACGACCGCACGGCGCTGGCCGAGGCGGAGGTGGAGTATGACAACCACACCAGCCCGTCGGTGTACGTGCGCTACGAGCTGACCTCGGCGGCCGAGGCGCTGGCCCCGGAACTGGCCGGGCGCGATGTTTCGACGATCATCTGGACGACCACTCCATGGACCCTCCCGGCGTCGATGGCGGTAGCCTTCCATCCCGATTTTGAATACGTGGCGCTGGCGACGGAAGCCGGGAAAGTCAATATTGTGGCCGCCGAACTGGCCGCCGCAGTGGCGGCTGCGTGCGAGTTGGGACAGGTGACGGAAGTGGCGCGGTTCAAGGGCGCGGTTCTGGAGAACGCGACCTTCCAGCATCCGTTTCTGGATCGCACGATCCTGGGCGTGCTGGCCACGTATGTGACTTCGGACACGGGCACCGGAGCCGTCCATACCGCGCCTGCGCACGGCGCGGACGATTTCTACACCGGCGTGCGCTACAACATCGATCCCGTCTGCCGGGTGGATGCGGGCGGGCATATTCATGTGGACCCAGCGGCCTGGAACCTGGCGACGCCTCCGGCTTTTGAGGGCAAAAAGGTTTGGGCGGCCAATCCGATCATCATCGCCATGCTGGAAGAGCGCGGCGCGCTGCTGGCTTCGGCGGACCTGAACCACTCCTATCCACACTGCTGGCGCTGCCACAAGCCGGTGATCTATCGGGCGACGGAGCAGTGGTTCATTAATCTCGAAACTCCAATCGACAACCCGAAGGGCGAGAAAAAGACCTTCCGGCAGCTGGCCATCGAAGAGATCGACAAGGTGGTGTGGGACCCAGCGTGGGGCAAAGAGCGGATCACCAACATGATCGCCACACGGCCCGACTGGTGCATCAGCCGGCAGAGGATCTGGGGCGTTCCGATCGCAGTGTTTATGTGCGAAAAGTGCGCGAAGCCGATCATGGACCCGGCGCTGAACCGCCGAATCATCGAGATGTTCGAACAGCACGGGGCCGAAGCGTGGGACACCACGGCAGTGGCCGATCTGCTGCCCGCCGGATGCGCCTGCGCAGAGTGCGGGGGAACGGAGTTTCGCAAGGAAACCGACATTCTGGATGTGTGGTTCGACTCGGGCACCAGCTGGTTTGCGGTTGCAGAGTCGGACGAGGAGTTGAAACCAGCGTACACGGCATTCCAGAAGGGCGAAGGAACGCAAGTCCTTTATCTAGAGGGCGGCGACCAGCACAGGGGGTGGTTCCACTCCTCGCTGCTGACCAGCGTGGCGCTGCGCGGCTGCGCGCCTTACTCGCACGTGACCACGGCCGGATGGACGCTGGACGAACAGGGCCGGGCTATGTCTAAATCTCTGGGCAACGGCGTAGACCCGGTGGACATTGCCAACCGCATGGGCGGCGAAATTGTGCGCCTATGGGTTGCGAGCGTGGACTTCCGCGAGGACATGGCGGCCAGCGAAAACCTGATGGCGCGTTGCGCGGAGCTTTATCGCAAGCTGCGCAATACGTTTCGCTTCCTGCTGGGAAATCTGAACGGATTCGATCCCGAGCAGCACCGCATTGCAGAATGCGACCTGCTGCCGCTGGACCGCTATATGCTGGCCCGGACGCGGGAGCTGACGGAGAAGATTCTGGGCTGGTACGAGGGCTTCGAGTTCCATCGCGTGTACCAGGCGGTGAACGAATTCGCGATTGTGGACCTGAGCTCGTTTTATCTGGACGTGCTGAAGGACCGCATGTACACCTTTGCGCCTTCGAGCCTGGAACGGCGCTCGGCGCAGACGGTGCTGTGGCAAATCACGGAAACACTGGTGCGGCTGGTTGCGCCGATCATGAGCTTCACGGCGGACGAGGTGTGGGAATATCTGCCCAAGATCGAAGGCCGCGAGAAGAGCGTGCATTTGGCGCTGTTTCCGAAGCCGGAGGAAATCTTCTCGGAGAATCCGGCGGTGTTGCTGGAGGAATGGGGCCGGTTGTTCGATGTTCGTGACCAGGCTCTTGTCTTTCTTGAAGAGGCTCGCAAAGAGAAGAAGATTGGGAAGGCTCTGGAAGCGGAATTGCAGATTGGTGTCCAAGGCGAGTGGCTTCCCCTGCTGCGTAAATATGAGGGCAGCCTGAAAGAATTCATCAACGTATCCAGGGTGCACGTCGTTGAGTTTTCCGCGCATATCGATATTCCAGAGGGTTCGAATGCGACTGTGTTGACGGGGCAGGAATTCTGGGTTGCCGCGCTGCCCGCCAGCGGCACGAAGTGCGCGCGCTGCTGGAACTTCATGCCCGAGGTTGCGAACTATGGCATCTGGGAGAACGTGTGCACGCGGTGCAGCGACGCGCTGACCGAGATGAAGATCGAGCCGCCCGCAGAGGTCGCCCAATGACCAATCCATTTGGCACTTACGCGAACTGGACCGCGCCCCGGCGGCTTCCTTGGCTCTTGGGGCTTTCGGCGCTGATTCTCACTCTGGACCGTCTCACCAAGGACTGGGTCACGATTCGGATCCCCATGTACGGGGCGATTCCAGTGATCCCGCACTTTTTGCGCATCTCGCATTGGACCAACGACGGCGCGGCCTTTTCGCTGTTTGCCGGCTCGGCCTCGCCGAACATCGTGCGTTGGACCCTGACCACATTCGGCTGCTGCCTGGTGGTCGCTGTGTTGTGCGCGCTTACCTATTTGGGCAACCGCTTCACCCTGATTACAGTCGCGCTGGCGTTCGTCCTGGGCGGCGCGCTCGGCAACCTTCACGATCGTATTCTTTACGGTTCCGTGATCGATTTCATTGAAGTCCATATCTTCAGCTATCACTGGCCGGACTTCAATATTGCCGACTCCGCCGTGGTGACCGGCGCGTGCCTGATTTTTCTCGAAACCATGTTGTCGAAGGGCAGGGAGAAGAGTCAAGAAACAGGGAACAGGGAACAGGGATCAGGGAATAGGGAATAGGGAATAGGGAATAGGGAATAGGGAGACCGGCTGCCGAGTTTGGCTGAGATTTGCTTCCGATCGAGATGGATACTTTAAATTCTGGGCGAAACAACTTCGCCCAGCCCGCGAGGACTGCATGAATTTTCGTTGTTTCGCCCCATCCGCGCCTGCGTTTTTGGCAATCACGGCCACCCTCGCATGCTTCTTTCTGGTTCCTGGCCGTTCCGCCCAGGCACAGCGCTTGCCACGGACCGTTCTGCCCGTCAGCTACAAGCTCGCGCTGACGCCGGACCTGAAGACTGCCACGTTTTCAGGCACCGAGACGATCGAAGTAAATGTTCAGGAACCGACCAACACGATCACACTGAATGCCATCGAGATCGGCTTCCAGAAGGTCGTCGTTTTTCCTTACGGCACGCAGCACGATCCCTCCGCGATTGTGGATCCCGTCGGGTTGCTTGCTACGGTTTCCCTTGATCCGGCCAAGGAACAAGCCACCTTCACTTTCCCGAGGACAATTCCTGCGGGCAGAGCTGTATTGACGATCAAATACACCGGGATTCTGAACGGCGAGTTACGCGGCTTTTATCTATCGAAGACCGACCGGCGCAACTATGCAGTCACTCAATTTGAGTCCACCGACGCGCGGCGGGCCTATCCTTCGTTCGACGAGCCGGCGATGAAGGCGACCTACAATGTGTCTCTGACCATCGACGCGGCGGATACGGCCATTTCGAATGGGCCTATCGTAGGCGATACGCCCGGCCCGGGGGCCGGCAAGCACACGGTGACGTTCCTGACCACGCCGAAGATGTCGACCTACCTGGTGGCGTTTCTGGTGGGCGACTTCCAATGCACTTCGGGTGAGTCGGACGGCGTGGCGATCCGCGTCTGCGCGACCCCGGACAAGGTGGCGCTGACGCCCTTCAGCCTGGATGTGGCAAAGCGCGTTCTGCACTACTACAACAATTATTTCGGCATTCCCTACCCGCTGAAAAAACTGGACCTGATCGGACTGCCGGACTTCGAGGCCGGCGCCATGGAGAACTTCGGCGCCATCACCTATCGCGAAACCGACTTACTGATCGACGAGAAGACAGCCACTGTCCGCGCGAAGAAGCGAGTTGCACTGGTGGTGGCTCACGAGATGGCGCACCAGTGGTTCGGCGACATGGTCACCATGCAGTGGTGGGACAACATCTGGCTCAACGAGGGCTTTGCCACCTGGATGGAAATGAAGGCGGTGAGAGACCTTTATCCCGATTGGAAGATCGAACAGATGATTGTGGCGGAGGCAGACGACACGCTCAATCTGGACGCCCAACCGACCACACGCTCGATCCGCGCCAAGGCGGATACGCCCGACGAGATCAACCAGATGTTCGACGGCATCGCCTATGGCAAGGCCGGCGCGGTGCTGCAGAGCGTTGAAAATTACCTGGGACCGGAGACGTTCCGGCAGGGGGTGCACAACTATCTGGCACAACACCTTTTTGGCAACGCGACGGCCGAGGACTTCTGGAGCGCGCAGACCGCCAATAGCCACAAGCCGGTGGACAAGATCATGGAGAGCCTGGTGGCACAGCCAGGCGAGCCATTGATCACATTCGGCATCGCGGCAGGCGGCAGGGTTCCGGTTGCGCAGAGGCGGTTCTTTTTGAGCCCCAGCATTCAGCCAGATCCGGCGCAGAAGTGGACGGTTCCGGTTTGCTTCAAGACGGCAAAGGGCCAGGACTGCCAGGTAATGACGCCCGAGAGCGCATCGCTGAGGGTTCCGGCAGGGAGCGTCTTCGCGAATGCGGGAGGAAACGGCTACTATCGCAGCGCCTATCCGGCCAGCGTGTACCAGGTTCTGGTGGCAGGCGTGGAAACCAGTCTAACGCCGGCGGAGCGGATCAGCCTGATCGGCAACGAATGGGCACAGGTGCGGGCCAATACAACCAGCGTCGGCGACTATCTGGACCTGGTAGCCGCCGTGAAGTCCGATCCCAATTCAGAGGTGCTGCATTCGGCCACGGAGGGCATCCAGGCGGTCTATTCCCGCGTCGCGGCGACTGCGGACGAAAAGGCCGCGCTTTCCAAATGGATTTGCTCGGTGTTTAGCCCGGAGTACGCGAAGATGGCCGCTCCGAACAGCAGCGACTCGCCCGGTACACGAGAGTTGCGCGCCGAGATCTTCTCCGCGCTTGGCATGTATGGCAAGGATCCGACGGTTCTGGCACAGGCACGCACGATAGCCAAGCAGTTTCTGGCCGATCCCGCATCGGTGGATGCAACACTCGGCCAGGCGGCGGTTTCGATTGCCGCCCGCAACGGAGATGTCGATCTCTTTGACCAAATGCAGAAGGTCTATGAGACATCAACCAATCCCGAGATCCAGGAAAGCGCATTGCGCATGCTGGCCGAGTTTGAAGATCCGGCGCTTGCCGAGCGTGCCGCGAACTACGCAGTAGGCGGCAAGGTTCGCAATCAGGATGCGGCGTTCCAGTTCACGGTTGCCATGGGCAACGACCCTATTCGCGAGCAGACCTGGAAGTTCATCGAGAACAACTGGGACAAGGTGCAGGCGCAACTGACCACGGCCATGGGCGGATACCTGGTTTCATCGACGGGGAACTTCTGCTCGGCCGCCGCGCGCGACGACGTGAAGAGCTTCTTCGCCGTTCACAAGGTGGCTGCTTCCGACAGGGCGCTGCAACATGCCGTTGAGCGTATTGGCGGGTGCATCGAACTGCGCAGTCTGCAGGAGCCGAACTTGCAGGCATGGCTTTCCAAACAGGCGAAGTAGCTATATAACCGAATCAAAGCGAGAGGCCGCCCCGGGATCTCCGGTGCGGCCTTTTTCATGCCTCGGAAGTCTTTCAGGATTTCGAAGCCGACCCCACCCATCGCCAGATGGAACAATCCTCGTAGTTCGCCGCGGAGTATTCTCCGTCCGGCTGATTGGCGAGGATCGAGTGGTCGGCAATGGCGTCGGCCCTGGACCGCATCACCTGCCCGGAAAAGAGGTTGGAAAAACCGCCCTGGCGCTTCAAAACGTCTTCGTGCTCATGGTTGACGTAAAGCAGATCCAGCTGGCCGGCGCGGGCTGCGAAAGCCTGGGCCACCGAGGCCAAAACCCTGCGCAGCACCGGCGCACCAAAAGGATTGAACAGGAAAACGACGCAGGGTCCCGAAGGAAAAGTGAAGTTCGCGGCGTCCGCGCAGCGAATGCTCATGGGCGCCTTGGCCCGCGCTGCCTTGCGCCAAACAGTCAGGTTGCGCCGCGCCATGCGTGCCAGGGTGGGATTCAGTTCGACTCCGATGACGCGGCGGAAACGATATTCGGAAGCCACCATGACGGCGCGTCCCATGCCCGCACCCAGATCAATGAAGGTGTATTGGTCGAGGGGAGCGATCTGCGGGCTGCGCCTCCAGCGCCCGATCAGCGCCCGCAAGACCGATGGAGGAACCGCGTAATAGGCGGTGTTGTAGCGGTCGTTGTGCTGGCCAGTTTCAAGATGGCGGCCGGCAACCAGCCCGCTGGTGCGCACCGCGAATTCCGCGTCGAAGGGATGCTGCGTGAACCCGTCCCTGAGCAGCAACCCCGGCAATCGGCGGCGTCCCTTCCCTGCCCCTGAATCTGCTGTCCCGTTTACTCGTTCCTTCACGGGTTGAAGGTATCACAAATGGTCCGGAGTGTTCATCGCTCTGGACAGAGCGGTCTGCAAGGTCATCGAGCCGGTCAAAACACAGGACGAGTTTTGTATTCCATATTATGGATTTTTGGCTCCAACTTCCGTATTTCAGAACACACCCGGACCTCTCTTTGTCATTCCAAGCAGCGGAGGAAGTATCTTTCGGGCCTCGATCGAAAAAGGGACGCATGATGGGCGCGGCGCAAATAGCGGCGCAATCTCCCCTTCCACCATTGAAATTAAATGCCTTGTATGCATGCAGAGGTAAGGCTCCAGAGTCCGGCCTACCGTGTTGGGGATGGATTTGAGCCACAACCCGCAGGCACTCTCCACCCTTAGATGGAGATTTGGGACGGATTTCAATAATTTCGATTTTTGTATTTGACAGAACCGAAATCTATAGTAAGCTGTATATATTCCATCAAGGGAACGGCAGAACCTGCCAGTCTCGAGTTGGAAGATAGTTGCGTCACTGGCCTCCCGGCACGAACAGAAAACGTTCGTGCCGTCTTTTTTTTGTGGCGACTCATCTTGACCGCACTCGGGTTGGCCTGCGCTGCTTCCCGATCCTCCGCGGTCCTCGCTTCTTCAATGTACTTCCAGTTCCGGGTTAGAATCGGAACCAAGGGGATTCGCGATGAAGCATTGGATCAACAGCCGCTGGGCCCTGGGTCTGGCCATCTTTTCCGTCACCCTCGTCAGCTACGCGCAATGGTCAAACCCGGCCGAGGATATTCCCGCCTATCACCCCTCCGCTCCTCTCAAAGTGAGCGCACTGCCGCCGATTCTCTCGGGCGCGAAACTGACTGGCGAGAACTTCCGTTTCCCCTGGCAGGTGCACGTCTATAAGCAGGCAGCTCAGATCGGCAACATCATCTATCAGCTTCCCTGCTATTGCCGCTGCGACCGCGCGCTTGGGCACACCAGCCTGCGCAGTTGCTATGAGGGCTTGCACGGCACCGAGTGCTCCACCTGCGCCAAGGAAGCCTTCTTTGCCTACCGCCTGACCAAGGAAGGCAAGACACCCACCCAGATTCGCGAAGCCATCAACCGCCGCGAGTACGAGAGCATCGACCTGGAGCAGCAATAGGCGGAACGGCAGCAGGCCGACCGGTGAAGCGCCGCCCGGCGGCCGCATCGAATTTGGCGTAGAATAGGGATAGCAGCACGAGCCAGTTGGCCCGGCTCGCACCAAGGCGGGTTTCCGCAGTTCGGAAACAGGCCAGCAGTATGGGGGCGTCACGGTTTCGACGGGATTGATTGCGGCTTAGGAGTCATGTCGGAGTGTGGGCATCCGTAATCGCCTGCAAAAACAAAGTTGCCGACTACAGTCTGCCACTTGCTGCTTAATTAAATAAGCAGCCGTCTTCCACGGCTTTGCCTTCGGGCTGTGAGCGGACGTCATTCAGAAGGCTGGCAAAAGCGGCTCGGTCCGGGCGGCAGATGCGAGATCAATCGGACTAGTCTGTGGCGCATCTTGTCCGTTCTGAGCGTCCCCGGCGAATCAAAAAGGAAGCGGACAAAGCATGAATACTCCTGGCTGACAGCGATTTCGGACGCGGGTTCGACTCCCGCCGCCTCCACCAATTATTTTTCAATAGCTTACAGGTAGAATTTTAGAATCGCACCATCGACGCGCAATAGAGCCGCATGCCTGTTGTGGGGCGGGGCCTGAATCTCCCCCGGGAAGCCCGCTGTGTTGTCCGCTTATACCCGCCACCATCCGCCTTGCGTACAAGAGAACCTTACTTGGCGCAGGCGCAAGTGTCCCAATTGGATTCAAGGGACCATGGACACTGGTGAGTTCATTCGCCGCAGCGCCAATACGCGCAGCTGGGCGAAGGCCGAAAAGCTGGTCCGACACTTCGAGAACCTGCCGGATCTAGCACCGCGCATTCCTCCGCCGCCCGCCGCGTCCCAAAAAGACGCATCGAAGCCAGCATCGGAACCAAAGCGAATCAAGATAGAAGAAACGGCCGAGACTTAAGAACTACTTTTCAGAATCACACGCGAAATGGAGGACGCTTCTGCCAATGGGCAGTGCCCGCTTCAATCAAAGGAAAACTCCTAAAGGCAACCCGTGCTCCACCCACCCATGGCTCGCGATCGAAATGCGCTGTCAATCCGCAGAGGAAGGCAACGACTGTTCGTTCGGCTTCAGATGCCCGATGGTTTTCTCATCCTAGTTATTTGCAAGTAATGCCCCGGGGCCCGACGACGCTTGGAGTAAGTATCCTCTGCAATAAACAAGTTAGCGCTTATGCGGCAAAGCCGGGGGGAACTCCCTGGATATTAGTTCATTGGATGCATCGCCGTGGGTTGCGCCAATTAGCTTTGACATGCATACATTGTAGTAACCTTGCTTTCGAGGCGAAGGCGGCACGCACAGAGGCAGGATCGGTCCGTTCAAGTCGCCATTGCTGCTGGAATGTCGTGCCCTGCTAGCGTGCTGGGGGCCGAGGATACGCCCGTAACCTCCGACGTTTGAGTCGCCAATCATCCAAAAGTCGATTTTGCCGCGATGGCCTCACACATTGAGTCGATTCGAGGCTGCAACCCGACCGTACCAATGTCCCGAGTCCTTGATCGTGCGTTTCTGGTTTCGGAAGTCTGTGTAGATCAATCCGTATCGTTCCGTGAAGCCCTCTGCCCATTGGAAGTTGTCGAGTAATGTCCAGGCGTGGAAGGCGCGGACCCGGGCTCCGTCGGCGATTGCGCGGGCCAGTTCCGCCAGCGTTTCGCGGTACCACTGGATCCGGCGTCTATCTGGAATACTGCCATGTGCCTCTTCGTCTGGGCCGTCAAGATAGCCGCAGCCGCTCTCTGTGATTTCAATGATGGGATGGTTGAACTCTTTTGAGATTTGAGTTACGAGATCGTAAATCCCCCGAGGCCATACTTCCAGACCAGCCTCGGTAAGTGGTCCTTCCGTAGGCATCGCGGCACGGAAGCGTGTGTACGGATCGCGTCCGCCCGGCGAATTGTTTTCGATCTCGGTGCCGCTAAAATTGCCTCCGCTTTCAAACCGTTCCTTGCTGGCGTCGGAGACCATGCGCCGCGTGTAATAGTGAAAACCGACCCAGTCCAGCGGAGCATAGAGAAGCTTCTCGTCGCCTGCCTTGAAGCCCATCACGTCATACGGCGGTTCCCCCACAAAAGCCTTCGGATAACGGCCCTTCATGGCTGCTTCCAGGAAGAAGACATTGTTCATGGCGTGGTAGCGAGCAGCGGCCGCGCGGTCACCCTCCGAGTCCGTCTTTGGATACGCGGGGGCCATCTCGTAAGCGCTTCCTATCGTTGCTTTCGCAGAGACGGCTTTGACTGCGCGGTGAGCTTCGCCCTGCGCAAGTGCAAGAGTGTGAGCCGCCTTCAGGAAATCGCTGAAGCTTGTCCGGCTAGGGGGAAACGCGCCTGCAGCGTACCCCATGAAGGCAATAGCCCACGGCATGTTAAAGGGCGCCCAAACCGTAATGCGATCCCCGAGGTGCTTGGCAAGGATACCGGCATAGTCGGCGAAATATTCGGCTAAGTCCCGATTTGGCCAACCGCCGCGATCTTCAAGAGCTTGAGGAAGATCCCAGTGATACATGGTGCACCACGGACGGATTCCCGCCGCGAGAAGGGTGTCGACAAAGCGGCTGTAGTAATCCAGTCCCTTCATGTTTGGAGCACCGATTCCTGTTGGCTGAATTCTTGGCCAGGAAATTGAAAATCGATAACTTTTCTGATGAAGGCTTTTAGCGAGTGCGATGTCTTGCGGATAGAGGTGATACTGATCGCAGGCGACGTCACCTGTCACCCCTCCTCTCACTTTTCCAGGCGTATGGGTAAATCTGTCCCAGATCGACTCGCCTTTGCCATCTTCGTTCCAAGCACCTTCATTTTGATAGGAAGCTGTCGCAACCCCCCAAAGGAACCCCTCAGGAAATCGCGCTTCTTCGATTAGCGATTCCGATACAGACCCTGGCGTCTGACTTGCAGAGAGTGGACCGGCGGCATAACTACGCCAGGGATTGAGTGCAACGCCTGCGGTTGCGGCCAGAGAACAAGCTGCGAACTGACGACGGTTCATCAAGAGCTCCTTGTTGCTGAATGTTGTGCGGAAGAGCATGCCTTGCCCACCACTATCGCACATCAATATCAATACCGGGAAATCGCCCAGCTTCCGCAGATCTGCCCCTCGCATGAGTTCGGTTGAAAGTAACGGGTCAATGCACGTGTCCTGGGCCGAACACCGTCAAAACGTGCTTGGGCAATCTCGCATTCAATCGAGAATGCTTTCCGCAGATCTTCAGAGAGTTGTACTATTGGATTCGCAGCGCTCGCATCGGATCAATCGGCACTGCTAGTCGGGCGGGGGCGCCCCCCGCAATCAAAGTACTTATCCCAAGCGGCAGAATTGCGCTCACAACCGCCATCGGCTCGTATGCTCTGGTTCTGTAGAGCTGGCTCGCAATCGGATGCCCCCCGATCAGCGCACATGGTTTGCCGAGCGCGTGTCCAATTCTGAGGTGAAGCCGTGTAATAGACGCGCTCTCAGTTGCTCTTTTGTGGCTTCGTCGATAAACGCGGCATCGACTCCCATAAGATTCGTTCGCAAGAGTTCTTCCGGTCCCCATCCGAATATACGAGCCAGGTTCTCGTACTCGGTGGTTAGCGTCACCGGGGTCAACATGCGGGTGTCAGTATTGATGTTCAGGGATACGCCAGCGCGGTACAGCCGATCAACCGGGTGATCTTCCCATTCAGCTATCGAGGGGATAATTTGCACGTTGGAGGAGGGACAGATTTCTAAATGTATCTGCTCGCGCTTGAGATGTTCGATCAGCTTACGATCCTCTATACTGCGGGTTCCGTGACCGATCCGATTGGGCTGCAAAAGATGCAGGGTCTCCCAAACGCTCTGCGGTCCGCAAGCCTCACCTGCATGTGCCGTGCGATACAGGCCACGCTCTCGCGCATACCGATAAGCGCTCAGATGCGCATCCAACGGAAAACCAGCCTCGTCTGCTGCGAGATCAAGACCGACTACAAGGCTGCCTTGGAATTCATGGACGAGACGTGCTGTTTCCAGACTTTGAGCTTCTGCAAAATGACGCAGGGTACAGAGAATCAAGCGAACTTCAACGCCACTGCCGCGAATCATCCGTTCGGTCGCAGCCTCGACAATCCTCACAACACTTGCGGACGTCAGACCATCCGATGTATGCAACAAGGGAGCAAACCGGATTTCCGCGTAGATAACTCCATCTGCAACAAGCTGCTCAAACAGATCTTCTATCACTAACCGAAGAGATTCCTCTGTCTGCATGAGTTGGAATCCCTTTGGCGCACGGTTAAGAAAATCGGCCAAATTGGTGCATTTTCGTGGCGCGATATAGTCTCGCTCATATTCTTCACGCGTCACATGCGGGGCAAGTGCCGACACGGCTCGATAACTGAGCGAGCAGTCGAGATGAAGATGCAATTCAATCTTGGGGAGCAAACGAAAGTTCATCGCTCCTACGGATTATAGACCGGAAAAAACGCAATGCGAAATGGATCTAAGCCCTTCCATCTTTTTATTTTTCGATTGCGCCCCGCTTCATTCTTTCCTCACGGCGTCTCTCTGCACAAGGGTTGGGAATGAGCGGGTAGCCAGTGCTACCCAGAGCTCGGCCGCTGCATCCGCCGCAATCGCCTGAGGACCTTGACTATCTTCGTCGATCCCGTTCGGTCAGGTCTAACGCCACATTTTTCGGCTATGGATAAATTCAGATCGCGGAATGCCAACATTTCCGATTGCGAATCGGTACACGACGATCTCGCAACAAGGCAGGCGAGTTTCCGCGCCCGACAACGTACCAAAGGCACCGAATAGTACGGACATTCCAAGGCGCATTGGAGATGCGCCTTGGAGTAATCTGCACTCAAAGCCTGTCTTCTTTCTTAGCCAAACCCGGTTGTGTTCCGGATCGATTTTAGCGGTCCAAAGAGAACCCTGCACGACGGTTCTTCTGCCAGCATGCCTCAGTTGATTCAGAGCAGAAGGGCTTTTCCTTGCCGTAGCTGATCACGCGAATTCGGCTGGCAGCTATTCCGGCATCTGTCAAAGCTTTCTTTGCGGAGTCTGCGCGCTTCTGGCCCAGTGCAAGATTGTAGTCATTGGATCCGCGCTCGTCGCAATAGCCGCCAATGAGGATCTTGGTGGTGGGATTGGCTAGCAGATACTTGGCGTCCTGAGCCAGCACAGCATTCGCATCGGCCCGCACCGCGTACTTGTCGTAGTCAAAGAAGATGTCTTCCACCCTGGCCTTGAACGCCGCTTCCATCTCTTCCATCGTCATGGAATTCTTGGGAACGGCCACCACTGGCGGAGGATTCACCGTGACGCGAACACTTGCGTCCGCCTTACCCCCAGCGCCCTTGACCTCCAAATGGTAGGTGACGGACTCGGTGGGCTTGAGAGTCTTTACGCCCTGGGTGGGCACTTCGCCAAACCCGTCAATTGTGGCACTGGTGGCGTCGGAGCTGGTCCACCTGATGACAACCTGATCACCAGCAGTGATCGCAGTGGGAGAAGCGGTGATCTGCGCAGTGGGAGCCGGGACAACTACCGCGGGCGCCGCAGCGGTTGGGGCGAGCGGGGCCGTCTTTTTTTTGCAGCCCGCAACAGAGAACGTGGCAAGAACAAGCACTACAGGAATGAGAAGGCGATTCCGTCGATCCAATGAATTACTCCTTGGGTAACGCTTTAGCATCTTCCGGTGACTTGGCCGAATTCCCCAGTATTCCGCCGCGCGCCAATCTAGCAGGCAGACCGTCGCACGGCACAATGGTTGGGGCATAGGTCGATCAGGAAAACTGCGGTTGAGGCCGCAAGCCCTCGATTCGGTGCCAAAAACCAGCGGCGCGATTGTTTGTAAGCAGTCCTCTTGCCTGGGTGCCGCAAGAGACCACCCAGCCTGCTAAGAATCTTGGACCAAAGGACTTCGCAATGCATGTTCCTTTTGGAACAGCGGGGATTGTTTTTGCGGCCAACTGCTTGCTACCAGGGATGCGATCCTTGTCTATAATGAGTAAACCTGTGTGTTTTCAGTATGTTTCCGTCGGAACCGCGGCGAGAACGGAACCTGTCAAAGACCATGGATAGCAGAACCGGATTTGACGTTGACACGTATCTGGCAACCGCCGGAAACGGGCGGAAGATCGTCCATCTGGAAAGATCGCAAGTCTTCTTTTCCCAAGGGGATCCCGCCGACTGCATCTTCTACCTGCGCAAGGGGCGTGTGCGGATTACGGTGATCTCCTCTGCCGGAAAGGAAGCCACGATCCGGCTGGTCTCGGCGGGGGACTTCTTCGGCGAGAAGGCCATGGAGGCCAACCAGGGGTTCCGCGTCACCAACGCCACTGCCTTCACCTCATGTTCCGCATTGCGAATTGCGAGGCCAGAGTTTCTGCGGGTCATGCAGGAGGAGCCGTCCTTTTCAAGCTTGTTTTCTTCGTTTCTGCTCACGTGCACCCTGAAGGTACAGGCGGACTTGGTCGATCAGCTCTTTAATCGAGCTGAAAAGCGCTTGGCGCGCTTGCTTCTGATGATGGCAGAGTACAGCCAACCGGAAGCAGACGAAACGCTGATCCCACCAATCTCACAGGAGGCCTTGGCAAACATGATTGGCAGCACACGGCCTCGCGTGAACGCCTTCATGAACCGCTTTCGCAAACTCGGTTTTATTGAATACGACACCCGTATCCGCGTCCGCAAGTCGCTTCTGAATGTTTTCCTGCGCGATTGATGGAATCGCGAATCAAGAAACATGAGCGCCCCGAGGTTGCTCGATCAATCCCGCTCACCGCATACGGACCAAAGCTCACTAGTTAATAGCCCCCCTAGCCAATATCGGCGCTTCTCCAAGGTGAAACCCGCTTGCCGAAGTGCAGTGGAATGGTCGGGAAGACTGCGGACTTGGAGGCCAGTGAACCACCCAAAAGCACGATAGAGGACCGCGACTGTCGGTCGCGCGACCAGCCAGCCATACAAGTTTGCAGGAATCGCGAACTCTGAGACTACCCACAATGAGCCGGGAGAGACCGCGCGAGCCAGGGCGCCCGCTAGCAACTCAACCTCTGAAGTTGTTAGGCAGTCCAAAGAAAAGTGCGAAATTATCAAGTCGTAGGGAAGCTCCTCGGGCTGCCAGACGCGCATGTCGGCAACGTGGGTGCGAACACGCTTTGCATGCGGGCGCGCCCGGTGGACAAGTGCCTTAAGCATGTCTGGACTTGCGTCTACGGCTTCGATTTGTATGGCTGCGTTTTCACTCAGCAGGCGCGCCGCAAAACGGCCGTCGCCGTCTCCCAGCGCGAGTCCGCGGCGCGCCGAGCAGCATTCATCGAGGAAGGCGCACCGGCAGCGCATGAGCCAAGGACCGAAACTGACCATCTCCATCCAACGGTAAAGAAGGGCAAGCCGGTTGAAATTGGGAGGCGGATTCATCGGAGCAGCAAGACCAGGGGTGTAAGCAGGACCAGGTCGGCGGCGGAACGCAGAGTCAAAGGGGTCATGCGACCGCGGAAAACGTCGAGCAGGCCGAGTAGAGCAGCGCTGGCGGCTCCCGCTCCAATCAGGGCCGATTCACGGGAATCGACCACTAAAAGAGCGATAGCGCCAAGCAGACCGGACGCAGTAAGCAGGCTTGCCGCGAAGCGGATCCGAGGGGCTAAACAACTCGGCCCCATAGATTCCCAGCGCTCGATCGCATGGCAGTTGAGCCAGGCCAAACCAGCGAAGAAGACACACGCTGCGACAAACGCAGGTGAGATGGCGGTGCTTCGTCCTATGACAGGAAGCGCACAACCGAGTGTGAACAAGATAGCTACCAACAACTCCTTAGGAAGTAATCGTCGGCGTCCAGTCGGCGCATGGACGCTGGAGAAATAGATCGCGCTTGCCAGGGCAAGTAACATGTTGCGCTCACGCGCCCCGCTCGGCATGAAGGAGACGACGATCCAAACGGCACTGCAAGCGACTGCGAGAGCAAGAGCAATAAAAACACGCCGGTGCTGCCAGTGGTAGTGATGGCGCGTCCGGAGGTGCTGGATCTGCTCAAAACGAAATGCGGATTGAGCGTCCAGAAGACGGTCACTTATATAGACGGCCCATGTTACGAGGGCAAGAAGCACTGGAACCCATGCCGGCAACTGCACCCTTGCCGCGTTAGCAAAGCCCAGAGACCATGCTACCGCGACGGTAGGCGCGTCGAGGCTCAACAGGTGCCAAAGCCGCAAGGGGCGCACCGCTTCAAGTATGCGGCCCTTTGGCTGGCCATGCTCCAGCGAAATGAGAGTCTGCGCCATTGACTCTATTGTAAAAGCCCCGCGGCTCCTTCCAGGCCGATCTTCATCGCAGGTCATTCCGCAAGGACTTGAAACGATTCTGTGCCAGAACCGAAGCAGAGTTTGTAAAAGCACGTTGGCCTCTTTCCGATCGTCTTCAGGCGATTCAAGAATAGCCATCACCGAAGTTGTGTCTCGCCCTGCTTCCGATCACACTGCCAGCACAGTATCAGTCTTCAGAGAGCCCGAAGCCGACACCTGTCCAAAAAGGAACAGCGAACCAGCTGCAATTCATTCCACACTAGGTCTCCGACCGTATGAAGATGAACCTCATCAGGTACTTGGCAGCGTGCGTTGAGTGTCAGAGATTGGAGGTATGCCTAGCTACCATCGTGTGCATGTCGAGTTGAGCAAACAGGATCGGCAGCGGATAGCCGAGATGCTGCGCAAGGGGCAGTGTTCAGCGCGTGTATTGCGTCGCGCGTTGGTTCTTCGTCAACTGGATCAAGGTCAACCTGCGGCTCAGGTTGCGACGCATCTAGGGGCGGGTAAGTCGACGGTGCGTGCCATTGCGTGCGTATTCCGGTCCATGTGGGCACCCGATTCCATTCGATGTGGGCACCTGATT
>CAZQPY010000014.1:0-82364 GCA_964595345.1 uncultured Occallatibacter sp.
AAGCCGAACCGCCAGCTTGTGCGCGATGGCCACCTTGGCCACGCCGTGGTGCTTGCTCATCGACAGCCGCACATACTGCCGATGCCAGCTCGGATCGTACCGCTGGGCCGTCGTCGCCGCTTCCACCAGCAGCCAGCGCATCAGGCTGTTGCCCTGCTTGCTGATGTGGCCCAGGCGGCGCTTGTCGGAACTGGACTCCTCGGCCGGAATAAGGCCCAGGTAGCTGCCCACCTGCTTGCCCCGCGGAAACCGCTGCCAGTCGCCCAGCGTCAGCACGTAAGCCAACGAGACAATCGGCCCCACCCCGGGATGGGTCATCAGCAGGCGGGCATCGGCGTTTTCCGCGGCGGCCTTCTTTACCGCCTCGTCCAGCGGAGCGATCTGCGCGTCGAGCTTGTCCAGCAACCCGAGCAGATCTTTGCGTCGCTGGACGCTCCAGCCCGACAGGGCAAGACCCTCAATGGCCTGGCGGCGCTTCTGGCTCCAACCCCGCGCGATCAATACGCCTTCGTTCTTGGCCATGCCGTCCAACCGGTTCATCACCCGGGTGCGAAGACGCACCAGATGGCAACGGTGCAGCAACAACTGGCGCGTCGCTTCGTTCTCCAGCGGCGGTTGCCAGACCGCCGGGAAACGGTCTTCCACCAGCAGGGTCAGCAGATGCCGCGCATCCCGCTTGTCGGTCTTCTGCTTGCGCGGGTTCGAAGCGTGGATCGCAACCGGATTGCCCAGCAGCATCGTATGGCCCATCTCGCCGAGCAAACGCCGGAACCAGCCATAACTTCCCGTCGCCTCCAGACCGACCTGCAACTGCCGCCCGGCCAGAGAGCGATAGAACTGGGCGGCTTGTTCCGGGTGGTTCAAGCGCCGCTCCCCGTACTCTCCGGATTCCTTGTCGAGGTACGCAATTTGCTGGAACCTCGGATGAAAATCACATCCTATAATCAGCATCTCGGCTCCTTTCCTCCCGAGCGTCTTGGTCGTTTTAGCAGCAACCAGTCTACTCGGATGGCGAGGAGCCGACGTTGTCATGCAATCATCCTTTCCGCGTTTCTTGCGATAAGGGAGCGATACCAATTACGCCACTCCAGCGTTTCATCCGTCGCTTCATCCAGCTTCGCTAAATCGGGAACCCTCAAAGCGACTGCGCGATCAGCATGCATGACGCATGGAAACCGCCATCAGGCCGAGGATATTCAATTGAAGATTGTCACAGTTGTGGGTGCGCGTCCACAGTTCATCAAGTCCGCGCCCGTGAGCCGCGAACTCGCTCGCGTTGGCGTGGATGAGATCATGGTACATACGGGCCAGCACTACGATCCGTCGATGTCGCAGGTATTCTTCGATACTTTCCGCTTGCCACGCCCCAAACACCTGATGGAAATCGGATCTGGGAGTCATGGACATCAGACCGGCAAAATGATGGCCGCCGTCGAAGACATCCTATTGAGCGAAAGACCAGACTGGGTCATGGTCTATGGGGATACAAACTCGACCTTGGCAGGGGCACTTGCGGCGGCAAAACTTCACATCCCAGTGGCTCACGTCGAGGCAGGTCTGAGAAGCTACAATCGACGGATGCCGGAAGAGATCAATCGAGTTTTGACCGATCATCTTGCGGCGATGCTGCTGGCGCCCAGTATTGTGGCGCATGAGAACCTTCTCCGGGAAGGAATTACTGAAGGCGTCCACGTTGTCGGTGACGTGATGTACGACGCGGTGATTGAAAATCGCGAGATTGCCCACGAGCACTCAAAGATCATGCTGGAGTTAGGTTTGGTGCCGAAGGGATTTATCTTGGCGACTGTCCATCGTGCAGAAAACACCGACGCTCCTGAACGCCTAGGCGGCATCGCATCGGCTCTTCGTGAGTTGTGCGAGATGGAGACAATTGTTTGGCCAGTGCACCCTCGTATGCGAAAGCACTTGCGCGAGTGTGGACTTGACTCCGTTGCAAGACTGCTACTCACGGATCCGGCCCCGTATCTGGATATGTTGGAGCTCGAAAACAATGCACGAGTGGTAATGACCGATTCAGGCGGTGTCCAGAAAGAGGCCCAATGGTTCGAGACTCCGTGCGTGACCCTTCGGGATGAAACGGAGTGGGTTGAAACCGTCGAGGCAGGCTGGAACCAATTGGCGGGAACCGACTGCGAATCGATACTGGCGGCAATGCGAAATGCGCAGCGGCCGATCGGCCCGCCGGTTTACTGCACACCCGGCGCGTCGGGCACCATCGCAAAGCTTCTGGGGCGAGCCGGCAACCATTCCGGCGCAACGATTTAAGGAGAGCTTCATGAACATATGGATTGTGAATCAGTACGCCATTCCACCTACACAGGCGGGCCCCACGCGGCACTACGATCTTGCGCGGGAGTTAATTATTCGCGGCCATTCGGTAACTATTCTTGCATCGAGTTTCGACCACTTCGTTCATGCCGAGAGCCGGTTGCTTGATGGCGAGAACTGGCGTGTCGAGTCGATTGACGACATCGACTTCCTTTGGATACGGACGCCTCCTTACCATAAGAACGGATTCAACCGTGTCGTCAATATGTTACATTTTGCCTGCAGCTTGTGGTGGCGGAAGGAAATGTTTCGCAGACCGCGCCCGGATATCGTCATTGGATCGTCACCTACAATGTTTGCGGCATTTGGAGCAGAGCGACTGGCTCGCAGGTACAAAGTTCCCTTCGTGCTGGAAGTGCGAGATGTTTGGCCCCAATCGCTGGTTGACCTGGGAAATGTATCTCCCTCGCATCCAGTGGTCAAGTTATTGGAGGTCTTGGAGCATTACCTCTATCGCCGAGCCGACCATATCGTGAGCCTCCTCCCAGATGTGCGAAAACACGTTGTGGCGCGTGGAGCGAACCCCGACACGATTTCCTGGCTGCCCAATGGAGTCAAGCTCCAGCCTTTTGAGCCACTCGGTACTCTCAACCCCGATCGTCCCTTTGTCGCTCTCTACGCGGGAGCGCATGGAACAGCAAACTCTCTGGATGCGCTGCTCGACGCTGGTGCGCTTCTCGATAAGGATGGTTGGGCAAACCGCATCAGAATTCGCTTGGTTGGAAATGGGCCTCAGAAACCGCGCCTCCAGGAACGCGTCAGGAACGAACACTTGTCGGTAGTCGAATTCGGCGAGCAAGTCCCCAAGTCGAAGGTCCCCGCCCTGCTGGCGAAGGCGAATGTACTCCTTCTGATTCTCAGCGGCGCCGAGGTCTATACCCATGGAATCAGTCCCAACAAGCTGTACCACTACATGGCCGCGGCGCGGCCGGTGCTCCTGGCGAATAACTTATCGAACAATCCGATCAACGAATCTAAATGTGGTCTAACAGTGCCTGCGGATGATCCTGCGGCATTGGCGGAAGCCCTTAAGCTGATGGCGTCGCTTACGCCGGAGCAGGCTGAGCAGATGGGGATGCGTGGTCGTGCATATCTTGAAGGTCGCCATGACATGGAGACCCTGGGAGCAAAGCTGGAACAAATCCTCAAGACGGTCTGCCGCTCCACTCAGGTGGGAGAACTGGTCCCCCTTCGAGGCAATTGATCCCGTAATTCCGCTTACGCGCCAGGGCTTCGCTTCCGCAGAAGGACGACGAATTATGAATACAAGACGGCTGCTTCTTTTCGTACTCACTGCAGCCATTACACCTTGGCTCACACCGGGGTCCGATCGTAACGCAGTCCTCTCCGCATCCACCGCAACTGCAGGTAGTGAGGTGGACTGTTCCCGAGAGAACGGGAACGATGCAGGGCAAAAGATTCAGGCTTGTCTGGATCATCTACCTTCAGGCGGCATCGCCGATGCGCGCGGTCTCACGGGGACGCAGACGGTCGCCCACACCATCACGCTTGTCAAACCAGGTACTGTTTTGCTCCTCGGCTCAAGCACAACTCTCACTCTCGCCGACGGAGTTACCATCGATCTTGTTGGCAGCAATGTCCGCGTCGAGGGAACGGGAACAACCTCTGTCATTCGTTTGGGGAACCAATCATCCATTCGTGTCGGGAGCCCGGGGCATCCGCTTTGGGGGTGGCATGTTGAAAAGCTTACCGTTAATCCAAGCCCTGGAAAGCTGCCCATCGCGGGTCTGATGCTGAATAACGCGCGCCAGGGGATCATTCGTGAGGTCTGGATTTCGGGCATCCACGGTTCCGCCGTTGATGTTGCAGAGAATTGCTGGAGTGATCGCGCGATTGACAGCATCGTCACAGAGAATGACATCGGCTACAACTTCCATGGGGATGCTCTGAATGCTTGGAATATACGCGGCGGCCTTATCAACACCAATCGCATCGGGCTCAACTTCGACCTTGGGAGCGGCCGGTTGCAAGGCTTCTCGATCTCTGACGGAACCCAGATGGAAGCGAACAAAGATGCAGGAATTCGCCTCGTGTCGGGCACAATCCTTGGATTGTTTCTTTCCGAGATCTATAGTGAGATCTTCGAGTCCCAGCGCCTGATCAAGACACAACAGTCCGCGTCACAGCTGCACGTTGGTCAGCTCAGCATCACAAACGGCTACATCTATTCCAAGGACACGCCGCCACTCTACCTCGGGTCCAGGCCACAGGACACTGTGAATGCAAGCATAAGCAGTGTCATTCTGTACCATTCACAGAGGAAAATGCAGATCGTTGAAGCCTCGGGCGTAAACACATCCGTTACGGTTTCAGAATCAGAAAGTGAAAGCAGCGTTTATGCCGACACATCCACAGAGCAGTTGGCTGTGAGCCGCGACGGTGCTCGTACTTCCACTATGCATGGCGGAATCCCGGCAAAATAACGGAATCAATGTTGCCAAATACCTTCCCGATAGAAAACGTCAAAAATAGGTGATCGGCGCGAGCCGTGTTTACAAGCAAGAGCACATGGCCTTGAACGAAGAAGGCACTCTCATTTGCGCTGTGGAGAAGAAATGACGTCGCTGTCGGGCGCACTGGGAATTCGTCTATCTCGGGCCGTCACTCCTAGACCTTCGTCGATTCTCATGTATCACGGAGTACCGCGCGTTGCGCCGAACGCTGGTTCGATGGATGCCGCTCACTTTGAGCAACAGATCGTATTCCTCAAGAAATACTTCATCCCAATTCATCCCGAAGACCAGGCAGTAAAGCGATCACCATTTGGCATCCACCGAGTTTTGATTACCTTCGACGACGGGTTCCGTAACAACTTCGAAGTCGCGGCCCCGATTCTGCACCGCCACGCAGTTCCTGCGGTGTTCTTCGTCAGTTCTCGGCACTGCGAGCCGGGCAAGTATCTTTGGTTCGCCTATCTGCGCTGCCTCCAACAGCACTTCAAGGGCAATGGGTTCACATTTCGCGGCGAGTTTATTGATATGACCGCCAGCAAACGCGTAGCAACCATGAGACGGCTACGGGATCATTTGCTCTCGATCAAGCCCCATCCTGCTGCCATGTATCAGGCAATTGAAAGCGAGTTGCCTCCGCTCTCTGACTTTGCAAGTTCACGCGAGATTGAATCGGAATGTGGGGGCATGACATCAGAGCAAGTCCAACAACTCGCTGCGGATCCGCTGTTCACAATCGGTTCCCATACCCTCGACCACCCATTGCTCACAAAATGCGAACCGTCTGAGGTAGCCCATCAAATCGGCGCAAACAAAGCCTGGATCGAAAACGTAACGGGTAGACCATGCGATTCGATTGCGTACCCAGGGGGCGATTACGATCGGGCGACTATCAAGATCTGCCAACAGTTCGGCTTGACCAGCGGCTACGCCGTTGAACCACATCTCAACCGATTGCCAAACTGGGAAATGCCTCGCATGGGCATCTTCTCGCCGAGTATCAAGGTTCTGGGATTCAAAATCGTAGGCGGCCGCGCGCTCACGAACCAGTGGCTTCGCCTGTTGCACCATATTGGTTTGCGGATCAAGAGGAATGAGGCGTCGAGCGAAATCTAAATCGGAAACTTTGAACTGGGACTCTAACAACAGAGCATTTGCCTGAAGGCGAGGCTTTTACCGGTCACTCATTGAGGAGATCGAAATCTGTATCCAATGGAACCAAATCTCAAGCAGCACTCAAAATGAGACCCTTAACCGATTCTTGCGCAGAGACCATTTCGATCGTTTCCTCCTTAAGCTAGACAAAACACTTGTCGACCTGACACCAGGAAGGTTTCACACACCGGGCAGATCCATGAGCCGCTCATTGTGGCATCAGCGAAACCACGTTTTCACTAGATAGCATGACCATTTCAAATGGGAGGTAAGAAACAGTGCCAACTCTTAGCCAAGAACCAGAACTAGGCGAGATGTTAGCGCCACCGCTTCCCTCAGCCGCGCTCTCCTCTGTTCTTGAAGAGCTTCGAGCGCCAAACGTGCGTTCCAGCGCCCCTACCGCCAGCAGTTGGAGCGTGTCTCACATAAAGCGGATGGTCGACTGCATGATCGCATCGGTCCTCCTGGCAATTGTCTCTCCGCTAATGTTGATAATTGCAATATGTGTTCGTCTTACCTCGCCGGGTCCGGCGCTGTTTGTACAGCATCGAGTAGGCCAAAGAGGGCGCCTGTTTCGCATTTACAAGTTCCGGACCATGGCAGCTGTCTCCAGTGATACTCCCGGTCCCGGCCTAACCAGGGACCGTGACAATCGAATTACAGGCATTGGGCGCTGGCTCCGCAAGCTGAAACTCGACGAACTTCCCCAGCTTTTTAACATTCTGTTAGGGGATATGAGTATGGTTGGACCTAGGCCTAAGCTCCCTCAATATCACGGCATCACCAACATGCCATATCGCCCCGGAATCACGGGACCTGCAACCATCGCCTTTCGCAGCGAAGAACAGATATTGTCGCGCGTTCATCCCTCCGAACAGGATGAATTCTATTACGCTAAAATCATGCCTCTGAAAGACCGCATCGATACGCGATATATGAACAGGGCAAGCTTCCGAAGCGACCTGCAATTAATTGGTGTGACGATCATGTCATGTTTGTGGCCCGGAGGCAGGATCGCCACGTTTCGCATCGTTTCATCCTCCGAGAAATCGTACCAGCCGGAACACCTGAATTGACGCAATTGGGGAATTTGATTTGGGATTAAACTGACGTCATACCCCTCGGGTATTTGGTTTTTCCGGGACGAGCATCTAGAAATGAACTTGACTCACACGAAGAATGCAGGCGCATTGCCTCTCTGAAGTTAACCGCTAGAAACTGTGGACGAGTGTCCAGACCGCCAATACCCAAAGTGGCAAGCACAAGGCAACGGCCAATAGGACCCCGCAGATGAAACGGACCCCTTCCTGACGTAGCGGAAGGCTGCAATGCCGGTCTTCAGCTAAAGCCGCAATAGGATGTGCCATAAATGAGACGAAAAAGACCTCATGACGCGGTGGTGCAATTAAATGATTGCCTCCCGCTTGGTGGGAGGATTCCGAGTAATCATGCTTCGCATGGAGCCAATTGAATGCAATGGCTGTGCTCACGTTACCTCCATGTCGAGAAGACGCAGGCTGTGCGAAACTGCTTGCTTCGGCTTCACGGGTTATCGACACTAAATGCAGCATTTCGGATGGCCTCAATAGCATCCTATTTGGCGGTCATCAGTCCTCTTGGGCCGGTAGCCTAGGTTCCCGCTCTGTTCAATCTGCCGGAGGGCTGTCACCGATTCAAGATGCCGTACACAACTTGTTTGCTGAATTGTTCCGTTTTGGTTGAACCGTTCCAATTCGGACACTGAAGCTTATATCGGCCTTCCCCCGATTTCGTTTAGCTTACATTTGACAATTGAGTTTGGGTTCTGGCCGATCGGTGCTTCTGGCATCCTGCTGTCTGTCACTGGTTCACCGATTGAAATAGCCTCGGCAACAAAATGGCTGCCATCGCTTTCTCACTGTTGCGGTCGCGGCTGCCAGTTTGGCTGCGAATATTCGAACAACGTGTAATGAGAGTTCGCGCGCAGGCCATCGACAACCGGCTAGAGCGAAACCCAGTCTCTGTGTCCGAGTCAGTTTGTTGCAAGGTGGACGCCGCATGAATGCGTTGCCCATTGAGCTGCGCCAAGATGCCTGTTCATGGAAAACCAAAGAAGCAGGATGAAACTGTTCTTCGCCCTCACAATAGGGACCCTGTGAATTGATTCAACCGATCTCGACACTACCAAGCTACAACGACTGTGACGAGAATGGAGCACACCGAGATCCGCAGGACCAAGAGTTCCGTATTCTGATGTCCGGGTCATTCGCATGTGAATTATGAAAACCGATAGATTATTCCACAACTCTTGCCGGAGCGACACCGCTTTCCGCCCTTCCGATTGGGTCTTGAGCGTGAGTTTGGGCGAAACCTTCCCTTCACAAAAATGGTGTTGAAGTCCTGGAGTTCGGAGTGATGAGATACTCGATCAATCGCGTAGCGCGCCGCTTGTTCATCGCGAATTTTTTGCGATTTCTCTACCGCAGCGGGAGTAGAAGCAGCTTTGCCGGGAGAACGGCATTCGTTTTCGCCTGCATTTCCGCTCTTGCGAGTTGTGCCGGCCTCCGCGTGGTTGCTCAGACTGCACATTTCAGCGGTTCTCAGATAGAGCTTGGGGGCGCCTTCGGGGCGCCCCAGGGGATCGCTGTGGATGGGAGCGGGAACGTGTTTGTTGCCGACACCTTAAGCCATTCGGTATATGAGATGCTGGCGGTAAACGGAAGCATTCCCGCATCTCCGACTGTAACGACTCTGAGTTCAGCCTTTGTGTCTCCATATGCGTTGGCACTGGATGGCAGCGCGAATGTTTTTGTCACCGATAGCGTCACCGGGGCAGTCTACGAGATTCTGGCAGTGGGTGGTTACCGTTCCGTGACGGCCTTAAAACAAACTTTTGCCTCTCCCACCGGCGTGGCGGTGGACCGATCCGAAAACCTCTTCATCGCGGATCTGGGCGCGGCGCAGGTGTATGAGCTCCCGGTTGCGTGGGGCTATAACAATTCCATTGCGATCGGGAACGGCTTCGGCCAGCCTACAGGTGTTGCAGTGGATCAGAGCGGCGACGTGTTTGTTGCGGATCAGAGCAGCAGCAGGATTGACGAGCTACAGAGTGTAGACGGGTACACCGCGGTGCACACACTCGGCAGCGGTTTCGTCCACCCCTCTGGCGTCGCGGTGAACCGTCAAGGAGACATCTTTATTACCGATCCCGGCGCGTCCGCAGTATTCGAGATTCCTGCCAGTGGCAGTCAGGCGGTGAACCAAGTTGGCACCGGGTACGTTTCGCCATCTGCGGTCTCAGTGGACAGCAGTGGAGACATCTTCGTAGCCGACCCAACAAACCCCTCGGTGATGGAAATCCAACTGGCGGGTGTGAAC
This sequence comes from uncultured Occallatibacter sp., assembly GCA_964595345.1. Taxonomy (GTDB): domain Bacteria; phylum Acidobacteriota; class Terriglobia; order Terriglobales; family Acidobacteriaceae; genus Telmatobacter. Next base: position 9,333 of record CAZQPY010000014.1, read on the forward strand.
TTCGGAACGGTCCCCGTCCAAACAAATGGGCGGGTCTCAACGCTCCTGTTCACTTTCGACACGGGCGGAACAATTGGAGCGCCGGCAGTTCTCTACAAGGGAGCGTTCGGCCAAGACTACATCGACGCGGCTTCGGGAAGTTGCACGACAAATGGGACCACCAATAACTACAACCCAGGGGATCAATGCACAGTCGATGTTCTTTTTGGCCCGATGTACGCAGGGCCGCGATACGGAGCAGTGCAACTGCAGAATTCCTCGGGTGCGCCAATCGCGAACGCATCTATCTATGGGACCGGCTCTGGACCGCAAATCACATTCTCCCCTGGTTGGTCAAACTGGGTGGGAACCGGCTTCAGCTCTCCCATGGGAGTCGCTGTCGATGGAAATCTGGACGTCTTCGTCGCAGATACCGGTAACAATGCGGTCAAGAGAATGTCGTTGAAAGACAGCTATACTGTCGTAACGACAATCGGCAGCGGATTCAATCAACCCGAGGGTGTAGCTGTGGATGGGGGTGGGAACATATTTGTCGCCGATACTGGAAACAACGCTGTAAAAGAGATTCTGGCCCAGAATGGCGCAATCGCTGCATCACCCACGATCATTGCTATTGGCAAAGGATTCAGCGCGCCCACTGCAGTTACGGTGGACCAGACAGGGAACGTGCTTGTCGTCGATACCGGAAACAATGCGGTAAAGGAGGTTCTTGCGGCAGGCGGTTATACGGTAATTGAGACGCTGGGCAGCGGCTTCACTTTTTCGTCTGAGGTGGCACCAGACGGAACGGGCAATATCTTCATTGCAGACGCCTCCGATAATGTGATCCTGCAAGAGGATCTCACCGATCCCCCCTACCTGACCTTTGCCTCAACCGTGGTAGGTGTGGCCAGCCCCGACAGCCCGCAGAAGTTCACGATGACCAACAGCGGAAATGCCCCCCTGATCTTCCCCATCGCATCTGTGGGAACCAACCCAAGTATCTCGAGTGATTTCACCCTGAGCGCCAGCAGCACATGCCCACTGCTAACTAGCTCGTCTCCCTCCGCTGTTCAATTGGCCGCTGGCGCGTCGTGTACTTATGCAGTCAGTTTCATTCCGGGCTCAAATGGTTCCAGCAGTGGATCGCTGGTAATTACGGATAACAATTGGAATTCCCCCTTACCACCCGGCGTAGCGCAAAGCGTCTCCTTATCCGGCATAGCCATGGGAAGCCAGACAATCACCTTTACACAGCCAACTTCACCAGTTGCGCTCGGAGTTGGACCAATTGCACTGAACGCCACTGCGAACTCCGGTCTCCCCGTCACTTTCAGTTTGATCTCGGGACCCGGAGCAATCACCGGCAACCAATTGACGATAACTGGACTTGGAACAGTCGTCATAGCTGCGAACCAGGATGGAGATGCAAACTATACGGCCGCACCGACAGTGGAAGCGATCGTCACGGTAACTCAGGCGACGCCAGCAATCAACAATGTCTCCAGCGCCAACCCTGTCTTTTTGCAGAATGTAGTTACCTTGACGACGGTCGTGTATTCTCCGATTGGCACGCCGACGGGGACGGTTACCTTCATGGACGGCGCAACGCCGCTCGGTACGGCGACTCTCGTTGGAGGAGCGGCCACATTCTCAACTTCAGGCCTGTCTGCCGGTTCGCATACGATTACGGTTGGTTACGGTGGAGACGCAACTTTCAAGGCTTCTACTAGCGCTGCGCTAACGCAGTTGGTTGTAGATTTTGCCGTAAGCATTGGGTCGGGCGCGTCCTCCGAAACGGTAAGCGCCGGCCAAACCGCCACCTACACATTTTCCGTGAGTCCCTCCAGCGGAACACTGCCTGATCAGGTAACGCTGAGCGTCAGCGGTTTGCCCGCTGGAGCAACGGCCTCAATCACACCTTCGGTTGTGGCAGCCGGATTGCCCTCTACGAATGTGGTGCTTTCCATCCAGACTTCTGCTGCCTCAGCGGCGAATGGCCATCAGGAGAAGCAGTTCGGCATGAGTTTGCCAACTGCTTTCCTGGCAATCGTCCTCTTGCCGATTGCAGGTAGATTGCGCCGCGCAGGCAAGAAGTTGACCACTGTGGCGGCGCTTCTGGTGTTTGCATTCGGGTTTGCCGTTGCATCCGGGCTAAGCGGATGCGGAGCAAATACCCCCACATCGGCAACAACGTCGCAATCCTACACGGTGACCATGACCGCAGCTTCCGGTTCACTGTTACATACAGCCAACGTAATGCTAACTGTCAAATAAGAGCCAGCCGGATATCTCCTAGGCCGGCTCCGGACAGGGGCCGGCTACTTTTTTAAGTGTCCGACACCTTATTCGACGTCGATGAAAGAGAGGCGAACTTCTGTGGTCATTTTTTCAGTTACCCACAAGTTGCGCTCCGATCATGATTATAGGTTCGATACCGGTGAGTTGCCACCCACATCTACCCTGCATTCATGCCCTATTCTTTGCAATCGACACAGCCAACGGCGAACCACCGCTTGACCCTGTCTTGCAAAGGCTTATAAATCTGGACATTTGCCGGTATAGAAAAGCTTGATATCATCGACACCGCAGGCGCACGTCCTCCTTCGATCATCTGGACGATCCGGGAAGTTGAGCTGCATTTTTCGGGGAGCGGTGAGAAGAACCCCGCGCTTAGTGCAAGCAGCCGCAATTAAGGCAGGAAGAAGGCCGTGGAGCCAACGTCTCCACGGCCTTTCTGTTTGTATTCTGTTGCAGGACTACGCTGCTGTGCGGTATCGGTCCCTGGGGCCTCTTGGAGAGCCCACCATGCTCGCCGAACTGCTAGAGGCCCGATTGTCTAACTCGCCTTGCCCCACCTTGAACGCGCCCACCAGGCCGGTCAGTTCGTTTGCCAGTAACGCCAGTTGCTGGCAAGCAGTCACCGATTGCTGTGAACTGGTTGCCGTGTGCTCGATGATGGAGGCAATATCGTTCACGCTTTCGGTAACCGATTGCGTAGAATAGGACTGCTCCGTCGCGGCCGCGGCGATCTGGGTCACCATCTGCTGCACCGACTCCGACCCGTGAATGATGCTGGTCAAAGCTTCGCCCGCCGAGCGCGCGGACTGCACTCCGGTTTCCACATGACTCATGCTCGTGCGCATGGCCTCGACTGCCTGTGCCGTGCCCTGCTGGATTGCCCGTACAGTTTCGTCGATTTCTTTGGTGGCGGTACTGGTGCGCTCCGCCAGCCGCCGGACCTCGCCGGCAACCACCGCAAATCCTCGCCCATGTTCTCCGGCTCGTGCTGCCTCGATCGAGGCGTTCAGGGCAAGCAGATTGGTCTGGCCGGCAATTTCGTTGATTACATTGACGATCTTGCCAATTGCGTCGCTGGACCGGCCCAGTTCCTCGATTTTCGTCGAAGTCTCCTGATTCGCGGTGAGCAACTGCCCGATCGCTGTTACCGTCGTCTGCACGGTCAGACCGCCGGAGTGGGCACTTTCCTCCGCTTTCCGAGCATCCACTGCCGCATGCTGGGTAGTCTCGCTGATCTCATGCACCGCCGAAGACATCTCGGCCATGGTAGAGGTGATCCGAGCTGCCTGCTGTTGCTGCTGTCTGGCCTGATCCGCCGTGTCGCGCGCCGTGGCGGCGAGTTCCGTGGCGGACTGGCCCAGAGTGGTCGCGTGCTCGGCCACGCGCCGGACAATGTCCTCCATGCGCCCGATGAACACGTTAAACCATATGGCAACCTCGTCAATCTCGTTGCGGCCCGTCACATCGATGCGACGTGTAAGATCGCCATCTCCCTCGGCGATGTCTTGAAGCCGTCCTGCCAGCGCGTGCAGAGGCAGCACAACCTTGGATTGAATCACCCACCACGCAGCCCCGCAAACCAACACGACAAACACAAGCATGACCAGCCCAGTTACCCGGCTTCGCACCGACCACGCATCCACCGTATCCAGCTGCTTCTGGAAATCCGCCGAAATCGCCTTGTCAAATGCGGCCATGGCGTCGGTCAACGCCTTGTTATCTTTGCCCAATGCGCCAACCTGGGCCATCATGTCATCGGTGGGCCCGCCCGTGGCTCCCAATATCGCCGCATACGTGTCATGGTCGCGTGAGCGGATCGAGGCGAACTGGGCCAGCAACTCGTCCGCCTGCTTCTCCAACTCTGGTGAAGAAGCTAGCGCGGTTTTCACCATTCCCAGTGATGCCGCACAATCCTCCGCATCCACTCCCGCGGCCTTGAGAGAACCTGAGTCCTGCAGCACAACGGCGTCGCTGTAATGCTTCTTCATCCGCTCGAAGGTTGCCTGCGAGTGCTGCATACTTAGCGCCGCTGGAAACAATGAGGTAGATATCTCGGACATCCGGCTGTGCGTTACGGTGGACGAAAGCTGCACCATCCCCAATAACAGCAGGTAGCCGCCCGCAAGGACAGCCAGGATGCCCAGGATTCTCGTTTTAATCTTCATCTGTCCAAACATCGTGGTTCCTTCCAACTCGAGATTCTTGCGCCTTTGCCTGGGGCACGTAGCCAATCCAGTCGGCGATGTTGGCATCGCGCGTCCCGTGCAGGAACGCGCGATGCGTGATACGCCCCTACTTGATTTGGAGGACTTTCACGCCCTCATGGGGTGTTGCCTTGCCGATGTAACCGACGGCTCCTGCGTTGTGGGCGACAAACTCGACGACCGCTGCATCACCATCCAGACTCTTGGGCATGGTGGCCTGACCAGAGAAGACAAGACTGCGCCATCCGGCCCGGTAAGCGGTATCGTTCTTGCCGATGTAGGCCTGCAGGAACTCTTCGTGGGCGGTGCCCGCCTTCAACAAGATCGGCACAACGTTGCTGCCTCCGAGAGACGTCGACGCGCCAGTAAACACATCCTTGAGATCGTTCTTCGACACCGCGGTAGCTTTGACACTGGGATTGGCAATCACTACCACCTGGGCCTTGGCTTGGACGACGAAGATTGACGCGGATGCAACGAGCAACAATGCAACTAGCAACTTTTTCATTTCAGTTTCTCCTTTCGTCCGCTTTAGAAGCTCACGCCCATTTTCAAAATAGTGAGCTTGGTGGTTGGCTTGATGCCGGTAGGATTCATTGCCGCGTCAAACCCAACAGCGGTGCCGTCGATGAAATGCTGCTCGGCCTTGGCATAGATGTACTGGTTGAAGTCAAAACGCCCGGAGATGGCCCAGTCTTTGAAATAACGCGCCGGCCCCTGAGCATCCTGATGATTGACGTCCTGAGTTCCATAGACGCCGGCGGTCAGCTTGCCTGTCACCTTATAGCTGGTCATCGCATACCACGGCCGCGAATCGAATCTATCCGGTAATGGCGAAAGGCCATTCAGGAGCAGACTTCCGTCCGAGCGCTCGTATTCGGCGGCGAACATAAAGCGATCCTTTTCATAGCGGCCAAAGAACTGGGGTTCGTTGATGGGATTCAAGACCAGTGATCCAGGTGTTGTGATCGTTACGCCTTTGCTCGGGCCTCCGGGTACTACGTACGTATCCGTGAAAGGGGAGGTCGATTTATTCAATCTGGAGAAGGATGCACCCAGCATAAGACCAGATACGGGGGTTTTCCAATGAAGGGCAGTGCCGGTGTCCACGCCATTGAGGCCATTGGTCAGGGCGATACCTTCTTCTTTGAAGTTAATCCAATAGCCATCGTTAGGGCCGACTGCGATTTCGCCGCCCCACCCACGGTATTCGAGCTTGCCGAGTTTGGAACCTAGCTTGAGGGTGCCATAAACAACGCCCCCATACTCTGCCAGCGCTGAGTTGCGGCTCGAAATTGGATAGACGCTTTGCGGTAGAAGTGACCACATGTACGATGGATCGATGTCCTGAGTCTCGTTCAAAAGGCCGGAAGGGATTTTGACCTTGCCGAAACGGACGCCGAATTTGTCACTGGCCTTGTAATCGGCCGCAGCCCAGTCCAGTGTGATGGCATTGCCGTAGTTGCCCAGCAGAAAGTAGCGTGCCTGCACTCCCACACGCAGCTTCGGAGTCGGTTGAGCGCCGACATTTACAACAGCCTCACTCCATGACGGGCTACCGTTGCTCGAATTGGTGGTGAGCATGTTGTTCTGATTGGTGTAAAGAAACCCTTGCGTAGCGTAGCCGTGGATCTGGATGTTCAAATCTTCCAGGCTTTGCGCGGACGCAGGTATTGCCCCCAAGATCAGCGCCATGGCGCCGACTAAGATTCGATTCATTGTGTTTCTCCTTCGCTGAATTGCCGAGCGCAGTTCACCCGGTGAGTGCAAAAAATCCCCGGGTCCCTTACAAGGCGCAAGAATCCGCGCCGCTTTAGCGACCTATCTAACAGGCCACTCCAGCTGTCGTGACAGCAGATTGTTCAGGGTCTCTCGGTATTAACCTACCTTGCATATCGGCGTCGGTTTGCGGGGCGTTACTAGGGTTGTCACTAGGCGCGCGGAGAGACCCGGGCTATCTGTTTCTGTGTTTTTTTAAAAAAGGGGCCGTAAACGCTTCTGGACACAGGGGGTCTAAATGACCCAGCACGCGTTTCTGTCGCCTTAAATTTGCCCGCGAAGATAATTTAAATGTGACGGATGGCACTCCGATGTGGCAAGGGCGCAAAGGCCTGAATTCTTCCTATAAAACAACAACTCTGCAAGAGGCGGATGCAAGGCAGGTTCAACAAACTAAATAGATAACGCGCGTCACTCGCACCCACCCGAGCGGCGCGGCAAGAGCCGGTTGGCGTTTTTTAGTATTGGAGTGTCAGGTGTCCGCAACTGGACACCTGGGAGCACTACATGAGCGCTCCGTCGCCGAATCGGCCCCAATTCACTGGCTGACTGACCGGCGCGTAGGTCAAAGGGTGCTCATCCATTCCAAATACTGGTCGGGTGAAGTCATCGGACAAGAGACCAGCGCCTGCTCCGCCAATAGTGCGCCGTGCGAAGAGTCGACAAACAGGACCTTCCCTAGAACATGCAAGATCGACTTACGGCGGAAAGCAAGAAACTCGGCGTCCATGGGAACTTTGCCAGACATGGTGCGGAGAAACGGACCGAGCCTGAAGTAGGAAGCGGTCGTGCCAAACAGCAGATGCACGACCAGCATCCAATCCAAATCGCAAATCTCTCCCGATTCAACCCCCTCCCGAACAACCTCCTGGAGTTTGTCCGAGAGCGGCCTACCAATGTCGACTGCAACCCTTCTTAACGTCTCCACGTCTCGTTGCACTTCGCGCTGCATCACCGCTTCATGCTTGAATTGCAAAAGCTGCCGGTTGAAGTTGGCCAGGGCAAGGTGCAGCAGCCGCTCTCCCGCACTGCCGGGGGCAGTGAGGACCTCCAAACCTCGCTCGATGAAAACCCGGGCGGATTCCTCAATCACTGCTCGGTAGAGGCCCTGCTTGTTGGAAAAGTAGTAATAGATGAGTGCCAAGTTGACCTTGGCCCAAGATGCAATCGACTCGACGCGGGCATCGCTCAATCCACGCTGACTGAATTCATGAGCCGCAGCCTGGAGAATCTGGTCCCGTGTCGCTTCGGAGCGGTCCGTAAGTCCCTTTTGGGAAGTTCTTGGCATCGCTTGTTCCTTCCGGTTCGAACGTTCACGAAGCTTCTCTCAAGTTTTGAGCGGAATTGAACATCGGCGATGACAAGCAGAAGAACCCAATGCTTTGGTCGCGGCTCACCAGTTGGCCCCGGGGCCGTAAACAGCTATGAATGGATGGCCCTGAGTGCGGCATGCCGCGCCGCTCTGAGGGTATTTTCTCATGCCCTCGGTCAGTGTCAAGATGCGCCGAGCCGGAAACGCGACATGCTCCACTTCAAGGGCACTTTTCGTCGAACGGGTTGCGAAGCGATGTCGAAAGCACCGGCGGAATGGGGCTTGAAGCAGGTTCTCCAGCGATTTCCCCGGAATCGGATGGTGGCTCTGAAGGAAAATGAGTTAACGAATCGAGTTGAACGGTGGATATCGAAATCGTAAAATCGAGACATCGGCATGGCGGCAGACGCTCTGTTTACGATTTGTTCCGCGAGTCTCTACAATGTGAATGAAGATCCTCCTGTGCACATTATCCATTCACCTGATCGACAAGATCCTCGCGTGCTCAGACTGCGCTGCGCATTGGCAAAGTGCGCATTGGCAAGGATTGTTGATTGGAAAGCGTCTGTCGTTGCCGCTGTTACTTCCTTTTACCTATGGATGCTTCTTGCTGCCCGCCTCTTTTGCGCCGCTACAATCTATGCTGCTCAGTCGACTCAAGCCGTCGTTGTCCCAATGGCACAACTGGATCGAGTTGTCGTTCTGTCTGAACAGGGAGATGCGGAGCAGGCTCAGTCTCTTCTCGACGCGCTACTGAGAGAGCACCCGGACAGCGTGCCGGCACTCAAGGTACAAGGCATGCTGCTGGAACAGAGTGGGCGCGCGCAACAGGCATCTCTCGTCTATCGAAAGGCACTGCAGCTTGCGCCGCAGGATTCCGCACTGCTCTTCCAGGTGGGCTTGGTCTCGCTCTCGGCCGGAGATGCCGATCAAGCCATCGACCTCCTGCTGCGCGGAATGAAGGTCGCTCCCGGCAATGCCCAGGCGCTCTATTATCTAGCCCTGGCCTATCACGCAAAACACAACGAAGCTCTTGCCATTGAGACCATTCGAAAGTGCCTTGCGCTTGAGCCGGACAACCCGTTGGTGGGTCAGAAGTATGGCGAGTTTCTGGCCAATTCCGGAGACAACGCGGCGGCGGAGCAGTGGCTCCTGAAGGCCCAGAAGGCAGACCCGAATCTGAAGCGAATCGATTTCGACATTGCCGTTGCAAGCTTTCGAAATTCGGACCTTCCCACCGCCGATCGCTTCGCCACGCGTGCTGCCGAGAGCCAGCCCACCGATCTGGATGCCTTGCGCGTTCTCGCCAAAACGAAAGAATCGCTCTCTCTGCCCCAGGATGCCAAGGCGATCTTCGAGCGCATTGTCACTGCCCAGCCAGACGACGTTTCGTCCCTGCTCGGGCTCGGGCAATGCGATTTGGAGCTAAAGGATTACCAGGCGGCAGTGGATGCATTGGAGCTCGTTTTGCAACTCGACCCCGCGCAGGTCAACGCGCACTTCTTCCTCTCCCGAGCTCTGAGCGGGTTGGGGCGACCAGTCGAGGCCAAACATGAGGCGGAACTGCACAGCGCGATGCTGCGGCAGAATTCCTTTATCCCGCCCAAAGACCAGTTGCAGCGCGAGCAGGCGATCCTCGACCACGTTGTCCAGTTGCTCCTCGACAACCGCGAAGACGAGGCGATGCGGCTGGTAGAAGCGGAAGACCAAGGGAACGCCGCATCCCCCGGCCGCGGAGATACGATATTGGCCTCGATCTATCTGTCCATGCACCGCTTCGACGATGCGCGGCGGCTGCTTCAGCACGCTCTGAAGCTCGATCCAAGATCTCCGGATGCGCATGCCTATCTTGGAGAGTTAGCTCTCTTGCAGGACGATCTGAAGAACGCCGAAGAGGGATTTCAAGCGGAGCTCTCGCTCTTTCCCCATCACACCCTAGCCATGGCTGAACTCGGCGAGGTTCGTTACCGCCAGCAACAATGGGCGGAAGCGGCGGAACTGCTGAGCGACTCCAGAACCACAACCCCACGCCTGCTCTACCTGCTCTGCGATTCCTACTTCCATCTTGGCAAGGTTGCCAGCGGCAATCTGGCCGCAGAAACCGTGGCGGCGTACGCCAAAGATGCGCCCGCAGTGATGAGAGATCTTGTTGATTTGCTGAACCGCAACGGCCAATCCGAACTTGCGCAGCGGTTGGCGCAAAACCTGAAGCGGTGATCGAGCCGGTCAATCACGTTTTCGGAGTTTCCCTCAAATCCAGTTCCACGCAATTGTGGCTCTCTACCTTAGGAAAGAGCCACTTTGCATAGCGGTATAAGTGCTGATGTAAACCCAAAAATTCTTTACTCCACGTAGGGCCATCCGTCCGAAGTGAACTGGATGCGGTTGATGCCCAGAGTGGGGGTTCCATTGTTGTTCCCGTCGTAATAGTGGTACACCAGCGTGGGCAGGCTCTTGCTGCCGTCCGCGCCGGTATCGGTGAAGACGCTCTGTCCGCCCGGTCCGACGTAGCGGCCGTGCGAGCTCATCAGGATGGTGCCACCGCCGCCGCCGCTCGCGTTATATAGAGGCACGCCGCCGCGATCCACGAATGGCCCCGTGGGGCTGGTGGAGCGGCCGTAGATTATGCGGTAGGGGCTGGTAGCGCTGCAACACGGATTGATCGGCGCGAAGTAGTAGTAATACTGCGTGCCGTTGACCGCTTGCGGATAGATGAGAGGGCCTTCTTCGCCCCACCAACGGTGGGCAATGTCGTAGATCTGCGTGTTGGAGGCAAGGCGGAGACCGGTATTGGGGTCGAGTTGCACGATGTGCGTGCCGTCCATCCACGAACCGAAGACCAGCCACCAGTTCCCCTCCGCGTCGATGAACGGTGCGGGGTCGATGGCGTTGTAAGTCGTGGTGTTGACGAATCCGAAGCCGCTCAGCGGCGTTGAATCGTTACTCCAGGACTCGACCACCCATCCCTTGTCTGCCCACGGTCCATACGGCGTGGTGCTGGTGGCCAGGCCGATGACCGCCTCGCCGCCCTGGCAGGCTGCGGTAGTGCATCCGGAAGCGGGGTCCGGCTCCACGGGAATCGCGTAGTACTGGTAGTAAGTTCCATTCACGTACATCACATCCGGCGCCCACAGATCGGTGTTCCCACCATTATTGTCTGACTTTGGCGTTTGCAGACCGTTCCATGAGGAGAAGTCGGGACCGATATCGGCGCAGCGATTATCCATCGTGAGCCAGTCGTCGCTGGATTGTGTGGTTGCGCACGAACCGTAAGGAGTCGTCCCGGTCGTGTAGGTGAAGGTCGTCAGGTCGGTGGAATAGGCGATGGTCTGGTGCGTGCCATAGAGCCAATACACGTGGTTCTGATCTTGCAGCATATTGGGATCATGCACGAAGACTCCGGTTCCTTGCACTGCCAACGGAGCCGTATAGGGCGCATTGTTGGTATTGACCAGCGTCCATTCCTGGCAGGTGCAACCAACACCGTTGCCGGTGACACGCGCCCCTTGATCGATGGTGGCCGACGAAGTTAGGTTCGAGCTGTCGTCCTGAAGATAGAGTCCGCTGGCATGATTCTTGAAAAGATAGTTCCCGTCGGTCAGCTGATAGAGCACCCAGTTCTGGTTGTCGTTACCGGTGTTGCTGAACTGCACAGCCTGCGCCCCGGGAGCCATCGCCGCCGCGGGCACCGCGCCGTATGCCGGTGGAACACTGGAAACGTCGATGACCTGGTGCGTCAGCAAGTTTTCAATGTTTGCGCGATAGTCGCCGGTGGCGTCAACCTGCTGCATGAAGTGCCACATCGAGTCGGCTGAGCTGGTGTTGGATTCCTGCACGACAATAGCGCCGGCAGTCTGGCTTTGTCCTTGGATGCCAAGCACCATGCCGCTGGCAACATTCTGGATCTGGAACTGATAACTATCGAGCGAGGCAGACGCGGGATATTGGACATTGACCATGGCGCCCATATCTACCACGCGGGTGAACGTCGCGGTAGCTGCCGCGCTGTTGGTGTCTCCGCTGGCGAATGCGATCGCGGTGATCGTCTCCGAGGTGGTGGTCTTGACTGTGATCGCCGAGCTATACAACGTTGAAGAGGAGGTCGGCATGCTACCGTCGGTGGTGTAGTAAATGCTTGCGCCAGCAGTGCTGTCGGTGATGGTGACTGACTGTGCCGAGGTGAACGATCCACCAGCGGGGGAAATGAGCGGGGTCGCCACCGTGGTTTGGACAGGTGTCGACGTGGCACCGCCTCCTCCGCCGCAGCCAGCCAGCAGGGCTGCACATCCCAAAGCTAGCCAGAGGCGAAAATCCGTGATTCTTGGTCGATTTGTCAGGGAGAACATGGACATCTCTTCTTTCTCCCGCAAGTGGGAGTAGAGCGGGTTTCATTTCCGAGGTCGGACAGACGCGAGGCTTTCACCGTTCGGGAAAACTCCAGTCTGCGCCGCGCACAATTGCCGCGGGCACTACTTCGATTCTCCGCTGGTTCCCAGCGCAACGTGCGGCCAGCCGCCATCCCAGGTGATGGTTGAAATCTGCAGCGCGGGCCTGCCGGTCACGGCGTCGTAGGCGTGGAAAACGAGAATGTCGCCTTCCCTCCTTTGCAGAACAGATTCTCCACCCGGACCTATCCAGCGGCTGTTGGGTTGCAGCAGTTGCGTGCCGCCGCCCTCCAGCATCGGTTTGCCCTCCACATCCAGATAGGGGCCGGTAACCTGGCGCGCGCGGCCCACCATGGTTCGGTAGGTGCTTTTTGTTCCGCGGCAGCAGAGATCGAAGGAAACGAACAGATAGTAGTAATCACCGTGTCGCACGATAAACGGCGCCTCGATAGCCTGCCAGTCTGCCGGCAATCCGGGCTTTGCAGGCTCCGGATTGTCTGGCCGAACACGCGAGGCCAGTGAGTACAATTTGGGATCCGCAGCCGAGGGCTTGCCGGTTGCGGCATCGATGCGGCGCATCTTGATGCCGCTCCAAAAGCTGCCGAAACTCAGCCACGGTTGGCCTTTTCCGTCGAACACAATATTCGGATCGATCGCGTTGAAGTCGTCCGCCTGCGTGGACTTCAGGACCAGCCCTTCGTCCTTCCAGTGATATTTCGGGCTCTGCGGATCGAGGGTCTCATTGGTGGCCAGCGCGATGCCGGAGGTGTTCACGCCAAAGGCCGAGTACGCGTAGTAAAGGTGGTATCTGTTCTGAAAGAAGGAGACGTCGGGCGCCCATAGTTCTTTGGTGGTCGGGCTTGCCTCGTGAATCCACGCGGGAATCTTGTCGAAAATATGGCCGCACAGCTTCCAGTCCCTCAGATCGTGCGAGCAGCGAACCGGAAACTGGCCCTCATCGGCATTCGATGTCGTGGCGAAGACGTAATACGTGTTTCCCTCATAGGCGATCGAGGGGTCGTGCGTGACAGGATAGTCGCCACTCAAAGATAAGGCCTGGGGCTGTTGGCCACTGAGCGGGAGAGAAAGGATGAAGGCCAATGCAACCGGCAGACAGAAAGAGCGCATGAGATTACTCCCTAGGTGAAGCGAGACTTGATAAATTGAGACAAATACTGGAATCGGTTAGCACTGTTCGTCTGGAGGACAAAAGAACAGCGAGTGAAGTGGTCTACAGTTGCGCCTTCGCCGGCTGTTCTTCCGGAGTGTTCAGGCGAAGTCCACTGCGGGCCTTCTTGTTGGCCTCGTCCGCAAGCTTGGTAGCGAGCGCGAGTTCGCGTTCGGAATCTTCCCTGCGTCCCAGGCGGGCGAACGTCAGTCCGAGGTAGTAATGGCCTTTCTCATAGTCGGGGGCGGCAATGATGGCTTGTTCGAGAAATGCTTCGGCCTGCGCGTACTGCTTCTGCTTGAACCAGGCCTGGCCTGTTCCGGCAAGCGCCCCACCGTGTCTGGGATCGCGGGCCAGAGTTTTGGCGAAATCCGCGATCGCTTCGGCGAAGTTACCCTGGCCCAAAGCGATGTCGCCCAATTGGTAGTAAGCTTCGGTCTGCACCGGTTGCAGCTCTACCGAACGCTGAAACTCGTCGCGCGCCTTCCCCACTTCGAGTTCGAGCTGATAAACGCGCCCCAACCCGTAGTGGGCGCTCGCGTCGTTGGGTTGGGATTTGAGATACACCAGCATCATTTCTTCCGCTGAAGCCAGCTGGCCCAGGTCGAGCTTCACATGCGCCACCGCGTACGCCACCTGCGGATTGCCAGGCTGAAGCTGTTCCAACGTCGCCAGCGTGTGGTCGGCGTCCTGGTAGAGGTGCATTTCTTCCTCCTGGATCCCAAGGTCAAACAGCAGGCGGGGATGGTTGGGTGCTGCTTCCTGAGCGCGCAGCAAGGCGCGCAAGGCCTTGTCGGCCTGTCCTTGGGCACGCGCTTGCAGTGCCAGGTGCTCGCTGGCGGCAACTTCGCCATCCCGCGCTTGGGCATTGGCTGGATCCGCACTCAGAACCGCTTCGAAGGCCTCGCGCGCAGCATCGAATTTGCCGGCTTGCAAAAGCTCGGCGCCGGTATTCTGCGAAGCATCCGCTGGCCGAGATTGAGCTGCCAACGGGATCGCTGGAACAGCCAGCATGGTGATGAGGAAAAAAGAGAAAACAATGGTTTGAGCCGCGCCGGCAACAAGCGGTCCGTGTCGATGCCCGGCAATTTTAGGAACTGCTTGCATGCGGGTGCACAAATGAATTCGGGATGCTCCGGCGGCAACCGAAGCACCCCGAGGCTGCAGGTTAGAAGTTAACGCGCCCGGTCAACTGAATACTGCGCTGCAACATATCGCCGTTTCCAGATACGCCAAAGCCATTGGAACCGGTGACTGCTCCAGGCGCGGTATTGGCCATAGCCTGGTGGTGACGGTTGAAGGCATTGATGAAATCAGCTTTGAGTTGGAATTTCGTTTGCTCGTGAATCTGGAAGTTCTTGAGAAGGCTCATGTCCTCAGACAGCCAGAGTGGACCTGTAATGCCGCCGGTAACGCGCGGAATTGGCTTTCCTCCCGCAATCAGTGGCGAATCGCCGCTGAAGTAGTAGGGATCGAAGGAGCAATTTCCGAAGCAACCGGGCGACCATTGACGCAGCCAACTGGCGCCGTTTCCGTAGGGCGTGAGGCCTTCGGCATTCTGGTCCACCAGGGAAGCATTGGCAAGAGAGATGCCCTGATCGCTTGCGTTGATTACACCGGCCGGGCGGTACGCCGGATTGAACCATGATTCTTGGTTGAATTCATTCGGACCGTTTTTGTGCTTCTTGAAGGCGGCGCTGGCCACGTTTGCGATATTCCCGTTAGCACCCGCTCCCAGCGTATAGCGGAAGCAGTTCTGGTAGTACGGAGCCGCGGTGGCGCAGCCGAACTGAATCGGAGCACCGGTCTGGTAGCGTTGAATGCCGCCGATCTCCCAGCCACCAATCACGCGGTCGATGAACGCGTTGTCGTTGCTGAGAAACGAGCGCCCCTTGCCGAAGGGCAGTTGGTAGAGGTAGCTGATGGAAAGCTGTTGCGGTACGTTCTGCACGCTGACCGCTTTCTCCTGGTGCAGATCCGAGCGTTGGGATTGATTCCGGCCCGCATAGTTTCCGATCGCGGAATCGGCGTCGGTTTCGTTCTTCGAGAAGGTATAGGAAACCTGCAGGTTGAATCCCTGCCGGAATTTACGGTTGAGCGAAGCCACCATGGACTCATAGGAAGAGTGCCCCATGTTCTCCAGGCAGCAATCGTCGGCGATGTAGTCGTATTGCGGGTATGGACGGAGCGCCTGTCCGACTGGACCGGCAAATCCAGACCAAGGAGCGTTGACGCCCAAAGACGAGCCACCAAGAGGAAGCCATTCGTTCTGGTTGGTCAGGTGATCGCCCATGGAGAAATACTTCGGGTCGATGTTGTTGACGTTGGAGATGTAGTTGGATTTGAGATTCTGAGCAGAGAGAGCGGAGTATCCGACCGTAAGGATCAGATCCTTGGCCAATTCGTCCTGCACCTGCAACTGCCATTGAGTGGTCATTCCGGGCCTGCCCATTTTGGGCTGAATCACGCCGCTGCCGACCGCCCAGAAGCAGTTTGCCGCAAGGCATTGGTCCTGTGTCGGATCGGTGTTGGGAGCGAAGTCGGCAGCAGTCCATGCGCTGTATCCGCTGTCCAGTTGAAAGGCGGGAGTATAGCCGGCTGCGGTTCCAGGGCCGGTATAGGTGCTGCCCACGCCGCGGTTCTGAGTGAATCCTTGCGCCATCGATCCACCGAAGTCCGCGTATTGCAGTGGGGCATAAATGATCGCGGCGCCACCACGTAGCACGGCTTTTCCCTGAGTATGCGGAAGTATATAGGCAAAGCCCAGTCGAGGCGCGACGTCCTTCGTCCAGGTGTCGGCCCAGGCCTTGTTGCAGCCGGTGCAGTTGGTTGCGAAAACTAGCGCACCCGGCAGTCCACCCGCCGCCGCGTCAGGCGTGGTCAAACTGAAGTTTGAAGTCCGATTGAGCGCCTCGGTGCGCGGCGCGTCTACGTCGTAGCGCAGACCGAGATTGAGGGTCAGTTGAGCGTTGACCTTGATGTCGTCCTGGATGAATCCCGCCCAGTAGTGCGAGTTCCAGCGCGGACTGTCGTTGAAAACGGTTTGATTGGAGTTGTCCACTTCGCCCAACTCAAAGCCGGCCAGACTGTTGCCGCTTACGGCCCAGGGGGTCGATGTGGCGCCATAAGTGGTTTCAGCGTGGAGAAAATTGACGGTCGGGATGTTCTCGTCGATGACGGAGTACTGCTGATGCCGGTAATCGACGCCGACTTTGATGCTGTGACGGCCCTTTTGCCAAGTAATGTAATCGTTGAAGCGCAGTCCGTTGTCAATGTTGTCGCCGTTGTAGCCGGTGCCCCATGCAGAATAGGAGTCTAGACCATCCCAATTGACGATCGGGAACGCTTTGGAATAGAAGTCGGGTGCGCCTGCCGTCGTCAGGTTGACTGAGGAAACAAAGTTGTTGCCGAAGTTTTTGCTATTGGTGCGATTGTAGCCAATATTCACGTGGTTTAGCAACGTCGGCGACAGGGTGGCGTCCCAGCCCAGGCGCGTGTAGTGGGTCTCAAAATCCTGCGGCCAGCCGCTGTTGTTGAAGCGCCCTGGAAGGTCGGGATAGTTACCCTGCCATGCAAGGTTGTCGCGCGAACTGTAAGAACCGAAAACCTTGTTGTTCGCGCCGATCTCCTGATCGATGCGCACGGTCAGGGTGGTGTTCATTCTAGGCTCTACAACAGAGGTAGCGTAGTTGTTGTAGAAGCCATACGGTGCATTGGAGAGAGGTGTCGTGTTGGGGGCCGGCAAACCAGCCATCAACGCTTTGGCCGCATTACTGAAGCGGGCGGTGGGAACGATGTTTCCGGCGAAGGGCATGCGGCAGGGAATCCCCGTGGGATTGGTTGCGGTAATTGCCGCGCTGGAAGTTGCCGGGTCGAAGATCTGATTCTGAATGACCGGTAGGCCAGTGCAGGGGTTGATTTGGTTGGTCGCTGCGCCCAAATTGGCGGAAAAATCGCCTTGAGTTTCCGCTGTCGTGGGCACTGTGGCGATCGTGGGTTCGCCAAGCTTGAGCCTGTATTGCTCCCAGGCAAAGAAGAAGAAGGTCTTGTCTTTTCCGTTGTAGAGTTCCTTGTTGCGTTTGAAGGGGTTGGGAACTCTGACCGGGCCGCCCAGCGTGCCGCCGTAGTCATACTTGCTGTCTTGCCCGCGCAAATAGCCTTCGCAAGCGGTCGTCGTAGTCAGGCGGTTGCCAGTGCAGCTCTTGTAGGTCCACCAGCCATTGTTATCCCAACTATTGGCGTCGAAGGCCGCGTTCTTGACGATGGTGTAGCCGGTTCCGTGATAATTATTGGTACCGTTCTTGATGGCGAAACTCTCCAGACCTGCCGTGGAACGCCCGAACTCCGCGGAAGGAACCGCGAGAGTAACCTTGAATTCCTGCAAAGCTTCGATAGAGGGCGAAGTTTCGTCGTAGGACGAGCCATTCTCACTGCGCTGCATGCTGGCGCCATCAAGCAGGACCTCAGCGCCGTAGCTCTGGCCGCCGGATAGCTTCATGAAGAAGACTCCGTTATTGTTTAGCCCGTTGCCGGCTTGACCGCCGCCCGTGCCGGGGCCGGTAGTGCCGGGAACCAGGAAGGTAAAGGTTTCAGGGGAGCGCAGTCCGTTCACGCCCAGAGCAACCGCCAAGGGCAACTCCTCGATCTGCTGCTGGGTGATGGTCCCGCTGACATCGGACGACTCGCTCTCGACGGTGGGAGCGCTTGCGTCAACGGTTACATTTTCGGTCGCCGCTCCCGGCTTCAACGTCACATTGAGGGCCGTCGTCGAGTTGATCGTGACCTGTACGCCGGTTCGTGTAGCGCTCGCGAAGCCAGGGGCCGACACTGTGACGTTGTAGCGCCCGATGGCCAACTCGATGAAGTGGTAGACGCCTGCGGAGGTGGTAACCGCGTCGCTTTTAACCCCGGTCTCGATGCCCGTAGCAACAATCTTGGCCCCGGGAATCACCGCGCCGGTCGTGTCGGTAACGTTGCCGGCCAGTTCTCCGCGGGTAGACTGCGCAATGGAAAGAACCGGGATGGCCAACATGACGAGCAGAAGAAGACAAACGCGTCCGCTCCTCTGCAAGAGCCTGCTCATATACCCCTCCTGAAAATTGACGCTGGAACGTCTACCATGCAGATTCATTCCTGAAGGGTGGTTCTCCATCGGCACCCTTGTGTTGCTGCGAATCTGGGTTGGAGATTGATTCACGATCTGCCTCCTGAGCAATCAGTTGTTCGACTGGATTCCCCCCGCCTGCTTGGTGTCTATCCTGGCGAGGAACCCGTCGTATCGGATGTTTTTCCCCCAGGTCAGCCAACTCCGCTGTTCAGAGGAAGGTAAATTTGATCTGGCTTCCGCCCGGCGTTTGGGTAAGCGTTTACCCATCTCTGCCGGGTCTGCTACGTTTTCAAATCAGCGCCGATTCCACCAGTTCCACTACAAAACCTGCAACGCTATTAGCTGCTTGCTCCCCGTTTGCTCATATATCCATTGATTCTAAAGGAGCTTGAAAGGAATCCAACCACGCCGATGGTCCGTTTGCTCCTCCCGTTTGCCCGAATGCTATAGTGGGTACACCGGCGGGAACCGCGTTTACCATGTCTTTTTCTGATCCAGTTTTGGGGTCCACTGGACTCACTCCAAAGGAAATTGGTGTGGTGCGCGACCACCTCAAAGAGGTCCTCGCCAGTCACGCCTTCGCTGGAAGTAAACGTACCCAGGATTTTCTCCAGCTGATCGTTGGACATGCCCTCGCCGAGGACTTCGACAAGCTGCGCGAACGAATGATCGGGGCCGAAATGTTCGGCCGCCCGGTCGGCTACGACACGGGAAACGATTCAGTGGTGCGCGTCAAAGCCACCGAACTGCGCAAAAAACTCGCCCAGTTCTACATTGAATCCAAAGTTAAACAAGCTGTCCGCATCGAACTGCCCAGCGGTTCCTACGTGCCCAGGTTCCATTTTGAACCGCTAGAATCGGAGGCGTTGCCCACTTACTCAGCTCGTGTAAACTCCGCGGAGCCGATTCCGCAGCAGCAGAAAGAACAGTCCGCCAACGGTGTGGCGGCGCTAAGCTTCGGACCAATTCAGTTCCCTGCCACGAAGTCTCGCCGCCAGATCCGCATTCTGACCGGGACGGTGTTGGGTTTGGTACTTCTAACCATCCTGGGATACACCGGCATCCGGAAGTGGCGCACCGGTACCGAGGCCCAGCCAGAAATCCATTCCATCGCCATTCTGCCCCTTGAAAACCTTTCCGGCGATTCGGCACAAGAGTATTTTGCCGACGGAATGACGGAAGATCTGATCAATGATCTGGGCCAGGTTTCCACCTTGCGCGTCATCTCACTGACCTCGGCCATGAGCTATAAGGGCACCAAAAAGAAGCTTCCCGAAATCGCTCACGAGTTGGCCGTCGATGCGGTCGTCGAAGGAGGAGTACTGCGCGAGGGGAACCAGGTGCGCGTCAGCGCTCAATTGGTCGACGCCCGAACCGATCGACCTGTCTGGGCTCATACCTATGTCCGGGATATGACTGGTGTTTTGGCCTGGCAGGGCGAAGTGGCGCAGGACATCGCCGAAGAGATCCGGATCAATGTGACCCCGCAGGAACAGGCGCGCCTGGCCCGCAGGCGTTCCATCGACCCGCAGGCCCAGGATCTGTACCTGCACGGTATTCTCCAATTGGATCTGGACAATTGCCAAAGCGCGGTCGAGTTCTTCACCAAAGCTCTGGACAAGAACCCCAACTACGCGCTGCCCCACGTGGCCTTGGCTACCTGTTATGGGCGCATGGGCGAATCCGGCAGAATGCCGTATCGCGAGGCGTTTACCAAACAGAAATCGGAGGCTGTACAGGCGATCCAGTTGGACGATTCCCTGCCGGAAGGCCATGCTGAATTGGCCAATGCCGCAATGACACTCGACTGGGACTGGAAGCGGGCGGCATCCGAGTTTCAGCGGGCCCGCGAACTCAACCCTAATTCAGCCCCCATCCACACGAAATACGCGTTTTACCTCGTCCGCAACGGGCAAACGCAGGACGCCATCGCGGAAGTCGAGCGCGGCGTCGACCTTGACCCGGTATCTTGGCATTCATTTCATGCGGAAGGGTTTATCTATTATTTTTCGCGGCGGTACGACCAGGCACTCTCGCTGATCCAGCGGGTTCGGGCGCTCGATATCAACCCTCCCGACTGGAGCTTTCTTCTCGGCGAGGTTTACGCGGAAAAGGGCCAATTCGCGGACTCCATCGCAGCATTCCTCAAGTCGGGCGATGGAGTGGACTCCTTGGGACATCTGGGCAACGCCTACGGCCGCGCTGGGCAGGTGGCCGCAGCCCGCAGAATCATTGCGCAACTGCAACAAAGAGTTGAGCAGGACGGCGTCGGCCGCTACGAGATCGCACTCGTCTATGCCGGGATGGGCGACAAGCAGGAAGCCTTTCAATGGCTCGAAGAATCCTACAAGGCGCATGATGTCGGCCTTGTCTATCTCAAGATCGACCCCTGCCTCGACCCCTTGCGGTCCGATCCGCGCTTTGACGACCTGCTGCAGAGGGTTGGCTTCAGGCAGTAGCTTTCTCTTGGACGCCTGGACCCTGTGTGACGACTGGACCCTGTGTTCCCCAGGCTTCGTAGCCCTGCGGGAAAGTCGGCACGTATCGGCGGGGAAGAATAGTGAGATCGATCGACAAATGGCGCTGGCAAGAAAACGTTTAACGCCCCATAATAGGATTAAGTCCGCCCAGCGCATCCATGGTGTTGCGGTCTGAATTCGGTCTTCGAATCTACCTTAATCTCCACCGGAAGTGTCGCATGAACTTCGTCGTCGGAATGTTGCACTCGGCGCAACTGGGAAGCCCCATGCTGGCCTGCCTGTTGCTCGGTGCTCCTCCATTGCGGGCCCAGACGGATTCGGCACCGCCCAGCGAAGCCATCATCCACCTGATGCAAAGCGGTGCGACGGCCATTCATCGGGGCAAACCCGCCGAAGCCGAGAGTTTCTTCCAGCAGGCCATCGCCGCCGCGCCCAATCTGCCCGACGCCTACCTCGGCCTGGGGATGTCCGAGTTGCGCCAGGGCAAGACCGGCGAAGCCGTTGAAGCGATCCAGAAGGCGGTAGCGCTGGCACCCCAACTGCCCGGCGCGCACATGTTTCTCGGCATCGCCCAGTACCAGCGGAATCAAATGGATGCCGCCATCGCTTCCCTCCAAATCGAAGTCCAGATCCAGCCGGAAAATGTCGAAGCGCTCACCTGGCTAGGCATCGTCGAGTTGGGTGCGGGACACGCGCAGGAAGCCGTTGGGCCGCTGGATCGTGCCGCGGCGCTCAGCCCCAAAGACCCGAATGTCCTCGACTACCGTGGCCGAGCCCACACCCAGGTGGCCGAGGAGAGCTTTCGCGCGCTCACCGCCCTCGATCCCGATTCCTGGCGCGTGCATCGCGCCCTCGGCGAGATCGCTGTCCAGTCCAAGCAATACGAACAAGCAATCGCCGAATACCGCAAAGCGCTGGAAAAGCAGCCCAATGACCCTGACCTTTACCAGGTGATCGGAGACTGCTATCAGCACCTTAGCCGCTCCGACGACGCCGCGCAAGCCTACCAGGCTCAGTTGCAGATCAGCCCGAATAGTCCGGTCGCACTCTACAATCTGGGCAAAATCGAGGTGCAGAAGGGCGATGCCGAGCGTGGCGTGACGCTGCTGCGCAAGGCTGTGGAAACCCACGCATTGGCCGCCCCCACCGCCTACTATCTCGGCCTCGGACTTGCGCAGACTGGGCACTCCGAAGAAGCTGCCGAGTGGCTGGAAAAGTCCCTCACCGAATCCCCCTCCGACTTCATCCGCCAGGGGGCCTACTTCCAATTGGCGCGGCTCTACCAGGCTCTCCATCGCAAAGACGACGCGCAGCGCGTGGCAAAGCTGCTGCAGGAGTTCGAGAGCAAGAAGCGCGCATCCAAATTGGAGACCGCCCTCCCGGTGGCCGAACAATCACATTAGAACGCGCAACATGACCGCGCAATTAGACTGAGAACAAAACAGCCGCCTTGACCCGCGCAACGGCCTCCCATTGGAGCATCGGAAGACATGAATCGGACGCGTCGAACCCTCACCCTCATGGCCGGCGCAATCGTGGGTCTGACTTGCGCTTCGATGGTGAGCGTCAGCGCGCAAATGCCTGAGCCGAAACAGCATCCGGAGGTTCAAACTGCGCCGGCTTCCGCCGTCCCCGGCAACTTCGTTGAGATCACGGAGA
This sequence comes from uncultured Occallatibacter sp., assembly GCA_964595345.1. Lineage (GTDB taxonomy): Bacteria > Acidobacteriota > Terriglobia > Terriglobales > Acidobacteriaceae > Telmatobacter. The sequence goes on from CAZQPY010000014.1 coordinate 31,707, forward strand.
AGGCGGGCGTGCATTTCTTGCACCAGGCACCGCACACCTCGCGAAAATATCTGCTGGAAACCATGGGCTCAGGCGTGGCGCTCTTCGATTGCGACAACGATGGACGACTGGATCTCTATCTTGTCAACGGAGCCCCATACCCCGACCCCACTCCCAAGGGCTTCATTCCGGAAAAAACCGGTCCAGAATACTGGAATCGCATGTACCACCAGAAGACCGATGGGACCTTCGAAGACATCACCGAAAAGTCCGGCCTGAAAGGCGTCGGCTACGGTATGGGAGTGGCCGTCGCAGATTACGACAACGACGGCTACGAAGACATTTTCGTTACCAGCTACGGCGGAAATCATCTTTACCACAACAACGGAAACTGCACCTTTACTGACGTGACGGAGAAGGCAGGCGTCGGCGGCAGCGGATGGTCCACTTCGGCGGCATGGGTGGATCTGGACAACGACGGCCTGCTCGATCTGGTGGTGGTCCGCTATGTCACCTGGGATTGGGAAGACGTCTGGTGCGGCGAGCATCGCGAGGGCTATCGCGGCTATTGCCACCCGGACTACTTTCCCGCCATTCCCATGCTCGTCTATCACAACGATGGCAACGGCCACTTTACAGAGGTCTCGCACAAACTCGGACTCGACAAACCGGCCAAGGCCCTCGGCATCGCCATCGCCGACTATGATCGCGACGGGCGCATCGATCTCTACATCGCCAACGATTCCATGCCCGAGTTCCTCTTCCATCAGAAGGCCGACGGCACTTTCGAGGAAGTGGGACTGGAATCCGAGACCGCGGTCAGTGCCGAAGGCCAGACCTTTGCCGGCATGGGAGTGGATTTCGCCGATTACGACAACGATGGTTGGCCCGACATCGTGGTGACCAACCTGGCCAACCAGCGCTACGCCATCTATCGCAACAATCGCGATGGCTCTTTTGACTACACTTCCTACGCCAACGGCATCGGCGCCATGAGCATGCTGCACTCCGGCTGGAGTTTGCGCTTCCTGGACTACGATAACGACGGATGGAAGGACCTGCTTATCGCGCAGGGACACGATCTGGACACCGTCGAGACCGTATCGCCCCAGCTTCACTACCGCGAGCCCATGCTGCTGGTGCGCAATACCGGCAAGAAGTTCGTGGACGTATCCTCCGTCTCGGGAAGCGTCTTTCATGAAGCTTGGGTGGGCCGCGGCATGGCCGTCGGCGACCTCGACAATGACGGCCGGATTGATGCCGTTGTCAGTACGAATGGCGGCGCGGCGCATATCCTGCTCAACAAGACGGCCACCAGCAACCACTGGATCACTTTGCATCTTACCGGCCACAAGAGCAATCGCGACGGCATCGGCGCAGTGGTCAAACTCACCACTGCCCAGGGAGCGCAGTGGGTGACAGTAACCACATCGAGCGGTTATCTCTCTTCGAGCGACCCCCGTGTGCACTTCGGGCTGGCCGACAGCCCGGTCGCCGACAGCATCGAAATCCGCTGGCCCAGCGGCATTGTGCAGACTCTCAGCAATGTGAAGGGCGACCGGCAGGTGCAGGTGGATGAGCCGGTGGGGGCTACTGCCGGTAAGACAGTCCCGCGCTGATTGGGACGGGGAGTAAATCGGCAGAACTATCGCACCTGTTGTTAGGCGCAGGCGTTTCGGTTAGCATGGCGTGCGAACTGTTTGCGGAGAAAGCATGTCCCGAATTCACAAGCTTCTTGTTGGACTTACGCTGATTTCTGCCTTTTGGCCCGCAACACCAGCCCGCCCGCAATGCGAAAACCATAGTTTCCTTCTACCAATCCCCGCCATGAAGGCTGCAAAAAAGCCGCGAGACTTCGTCCGTTTCAAGTACTCGCTGTCTGACACCGACTCGCTCTTGATAAAGTCGCACGAGGATTCCGAAACCTCAATCGGTCCATACGATCTTGGCTTTGTAATCAAACAGGACGGTAAGGCAATACAAAGCATAACGCTGAAAAGATTGCCCGAGTTTCGTCGCGAAGATCCGTTCGTTTCGGAGTCCTTCACTACGCTTTACGTGACCAGCGCGTGTACGAACGGAAGCCCTGTCTACTTCGTTACGATGAAATATATGGGCGACGAAATCAGCCCCGCTCTTGTCTTCGTGTTGATTCCTTCAGCACAGGGATACGAGGTCTCAACGCTTCCGATGTTTCGCGGAGGAGTTGTGGATGTTTCCAAGGCCGATCCGCTTCACCTCAGAATTTGGGAAAATCTGGAAGAGAGCGGCTCCAACGCCGGACCAACTCGCTATCGAATCACGGAGTATGAGATTCGGGGCGGCAAGCCTGTCCGAATTCGGCAACACCGGACGCGGCGTCTCTACACCACTGGGGATTTTGACGAATCCCGCATCCGCTTCGTCCCGTAGAGGCTCGTTGGATTCCCGAGACTCTCAGCTTGATTACTATAGTGATTTTTACTATAGTAAAAACGCAGGCAAGTATGCGAATCTTCAAGACAAAAGGTCTGGCGCGGTTTGCACGGCACGAAGGAATCGAAGACGCGAGCCTGCGAGCCGCCATCGAGCGCGCGGAGCAGGGCTTGATCGACGCCGATCTGGGTGGAGGGTTGATCAAGCAGCGCGTAGCCCGCCCAGGACGAGGACGATCCGGTGGCTACCGCATGATTGTCGGCTACCGCGTCAAGGACCGGGCGGTGTTTCTGTTTGGCTTCGCCAAGAACCAGCAGGACAACATCGCAGACGATGAATTGTTATCGCTTCGGGAATTGGCGGAGGAATGGCTCACGGCGGACAGCGCAAGACTGAAGAAAGACCTTGAAATTGGGAACTTGCTGGAGGTCGAAAATGGCGAAGAAAATTAGCCCGGTTTTAGAAGCAATTCTTGAGATGAACGACGACCAGCTTCGCAGCGGATTGATCACACAGGCGCAGCATGACAGAATCACCATTCGCCACTTTGGCAAGCGCGGGCTCAGCCTGTCCCTGCCGATGAGCGGGGAGGAGATTCGCCAAATCCGCGAACAGGCGCATTTGAGCCAGGCGGCCCTTGCCCGCATCCTCAACCTCACGCCAGGCTATGTCTCGCAGTTGGAACGCGGAATCCGAAAGCCTACCGGGCCGGCGCTCAGTTTGCTTAACATCCTGCGCCGCAAAGGGGTTGAGGCGATTTTGTCGGATGAAACTCCCGGCAAGCAAGACGGAGCGGCCGCCTGAGCGGAGCCCGCAAGCTGCGCTCTCAATCTCGGCTATGCTGCCCATAGAGCGACTGGCTGAGCGCAAACTCGGCGCGCGACTTGTCCAGCGCGCCCACCGCGCGGTAGGCGCGGCCCAGTTCAAAGTGCATCTTGGCATTCTTGGGATCCAGTTGGGCCGCGATCTCCAGTTCTTTCACGCCGCCCTTTGCCTCTCCCGTCGCCACCAGCGCCCGCCCCAACTTCTCGTGGCAGGCTGTGCAAGCCGCGTTGATGGATGCACCACGCTGCAGGAAGGGCACAGCCTCCGCCGCCCGGTCGTGATCCAGGAGAAAGCCTCCTAGGTCCAGGAATGGCCACTCGTCCTTCGACTCCGGACCCGCCCATTCCGCGGCTTTGCGCAACGCAGCTTCCGCCTTCTCCGGCTGGTTTGCATAGTCGTAGATCAGGCCCAGGTTCTCTTCGGCCTTCAGGTGGTCCGGCTTGATCTCGAGCACCCGCAAAAACGCAGCCTCCGCCTCCGAATACCGGCTAGCCGAATACAGGCAGCGCCCTAAGCTATAGTGCACATCCGCATTCTCCGGCTCCATCGCCGCTCCGACCTGGAGCCAGTGAATGGCGTCGTTGAAATCATCCAGCAGCACGTAGTCCAAGGCCACCGAGCGGAGCTGTGCGGCATTGGGATTTTGCAACTTCGCCGCCTGCGTAAAGATCTCCAGCGAATCCTTCGGCTTGTTCTCCAGCCGCAGCACCTCGCCCAGCTTGTACAGAAGCGGAGCGGAATTCGGATGAGCCTCCAGATCGCGACGAAGCGTGGCTTCTATTGCCGCCGACGCCGGGTTCGTGGACGGCTTCTCCGAACTTGCCGCTCCAGGCGCGCGCGGATCTTTCGTCGGTAACTGAGCTGTCTGTAACTGCGTGCTTGGCAATTGGGCTGTAAGCAGCTGGGATAGGGCAGCTTGGCAGGCGATACAAAAGAGGACCCCGACGACCGCTCTGCAATCTCCGCCTTGACGCCACAACCGCACGATCATCATCCAATCCTCGCTCGCTGCTCATGGGACACACCCAGCGGTTTCCCTGAAATCAAAGTTTATCGCCTTTGGCTGGCGCCGTAACATGCTGTTTCGCCGCTACCGCGCAGGGTTTGCCGCCGCACAACGCTCCCGTTATTCCCTGCCCTTCCTCGATGGTGTAGATCTGGTCCACCGCAGGCAGTTTCACTTGCTGCACCGCGCCAGAGGGCCAGTGAATCTCCGCAGTCCCGGCATCGGTTGCGTCGCCCAGCCCAAAGTGCGGTCGCTGATCGTTCGACGAGATGAAGCTCCCGCTAGAAAGGACATCCTGCCGCATGCGCAGGCCGTTGGCTTTCAGATAGACCGTGGCACACATCGCGTCGCGCGGGCTCTGCTTGCCTGTTCCTGTCGCGCCGCCACCTACGAGCTTCATCTCCACCCAGTGATGACGGTCTGGATTGACGTTTCTCAACAGCGTGGGCGGCCCATCGATGGGGCTGATCACCACGTCGATCTTGCCGTCGTTGAACAGGTCGCCAAACGCCGCGCCACGCCCCGCGGTCACCACCGCCAATCCCGAGCCCTTTACCGGCGGAACAGCTTCGAATTTGCGCGTCTTTCCATCCGGAATATTGCGGAAGAGCAGCGGCCGCTCCGCGTAGGTCGTGCCCCAGTCGTGCTGGTCCACCTGCGGATAGACGTGCCCGTTAACCATGAATAAATCGAGCCAGCCGTCGTTGTCGAAGTCGATAAAGCCATCTCCCCAGCCAACGAATGGAATCGTCGTCTGCGCGATCCCCGCGCCGTAGCTCACGTCGGTCAAGGTCACGTCGCCGCTGTTGCGATAAAGCACCTTGTAGTCATCGCTGAAGTCGGTCACCGCCAGGTCTACCTCACCGCTGTTCTCGTAATCGCCCACGGCGATCCCCATCGATGCAATCTCACGCCCGTCTTTATTCAGCGCAAAGCCGGACATGTATCCCTGCTCCTCGAAGGTCCCATCTCCCTTGTTGATGTAGAGGAAGTTGGGCTCCGAATCGTTTCCCACCAGCAGGTCTGGCTTACCGTCGCCGTTCATGTCGACAAAGATCGATTCAAAGCCGTAGAAGCGACCTTTGTCTTCGACGCCAGCCTTCGCGCTGACCTCGGTGAAGGTGCCATCTCCATTGTTGTGGAAGAGGTGGTCCGGCTCGCCCTCCAACCCGCGCGGTCCGCACATCACGATCGCCCCGCGAAACTGGCAGGAGCTGAAATTCACCGCCTTGCTGCCCGGAACCGGCAGGTTATCGCGATCAAAATGCGCATAGCCTGCGACGAACAGATCCAGCCGGCCGTCGCCGTCGTAGTCGCCCCATGTAGCCCCGCTTGACCAGCTACCCCTGCCACCTAGCGCCACTCCCGCCTTCTCGGCAACGTCAGTAAAGGTCCCGTCGTGATTGTTGTGGTAAAGGCGGTTCTTGCCGTAGTTGGCCACAAAGATATCTGGCCAGCCGTCGTTGTCAAAATCCCCAACAGTCACGCCAAAGCCCCAGCGGTCGTTGGTCACTCCGGCCTGCGCGGCCACATCGGTAAAGGTCCCATCGTGATTGTTGTGGAACAGTGCGGCGTGGGGCGGTGTTTCCTTGCCGTCGAGGGCGTCGAAGGTCGAACCGTTGACAAAGTAAATATCCAGCCATCCGTCGTTGTCGTAATCGAGCAGCGCCACGCCCGAGCCGTCGGCATCGATGATGTAGTTCTTTTCGGGCGTGCCCATCTTATGGGTCCAGCCGGAGAGCCCCGCCGCCCGAGTCACGTCCTGGAAGACGACAGGACCGTGATCGACAAAGCCTCCCGCGGTAATGGGCCGGTTCTCAGCGTCGTAGACCGCGGCAAAGGTGCCGCCGGTCGCATTGCCTCCCATGGCGCCCTTCTGCGGCGGCGGAGAGTCCATTTCCTGCGCCGGCTGCTGCGCCCGACACTCGCCGGATAAAGAAAGAACTGCCAACAAAAGGCCGGCCAACAGTCTCCGAACGGTCAACGACGAACCCTCCACGGATTGAAGTGTATCGCGCCGCCGCACGGATCAACGACCGGCCAGCCGAGTTCCTTGCTTGGGGAAAATCTGCGTATTGCGCCAGCAGGGCGTGAATCGATGCGGCCATGACCAGTTCGCGCCCTCTTTCTTTTCCTGTTGCAAGGTTCAAGGTGAACCATGCGCGCGCAGCCGCTCGCTATGCCGCCGAACTCCGTGCCTTTTAAACCTCCTCCGCCGACACAGCGGTTAAAGTAAACTCGACCGTTTGCGTCCCGAGCCTCGGGTGCTTGGCAGTGAGCCTTGCCGTGCCTGCTATCTCATGCGCCCGAATCCACACGGCCCCTGTGCCGCCGACCAGCGAAAACGGATTCTCTCCAATCAACTTCGCCGGGCCCTCGAGCGTCAACTGCACCGGATCGTTGGCATAGGTCCTGACGGCGCCAAACTCATCGGTCACGCGCAGCACAACCCGCGTTGTATCCGCGCCGTCGGCCATCAGTTTGCGGTCGTCGGCCGACACCGAGAAATTGCAGTCAACACCTCGCCCCGACATCGATTTCGACAAAACCACGCTGCCGTTTATCAACCCGTCGATGCGCAGGTCGCCCCAAGCAGCCTTGAGCTTTCTCAGGTCAAGCTTGTTCATTTCAATCACAAAGGGCGGATACTTCAAATGGCTGAACTCCGCTCGGTCCGGCTCAATCTCGGCCAGTTGCACCCAAGGATTGCCCTCGAGACTGTCGGCGCGCGCAAGAATTCGCAACCGCTCGCAATTCGAGCAGATCACAGCCTTGGTAAATCCGATCGACTCGTCGCTGCGGGCCCAATGAAATGCCGGCTCCAGCACGATCTCCTCCGCGGGCTCGCACTGCGACTTGTAGAAGCCCGCGGCAGGCTTCGGCTCGCGAAAGATATCTGTAACTCCGTGGTAACAGATGCGGTCGCCTGCGCCAAAATTCGAGTGCGTGTTGTAGTCGAATGCGCACCAGCCGATTCCACCCGCATATTGTGAATTCGAGGCCAGCTGGTCGTGAATCCGCGCATGGCGCAAGGTGTGCTCGCGCTGACGTTCGTCGTCGTCCGTGGTCTTGGTTGGAAAGGTGTGTCCGACAAACTCTGTGTTCAAATAGCGCGGATGGTTCGGCGGCTTCAGCGGAAACCCAAAATCGTTCATGGTGAACACGTCTTCCAGAAACTCCGATCCTTGAAAGTACCGGATTCCGCCGGTTTGCCGGGACTCGTCCAACGCATGTGCCAGGGCATTGGTGCGGGTATAGAAGTCATGGTCGTCCAGCGACTCATTGATTCGGACACCCCACAAAATGATCGAAGGGTGGTTCCAATCCCTGCGAATCATGCGTCCCACGTTGTCGATGGCCACCTCCCTCCACTTTTCATCCCCGATATGTTGCCATCCCGGAATCTCTTCCAGCACCAGCAGGCCGATCTCGTCGCAGCGGTCCAGAAAATGCCGGGATTGCGGGTAATGCGAGGTGCGCACAATGTTGCAATGCAGGCCTTTGCGAAGAATGTCCGCATCCTTGCGCTGCACGCGCGCCGGCATCGCCCGCCCCACAAATGGAAACGTCTGATGCCGGTCCAGTCCGCGCAACTTGACGATACGGCCATTCAGCGAAAATCCGTGATCGGTAAACATCGCTTCACGGAAGCCGACCTGGCGCTGGTCTTCATCGATCGCCTTACCGCTCTCGAAAAGCCGCACCCGAACCGTGTAGAGATTCGGGTTCTTCAGATCCCAGAGCTTCACCCCATCGATTTTTGAAAGCGCCACCGTATACCGCCCGGAGTCTGTGGTGGTCTCTTGCGAAGCGTTTGCAGGGGCTGCTCCATACGGATCCAGTGCAGCTTCGCCCGCGCTAGTTGCGGGCCCGACCGTGCACATCCCTTTGCCTAGAACCCGATCGCCATCGCGCAATTCTGCTTCAAGCGAAAGGCTTCCAGTTCGGTTCACTTCGCCGGCCAGAAAACAATGCACGTCCAGGGACGGAGGTCCGTCTATCACGTCTTTCGGCTGCGCGAAGATGTTATCGATATAGGTCTGCGGAACCACGCGCAGCGCGACCTCGCGATAAATCCCTCCAAACGTCATGTAATCGATCTCATAACCAAAAGGGGGAATGTCCGCACGTTCGGTGGAGTCCAGTTGCACAACCAGAACGTTCTCGGCCGCAAGATGTTTCGTCAATTCAAAGGAGAAGGGCGTAAATCCGCCCTTGTATTCGCCCAGCAGAACACCGTTGATCCAGACCGTGGAGGCGGTCATCGCACCTTCAAAGTCTGCAAACACTCGCTTGCCCGCTGCGGCCCTTGGCAGCTTGAATCGCCGACGGTAGGTCGAGATGAATTCATAGTCCTTGTCGTCGAAGCTGTGCCAGGGCATTTCGATATTGGAGTGGGGAACCACGACCCGCTCCCACGCCGCGTCGTCGAACGATGCAAGCTCAGCTCCCGCAACCTTCTTCGGTTTATACCGCCAGTTCCGATTGATGGGGAGGACCATTCGTCCTTGCACTGCCTTCGCCTCGGCAAGCGCCTGAACAGCGGGCAAAGCTGTCGCAGCCATTGCTGCGCCCGCAGTCTTGATAAAATCGCGTCGAATCATGAATTACTCCTGTCGAATTGAAACCGTACCCGTCAGGGTAAAACTTAAGCCATCCACTCGCACAGCGCGCCGCGTAGTCGTGCCAAGGAGAACGGACCCTTGCCCAACAGCGCGTTGAACTCCCTGGGAGCCACCACGTATGCTCGGCCTAGGCTTTCGGCCAGGCACACGCATGCTGTCCTTTTCTGGTATTCGTCATAGCGGCACGCGGCCAGCCACACATACAACGCGAGCATCTCTGCGTCGGTTGCACTACCGGGCAAATCGTCAACCGTGGGCAGCGGATTGACCTGGTCGGGATTTTCAAAAACCGCGACCCCCGTAAACGGCTTCGGTTTGCCTCGCATTCCAAACTGGGCGGCTAAAAGCGCCGGACGCGCGCGGCGAAAAGCCTCCGAGGCTGCCCACTCCACAAACGAGTTGCCGAAAATCACTGCGCCGTTCCCGCTGAGGTAAAGCGAACGCACAAACTCGGGAATTACCGGATCGGCCAAAACTTCCCGCGGGCACCATTTCGTCACTTCCACCTTGCGCAGCCGGTCAAACACCGTATCCGCATCGGAAAGATCCTTTCGCATACTGTTCATCTCATGCGCAAAACTCTCGCGGTATCTTTCGAGACGCACATAGCTGAGCAGGATCGCTCCGCCGGGCTGCGCATTGGTTGATCCCGGTGCGAGGATCGACTCTACCAGGCTCTTCTCCGCATCCACCACCCAGATGTTCGCAAGGGAAGAATCCCGGCGCTTTTGCATCGTAATTAGCAGTCCGGCCCCGACGCTCGGAACTGCGCTCGCAGCTGCGTCGGGTGCCCCCTGGAGCAAATACTCCATCGCGCCCTGGCCCATACCTGAAACAGAAGGATCCACTGCATGCGCCTCGCCCATACCTTTCCAGCGACGCCACACGCTTGCTTCCCCCACAGCGATGTTCCGTGGCATGCTCAGCAGAACGAGCCGGTTTCTAAGGGCATCGGACGCGCCGCCTGCCATCCTCGCATTTTCCTCGGCCGCATCGAAGACCGCCTGCACTGCCCGCCGCCAATCCTGAAACCAGGGCGAGCTCGCCAACTGGGATGAGTCTTGGATCGTTTGTTCGGCGGTGGAAAACTTCCAGTGCCGGACGCCCATCTTCCCTTCGATTTCCACCACATCGCGAAACAATCTCTCCGATTGCTCCGCCGTCAGGTCGTTGACATAAACAAGCAGCGCCTCCACAGCTTTCCGCTCGTTCGGAAACAGATAGCTCCATTGGATGATCTGTTGATTCACATAGGGCAGAAAAGTCAGCGGCAGGCGCTTGAGCACGTCTTTCTTCAGTGCTTTCTCAAGTTTCTCCGGCAATCTCGCATCGGCCTGCATCGCGTCCACCTTGCGCCTCTTCCGTCTTTCACGCCGCTAGCCGCGCAACTCTGCCAGCCGCACGCCCTGCATGGTCACTGGAGGGCAGCCCAGCAGTCCGGCAAGCGTAGGACAAAGATCCACGTGGCGAACCGTCCGTTCGACGATTTGCGGTCTATCCACCGCCGCACCCAGAGCAATCATCCATGTGTCTCGCGTGGAGTCCTCGTTGGCTCGGTGATTGAAGAACCCGTTGGTCGATGAACCATCGGGATCGCGCCCAAACTCGGGCAGAATCACCATTGTTGTTTTTCCGCGGTATTCGGGATTCGCCTCAATCTCCTGCCACATCTGATACGCTAGGCGGTCCGCGGTGCGAATTCCCGACAGGTGCATCGCATACGATCCAAAATGCGCCGCTTCCACATCCGAGTACGCCACCACCAGAAGTTGCGGCGCAAACTTGCGCATCACTTCACGGCTCATGAAGAATGTCAGCTCGTCGCCGGAGGTTGGACCGCCGCTGTGCACAAAGGTTGCAATCGCATTCTGGATCGTCTCCCGCGCCCGCGGATCAAGCCGGTCGGAAGCGTCGAATATGTTCCAGCCTAGACCCTCGTAGTTGCTTCCTTGCATGGCGCTTTCCAGTTCGGCTTCAACTTTGCTTCTGTCTGCCATATTCGCGGTTCTGCCACCGCGCAAAGCGTCTGCCACAGCTTGCAACATCAGCTGCTTGGGGAAGATCACGTTCGCGCCATAGGCGGGTCCATACTGCGAGTCCGAACTTGCGCCGATCTGGCTGGTGAGCGCCTTGTTGCTTGCCACGACCCACGCGTTGCCGGCACTGACGCCGAGCCCTTTGCGAAACTGCTCAAACAGGGTGGGAGTAGTAGGCGCAAGCTTCCCCCAATCGTCTACGCGCTGCCAATTGCCCGTCAGAATGCTTGAAATTGCGTTGAAATGTGCCGTCACGCCCTCGTTGCGCGCATGAGGGAAAAAGAGACACTTCGAAAACAGTTCGCCGGAAAGATGCGGAATGTTGACCAGCCCTTCCCGCGAAAAGGTTTCCTCGCGGCGCACGCCCCCAATTACCACAACGATAACCCGATGGCCGGAACCTGCCGCTTCTCGCGGGCCAGCCTCCGCGAATGCCGGGCCAACCAACCTCCCCGCTGCAAGCACTCCCGCAGCCTGCAGAAACCTGCGCCTGGAACTGAGCGGCAGCAATTCGTCCGTCGTCCCCATTTCCGCGGCTGGACAGAGTTCATGTTCCATAAGCATCCCTTCAGAAACATCTCGCCTTGCGTTCCGCCGTCCGACGGCCCATCCCCGTCAAGGTTTGCCTTGCCCCGAAGGCTTTGCCGACGATACAAACTGCTGCACTTCCGCTCTCTCCTTGTCGATCTCTGCCAGGTGCTCCGAGCGAAGTTTCTGGTACACTTCGAATTCCTTCTGCGCGCGATCCTTCTGCCCCACGTGCACATAATCCGTTCCCAGCCGGTAATGCGCATCCGACAGATTCGGATTCAGCTCCAGCGCACGCACATACTGCGGAATCGACTTCTCGTAAAGATGTTGATCCGCATAGAGATTTCCCAGTTGGACATGAGCCTCCGGAAGTGCGTCGTCCAGATCGGTTGCCCTTTTCAGCAGCGACTCAATCATCTGCAGATTCAGATCCGCATCCTCCGCCCGCTTGCCCTTCCACAGGCTCATTGCATAGTAATACTGCGCCAGCGCATTGTCAGGTTTGAGCAGCGCATAGCGCTTAAAGCGCTCGATCACTCCTTCCGCCTGGCTCGGAGAGCTATCGTAGGCCTTGGAAAGAAACAGATAACATCGCGCATCGGAAGGTTCCAGATCGGCCGCCCGCAGCAGGGCGTGCACAGCGTCGTCATATTTTCCCCTGGAGTAGAGCGAGAGCCCAAGCCCGATCTGCAGACGCGGAGACTGCGGAAAGCGCCGCACGCCTTCCTCGAAGACTGCAATCGCCGCCTCATACGTTCGATGCAGCAGCATCTCGCTGCCCCAGTCAAACAGGTGATCCTCGCTCGGGTCCATGTGCGCCGCGGTCTCATATTCGTTCGCGGCTTCAAGAAATTTCCCGTCCTTCTCGTTGACCTTTCCCAGCAGGTCGTGAAGATCGCCTGAATTCTGCTGCGCTTCGATCTTCAGAATTTGCCGTCGCGCTTCGTCCAGCCTCCCAAGCAGATACTCAGTCATTGCCAGATCGTAGCTGTTCCCGTACGCAACAGGGTTGGCCTGCTGCGCCTGGTCCAGCAACGGAAGCGCCGCGTCGAACTTCCCCGACTCGATATACAGTTCGCCTAGGTTGTGATTGGCTTCGTAACTTCCGGGATCCAGCTTCAATGCCGCGCGCAACTGATCCATAGCCTCGGCAGTGCTTCCCGAATGAACCAGGCAGGCCGCCAGATTCGTTCTGGCAACCGCCGAAGCCGGCATCAATTCTACCGCGGCCTTGAGTTGTCTTTCTGCCTTGGCATCCTGCGAAAGCGAGGCATACACCATGCCCAGCAGTTCATGCACCTCAAAGCTCTTCTGGCCATACGGCAACAGACCTTCGAGTTGACTGGCCGCATCGGCATAACGTCCGGCCTCGTAGTACGCAACGGCCGATTGATATATCCGGTCCAGTTTCGCCCTCGGGATCTCCTCGCAGACTGCGAGCGCCGCACACAACAACACGCATGCGGAGATTACCCATCGGCATCGGGACCTTCTGCTCATCGTCCGCCTTTCCCGCTCGACATGCAATCCGCGCGTTCTCAAGAACGAAGCCCCGGAAAGACACCCGAGGTGTCTTTCCGGGGCTTCCCCACATCTTAGTTCAGTAATACAGTTTCAGCGCAAACTGAATTTGTCGAGGATCGAATGGTGCATCGCGCGTCGATCCAATTGCGCCAAAGTTCGCATTGCTGAAGTTGCCCGAGCCGCTGATGCCCACAACTCCGTTTCCACTGAAGTTGGGAGCGTTGAAATTCGGGTGATTCAAAACGTTGAAGAACTCCGACCTGAACTGCATCGAGATCCGATCATTCAGTTGGAACGCCTTGAATGCCGATACATCGAGTCGATGGAATCCCGGCCCCACTGTTTGACCTTGCTTGAAGCCCAGCACGGCAGGCCCGGTCAACGGGATGCAGCCCGTTGGCGATCCCGTGATCGGGCCGCTTGCGCCAAGTTCACAAGGCTGCTGGAAAGCATTCGGATTTCCAAACCAGTACGGAAGGTTGGTGCCATCCGTGATCTTGGTTTTAATTCCGAGATCCTGACTTTGCCCTGCAACCTTGACCACATTACAGTTGGTTCCCGAGGTCGTTGAGGTCGGACAACTGAGGTTGATGGGCTGCCCTCCTTGCAGGGTCAGAATCCAGTTGCCCGACCATCCTCCCAACACCGCATTCGTGAACGCCCCGGTATTCAAGTGCGCCTTGTTCTTGCCGAACGGAAGTTCATATCCGCCGCTAAAGTGCAGCACCTGGCGAATATCAAAATCCGCAGGTCCCCAATCGAATTTCGCGCCCCCAAGTCCGGGTACATCCGGGGCGCGATAGGACCCCAAACTACCGCCATTCAGTTCATCGCCCGCATCCCCCATTGTCTTCGAGAATGTGTAGGCGAACAGATAGGTCAGTCCATTCGAGAACTGTTGTTCCAGTTTTGTCTGCAAGCCGTGGTACTGACTCGCTCCCACCGTTGCGTAGTAACTGGAACCATGGCCGAAGTCCGGGAACGGCACTTCATTTTGGCCGCTGGAAATCGGATCCGAGGTGGTGTGACCGAACGGCAGGATGGAAGTCACATTGTTGGCTGCGATGCCCGCCTGCAGGTCCTCGCTGTCGGTGAAGACATACGAGGCCTGCGCCGACAGAGAATGCGTCAACGAGTATTGGAACGTCAGATTGGCGCTGTAGGTGCGAGGCGTCGAGTAACTGAACTGAAGCCCCTCCATCGCCAGTCCGGAAGCGTTGACTTGCGTCGGCGTGAACGAGAGACACGAGAATCCCGCCTCAAATGTGGCCGTGCCTCCAGGACCGGCTGTCGAACATCCAGCGAACGGAGTACCTGCGCTGACCGGTGCCACCTGGCTGTCCGTGCCTTGCGGGGTGTAATTGAAGTTGAACACAAAGGGATAGTTCTCACCGATATTCGGCCCGTATCCCTGGTTCTCAAACGAGTTGAAGAACAGACCGAAGCCTCCGCGCGCCACCAACTTCGGTGTCACCTGGTAGGCGAATCCGACCCGTGGCGCGAAGTTGGCCTTCTGCGTTTGCACTAACCCCTGGCCGTACTTGCCGGTGCTGTTCAGCGTGATCCCGTCCTGCGCGAGCAAGGTGGTAAAACTCGACGACAATGTTCTGGAGTCCTTGCCCGTGGCCGGGATAATATACTCAGGCTTGTTGTCCGGAGGCCCGCTCGGAACAAAGTTCGCCTGGCCGCCGTTCTGCTCGTTGATCGGACCGAAGAAGTCCCAGCGCAGGCCGAGGTTGAGGGTCAGCTTCGGAGTAACCTTCCAGTCGTCCTGGAAATACGACGCGAAATAGATCTTCTCGTCGTATGTCTTGTTGATATTCGAGGCGTACACCTGGTCGGATCCGCCCGAAAAACTGATCCCATTTGGATTCGGATTTCCTGCCAGCGTGGTTGGAGCGGCCTGGGGTTGCAGAAGGAACTGCGCCATGCCGTTGACGCCATTGTTACCCGGAACATCCGTAAAGCTCCCGTTGTAGTCGAACTGGCCGCGCGACCATGCCGGCTGCAGCGTCGAGAACTTCACGTGCTGATACTCAATCCCCATTTTGAAGTTGTGCTTACCATAGATCTTGGTGAAGTCGTCGGTCACCTGGAGAGTCTGGCTTACTTCGTCCGAAGGCAGGAAGTTGTTGCTGCCCAGGGTGCTCAAGCCGCCGAATCCGAAAGCGGGCAGACCGCCGTTTTCGCTCACCTGCTGGATACCCTGGATCCCATACTGCGCCGGGATGCCCATGGTGCCGCCATCCGGTCCGTACCGTGTGGTGTGCAGGTGCGCAAATCCGGCGCGCAGCTGGTTGACGGTATTCGGCGTAAACACATGCGTGTACGCCGCGACTGCCTGATCGGATTTTGCCGTCTGGATGCCCTGCTGGAAGCTGCCTCCATCCGCTACTCCGCCAAACGGTCCCGGAATATACTGTGGGTCATCCGCATAACTGAAGCGGAAAAACACTTGCTCTTTCTCGGTTGGGTTGAAGTCTTCGCGGGTGTCGAATGTGTTTGCGTGCTCGAAGAGATTCGGGCTCGAGTTGAAGTTCGTGCTCGCGCTGGAGCTGGTCGGGTTCGGAAACAGATTCAACAGCTTGATCGCATTCGCATCCAGACGGCCGGCCGGAAGCATGTTCAAGTCCGTGCAGGACGCGGTCGTGAAGACCATTGTGCCCGGACCACATACGCTGCTAAACGGATCGCGCACATAGATCGTGCTTGTGCCCGGATTCACAAAGCCCGACACCGGATCCGTCGCGCCCCCTGCAACCGAGCGCGTCGTTGCCGGATCCAGGATTGTCCCGGTCGGTATGCTTCTTCCCAATCCATCGATTCTCGGCGCCGAAGTTCCGTTTGCCTTCAGAATGTCGGTCAGATTTGTATACCCACTGCTGCGCTCCGTCGCCGTTGGAACGGTCGAGGTGGGCTCCGTGTTTCCCTGGACTCTTCTCTTTCCTTCGTAATCGCCGAAGAAGAAGAACTTGTTCTTGATGATCGGACCGCCCGCGGAACCTCCAAATTGATTCAGACGCAATTCCGCCGTGATCGGCGTCGGAGTGTTCTTCTGGAACCAGTCGGAAGCGTCCAGCACATTGTTGCGGAAGAACTCCCAAACTGCCCCGTGGAGGCTGTTGGTTCCCGATTTCACGGTTGCATTCAAAACCGCTCCCGCCGAGCGCCCCAGTTCGGCGCTGAAGTCAGCTGTCTGAACCTTGAATTCCTGAATCGCATCCAGCGGGGGGAGAATTACGAAGTTGGTCCCGTTCAGGAAGTCCACCGCGTTCGAGTTATTGTCGATTCCATCCAGAAGATAGTTGTTCTGTGCCGGGCGCAATCCATTCGCCGAAAAGGCGCCCGATGCGGCATTGCCTCGGGTGTCGGCCTGTGGTGTCTGCATACCGGCGCCCAGTTGCGCCAGGAATGTGAAGTTGCGCCCGTTGAGGGGGAGACTGTTCACGCTTTCCTGCGTAACAACCTGTCCTACCGATGCCTCTTCCGTCTGCAGCAATGGTGGCGCTGTGGTCACTTCAACCGTCTCGCTTGCGGCGCCGAGCTTCAGTTGAATGTTGACCATTAGGTGCTGTGCAACTTCCACCGTAATATTTTGCTGGGTTGTCTTGGCGAAGCCCTTCGCGGTTGCAGTGATCGAGTAGTGGCCTATCCTCACTGGCGAAAATGAGTATCCGCCCGAACCGCCGGATCTGGTTTGCAGCGTTATTCCCTGGTCCGTGTTCAGAAGAGTCACCTGCGCGTTTGGAATCACTGCACCGGTTGCGTCCTGAATCGTACCGCTGATTGCTCCTTCGTCCACCTGGCTGAATCCGTACTGAGCTGGAGCCAGGAGGAGACAAAAGCAGGTAATGGTTGAACAGCCAAAGATCCTCAGCCGATTGGCGTGGTTGCGATCGAGGCCCATCCGAATTACCTCCATATTCCTCAACGTTCGTCTTGTTTTCGATCTTTTCTCCCAAGTTGGATTGAGTACGGCAACAACTCCCTGCATGTCGCTTGATAGTTGCAGTCCCTGGTTCTGGCCCGGAAGGAAAGCCGGTCGGGCAGCCCCTTGCATTTAGCCGTTCACGCTGAAGCAGCCGTGTGGAATGCAATGTAAACGGTTACATCTTCAGCGAAAATACACTAGCCCAATCGTTCTTTCTTTGTCAACCAAAAGTTGGAGCCCTCCGACTCTTCGGTCATTCATTCTTCCCTTTCCTCTCCATTAACCAATTCTCCTACTATAACTTGCGCATCGAGTGTGCTCTCCAACATAGTCCGTGCCTCTCGCCTCCCGCGCGCTCAAGCTCGGCCGTCCTCATCTTCTCTGGCCAAATCAAATATCCTCCCGCCTGGCACGTTCCTGCTTGTGTCGCTGCAACAATCCCCTGCAATCGCTCACTTTTCCTCCTTCTGTGCGATTCTCTGGCGAACCTCTTCAGTCAACTCCGCTGCCGATTAGTCGCCCTCCGACCCGGGCTGCTATGTTTGTCTGTTTCCGCTTGGTGCTATGATGCGTGCATCTGCGGGCCCTCCATTCTTCTGGACTCTTGCAATGACGTCACGCATTCAGAAACAAAGCCGGATGCTCTCCCGCCGAGCCTTTATCGAGGCGATGAGTCTAGCCCCTCTTGTCTTCCGCCCGGCGCACCTCTATGGAGCCAAATTCTTCACTGCGCCGTCGGACGGCTCTGGAGGCGCAAGCAGCCCGCTTCCCTTCTCCGATCTCCGCCTCACCCCTCGCTATCCGCAACAATCTCTTCTCACCGACGTGCTACGCCTGGTTCCGGCTGGATCGGATGCTTACATCACTGAAAAGTATGCCGCCGAGATCGAAACCCAGCTGAAGAAATGGGGAGATGAACTCACTGAATCTCCGCACGGCCTTCATGCGCTCACCAGCATAGTCGCCCCAGGTCTCCAGGCTTCACCGCTCGGCTCGCCGCGCCCAGTCCCGCTACGCCAGGGTTTTGGAATCGATGCATTCAAGATGCGTTTCCCTCCAACCGAACCCATGGAACGCGAAAGCTTTCTGCACCAGGTCCAGGTTTGGCTGGGACCGGTCACGAGCGTAAATGTTGCGGAGTTCGAGATCTTCAGCCTCCTCGAAACATCGGACACACCACCCGCCCTGAGCGCACGCATTCGCTATCACATAGCGGCCACGCGCAGTGCAGAACAGCGTGAAGAACGCGTCGGCACTTGGCTGACAGAATGGCGTAAGGATTCCTCCAACACGTGGAAAGCGCATCGCTGGGAGGCCGGCGAAGAAACCGTGACCGTAGCCACGGGGCCGGGTTTTATTGACGTCACGGCCTATGCACTTGGCTCAACCGCCTCTTACAAACAACAGATGCAGCGCAGCGTCGATCATTGGCGCACCTTGCTCGACGGGGCCATCGGCGTCGATGTATACAGCAACAACGGCGTCGCCGCGGGTGACTATAACAACGATGGATTCGACGATCTCTATGTCTGCCAGCCCGCCGGACTTCCCAATCGTCTCTATCGCAATCGCGGCGATGGAACCTTTGAAGATGTAACGGAGTCTGCTGGCGTCGGCGTTCTTGACAATACCGCCTGCGCTCTCTTCGCCGACTTCGATAACCGCGGTCTTCAGGATCTTCTGGTTGTCTGTGGCTCGGGCCCTCTGCTTTTCCGCAACAAGGGCGATGGGACGTTTGCGCTCAAACAAGGCGCATTCCAGTTTGCGCGCCCGCCACAAGGGACATTCACCCACGCGGCCATCGCCGACTTCGATCGCGACGGACGTCTGGATGTTTATTTCTGCCTCTATATGTACTACCTCGGCCTCGATCAGTATCACTATCCGATCCCGTACTACGATGCGCGGAATGGACCTCCCAACTGCCTCTTTCACAATGAAGGCAACGGCCTCTTCGTCGAGGCAACCGATCAGACAGGCATGAATGCGGACAACGATCGCTACAGCTTCTCCTGCGCCTGGGGTGATTCCAACAACAACGGATGGCCCGATCTCTTCGTCGCCAACGACTTCGGCAGTTCCCAGCTTTATCGCAACAACGGCAATGGTACCTTCACTGTCGTCTCAAAGGAGGCGCATGTCGAAGACGTCGGCGCCGGAATGAGTTGTTGCTGGGCCGACTATGACAACGACGGGCGCCAGGATGTTTATGTCCCCAGCATGTGGGAGGCGGCTGGTCAGCGCGTCGCGGAGCAAAAGCGTTTTCACCCCGGCACCACGCCGCGTATCCGCGAACTTTACCGGCGCCACGCGCGAGGCAATGCTCTTTATCGCAATCGCGGGGACGGAACATTTCAAAACGTGGGCATCGAAGCCCAGGTTGACATGGGCCGCTGGTCATGGTCCTCGGATTTCTGGGACTTCGATCATGACGGTTTCTCCGATCTCTACGTCGCCAACGGATATATCTCCGCAACCAGCCAGAGCGACATGGCCAGTTTCTTTTGGCGTCAGGTGGTCGCCAACTCCTCTGAGGACTCCACTCCGTCTCAGTCTTACGAACGCGGCTGGAATGCGATCAACGAACTGATTCGCTCCGACAACACCTGGCATGGATACGCAAGGAACGTGTTGTTCGCCAACAACCGTAACGGAAGTTTCTCCGAAGCCTCTTCCGTGCTTGGTATGGACTTCATCGAAGACAGCCGCTCCTTCGCTCTCGCCGATCTCGACCACGACGGCCGCCTCGAATTGATTCTTAAGAACCGCAACGCCCCCCAACTTCGTATCCTGCATAACTCAATGATCGGGATTGGCAATTCCATCGCTTTTCGACTGCGTGGCCAAACCAGTAATCGCGACGCCATCGGCGCTTCCATCACAGTTGTTTCAGAAGAGAACTGCCAGACAAAGTATCTGCAGGCCGGCTCCGGATTCCTCGCGCAACACACAAAGGAAATGTTTTTTGGCCTCGGCACTGCAAAGTCCGGCATTCGCGCCACCATCCGCTGGCCCAACGGGCTCGCGCAAACCTTCGAAAACCTCCCTGCGAACCACCGCATTGAAATCGCTGAACATGCCGCCTCGTTTATTGCTCACCCCTTCGCGAAAACACCGGCGGGCTTTAGCCATGCCTCTCTACCCGCCGAACCCGATCCTCTTCCTACGAGTGTGGAATCATGGCTCATTCAACCGCTCAAGGCTCCTCGTTTTTTCCTTCCTGCGGCGGATGGGACCACGCACGATCTTGAACCCGAGCAAGGCCGTCCGCATCTGATTTGCTTCTGGTCCGCTGCCGAACAACGCTGCATCGATCAACTGAATAGCTTTGCTCGCGAATGGCCAGCCATTCGCTCATCGAGTCTGATTCTCCTCGCAATCAATGTCGATCGGGATTCCGTCCGGCGTGCCGCAGAGAAACT
Source organism: uncultured Occallatibacter sp. (assembly GCA_964595345.1). GTDB lineage: Bacteria > Acidobacteriota > Terriglobia > Terriglobales > Acidobacteriaceae > Telmatobacter. The sequence continues at coordinate 52,001 of CAZQPY010000014.1, forward strand.
CGTAACGCGCAATGAATTCCCTTTTCTCGTTCTCTTCGCCAACGACGAAACAGAAGGCGTATACAACCTCATCTACCGCCACCTCTTCGACCGGCGCAGAGACCTGCCCATACCATGCCACTTCCTTCTCGACCGCAATGGCATGATCGTCAAGGTCTACCAGGGCGAGTTGGATTCTCGGCATCTGTTGAACGATCTGCATTCGATCCCCTCCTCAAATGCTGAGCGGATGCACAAGGCTCTCCCATTCAAGGGAAGTCTTTTTCATGGAGCCTTCGAGCGGAATGACTTCACCTACGGAGTAGCAATGTACCAGCACGGCTACCTGGATCAGGCAGAAGAATGCTTCCGTCAGGTGATTGCCGCCAAGCCCGACAACGCCGACGGCTACTACAATCTGGGCACTCTCAGCCTCAAGCGCAACCACATCGACCAGGCTCGTTCCTATTTGAAAAAGACCCTGGAGCTGCGACCAAGTTATCCGGAGGCATGGAACAATCTGGGCATGATTGCTGCGCAACAGGGAATGCTTGACGAAGCACGAACGGACTTTCAGCAGGCTGTTTCCCTTCGCCCTTCGTTCGCGATCGCCTGGATGAATCTCGGCAATGCCTGCCGGCGTCAGAAAGATTTCGTCAAGGCGGAAGAATACCTTCGCAAGGCGCTCGCGCTGCAGCCCGACGACGCGGAGATTAGTTATAGCCTTGGAATGCTTTCCGCGCAGCAGAACAACCTCGCGCAGGCTTCGGACTATCTGCAGAAAGCCATCGGCCTTCGTCCGCAATTCGCCGAAGCTCTCAACAACCTCGGCGTGCTATTTGTACGAACGAGGGAGTTCGCCAAAGCCGAAGCACAGTTCAAATCCGGAATTCAGGCCCAACCGGATTTCGATCAACCCTATCTGAATCTGGCCCGCCTTTACGCAATTCAGCAGAACACGCAGGGGGCAAGAGACATCCTGGCCGAACTGCTGCGCTTACAGCCGCAAAACTCCGCGGCCCGCCAGGAAATGGAGATGTTGCAATGATCGCACCTTCTCAACCCCCGGTCCGTCTGCCAGCGCCTGAACTCGGTTTCCGGCCCTCGCTAGCGATGGAATGGGTGCGCTTCGGCGCTCTCTTCTGCACACTGCTCCTTGGGCCTCGTCCGTCGGCTATCTCGCAGCCGCATCCTCGACAGGACAATCTTCAACATGTAGAAACGCTTCTTCGACAAGGGCATCGCGCGGAGGCTCTTGATGTCATCCAGAGCGAACTGCGGCGCAACCCTTCCAGCGTTGAAGCATGGAACCTGCTGGGCATTCTTAAGACCGGCGAACAGGACTTCCCCGCCGCCAATGCTGCATTTCAAAAAGCGCTGCAACTAGCTCCGCGCTCAGCCAGGACCCACAACAATCTGGGGAATCTGTATGTCGCTCAAAAGCGCTCCGATCTGGCGGAAAAGGAATTTCGCGCCACCCTCCGCTTTGATCCGGCAAATCGCGACGCGCACTACAACCTCGGCGTCGTTTTGTTGGCCAAACATTCTTCTGCCCAGGCTGTGGTCCAATTCAAGCTCGTGCATCCGGTAGACCTGGCTACACACTTCAACCTCGTCCGCGCCTTGCTGCAAAGCAAACGAACCAACGACGCACTGCAGTTGGCGCAATCGCTTTCCGCAGAGAACTCCGGAAACGTGCAGGTCCACTTCACGCTGGGTCTGTTGCTGGCTTCCGAGGGTTTGTTCATTCCAGCGCGAACCGAGCTTGAAAAGGCAGACGCACTCGCTCCGGATACCTTTGAGATTCTCTTCAACCTTGGGCAGGTCGAGTTGCGCACCAATGACGCGGCAAAGGCCGATCTGGTCCTGGGACGGGCTCTTCAATTGCAACCTGATTCGCCAGAAACTCTCTATCTCAAGGCCAAAGCACTGACGCTGAATTCGCACCCCTTGGACGCCCTTGATCTGCTGACCAAGGCCCACCGCATCGCTCCGGAGAACGAGGACGTTATCTTTCTGATGGCCCAAATCAGCATGTCGCAGAATTACTTCGAGGATGCGATTCCGCTGCTCGAATCCGGTCTACGCATCGCCCCGCAACGCACCGACCTCATAGCCTCATTAGGCGAAAGCTACTTTATGGCCGGAAAGATCGACAAGGCGATCGAGCAATTCACCAAACTCACCGAAATCGAGCACTCGGCGCGCGCCTATGCGTTCCTCGGTTTGGCCTATCGTCACTTGGGACGCTTTGATGAAGCGAAAAAGTTTTTCCAACTCGGCATACAGATTGATTCACGCAACCCATCCTGTGTATATAACCTCGGATTCATCGCGGAACGACAAGGAGATTCCGCACAGGCCGAGTCTTTGTTCCAGCAGGCGCTCCGTATTGATGCTGACTTCCCGGACGCCCTGCTCGAACTTGCAAACCTTCGAATATCTGCCAAACGGTATCTCGAGGCGGCGGATCTTCTTCGCAAGTTCGTTCAGTTCAGTCACGACCCTGCCACCGGATACTACAAATTGGCAATGGTCGAGCGAAGCCTTCACCAAACCGCTGACGCCGATCGCGACCTGCGTGTATTCAAGTCCCTTTCGAGCAATGCCTCCACAGGCCCGTATCCGTACGAGCACCTCTTCGATTATCTTGATCACCGCTCAACCCTCGCGCCTGAGGCCCGTGCGCAACTAGATCTCCAGGAACTTCGCGAGGAGGTCCGCAAGCATCCAGACCAGCCGCAGGATCTCTATCTGCTTGCCGAGGCCTGTCTCCGCACGCACGCAAGCGAAGAGGCGCAAGCGGCCATTGCGCAACTTGACAAACTGAGTGCCGGCGACTTCCGCACCCTCGCCTCCACTGGTGTTCTGCTTGCCCGCTATCATCTCTACGATTCCGCGGCGCAGCATCTCCTGACCGCGCTCCGGCAGAACCCGGAATCCGACGATGTGAAGTTTGACCTCGCCAACGCCAACTTCCACCTGCGCCTGTATACGCAGGCGCTCGAGGTCGCTAATACGATCTCTCCAGCAGGTCGCAGTGACGACTCCTTCCAGCAACTGCTGGGCGACATTTACATGCACATGGACGACACTGTGCATGCAACCGAAGTCTTTATGGCTTCAATCCGCCGTAACCCAGACAACGATCAGAACTACCTGTCGCTGGCGCTGCTTCAACTTCACACCGGCAAAGTCTCAGATGCGCAGAAAACGCTTCGTGCCGGTCAGGCGCGCATTCCATCCTCAGGCAAACTCCATTGGGGCATGGGCCTGGCTTCTGCATTGCAGGGCTCGAACGCCCAGGCCGAGCGCGATTTCGAGCAAACCGTCGAGTTGCTGCCTGAGTGGTCTGGCGGCTACTCGACACTTGGCGTTTTCTATTTCCAAACCGGTCAGGTTGAAAAGGCGCGCGAGGTACTCAATCGATTCAAGGCCAGCAGTGTCGGCGCCACTCTCGATACCGAACGCATTGAGCAGACCCTGGCGCACGTTTCCGCTCCACCTCCCGCCGCATCGCAGCCTCTGAACGAGGCGAGCAGAGAGCAGTTTCTTCAGATGGCGCTGACTCTCGCGGACCGCACGTTATGACCCTGCGCCCGCATCCGGATTGCGCCTCCCTGCCACGCGGCTTGCTCATCGCGTGCATGGCAGTCGCACTGAGCGACTCCTTGGCACAACAGAAGCCTCCGCAGCAGCCCCCCGCGGCCCCAGTTCGATTCACGGATATTCGCAAGGCCGCCGGAATTACATTCGTTCAGGATTCCACAGAGACCGACGAAAAGTATTACCTCGAGACCATGGGCACCGGAGTTGGCTGGATCGATTATGACCAGGATGGACTGATGGACCTCTACTTTGTCCAGGCAGGCGCAACGGACGCCTACAAGCCAACCAAGCTCCTCCGTTCCGCGCTTTACCACAACAATGGCGACGGAACCTTTACCGATGTCACGGAAAAGGCAGGCGTCAGCGGGACTGGCCATTACGGGCAAGGAGTCGCTGTCGGAGATTACGACAACGACGGCTATCCCGATCTATATGTCACCGGGTACGGGCGCGCAATTTTGTACCACAACAACAGAGACGGAACTTTCACCGACGTCACCGCGAAGGCGGGAGTCGGAGACGAAGGCGCGTGGTCCACCAGCGCAGGATGGTTTGACTTCGATAAGGATGGATGGCTCGACCTTGTTGTAACCAACTATCTTGACTGGAGCCCTGACAACAATCCATGGTGCGGTGAGCGTGCTCCCGGCTATCGCTCTTACTGTGCTCCCGGCAACTATCACGGGCAAAGGATCAAGCTCTATCACAACAATCATGATGGTACATTCGCAGACGTGAGCGAGAAATCCGGCGTCGGCATTCCCGAGGCCAAAGGCATGGGTGTGGTTCTGGCCGACTTCAACAACGATGGCTGGCCGGACATCGCAATCGCCAACGATACGTGGCCCAACTTCCTCTTCCGGAACAATCGTGACGGCACATTCACGGATGATTCCCTGCTGTCCGGCCTCGCTGCCAGCGAAGACGGAAAATATGAAGCAGGCATGGGAATCGATGCAGCGGATGTGGACGGTGACGGTCTCCTCGATGTCTACATCACTCATCTCGACTTCGAACTGAACCGCCTTTACCACAACAACGGCGACGGCACATTTACCGATGTCACCTACAATTCTGGATTGGGTAACAAGGCAATTCTGCTCAGTGGCGTCGCAGCCAAGTTCATCGATTACGATAACGACGGACTGCCCGACATCCTGCAAGCTAACGGAGCCATGGTCGACAATGTGAACCTGTATCACACCATGGTTACCTACAAGGAACCGCTCCTCATGTTCCGCAACCTTGGAGGCGGACATTTCGAAAAGGTTTCCGACTCCCTCGGTCCCGATTTCGTTCGTCCTATAGCCGGCCGCGGACTCGCGACGGCGGATTTCATGAACGACGGTAATGTAGGCTTTGCGGTTGTCAATCGCGGAGATTCTCCAGAGATCATGCGCAACGACGGCGGCGGTGCGAATCATTGGCTTGAAATCCTGCTGATTGGCACTCAATCCAACCGCGACGGCGTCGGTTCGGTTCTGCGTTTGACCTCGGCGGGCGCGGTTCATGTCGAGCAGGCAAAAGGCGGCACAAGTTATATGTCCGCGAGCGACCCGCGCATTCATTTCGGGTTGGGAAAGAACACCACCATCGACTCGCTGGTCATCACATGGCCCAGTGGACAGGTGGACAGGCTAACGAAAGTTCCAATCGATCGCATTCTTGCCGTAAAGGAAGGCGTTGGAATTATTCCTCGCGGGTTTCCCAAGGTCCCTCGCAACTGAAGTGCAATGCAACCAAACGGAAGGAGGTAAAGGCCAACCGGCAGAGTTCTCAATGTGCGAGATCCTGTCCGCGTTTTGACCGCATTCCATGCACATTCCTCGTCGGCGGTTTCTTGGATCCTCTCTTTTTCTGTTGGGCGGTGGGCTGCTCGACGCCCTCGCCACACCGCTTTGGAAATGGCGCGCGCCGTTGCTGGCGCAAGCCACGGTAGCCGACCCTGCAACCCCCGGTGTTCAGTTCGTCGATGTGGCTGCGCAGGCTGGCCTCAACATTCCCAACGTGTGGGGCGGAGTCGACCGTAAGCGCATCATCATCGAGACCAAGGGCAGCGGGTTGGCGTTCTTCGACTACGACAACGATGGGTGGCTTGATATTTATTTAACCAACGGAAACCGCCTCGACGCGCATTGGCCTGCCGGCAAAGAGCCGATCTCGCACCTCTACAAGAACAATCGCGACGGAACCTTTACCGACGTGACCGAAAAGTCAGGCCTCGGACGAACCGGGTGGCAAACCGGTGTCTGCATCGGAGATTACGACAACGATGGATGGGATGACCTTTTCTGTTGCTTCTGGGGCCATAACATTCTCTTTCACAACAACGGCAACGGAACCTTTACCGATATGACGCACAAAGCAGGACTCTACCAGCAAAAGGGACACTGGGGAACCGGATGCACATTCCTTGACTACGATCGCGATGGCTTTCTAGATCTGTTTGTTTGCAATTTCGTAAAGCTAGATCCCGACGCCCCGCTCTCATTGAACGACGCGACCTTTTGCCAATGGAAAGGCGTTCCCACCATGTGCGGACCGCGCGGTCTGCCCGGCGACACAAACATTCTTTATCACAACAATGGGGACGGAACCTTCACAGACGTTTCCGAAAAATCCGGCATCCTCAAGCCCGGGCCGCGCTATTCCATCACCGCGGTCTCCTACGACTTCGACAACGACGGATGGCCCGACATTTATGTAGCAGTGGACTCGGAGCCGAGCATCCTCTTCCAAAACAATCACGACGGGACATTCTCGGATGTCGCCGTGGCCTCTGGCTGCGCATACAACGACGACGGCCACGAGCAGGCCGGCATGGGTGTCGGAGTAGCCGACTACGATTGCGACGGATGGCTTGATATCTTCAAGACCAATTTCGCGGACGACACATCGGACCTCTATCACAACAACGGCGACGGCACTTTCACCGATCTCTCTTTCAGCGCCGGCGTGGGCATCAACAACAGCTATGTCGCCTGGGGATGCGGCTTCATCGATTACGACAATGACGGATGGACTGACATCGTGCAGGTCAACGGACATGTGTATCCAGAAATTGACAAATACAACTTTGGCGAGACCTTCAAGAATCCACGCCTCGTTTACAGGAATCTCGGCAACGGCAAATTTAAGGATGTCTCCGCGCAAATGGGCCCCGGTATCAATGCGTGCTTCTCAAGCCGCGGAGCCGCATTTGGTGACTACGATAACGACGGCGGGATGGATATCCTCATCCTGAACATGAACGAACTGCCCTCGCTGCTGCACAACATTGGAGGCAACCGGAAGAATTGGATCAAGATCAAACTCATCGGGACCAAATGCAATCGAACCGCGATTGGTGCGCGCGTGCATGTCACCGTCGGCAAACACACGCAGATGGACGAAGTGCACAGCGGAACGAGCGTCATGTCGCAGAGCGATCTCCGCCTGCACTTCGGCCTTGGCAAGTCGGATATTGTCGACCTTATTGAAGTCCGATGGCCCACTACGCAAAAGGTCGAGCGGTTTGCTCAAGTCAAGGTAAATCAGATCCTCACCATCCGCGAGGGCGACGGCATCATTGCCACATTCAAGCCGAAACCCGCACAGTGATCATGTGGCGAATTACTGAACCAATTGGTCTGCGCCCTGCTCCTGCACCACTACCAGGAATTGCTTCACTTCACGTCTCTGTCGTTCCACCGCATCTGCCTGCTTCTTCTTGAGTCCGTCATGAAGCAGGAATTCCCGCTGCGCGCCGTCTTTGTCGCCGCTTCGATCAAGCGCTACCGCCAGCCGATAGTGCGCTTCCGTCAATTGTGGATCTGCCTCAATCGCCCGCCTATAGAACCTGATCGCCTTCTCGTATAGATGGTCGGACGAGTTGAGAATCCCCAGTTGCAGATAAGCGTCTCCGCATTTCGGGTCGAGCACCGCGGCTTTTTCAAGCCTCGCTTCCACTTCGCGACGGACCTCTGAATCCGCCGATTCCCGGTGCCGCTTCCAGACAGACATGGCATAGAGATAGTTCGCCATGGCATCCTTCGGTTGGCGCTCAACGAATCTCTGAAGCTTCTGTTCGACGCATTCAAGCGGATCCGGCGCGGCAATCTCGCTCTGCCCCAGCAGAATGTAAGACTCCCGATCCGCTGGATTCAGGTCGGAGGCCTCGCAGAGCCTTTTCGCAGCCTCGTCGTATTTCGCACCGGCAAAGAGCGCCGCACCCAGCGCCGCCACCATCCTTTGCGACTTCGGAAATGCCTTCACCCCTTTGCTGAAAACCTGATTTGCCTGCCAAACCGCCCGATGGGTCAGTAGTTCCGAGCCCCATTCAAAGTAGTTCTGCTCGCTGGGATCGAGGCGCACGGCTTCTTGAAACTCGAGCACGGCTGTCAATGGGTCGTTGGACCTCTCTGCCCGTTCTGCATTTCTCCGATGTAGTTCTGCGCGATGCAGTTCTTCGGATCGGTCCTTTGCTTCTCTTTGGGTTGACGCCGCCCCTGCGCCTGCCTTGACGTTCAGTGCCTCGCGCGTGATCGCTTCACTGGTCCGCAGCACCGCGTCCGACCCATGTCCGCCCGCCGCCGTCCAGTCCGTCACACCGGCAACCGTGAATCCGGGGCTATCGGAAAACTCCATAGCCTTGCCCGCAATTTCCCGCGACTTGCCACTCTGTTCGACGGCCGTCCCTGCATAGCCGATCACCAGGTCGACCTTGTGCATCTCTCCAGCAACTTCGGCAGCCACGTCCGTCGCACTGCTGCTCCGCCCACCGAACTTCGCACGCAGCACATATGTTCCCGATTGCAGGTTCGCAAACTCAAATTCACCGTCTGCATTCGTCGTTCTCTCGACCGGAGCGGAGCCTCCCTTTTGACCTTTTCTTTCAAGACTCACCATTGCGCCCGTTACATGCCGATGCGCCGAATCCGAAACAGATCCCGCGATGGTGATGTGATCCGATTGGCCGGCAAAAGCATCCTGCGCAAGCCCAAAAGACAGAGACAGGGCAAGCATCAATGCCGGAATTGTCCCGACGCGAAGCCAGTTGCACCTAGCGGAAATCGTACTCCTTAACTCGACCGCGCGCGTCGTCCGATTCCACCGCTTCAGCAATGTACGATTGCTCATAAGCTTCCTTTTCCTGCTTCCGCGCTTGCGCGCTTGCGCTTTTGATCTGTCTGCGAAAGCTCATTGCTCCGAAGCGAAGCCGGACCCATTCTACCCTCTCGACTGCAAAATGCAATCAACTCTGGCCACGTGAGAATTCATCCGGCGGGCCGCCCTGCATCGCATTCCTTCGTTCGATTTATCCAAGCTTCGTTATCGATAGCGTCCGAAAGCCAATTGCGAACGGAAAGCGGTTACGCGTACGGCAGTCAACCGAACCAGCGCAGCCAGCCTCGCAAATCCTGACGTCGGAATCGGTTGGACTCCATTTCGCACTTAGCCCAAATAGGCTCATTCGAGTATTCTGGCGTAGAAGCGTTCCGGGTACAATGGCCGTGTTTTCTCCGGCAAAGGGGACTTCCAATGAAATCGATTGCATTGCCCTTTATATTGATCTTCGTTTGGTTGCCGCTCTGCGGTGCGCAGAACAAACCCACGGAAGCCTGCCGCTTCCCGTACGACGGCTGGGCCACGCCGCCAGGACAAAAACTGCTCATTGCGGAAGTGGCCCAGCGCGCAACGCTTCTTGCGTTTTGCGAATCCAAGAAGGGTTGCGCGGCATCTTCCGCCGCGCCTGGAGCACCGGTTCTCATCTATCGGGATAGCGGTGACTGGACGTGCGGGTACTTCTCTGCCTACGGCGGGCCGGCGTGGATTCTCAAGGAGGAGCTGCGAATTGTACCGTACAACCCGCAACCGCCCCTGAAGGCATGGGAGGGGATCTGGGTCGGTGGCGAGGACCGGGTTTCAATCCGCGCCGAGGAAAAACCAGGAATGTTGCGCCTGGAGGGCAGCGCGCAATGGCACGGAGCCGGTGGCAATGAGCATTTCGGTGATATCAAAGGGGCTGCAACGCCGGACGACAACCGGTTGCACTTTGCCGAGAGCGGACCCGACAGTTGCATCATCGACATGACGCTGCTCGGCCGCTACATCGTCGCCAGCGACAACGGGCATTGCGGAGGCCTGAACGCACGCTTTCAGGGCATTTGGAAGCGGACCGGGCCTTAGCTTCTGTTTCTCGCCGGCGATCTTCAACTTGCTCTTATGAACGGCGACATTCGCAAGGATGAAGGTAACAACACAAAACCGGGGACAACTCCCGGAGCTATTAAATACCTGCTGTCGCCCCGGTAGCGCCGGGGACGCTTGTAATGCCCCCGCTCACCGCGCCGCCGACACGCTTACCGAACCTCCGCCCCCGGTGCTGAACGCATCGCTCAGCGAAATGACCTTCATCTGCGCCTTCACCGCCTCCAGAGCGGCTGCGGATTTCACCTTGATCTCCACCGTCTCACCCGGCAGCAAATCGAAGTAGTTGTCTGAAACCTTCGTGTCCAGATTGCCAAACGATAGATACACGCTGCGCGCCAGCACCGGCGAAGATATTCGCACCAGATAGCTTCCGTTTCCGCTGCCTGTCTCAACCTTCAACGCCGCAGGAATCAGGTGCACTTCCTTGACCGGTGCAAGGTAGCTCAAGTTGCGCGACACTTCTGTGCCGGCCACGTGCAAGTCGGCCACCACAAACACCCGTGAAGTATCCGCCGCTCCCGCATCGGCGAGCTTCTTCAACGGCCACTCCAGATCCACCTGGCTGGCCAGCGCGGCCACCTTCACCGCGCGCGTCTCCTCCAGCAGCACCTTGCCGCTGAAGTCCATCAGCCTCACCCGCAGTTGCCCCTGCGCTGGCTGCGTCTCGTCGCTCACCACGTACACCTTCAGTGCCCCGTCCTCCACATGCGGAGAAACCAGGATCGGCGCGTAGAACCGCCGTGCGTAGTACTGCAGCGCCTTCCATCGTCCGAAGTAGTCAATCGACGACCACGAGGCCACCGGCCAGCAGTCGTTCAGCTGCCAGAAAATCGATCCCATCGTCTCCGGCCGGCTGCGCCGGAAGTGCTCCGCTCCGATCTTGATACCCTCAGCCTGCAACACTTGGCTCACATACAGAAAGCTCGAAAAGTCCTTCGGCTCCGCGTAGTCCCGCAGCAGGTAGTCGTGGATGATCGAATTGCCTTCGTTGTTCTTCTGGTGGGCCAGCATCACCGGAGTAAAAATGCTGGTGCGATCCTCGGCCTGTGTAAACGCCTCCACCGTCCGCATCTCCGGGAAAGACTGGAATCCGTATTCGGTCACGAAACGGTCGTGATGCGTTTCATAGGTCGAGAACGGCACCCGCCCGTGCCACACATCCCACACGTGCGCATCGCCGCTGTGATAGTGGTCGCTCGTCGCCTCGTAGTCGGCGCTCGGCGAGCTGGGCCAATAAGGAATCTCCGGCTCCAGGCGCGCCACCACACGAGGCAGAATGCCGCTGAACTCCGTAAGGTAGTCCTGCCACAGTTGGTACTTCACCTCGGCGGGAAGGCTCGCTCGCGGTCCCCAGCCAATGGCCCCCTCTGTCTCGTTGTTCCCGCACCAAACAACAATACTGGGATGATTCCGAAGCCGCCGTACCTGGTCCTCGGCTTCCGCCTCGATCTGCTGCTTGAAGGCATAAGTTCCCGGCTGCCAGTCATTGCCGAACATGAAATCCTGCCACACCATGAGCCCCAACTCGTCGCAGATCGAATAGAACTCTTCCGTCTCGTAATAGCCGCCGCCCCAATGGCGGATCATGTTCATGTTCGCGTCCCGCGCCGACTCCAGAATCCGCCGGTAGTCGGCCGTTGTCACCCGCGGCGCAAAGCTGTCGAACGGAATCACATCTGCGCCCTTGGCGAAGATCGGAATCCCGTTCACCTCCAGCTCAAAGGACCTGCCCCACTTGTCCAGATCGCGCCGCAACACCACAGACCGCAGTCCCGCCTTGACGCTGCGTGATTCGGCCTTGGCCCCTCCCACAACCACTGCGGCGCTGAAATCGTACCGAGCCTGCTCCCCATAGCCCGCCGGATACCACAGTTTCGGTTTTATGATCTCAATGGGAAGATCAACGATGTTCTTTCCTGCGTGCAGCGCCACGGTGGATGAGACGGATGGCACCGTCCCCGCAATCGGCTCTCCGCTTCCCCAATGGCTGACGCTGATCCGCGCGGTTGTCTCCGCTGCCACCTCGACCTCCACCTCCGCGTCCACATGCGCCACTTCCTTGCTCACGTCCCGCTGCCGGATCGCGAAGTCCGCAATCCGCGCCTTGTCCCAGCCTTCCAGCCGCACCGGCCTCCAGATGCCGCTGGTCACAAACTTCGGCCCCCAGTCCCAGCCGTATTCATACGCGGGCTTGCGGATATAGGTCTTCTCTTCCGTCTTGCTCTTCGCGCGCCACGGATCGCCAGCCGCCACCCGCGCCGCCGCTTCTATCGGCGATGGAAAGAGCAGCCACAGGTGGTTGATCCCCGCATGCAGGTGTCCTTTGACCGGAACCCTCCAGATGCGGAAGGCATTGTCGGCAACCAGAATCTTCTCCGCATTCAGCCACACCTCAGCCGTCGCATCCAGTCCTTCGAACACCAAATCGATGTGGTCCCGCTTTAGCAGCGCCGGGGTCGCCTCAAAGTTCACGCGATACTCCCAGCCCTCTTTTTCAATCCACTGCAGCTTGGCTTCGTTATCGCGAAAAAACGGGTCGCTGATCTTCTTGTTCGCCAGCAGGTCCAGGTGCACGTCGCCGGGAACTGTCGCCGGCAGCCAGCCCTGTTCCACAGGCTGGGTCAGCACCGCCTGCCGGAACTGCCAGCCGTGGTCCAGTTGCTGCACCACATTCTGTCCCGGTCCCACGCTGATCGTCGGCGTCGCAAGCCCGAAAACCGCACTGGTTCCCATCCCCAACCCAGACAACGCGAGAGCAAACGCTCCGATTCCCCGGACAATCGCATTCCGCATCAAAAAGCCTCCACTTGCTCCCTCCGCCCGGATTCAGAGCGGTCGGGAGTTCAGGACAAATTCGCCGATAAGGTTAACATCGGCACCCGATCACAGTCCCCAACCTGCCCGGTACAAACATAATTCGTCCTCGGAGAAATACTGCGAATGCCTTTTCACCCCCTCAGGCGTTACTATGGCAAGGATTCTGTTTCCCATTAGTACTTGAGGTCCACAAGTGCAACGCAAACCGACCATGAACGATGTGGCCCGCCTGGCCGGCGTTGGCACAATGACCGTTTCCCGCGTCCTCAACGGCAGCGCCAAGGTCTCGGAAGATGCCTCCCGCCGCGTCAAGGAGGCCATCCGTCAGCTCAGTTACCGCCCGAACGAAATGGCACGCGCCCTGCGCGGACAGCGCACCCGCTCCATCGGCCTCATCCTTCCCTACCTCTACGACCCCTTTTTCGCCATGTGCGCGCACGCCGTCACAACTGTAGCCCGGCAACGCGGCTATTCGGTGATTATGACCACCTCCGACGAAGATCCCGAAACAGAATTTGCTGAGGCCTCGCAAATGCTGCAACGCCACGTCGAAGGCATGATCGTGATTCCCGCCAATCGCGGCCATTCGTTGCTTTCCCGCTCCATGCTCGGCAAGACGCCCCTGGTGGCTTTCGACCGACCCCTCGCCGATCCCTCCTTCGACACCGTCCTCGTCCAGAACCAGTCCGGCTCCAAACGCATGGTGCAGCACCTCATCGAGCACGGGCACACTCGCATAAGTTTCATGGGGCTCAGCCGCAATCTCTTCACCATCAATGCCCGCTTTCTGGGGTATCGCAAGGCCATGCAGGAGGCGGGCCTGGAATCCGACGCTTTCTTCCAGTGCGAGACAGCCGAATCCACTCTGGGGGCGATGCGCACCCGCTTCACCTCCAAAAAGCCCCCCACCGCTTGCTTCACCTCGAACACTCTTGCCACCCGCTACGTCTTCTCTGCCCTTCTTCAGCTCGGCATCAAAATCCCCGTCGACGCCGCTCTGGCCGGTTTTGACGATTTCGACCTCGCGGAGCTCACCTCTCCGCCGCTCACCGTTGTCCGCCAGCCTGCCCAGGAGATGGGACGCGTCGCCGCAAACCAGCTATTCGAGCGCCTCGAACGCGGCGAAACCCAGCATTCCGGCAACCGCGTCGTGCTTCCCGTCGAAATCGTCCTGCGCCGCTCCTGCGGCTGCAAGCACAAAACCGCCGTCGTCATGCACTAGCACCACAGTTGTAGATCGGGAAGTCCGGAGGGAGCAGGCTCCGGAGGGAGCGGGGGGTTTAACCCCTTGAATGCAGGTCCAAAAAGCGGGGCCTTCACAGGCTGCGGAAAAACTCAGATTCGTCTGGCTCTGTAACAGGGCACGACTTCAGTCGTGCCAATAAAGCCAATAGAATGAGGACGGGCTTCAGCCCCTGCTATAGCCGATTCCGGTTATCCACTTGAAATCCGGCCTTTTTTCGCAGCCTGTTAAGGCCCGGATGAGGGCCTGCCGGGGTAAATGCTGTAGCGCTAGAGCGGTTCCAATTCATGTGCCCTTTTCAGACCTTCGAAAGGTGGCCCTTTCTTCAAGAAGATGGCGCCTTAGATCAGTGGTTCCGGCGTACAGGAATCGTGGAACCGCTGAAGTCCCGCACCCGCGTTTCGGCCGCTGCCTGTTTCCCATACTTCGCGCGCAGGACACGCTCTCTTGCCCTTCCTTTTCCATCCCCAAACCTTCCCGCCAAATCTCGCATCGCCTCCTAATTCTTCGCATGAATCATCCATCGCCACCTGAACCATAAGCACATTTCATGCGGTCGTTCAGGTAACCATTGCATGAATAGCGCAGGAGCCTGAGCCCGCACCACGCTTTCGTTGGGCCGATCAGGCCCTCCTCACTTGAAATAATTCGACATGCGAACTATATATAAACTTAGCCCACGCGCCGCTTCGCTTGCGCACTTTCCGCTCGACTGTATACTGTGGTCTGACCACTACAAACGCGGGCCAGCTCGCGGCGCGCTAAAGTGTTAGGGAAAAGAAAGACCACACATCCATGAACAAGATCCTCGTTCCCGATATCGCCCGCCGCTGGGACTGCCTCAGCCTCGGCGAAGTGATGCTTCGCCTCGATCCCGCAGACAACCGCATTCACTCCGCGCGGAAATTCCAGGTCTGGGAGGGCGGCGGCGAATACAACGTGGCTCGCGGCCTTCGCCGCTGCTTCGGACTGCGTACCGCCGTCGCCACCGCGCTTGTCGACAACCCCGTCGGACGCCTCGTTGAAGACCTCATCCTACAGGGCGGCGTCGATACTTCCCTGCTCCGCTGGATCCCCTTCGACGGTGTCGGACGAGCCGTTCGCAACGGCCTCAACTTCACCGAGCGTGGCTTTGGCGTGCGCGCCGCCGTCGGATGCTCCGATCGCGGCAACACCGCCATCAGCCAGGTCAAATCCGGCGACTTTGACTGGCCTTCGATCTTCGGACCCGAGAACGGCACGAAGTGCTTTCATACTGGTGGAATCTTTGCCGCTCTCTCCGCTTCCACAGCCCAAGTAGCTGGCGAAGCCATGGATGCGGCGCGCCAACACGGCACGATCGTCTCCTTCGACCTGAATTACCGTGACTCCCTCTGGAAGAGCATCGGCGGCAAAGCCAAAGCGCAGGAAGTCAACCGCGAACTGGTCCGCAAAGTCGATCTCCTGCTGGGCAACGAAGAGGATTTCTCCGCCATGCTCGGCGTCAAGCTCAAGGGCGTCAGCGAGAGCTTCGACGAACTGCCCATCGCCAGCTACGAGACCATGCTCCGCGAAGTGGCCGAAGCCTATCCGAATCTCAAGCTGATTGCCAGCACCCTCCGCACCGCGCAAACCGCGAGCCGCAACGCCTGGGGAGCCATCGCGCTCTATAACGGCGAAATCGTTCACGTTCCGCAACGCGAAATCGACATTTACGACCGCGTTGGCGGCGGCGACAGCTTCGCTTCCGGCCTCATCTATGGACTCCTTGCCGGCAAACCCATCGACTGGGCGCTGCGCTGCGGCGTGGCCCATGGCGCACTGGCCATGACAACGGCTGGCGACACCAGCACCGCCTCGCTCGCCGAGGTGGAGCGCGCCATGACCGGCGGATCCGCCCGCATCGCCCGCTAACCGATCACTGTGTTGCTCTGTTTCGCGAACCTGCCAACTCGCCAAGTTGCTCACTCCGCTCTCTCAAAGGTGCCCGTCATGTCCGAAACCACGCAGCAGACCATTGAACGCGTTGGCCTCATCCCGGTACTCCGCGCCCGCAATGCCACCCAGGCGCATGCCATCGTCAAGGCCATGATCGAGGGCGGCATCACCATCGTCGAGGTCACCATGACCGTCCCTGGAGCCGTCGACCTCATCAAGGGTCTCAAGCAGGAATACGGAACGACGCTCCTGCTTGGCTCCGGCACGGTAACCACCGCCGCTGAAGCCGAGGCTACCATCAACGCGGGCGCGGAGTTTGTCGTCAGCCCCAGCTTCCATGCCGACGTCGTCGTCCGCACCAAGGCTCTCGGCAAGCTCTCCATTCCCGGCGCGCTTACCCCCACCGAAGTCGTCACCGCGTGGCGTTCCGGCGCCGATTACGTCAAGATCTTTCCCTGCTCAGCGATGGGCGGGGCCAGCTATCTCAAGTCTTTGCTGGCGCCTTTTCCGCATTTCAAGCTGATTCCGACCGGCGGCGTGACGCTCGCCACCGCTGAAAGCTTTCTCAGGGCTGGAGCAAGGGCCCTCGGCGTGGGCAGCGATCTGGTCAATTTGCAGGCTGTCGAGGCGGGTACGCCCGAAAGAATCACCGAGACTGCACGCGCCTACCTCGATATCTTGGCTCGCGTCCGCGCCGAACCAGCCGATATCAAATAGCCTTGCGTTCAGTCTGGTCGCGATCACGCTGGACGCGCTCACTCTGCACGATTCTTGAATGGGTAAGTTGGCGGGCCTCTAAAAAAGCTCGAACCAGCGCTTCTTCTTCGGCTCGCTGGTAGCTCCGCATTCGTTCTTGGCCATCGAGTGGATGACGCGCACCAGCGGCGATTTCTCCGCGC
This sequence comes from uncultured Occallatibacter sp., assembly GCA_964595345.1. Taxonomy (GTDB): domain Bacteria; phylum Acidobacteriota; class Terriglobia; order Terriglobales; family Acidobacteriaceae; genus Telmatobacter. The sequence continues at coordinate 68,657 of CAZQPY010000014.1, forward strand.
TCATGGGCTCGGCATTGATCTTCATGCGCTGAACGGTGACCGGCTCATTGGGAATCTTCCAGTCGGCCGACTTGGTCAATGCGGTAGAGATATCGCTCTCCTTGATCCCCGAGGTTGCCGCGGTGAAGCGGTTCACCACGATCTGCAGCCGGGAGCCACACTCCACAAAGAACCGCGCGATAATGCGGTTTGCGTTGCGCAGTTCTGTCACATCGATCTGTGTCACCAGGAAGATCGTCGACGCATACTTGAAAATCGTCGATGTCTTCTGGTCCGGCCGCGATCCCGCATCCACCACCACATAGTCGAAGTGATTGCGCGCAACCGCCAGCAGTTTCTGCACCGCCTCGTCCGTTACCTCTGTATTCGAGTATTGTCCGGGCGCAGCCAGAACCATCAATCCCGACTCGTGCTCGGTCAGCAGCTTCGAAAACAACGTCCAGTCCAACCGGTTGAAGTTTTGCAGTGCGTTCATCGTCGAGTGCTCGGAAGAAACGCCAAGATGAATTGCCGAGTCCCCCAGCGGAAGATCCAGGTCAATCAGGATTGTGCTCTGGCCCGACTCCTTGGCCAGTGAAACGGCAAAATTGCACGCCACCGTTGTCGTCCCCGACCCTCCCTTGGAGCCCACAAAGGTCAGCAGCTTGCCCAGCGCCTTATGCACCGGCCGGGCAGACTGCCGGCGACCTGCTGCCCTCGTCATCGCATCCGGAATGACTCCTGGGGCAAGCGGAAACGTCAGCACTTCCCGCGCCCCGGCCCACATGCACCGCACCAGCAGTTCCAGATCCGTCTCGGAGGTATACACCATCACCGTCGCCGGACACTCCGCGCAGATGCGCGCCACCAGATCCAACGCAAACTTGCGGTCGCTATCCAGGTCCACCGCCATGATGTCGAAATCCCACACCAGCAGGTAGGGAACATCGTCCAGACGCGCGGGATAAGGCAGTACCTCCTTCACCTCCCATCCCTGGTTGCCGGAGAACGCCTCGATCGTAGCGGCGCGCCGCGGATTGTCCGGTCCAATGACTGCGACGGCGAGCTTTTCCGACCGCGCACCTTCGGAACCGTGGACAGGGGAGCTAAGCGTCGACTCTTGTCTTCCACTGCCCGGAGCTCCCCCGTATGGTCTGGTCACCCGCACCGGCTCTTCTGTTCTCACCACGCTCGGCAGCGGCATCGCACCCAAATCTCGCTGCGGCTCCGGCGGATTCTCATATCGTGGCAGTCCTGGATTCGTCCTCTCTTCGCGCCCTTGCGCCCCTTGATCGTTACGACTGCTCGCCGGGACGCGTGAGTCCTCTCCACTCAAACCGAGCGGCGTGATCGACGAATTGGAATTCTCCTTGAACAGAGAGCGCCTCAGATTAGTTGCTCGGCGGCCCGGACGGGGTAAACACCCTAGCCTCCGCCTCGGTCTATGGTCAACGGACCCTTGACTGCGTTTATCGGCCGCTTTATGCATCCTATGAGCGGATTGTCAAAAATGGAACAACGGCGGTCAACCTGCCCGTACCCGCAACGACTCTGTTTCTTGCCGTTTACCAGTTCATGCCGACATCTTTGCATCCTGCTAAACTTGCTTCCAGACACCGGCTCATGTCTTCGCCCTAAATTGCCGATTCTAGGAATAGCATGGATCATCTTCACAAGCCGGCATTGTCGGCGACCCAAATCGCAACTGGGGCCCAGGAACCTCTTGGCGAGATCCGCTATCTGGCCCGCCATCCGCTCCTCAAGCTGAATGGGCGCGTCCATGGCTATGAACTCCTGTTCCGTCACGGCCACGAGCTTGCCTTCCGTGGCGACAGCAACCAGGCCACCCGCACCATCCTCGACGACACGGTGATCTTTGGACTCGACAAATTCACCGGAGGACTGCCTGCTTTCGTTAATTGCTCCATTGAATCGATCGCCGAACAACTGGTCGACGTTCTGCCCCCTGCAATGACCGTCATCGAACTCGCCGAAGCCATCGCTCCTGACTCGGAGTTCCTTGCCGCATGCCGCAGGCTCAAATCCATCGGCTATCACATCGCACTGGACGGATTTACCTGGCAGCCCAATAGCGCGCCCTTGGTCGAATTGGCCGATTACATCAAGGTGGATTTTCTCAAGAGCAGCGCCGCAGTTCGCAAAGACCTCTTTCACCGCTTGCGCGGTCACCAGGTCACCATGATCGCCACCAAGGTCGAAACGCAGGAGGACTTCCGCCAGGCCGCCCGGGAAGGCTTCACCCTCTTTCAGGGCTTTTATTTCTGCCTGCCGGAACTGCTTTCAAACGCCAAGGTCCCCGCCAATCGGCTCATCCACTTTCACATCCTCCAGCACCTGTATCGCGACCCCATCGATCTCCAACAAGTCAGCAAGCTGGTCATGCGCGATGCTTCCCTCACCTATCGGCTGCTGCGGCTGGTCAACTCTCCGGCCTACGCCATCCGTCAGGAGATCAGTTCCATCGAGTTGGCCATCATGGTCGTCGGTGAAGACCTCTTCCGACGCATTGCCACGCTTGCCATTCTCAGCGAGCTCAACGCAGGACATCCCCCAGAAATTCTCCATATGGCTTTTGTGCGCGCGCGCTTCTGCGAGCTCGGAGCTCCGCTGGCCGGCCTCTCTCCCTCCGAGCAATATCTGCTGGGCATGATCAGCTTGTTGCCCGCGATGCTGCGCCTGCCCATGGAATCTCTTGTGTCCCAACTCCCTCTGCGCCACGAGATCCGCCAGGCGCTGCTCGGCACATCCAACCCTGAACGCCGCCTACTGTCCTGGCTCGAATTCCACGAGCGCGGCATATGGGCCTCCTGCGACGCCATCGTGCAGGCGCACGGATTCGATCAGCAGGAGTTGTTGCACCATTACACGGAAGCCGTGACTTGGGACAACGACACCAACGCCCCAAATCTTTGATGCGGACGTTGCCGTCCACGCCCGGTCCTGCAAATACAAAGGGCATCTCCGGCCTCAGACATCCCAGGCCTCGACCATCACCCACTCGCGAAGAATCTGCTCAAACTTGCACAGTGGCACTGCCCTGGACGACAAGAAGCCTTGAAACCCGAAACAGCCCAGCTGCTGCAGAATCAGCCGCTGCTCTTCGGTTTCCACGCCTTCGGCAATCACACTCAAGCCCATCGCCCGGCTCAGGGACACGATGGCCTGTGCAATTGCGCCGCTGGTCGCGTCCACAAGGATGTCCCGCACAAACGACCGATCTATCTTCAGCTGTTCCAGTGGAAGCCGGTTCAAATACCTGAGAGACGAGTAGCCGGTTCCGAAATCGTCCAGCGAGAAGCGGAGTCCATGCATCTTGAGCCTGGACATTTTGGCGACGACATCGTCGATATTTTCCACCAGCATCCCTTCCGTCAGTTCCAGCTTCAGGTTCTCGGCGTCCGCTCCCGTGCTTTCCAGCACAGCCAACACATGTTCCACAAAGTCCGGCTGGCGAAACTGGCGCGGGCTGATGTTCACCGCGATCTTCAGATGAGCAGCAAAGTCCGTCTTTGCCCATATCGCGTTCTGCTTGCAGGCTTCTTCCAAAACCCACTGCCCCAGCGGCAGAATCAGCCCCGTCTCCTCCGCTAGCGGAATGAACTCCCCGGGATACAAAAGGCCGCGCTCCGGGTGATTCCAGCGAATCAGCGCTTCGGCGCCGCTCAGCCGACCGCGCTCCACTTGTGGCTGGTACCAAAGCTCGAACTGCCGGTCGCGGATCGCCCTCCGCAACTCGCCTTCCAGCGAAACCCGCGCATTCACCGCCGCCTGCAGCGCCGGCGCGAAGAAGCGCATCGTATTCCGCCCTGCCGACTTGGCCTGATACATCGCGATATCCGCCTGCTGCAGAACTGCGCTGATCGCTTCCTTGCTTTCTCCAAACACCGTAATGCCGATGCTGGAGGTGCTCAGGCATTCAAGTCCATCCAGGAGGAATGGCTGTCCGAGAATCCCCAGGATCTTCTCTCCGGCAATCTGCGCGTGTGCAGCCGCATCCTCTGCAATTTCGCTCAGGTCCTCGAGCATCACCACGAATTCGTCTCCGCCCAGTCGGGCCACCGTGTCCGATTCCCGCGTGCACGCTGCCAGACGTCTGGCCACCTCCTGCAGAAGCATATCGCCCACGTGATGCCCCATCGAATCGTTGAGCGTCTTGAAATTGTCCAGGTCGATGAACAGAAGTGCCCGGTTCCGCCCGGTTCGGTTGCCCTTCGCCTGGGCCTGACGCAAGCGCTCCAGCAATAACCGCCGGTTGGGTAACCCAGTCAGTGAATCGTAGAAAGCCAGATTGCGAATCTCATCTTCGGCCGCCTTGGCTTCTGAGATGTCCCGCGACACTGAAAGTACGCAGGCCTCGCCATTCAGAACAATCTTCGAGGCCGACATCAAGCCCCAGAAAAGCTCCCCCGACTTTCTTCTAAACTGCGCCTCCAAGTTACGGCAAACACCGTCCTTTTTCACCGCATCTAGCATCCTCTGCCGGTACTCTGTATTGGCCCAGACGTTCAGGTCCATCGAAGAATTCCCGATGACCTCCTCGCGCGAGTAGCCGATGATATCGACAAAACCCTTGTTGACATCCAGGTAGACACCGTCGTTGATGCGATTGATGGTGACTGCGTCCAAGGTCATTTGGAAGGCCATCCGGTAGCGTTCTTCGCTCGACCGCAGTGCCTCTTGTGTCGTCGCCAGCTGCGCTTCCGCCCTTTTGCGGGCATCGATGTCCTCCACCAGCGCAATGAAGTGAAGCGGCTCGCCCTCCGAGTCCCTCTGGATCGAAATTGTCAGCACCACCCAGGTCAGGCTTCCGTCCTTGCGTCGGTAGCACTTCTCCAGCCGCGCCGTCGTCTCGCCCCCCGCCAGCAACCTCTTCAGGGTGCTCATGCTCTCCGCCGCGTCTTCCGGCCTGGTGATCTGCAAGAACGGCATCTTGGCTATCTCTTCCGGTGAGTAGCCGACCATCTCCGCAAAGCGCCGATTGCAGCGCAGGATTCGTCCATCCAGCGAGGTGTGAAGAATGCCCACCGCTGCCTGTTCAAACGTGGCCCGGTAGCGCTCCTCGCTCGCCGCCAATGCTTCGACCGTCCGCTTGCGATCCGCGATGTCCTCGAGGAACCCCTCGTTACAAATCAGTTGACCGTCATTGCCGCACACCCGCTTGCAAGTCAGCGAAGCCCATAGTATCGATCCGTCCTTGCGCTTGAACCGGCACTCAAATCCCCGCACAAATCCTTCTGCCAAAATTTGCCGGAAGAAATGGGCATGCTCTCCCTCGTTCGCCCACACATCTTCAGCTACATTTCCAACGCTCAACATCAGGTCATCTGGCGAACCGTAGCCCAGCATCCGCGCAAGGGACTGGTTGGCGCTCAGAAACTTTCCATTCGGCCCGGTCTGGAAGATCCCTTCCAAGGCCCCGTCAAAGATCGACCGGTATTTCCGTTCCGCATCCCTGCGCGCGGCCTCGGTCTTCTTTTGCTCCGTAATATCTTTCGCAAAACACGAGATCCCTCTCGTCCTTCCCTCGCTCACAATTGGGTAGAATGCCAGCTCCAGGGTGCGGCCGTCGGGACATCGATGCTCAATAGAAAAATGGCCCTCGGCCAGCACGCGTTCATAGTGCGAGCGCCAGCCCGCAGCCTGCTCTGCGGGCAAAGCTTCCGGGGGGCGACCCACCTTCCCATCCAAGCCAAAGCTGCGCATGAGCTCGGCGTCAAAAGCGCGATTGAACGTGAGCACTTTGAATTCGAGGTCCACCGACCAGATCGGTTCGGCGGAGCTTTCAATCAAAGCAAGCAGGTCCGCCCCATTGGGCCGGGTCATCTCTGGCATGTTCTCACCGGCATCGGTACTTGCCAAAACCATTCCTGTCTCGCTCTTCTAAACGCCAATCGAGCGTGGTGAGTTATGCTGCCAGATGCATTGAATCGCCTTCAAATTCGCGCAGCAACCTGCTTCGGCGCACCAGTTCAGAATACTTCAAGGGCCCATGCATCCTGCGCGGCGATGCCCCTCCTAGCTCCAGCCAGATTCCCATCGCGGCCATCCGCACTTTCCTCCGCACACCCTTCTTCCGCGAATTCGCACCCATTTGCCGTCACCGGGCCGAGCACACCGAGTCCGGCCAAAGGCCTGCCGTCCGCACCGCATCTTGGCTGCTTCATCGGAAATCCAGTGCCTTTCTTTAGCTCGTCAGGTCCGACAGTGGCATCGAATGGCGCCCCGCCCCTTCGCGCCCTCAGCCGTATCGCTACCAAATCGAACTGCTCGTTTCATCATCGATACCCGCAGCGGAAGGTCCCATTCACTTTGCTCTGTCCCAGCGCTGTCCGGATGGGCTATATTGACTATCTGCCGCCTCCTTCAGATCCCAACTCTTCTCCGGGGGTTTGCGGGATCTGTGGAGCAAGCAGGCTGTTTTCAACTGGATGCCGGGTCTCTTGGTCTGCTCTGGATCAGAAAGCTCGGCTCTTCCCCGACCACCAAAGCCACCGCGATGCAACCTGCTATCCGGGGCAGAACAGCCAGAGGCCAGGAGGCCAGATGAAAATTTCGGATTCAGTCGGTTTGGTGCTTAAAAGCAAGAATCTCAGCAGTGTCCTCTCTGTCTCGCCCGAGCAAACGGTCTACGAGGCTCTCGAACTGATGGCCCAGTATGGTGTGGGCGCTCTGCTTGTCCTCTCGGAAAAACGCCTCGTCGGCATTCTCTCCGAGCGCGACTACGCCCGCAGGGGCATCCTCAAAGGACACGCTTCCAAGGAAACCCCGGTTCACCAGATCATGACCAGCCCGGTCGTCTTCGTGACCCTGAATCAGACCGTCGATGAGTGCATGTCCATGATGACCCAGCACCACTTCCGCCACCTCCCCGTCCTGAAGGGCGACGATGTCGTGGGAGTCGTCTCCATTGGAGACCTGGTGAAATGGGTCATTTCCGGTCACGAGAAGACGATCGAGGCGCTCGAAGGCTACATCACTGGAACCTATCCGGGCTGATGCCACGGGCATTTCAGTTTGAGTGACACGTACCGCTCCCCTCCCTTGAATCGTTCTCTGATTCAAGGGGGAAATGCCACAGACCCGATCCCTGTCTAAACATTTAGACCGGATCACCTTGCCGCGAAACATAGCGAGCTGAGGGTCGACCGCCCATGACAGATGGCATGGGTGGACGAAGGCATTGGCCCCACCGCAGGTGGCTTGACGGGGGGCACAGCGGGCGGATAGAGTCTCCTTCGCTCCCAATTAGCCGAACCAAACCAGGTGAGCCAGGAGAAGAGAACGATGCCTTTGTTTGACAGCAATGAAAACCCCCTTGGCCGCCGCAAGGTTTTGGGCGGAATGGTTTCAGCCGCTGCAGTTCTGGGGATCGGCGCGGTCGCGTCCACGCCAGCGGACGCCCGTGCGAAAGAGGCCAAGAACGGCCGCGATGCTCCCAAGGACCTTCTGTCGATGGCGCGCCTGCGCAACTACCAATCGCGGCGCTCTTCGAGCTGGGACCGGACCGGCGGGAACAACGATTCGGTGCCTGTGGAACAGGGGCGGACGGCCACACTGCTGGAGGTGACCGGGGCGGGCGTGATCACGCACATCTGGTTCACCATCAATTCACCCGACCCGATGCACCTGAAGAACTTGGTGCTGCGCGCTTGGTGGGACGGCGAGAGCACTCCGTCGGTCGAAGTGCCGATCGGCGACTTCTTCGGCCTTGGTCTGGGTGAGTATTTCCTGTACCAGTCAGCCCTGACAGCAGTGGCCCCGATGAAGGCGCTGAACGCGTATTTTCAAATGCCGTTTGCCAGCGCGGCCCGGCTGACGCTGACCAATGAAGGCAAGCAGAAGACCGACAACCTGTACTTTGCGGTGGACTACGTGACCCTGAGCGAGCTTCCGCACGAGGTGGGGCGCTTTCATGCGCAGTACCGCCAGGCCGCGCCCTGCCTTGCGATGCCTCGCGAAGTGAAGAACCTGGACGGCAAGGACAATTACGTCTTTATGGAAGGGACAGGCAAGGGGCACTTCATCGGGGTGAGCCAGGCGGTGGAGCAGAACAAGGATGGGTGGTTCGGCGAAGGCGACGACATGATCTTCATCGACGGCGACGCGCTGCCGACGATCAACGGGACCGGGACCGAGGACTATTACAACGGGGCCTGGGATTTCTGGGGGAAGCCATTCGCCAACCTGCATCACGGCGCGCCCTTCATCGAGAATCCAGAAAAGACGGGTGGCCGCTATTGTCTCTACCGCTGGCACACCGAGAGCCCGATAGCCTTCGAGAAGTCGATCAAGGTGACCATCGAGCACGGCGACGGGAACGACCGAGGGGACAATTTCTACTCGACTGCATACTGGTACCAGACGGAACCGCACGCGGCCTTCCCTGCCCTACCCGCGGCGGAGACAAGAATTCCGAAGAAGCCGGGGAAGTAGGCAGCTCGGATGCAGCGCAAAAAGGAAGGGTACCGGCCATGGCCCGCACCCTTCCTTGCATGGACCGGTTTGAAGCGATCAGGCGGTGGCGGCCAGTACCGGCTCGGCGGGCAGCGCGAGGTCGTTGCTCAGACTAAGCAGCGATTTGACGACGTCAACAGCACTGTAGCTGTCGCGGCCTGGAGCCAGGAACTGCGCTACGGTGTTGAGGTCGTCGCCGACGGTGACCAGAGGCGGCTCAATCGAGCCGTCCTTGCGGATCTGGGCGTGGCCGATGTTGGAGAGCAGGGCGTTGCAGAGGCACTTGCGGCCCACCGCATCCTCGGGCTTGCCGCCCTTCAGGACATAGTTCGCAACCGGCTCGGCTGCGCAGCGATAGCCGAATTTGCCGTCTTCCGTGGCATAGGTTTCGCGCAAGTAGCCCAGATCGCAAACACGGCCGCGCTTTTCAGCGACTTCAGGCTGCGAATAGCTGTTCTCAAGGATGGCGACCTTGAACGGGAAGCCGGTCGGGGAAGCTAGTGCGTCGGTAAACACAACGCCCGTACCTGCGACGGCCTTCAACAACAGCGACGACTTGAGATCGTCGCGAAGGCCGGATTCCTTGCTAAAGGCAAAGGCAGTGCCCACCTGGACACCCGCGGCGCCCTTTTCGAGAGCTTCGCGCACCATCTTCGCATTGCCGTAGCCGCCCGCCATCCAGAAAGGCACTCCCAAGGCGCGCAGGCCGGCGATGTCGACGCGGTCCCGTTCGCCGTAAATGGGCTCGCCGGAGGCGGAAAGCTGGAGCTTGCCACGCGGAGGTGCGTTATGGCCGCCAGCGATCGGCGTCTCGATAATCAGCCCGTCCACCCGGCCGCTGGCGCGGCGCAGCATGGTGGTCGCCAGGGTGTTCGAGGAAACAATTGCAAGAAACCGGGGGCGGCTGAGCAGGGGGAGCGGACCTTCGACGTAGTCGGCCGGGTTGAAGTGCATGGCCACATCTTGGCCCGGCTGGGCCCCGGTAACCGAGAGGTTGTATTCCGACGGATGCTGCGCCGCCAGGGCGTCGAGAACGCCGGGGATATGCAGCGGAATGCCCGCGCCCATCAACACATAGCCGACACCGGCCAGCATCGCGCCATAGATGGACGAAAGGTGCGGCATCTGGACTTTCTCAAGAAAGTTGATGCCGACCGGATTCTTGTGCCCTTCCCGGGCCAAAAAGACTTCGACAAAATTACTGACGATGCAAAGCTCCACCACCTTGCGGATCTCCCGCTTCTGGTGCATGGGTGCTGTCGGATAGGGCTTGCTCGCAGGCTTGCCTCCGGGCACGAAGTACTCGTCCCAGATCCGCTTTGCCATCTCTGGAAACGGAAATGCATCCAGGCCGCGGCGCATGGCCCCATCCTTGTCGCCATCGGCGAGACGCCGCACGAACAACTGGTCGAGCGCCGTGCCGGATACGACTCCTAGCTGGCCCAATTTGGAGACGGTCTGAGCAAGGCGCCAGTTCGAAACGCCCACACCCATCCCACCCTGGATGATTTTAGGAAACTGCATCATATCTGGATTCTTTCATAATTCCAGAAAAATCCCCACGAATTGCGAAGTATATTGCAGGGATATGAAGAGGAATGTACCGTTTTGCGCACGGTGCGGGGGAATATGCCCGTTTTGATGATCTGCAGGCGAAAAAATGCGCATGCGGTCCAATTCAGCATCGCGCTCCTTACTTAAAGTTTCTCGCGCAGAAAGCTGATTACATGGTCGGCATGAACTACACCCACCATGCGTCCCTGCGTGTCGACTACTGGAAGGGCGTGGAGGTTGTACTTGTCGAAAAGCTCGGCAAGATCGTCCTGGTGCAGGTCGGAAGGACACGAGAGGACGCGCGGCTCGGCCAGCACCTTGAGATGGGTTTCTGGCTGCGCCATCACCACGCGTGCCAGCGGGACCGAACCGCGCAGAACCCGCCTCGGGTCGAGCAGGTAGACTTCCGTGACGCTTTCCTGATCGCCGTCGAAGCTGCGCAGCGCCTCCGCGGCCTGGGCCACGGTGGCGTCAGAGCCAAGGTAGACGAAGTCCGAGGTCATGCAGCCGGCAGCCGAGTGCTCATCGAATTCAAGCAGCTCCTCGACCTCCTGCCGCTCCTCCGGCTCCATCTCTTCGAGAATGGCGTCGGACTGTTCTTCGGACAGCTCGGCCAGCAGATCGGCGGCCGCGCCGGGATCCATCTCTTCGACGATGTCCGCAATGCGTTCTTCGTCGAGCTTTTCGAGCAGGGCCTTCTGTAGCTTGGGATCGACCTCTTCCAGCGTCTCTGCGGCGACTTCCTCGTCGAGAGAAGTAAAGACTGCCTCTCGTTCGGCGGGGGCCAGATCTTCCAGGATCTCGGCCAGGTCGGAGGGGTGCATTTCCGCCAGCCGCTCGTATTCGATACGCAGCTTGACGCGCCGCGCCGGGTCGACCTCGATGACGTCGACAAATTGCCAGGGAATGCCGCTGGGCTTGAGTTTGCGTGAGAGCGTCTCCAGCGTGGCGCGCGGGAGCAGGCCCTTGAAGACGCGCCGAAATGCGCCCCGCAGGCCGATTTCCACTTCCGCCACGCGCAGCAGGTGGGCAGCTCCCTTGCCCATCCATTCGAGATCCACGTCGTTCACGCGGACGACCTTGCGCCCGTGAATGTCGATGATCTGCCTGTCAATCAGGTCCTGCGACAGAAAGAGGTAGTTGCCCTCGTCGACCAGCGGAACCAGTGCTCCGGCGGAACGCAGTTCGAGCGTGCCGGCCGGGGTTTCCATGACCTCGGAAGAAGCAACGAGGGCGAGACCGGAGCGGGTCTTGAGCACCAGTCCCGCGACCTTGCCGGCGTCGGGACCGGTCGCCACGGCAATATCCTTCAAGCGTCCTCGCAGGTGGCCCTGCGCATCCGTCACGGGTGTCCCGAGAAGCGCGGTTAGGCTAACACGAGCTGAGGTGCGAAGTTTCATGGGATGAGTGTAGCGCGCCAGGGTGGGCAAGCGGCACTCATTGCCGGCATTCCCGCAGGCCAAGTGGCGCGCGAGGCACAGCAAAGCTCAGTGCGGAACGCGTCCAAGCTTGACACATTCCGATCACAGCTAAGACACTTCCAGCAAGGCAATTGCGCGGGGCGATGGAAAGGGTTTTTCGTCCACATGCCGAAAGAGGCCCAGAACCCTATGAGCGGACCGCGAGCAGAACGGCAGCATCTTGCGCTGAGTTCCACCATGGAGAGCGTAGCCGAGGTGGAAGCAGCCGCCGAGAAGCTCGCCGCCGATGCCGGCCTCGACGAGGATGAGCGGTTCAAAATCGCGATGGCCATTCGTGAGGCCACGGTGAATGCGGTTTTGCACGGAAACGAATACGATCCACAGAAAAAGGTCACAGTTAGCCTGGAAAACACCGGAAAATCGCTGATTTTCAAGATTGCCGACCAAGGCAAGGGCGTAAATCCAGACACCCTTCCCGATCCGCTGGCGGCGGAAAATCTCCTCCGTGGCACTGGCCGCGGCATCTTCCTTATCCGTTCCTTTATGGATGAGGTACACTTTCGACAACTGCAGCCCGGAACTGAATTGACCATGGTCAAGCACCTGGAGCCGGCAGGCGACAACTCGTAACGCATACCAACCAGGTGCGCCAACGAACAGGATGGAAGCTCCCTGGAGCGCCCCTCCTGGAACGACCATCCTGAAATGCGGTTCGGGCCGGGGGGAGCATCCCCTCCGCGAGACAGCCAAGAAGTTCTAACCGTATTACCAACAAGGAGGAGTATCCGTGGCACTTACTATTGCATCCCGTGAAGTGGATGGCGTGACCATCATCGATTGTGGCGGGCGAATCACTCTGGGCGAAGGCAGTGTGCAATTGCGCGAGGCCATCCGCGACGTCATCGGCAAGGGCGTAAAGAACATACTCTTGAATCTGGGAGATGTAAATTACATCGACAGCTCAGGTCTGGGTGAGTTGGTGAGCGCGTTCACGACGGCCAAAAATCAGTCGGCAACCGTGAAACTGCTCAACCTGACCAAGAAGGTTCACGATCTTTTGCAGCTAACCAAGCTTTACACCGTATTCGACATCTATGATGACGAAGCGCACGCTGTCTCGTCGTTCAGTATCTAAGCCAATTCGAAAATCGAGTTTCCTTGCACCTGCTGAACCGCGGCAACGTCAAAGGCCATTCCGAATCGGAATGGCCTTTCGTTCCTCTGGGGACAGATCCCGGAAAGAAGCAGATGGAAGAACCTTGAAGCGAGCCAACCGGTCTATTTCAGATTCGGCTCAACGGCCGCCGGAGTGGTTCCCCGCGCGGGGATTTGCTGCGGATCGTTCGCATGGGCCTTGTAAATGGAGTACTGCTCGCCGGGCCGCTTCATCTTGACCTCCAGACCGATCGATGGTTGATCGATCTTGAAGTCGTCCCCATAGGTCTGGAATCCCTTGGCAATGATCTGCAGTCGAACTTCGCCGCCAGTGGGCAGCACGTCGATCATCGCTTTGCCATCCTCGTTGGTCTTCAGCTCCATGTTGCCCTTGTCGCCAACCAGGTGAAAGATTACCGCGGCGTTTTCGATGGGTTTGCCGTTGACATCGCGCAACACGGTGACTTCGACACGGGAGGTTGGCGGCGGAGATTTGTACTTGCGGCCGCGGCCCTGCGAGTCTTGACCAAAAGCGGCGAACGAGCTGACAGCCATACCGAATACGGCCAGGAGGACGGAGAGAAGAAGAAGGGGGCGGCGCAACATGGAACCCATTCTATCGCGTTCCGCTCGGAATGGGCGAGGCGCCCCTGCCATCTATGATGCTGGCAGGATGACATCCTTCGTCGATCGCAAAGCCCGCCCGCGGAGTTGGGCACTGCCCCTGATCAAATCGCTGCATACGGCGATCTGGGCGTTCTTTGTCGCCTGCATCCTGGCGCTGCCGGTGATGGGCTGGCGGCATCGCTTTGACCTGGCTGCCCTGCTGGCGTTCCTGGTGTTGGCGGAATGCCTGGTGCTGGCGGCCAACCGGGGCCGCTGCCCGTTGACCGATGCGGCCGCTCGGTTCACCCTGGACCGCTCGTCGGCCTTTGACATTTATCTGCCGGCGTGGCTGGCCAAGTGGAACAAGGCGATCTTCGGAACGCTTTTCGTGGCAGGCGGACTGTTTGTCCTGTGGGCGTATCTGCGCTGAGTGCGCGAGTGGAGTAAGTACCATCCGGCAGAGCCGCATAAGCGCTAACTTGTTTGGGAGAATATTCGTTCCTGCGATTTGCGCTTGC
>CAZQPY010000015.1:0-81183 GCA_964595345.1 uncultured Occallatibacter sp.
CATACTTGGCAATGAGCTTGTCGGCGACACGGCTAAGTTAAACCGGACAGCAGTGGAATTCTCGACGGACTTTCGAATAAGGAAATCTCGCTGAAGCTTAACTCCTCAGAGAGCGCTATCAAGGCTGTCATTCAAGAACTGTTCCGCAAAGCCGGCGTTAAAACCAGGAGCCAGTTGGTACGAATTGCCATTGAGCGGCATTCGTCCGACTGGCTGAAGACTGGGATGAAGGAATAGTGCAAGCTGCAATCTCAGTCCTACCGAGTATGGCGTCCGTCTCCGTAGACTCCGTCCATCCGATCAGGTTCCTACGATCACAAGATCGAATCGAGTTCATTCCCTTGAATCAGTCCAGCGTTCGGCGATCGAACAGCGCGGCCGCTTCGGCGATGGAACCGCTCTCGATGACGGTCATTCACTGCGAAGCGATTGCAACGGATCGGCGAACGCCGCGCGGCGCGCTGGGATGAACGTGGCTGCTGAGCCGGCCAACGCAAGCACGAGGCTTGCAGCAAGGATCGCGATCGAATTCGCACTGACAGATCCATACAAAAAATGACTTGCTGTGTGTACCGCGAGGACAGATAGAATTGCGCCGGGCAGTATGCCCGCGAGCAGGATGCGCGCGGTCTGGCCGACGATGAGCAATTGAATATTGGCCCGAGTGGCTCCGAGCGCAAGGCGTATGCCAAATTCGTTCTTGCGACGCGAAGTGCGGGACGACATGACGCCGTAGAAGCCGATGGCGACAAGCAGCAGCGTGAGGCTCGCGTAGATTCCCGCAAGGCGGGCAAGGAGCTTTTCAGTGCCCAGGTCGCCGTTCAGTTCCGTAGCGAAGGGCACGATTTCGTCGATGGGCAGAGTGGGGTCGACTTCGTGGAGCGCCTGGCGAACGCTATCGGATAGATGGCGGGGATCGCCCACGGCGCGGATGCGGATGCTGTGCACCGGGGCAGGGTTCTGGTCGATGCTCATGTAAACCATGGGCGGCGCATCGTGCTCGGGTCCGTTCAGGCGCGCGTCCGCGACTTCGCCGACAATCAGGAATTTGTGGTCATTGGGAGCGGGTTCGTAACCGACCCACTGGCCAATCGGGTCGGCGTCGCCAAACAGTTGACGCGCATAAGAGCGGCTGACGATCGCAACGTGCTGCGCCGCGTCCGTGTCGGCGGCAACGAAATCGCGTCCGCGCAAGATCGGAATGCCGATGGTCGAAAAAAAGTCAGGGCCGACGTGATCTTCCTGCCCGTGGACCTGTCCATTGGTGAGGTCGCTGCGGCCATGCACATAGAGGGCCGTGTTCCAGCCGCAGTGGATGCCGCCGCACATTTCAACCGCGGCGCTGCGAACCCCGGGCAGAGCCTGGAGCCGCTCCTGCATGCGACGGTAGAGTTCCGGAAGATCGCCGCGATGTTCACCGACGTACCTGTACTGCTCCATGTCCACATGAACGGAGAGAACGTGTTCGCGATCCATGCCGACGTCGACGGTTTCCCAATGCACCAGCGTGGCGGCGAAACACGCCGACATGGTGGAAAGCAGAAGCGATAAGCTCACCTGCGCGATTAGCAATGCATTCGAGCGCCAGCGCTGGCGTGCAGTCTGCGCGACTCCGGAGACTTTGGCGCGCGAGCCCGCGGTTTGCGCAACGGTGGTCCGCATGAAGATTACGGCAGGCAGAATGCTGAAGGACAGAAGCGACAGCAGCATGAGCGCAACGCCAAGCGCCACGAAGGCCAGGCTTGGATGCAGGTCGAGTGTAAGATGCGAACCATGGCTTGAGGCCCAGCGAATGAGGATGCTGCTGGCCATGCGCCCCAGGACGAAAGCCGATGCGCTGCCAACTAGAACAATCAGGATGTCTTCAAGAACGATTTGCCGCAGCAGCCTTGCGTGGCTCGCTCCCAGGGCCATGCGAACGCCGAGTTCCTGTGCGCGCGCATTCAGCCGGGCCAGCTGCAGGTTAGCAAGATTCAAACAGCCCACGAGGAAGATCGAAGCCGACAGCGCCATCAGCAACATCAGTGGAACCGAGAAGCGTTTTCGCATACCTCCCCGGCGGCTTAGGGGAACCAATTCGGTAGCTGTATGCAGAAGCGACGTTCTAACGGCCTGGTCCGCTGTGGCTTCGGTCATCAGCA
The DNA here is from genome assembly GCA_964595345.1 of uncultured Occallatibacter sp. Taxonomy (GTDB): domain Bacteria; phylum Acidobacteriota; class Terriglobia; order Terriglobales; family Acidobacteriaceae; genus Telmatobacter. Next base: position 2,142 of record CAZQPY010000015.1, read on the forward strand.
CACGATCCGGGCCGAAGACCTGGTCCCACTTGGCTGCCGAGGCCGCCCGGCGCCCGTGAGGAATGCGCGCGATGAGATCGAGCCAGAAGATGGTGGGCTGGTTATACCAGGGCTTGCCGAGCGTGACGTCGTGACCAGGCCCAAGCGAATCGAAGCCGGCGTTGAAGCCGCCCGTGCTTTGCAGTGCGAGAGGCAGCCAGATATCTGGTGCATATCCCGTGGTCACGCCGAGGAAACGCTGGTGCGCCACTCCAATCACGACGAACGAACGGCCATTGAGAAGCATATGTTGGCCTACGGCCTGCTGCGCCGAGCCGAATGTGTCGCGTGCAAAATCAAAGCGCAAAACGGCGGGCCACTCGCTCTGCCACTGACGGGCGTCTGCTTCAATGAACATCCGGCCGGCAGCCGGAAGAACGCCCAGCACGCTGAAGTAGTTGTCGGAGACCAGTTCGCAAGAGGGCTTGCTCATGGCGCGATTGGGAAGCTCGAGATCGGCCGGGCCCGAAACGGCGCGAGCCAGCAGCGGAGCCTCAGGGCTGGACGCGCGCAGACGCTGGTAGGCGGGATAGGAGACCGCCCAGTCCCGATCGAAGGGCGTGAGCGCCGCGTGTACGACAACAAGCTCTTCCGGGTGAGATACAGGCAACTCGGCCAGAAGCACCGCATAGAGCAGCTGAAACACGCCAAGATTCGCGCCGATGCCGAAGGCCAGCGTCAGTACAGCGGTGGCTGCAAATGCGGGAGAACGGCGAAGCTGGCGGAACGCATGGCGAGCGTCGTAGAGCAGGTTCTCCAGCCACAGACCTCCCCAGTGCGCCCGGGTAACGTCCTCGATGAGCGGCAGGTTGCCAAACTCGCGCAAGGCAGCCGCACGGGCTTGGGCCGGATCTTCTCCGCGCGCAACCCGCTCCGCGATTGCTATTTTCAGATGGGACTGCAGCTCCTCAGTGAGACTTTGCTTGGCGCGGTCCCATCGCCAGGGCATCACGGCTGCACCTCCGGCTCCATGACCGCACAGATGGCGCGCACCAACTGGAGCCAGCGTTGGTGGTCACTGGTGAGTTGCTCTCTCCCGAGAGCCGTCAGCTGGTAATACTTGGCGCGCTGCTTGCTTTCGGTGAGCTTCCATTCGGACGCTACCCACTTCTGCCGTTCAAGACGATGCAGAGCCGGGTACAGAGAACCTGTCTCCACCGTGAGCACTTCGCCGGACCGGTTGCGGATCATTTGCGCGATGGCATACCCGTGCATGGGCTGGCGCACCAGCGCCTGCAAGACAAGCATGTCCAGCGTTCCCTGAAGCAATTCAATACGGTTCTGGTACTTCGGGTTCTCGGTCATGTAGATGTAGACATACTACTGCCATGGATGGAGATTGTCTACCCCCCACAGATAAGTGGCCTTTCCGAAGCAGGCTATCCTCTTGGCGAACGCCGAGGGTACCTGTTTGCACAGGGTCTCAATGTGCGCTGTTCCTCGATGGGAGCTGGATGACGCGAGTGCGGCACGTCCGGTTCTGTGCGTTCTTCGACATGAAACTCCCGGGAGCCACTCACTCACGCGTCGTAAGCGATCATCGCAGCGGACCAGAAATTGGGCTCGGAGATCATGGAGCAGGTTCTTCGCGCAACTCATTTTCGACTGCAGATGAAGGTTTGTGTCGGGTCACCCGGTCGCGCAGGAGAAGGAACGGACTTTCCACGGCAATGTGCAGCAGCAATGCCGCGGAGAAACATCCAATGGCATAGAGCAGCCAGGATTCCGGACCCTGCGCCAAGGTGATCTGCTGAAAATGGAGTTTTATCAAGTGCGCGACGGCCTTATGGGTCAGGTAGAGGCTGAAGGCCAGCGTGGCGACAAGCTCCGCGCAAGGAACCTTCACGCGCGCGAGCAACCCGTTCTTGCTTACGCTGGAAGCGACGATGAGTCCGAAACCGAGCGAAAGCAACGGAAAACCGAGGACGATGCCCCATTCGGCGGAGCCGGTGATCCTGTCCAAGCCGTCGTCGCGGAACATCCAGAGAACGCAGCCAACGCAGAGAGCACCGGCGATCAACAACGTGTGTCCCCGCTCCATGAGGGTGTTCCACCACGTCGGGCGGAATGTGCGAGTCAGGGCAAGCCCGACTCCAGTAATAAGTCCGTCGAGACGCGTAACGCTGGGAAAATAGATGAGAGCCCAAACCTTGTCGGGATAGTGCGTAATCAGAAAGGCGCGCAAAGCGATGCCAGAGAGGACCAAGAAGACCATCAAGGCGGCGGTTCTGCGCGCTGAAGGCCGACGCATCAGGAGCGTGACGAGAATCGGCAGAACAAGGTAAAAGTGTTCCTCAACGCACAACGACCAGGCATGGGAGAAGGCTCGCTCGTCGAAGCTGAAACCAAAGTTCATGGTGAAGGTCATGAACTTCCACAACGGCGCGAGGGTTGGAAACTCCCGCCAACCGGGCAGGAGAAAGTAAAGCGAGAGCACCGCAAGATAGGCGGGCAATATCCGGAAGGCACGCCGCTTATAGAATCCTGCGATGGAAGGTTGCTGCCCGAGCAGGTAAGGTCTCAGGACTTGCTGCCCAATCAAGAATCCGCTCAGGACGAAGAAGAGGTCGACACCCATCCATCCGAAAGCAGTGATCGGGAAAATCCGCCAGGGCAACTCGCCGAAGATCGTCAGGTGGTAAAGCATGACGACCGCGATGGCGAGCGCACGGAGAGTATCGAGGCCGAAGAATCGGGCGTTGGAGGAGGCGATCTCGATTTTGGGTTTCCTCAAGTTCAGAGTAGGCCCAGATTACTTCATCGTGGCCAACAAGTTCGAGTTATGCTCGGCTGGTTACTCGATCCGACACTGGTCGCAACCCGGTACCAGGCTCTGGCGCGCCTGCACGCATCTTCACGCCGCTCCAATCTTTTGCTGTCGGGTTGTCGCAAAATACCCGCATTCGATGGAAAATCGCCTGCGATGCCATTACTGGCTGTTGCTTCGTTGTGAACAGGCTGTTCCGCTTCAGCCATTCACAGAGATCCTTGCAACAGCAAAGCGCAAGAACTACGAAGTTGCGGTTCCAACAGGCGGCTGCTTCTTCGCACCGGCGATCAGCAGCCAGAGCATGGCCGCAAGCTCGGCGAGAAACACCGGCTGGAAGTAACGGAAGAGAACGTCCGTGGAATCCGGAGAGAAAAACCAAGTCACGCCGACGACAACCCACGCAACCCCATCCAGCAGGAGCCAATATCCGAGCCAGCGCGGCAAGAAGCGCGAGCGCACCACCAACCAACCAAAGGGCAGAAGCCACAATCCCCAGAATATCTGGTTGATGCCATTCGCCTGCCCGTGCATTCGGATCAGGAGCATCCCGATAGCCTCGCGGGTGTGGCTGTCGAAGGCGGCGAAAGCATTGCCGCCGCTAAAGACGAGCAGCGCGGCTGCGCTGAAGACCACGTTCACCAAGCCGAGAGCAGACGATACCAGCACCAGAGCTACCAGCTGCCGCGCGCGATGGCGGTCGACGTCTTCAAAGAGACGATAGAGCGCAAGACTCAGCCCGATAAAGATGACCACGCCAAGCGTTTCGGCAAGCATGCCCCACCGGTAGAGGGCTTCGTGACTGAGAACGCGCGCGGCGGTTGCGGCAGCGTCGTTGTGCACCACCGTTTGCGAAGGGACATAGAGCAGGTAGAACGGCCCAAGGGTGAAGCCAAGATACCACAGGCCGGCGATTTGAGCCGTCCTCTTCAGCGACGTCATACATGCCTCCAGCATGAACAAACGGTACGCGATAGGGGATAAGAAAGTTCGCGAAAAAACAATGGGCGAGCCAACCCGCCGTGTGTCGCCGCGACGCCGGACGAGGCCCATAGCAATCGAGCCATCTTCGGGCGCCATCGACCGGTACTGAAAACTCGTGTGAGGGAAGGGACGAGCTGAAACCGAAAAGAAGACCTTGCGTGCGTTCGCGTACATTGGTCGTACATTCTCAGTGAGACTTTTGGAAGAACCAGCCGGTTGTGCGCTATTATCGACAGCGTAGTTGTCATCATGACATGCGCGCATCGCAGCGATCCGATCGCCATCGCCGGCCTCGCCTACTCCAATTTCAAGTCCGCTCCGCGCTCTGGTTTCCGCGGTGGCGATTGTCGGCGCACGCAAGAGAGGTCGAATTTATCTTTTCGGGTAGCGCTCATGGAAGCTTCCAGAACTTGAGGAGTGCAAACTACTTCGATGCCTGTATTGTCCCTTTGCCTCGAACGCCGTTCCGCGAAGATGTGGGCTCACCTTGTCCTGCAGAATCAAAGCAACGTCCAAGAAGCTGAAACCGATTTCGACTTTGAATGGTCTCGACAGGACGAAGAGGATCTCCGCTGGTACCTGGAAGACTATTTGATTTATCCCGCAGACCCTGCTCCCACTGTTGCGGCGCGCGTGGTCGGGCGCATCGAAAGCGCGGGAGCCGAGTTGTTCCTGGCGGTCTTCCGTAAAAACGCCGGAGTCTCCAAGGTCTGGGACCTAGCCGCCGAGGATCTGGCCGATTTGCGAATTGAAATCAGCAGCTCCGATTCGGACCCGATGAGGCTGCCATGGGAAACACTTCGCGAACCGGCATCTCAGTCGTTGCTGGCAATCTCCTGCCACTCCTTCGTGCGAGTACATTCGTCGCCGTCGAGGGGACTTGTCAAGCCAGCGGTGGCCGGCAAGTTGGTTCGCCTGCTACTGGTCATATGCCGTCCCGCGGGCGCCGGCGATGTCCCGTTCCGTTCAGTCGCCGGGCATCTATTGAAGGGGATGCACGGCGCGCGGAACTGCAACGTCCACATTGACGTGCTGCGCCCGCCCACCTATGGCCAACTGAGCTCCGTCCTACGCAAAGCGGCGCAAGTGGGGGAACCGTATCACGTCGTGCATTTTGACGGCCACGGGTTAACAGGTGGTCTGGTGTTCGAAAATCCCAATAGTGCCGAGAATCGGGAGATCATCGACGGAGGACGGGTCGGAAAGTTACTCGCGGATGCCAAGGTTCCCATCCTTGTGTTGAATGCCTGCCGCTCCGCATTTGCGGAGCCTCAGCTACGCCCCCGCAATGCGAGCGATATCCAGGTTGACATTCGCATGTTCGGTTCTTTGGCGCAAGTGGTGGCCGATCAGGGAATTCCCTGCGTCTTGGCCATGCGGTTTAATGTCTTCGTAGAAACCGCGGCGCGGTTCATGTTGGACTTCTATTCGGCGTTGGTGACAGGGGTTTCGGGAGGCGAGGCTGTTCAACTCGCCAGAGCGCAGTTGAGCGCCGATCCCATTCGCCAGTCGTTCCCTCGCAATGTGCCGCTCGAAGACTGGATCGTGCCGGTTCTTTATGAAGCAGTACCGCTGCGGCTCTTTGCGGCCGGAGCACAGGCCCAGACATCGCCGAGCGAAGGCGATGCCGCCGATCGCGACGACATCGAGCTGCCCAGAAGGCCCGATGCCGGCTTTTTCGGACGAGACGAGACTCTTCTTGCTCTCGACCGGGCGTTCGACTTTGCCCCTGTTGTGCTTCTCCATGCCTACGCCGGGAGCGGGAAAACAACCACCGCAGCGGAGTTTGCGCGATGGTACCTCCAGACAGCCGGCACCAGAGGGCCTTTACTTTTCACCTCGTTCGACACCAAGCGCACCTTGGGACAAATTGTCGACCAACTGGGTCGCCGCTTCGCTCCGTGGCTGTTGGAAAAGGGCATCCAATGGGATGCAATGATGGACCCCGGGGAACGCCTTATGCTGGCGTTGAGTCTTGTGACCACTGGAGGGGTGTTCTGGATCTGGGACAATGTGGAACCGGTCGGAGGTTTTCCGGCAGGCAGCGAATCCGCATGGTCGCTTGAAGAGCAAACCGAACTGGCAAATTTCCTACGCGATGCCTCCGAGCGTGGAGCAAAGTTTCTGCTCACCTCCCGGCGCGACGAGTCCGCTTGGCTCGGCATGCTTCCCTCCAGAGTAGCCATGCCTCCCATGCCGCTTCGGGAGCGCGTGCAGTTGACGCAGGCTCTGATGAAGAAGATGGGGCGCCCTATCGACTATGTCGAAGACTGGCGTCCCCTGCTCGATTTCACCCAAGGGAACCCCTTGGCGGTTACGCTCCTGGTCGTACATGCATTGCGCAACCGCTTGCGAACCGCCGCGGAGATTGGGAGATTTGTCTCCGAGTTGCAATCCGGCGCGGCAAACCTCCAGGACGATCCCGTCCAGGGCCGCTCACGCTCCCTCACGGCCTCGTTGAACTATGGCTTGGAACATGCTTTCAGCCAAGCTGACCGGAAAGCATTCTCCATGCTGCATTTCTTCCAGGGCTATGCAAACTCCCAGGTATTCGAAGCGCTCGGCGTCGGTATTAAGGGATTGCCCGAAATCGGCTCCTTGAGCTTGAGCAGGATCACCCAGATCTTCGAGGTCGGAGTTGAACTTGGAATTCTGGAGCGGCATGGCGACAGCGAGAATGTCTTCCGCATCCATCCGGCGGTCCCTTGGTTCTTTCGGGTCGCCTTCGAGCGGGATTTCCAGGGCAGAGAGCAGGAGTGCAAGTACGCTTTCGTGAGGGCCATGGGCCTTTTCGGCTCCAGCGCCTCGAAACTATTCAACGGCGGCGACTTCGCGGCTGCCGCTCAGCTGATCGCCATCGAGGAGGCGAATCTCAGGTATGCCCTCAAGCTGGCCGTCGAGTTGGGTGACTGGTTCTCTGTTCTCGCAACGATGCACCCACTCGAAGATCTCTACACGCAAATTCAGGGGAACAAGACCGAGTGGCACAAATTAATCGGCGTAATCGGGCCCTTGGTTACCGACGCGAACACGGGCAAACCTATCCCTGGGCGAGAAATGGCGTGGGTGGCTGTCACCGAATACAGAATGCGCGACGCGCATGACAGAAGAGAGCTTGCAGAAGCGGCAAGATTGGCACAATACTCGATTGACTTTTGGCATCCGCAGGCTGACGAGTTTCTTGCCGACCCGGCGAAGCTTGCCGAAGGAAATGAAACCATCCATAACCTCGCCGTCGCGGTGCAGTCTCGCGCAATGTACCTCATTGGGCAGGGATCGGAGGAAGGGGTCGAGTTATACGAAGAAGGTTTCAGGCTGAGTCAAAAGAACGGCGATAATCGCCAAGCCGCCATCTGCGCGCAAGGTCTGGGCTGGGCTTACCGGGACCTGCCCTCCATCCGCGATTTGCAAACTGCGCTTGAGTGGTTTGGGAAGGCCTATCAGCTCGCGCCGGATGACGATGCGGCCACTAAAGGAAAAAGCATCCTGATGGCTGGGTCCATCTATCACCTTCAATTCCAGGAAGCCTTCGACAAGAGCGACAAAACTGCGGCCCCGGCGCTCGGCCAAATGGCGATTACAGCCTTGTCGGCTGCGCTGGACTTGCTGTCCGAATTCGCATATCGAGATCGCGCGGAGGCCTTCGGGAACCTGGGCACCATCCATCTGCTGGTAGGCGATCTCCCTGGTGCCTTGGTGCTTTGCCAGCAGGCATTGGAGTTCGCTCGGAAAGCGGGCGCATTCGATTTTGAGACCGTCGCATTGCTAAATATTGCATCCGTATTCAAAGAACAGGGACGCCTTGCCGATTCATTGACTTACGCAGCAGCGGCCGAAAAAGCCGCGGAAGCATGGGGATTGGCTGGCCAGAGCATGGCCATAGAAGCGCTCCAGCTGATGGCCTCAATCCGTGCTGCTCAGAAAGCGGCGCGCGGCGGTCAGACTTGAAGGCCGGTCACTCGAATCCGCTCTCCCAATGACTTGACGGCTTGTTCCAACACCTCGATACCCACCACATTGACCAACTCAAGGCCCAGCACGCGCGTCTTCAGATCCGCGGACATAGGATCCTTATCCAGAAGTTCCAGTGCCTTGCGCAGGTCTCGCTGCGATTCATCGGGCAGATTCTGCATGAGCGCTATGCAATAAAGTGGAAGGGCATCGAACGCCTTTTTGTAGTCGATGTTCTGCATGACGCGGCTCACCGCGTCCGCACGCACCACAGCCCGTCGTCGGTCCACCTCGGCGTCGGTCGCATTCAGAAAAACCTGCAGAAAGCTGCTCGGTCCGACTCCCACGTCGCGGTCTCCGATGCGGCGCACGAAAAGAGAACTTCGGAACAACGCCATGGCGCTCAATCCGCAAACCAGGACGAGCGTCCATTGGGCGGCGGCGGGGCTCTTGGAATCGCCCAGGTTGATATTCCAACCAAAGACCTTAGCCAGGGCATAAGCGCCAAGCGATGCGCCAACATTGATGGCCATGTACATCACAGCCGGCAGGGTGCGAAGCGCAAGGCCAGGCGCGTCTTTGTAGCGGCTTACCAATTCCGCCACGCCCAGCGCCCCACCCAGGACTCCGACCACGACCCACGCGAGCACGGCACCCCAAGGAAAGTTGGTCATGTCACTAGCTCAGGAAAGGAATAACGTTAAAGCAGGGTAACCACTTCACGGCCCTTGCTTGTGATTTTGACTGTCTCCGATAGCGGCGCCCCGGAGATCTCGATGAACCCGGAATCGGCCAGTTTCTTCAGAATCTCCCGAAAAGCCTGGGCGCTCATCCCGCTCAGGTCGGCAAGTGTGCCCATTGGTGCGCCGTCCTCGGGAAACTGTGTGAGAACGCTCAACAATGTTGCCAGCCCCGACGGTCGCGTGCCTGCATCCGAAGAACCGCGCTGAGCATATTCCAAGTAAGCGTTAAACGTACCAGCCTTTGAATCAGCCATGGAAACCTCACAACAAGGCCAGTTTACTACCGATCCAGTCAGCCGAGAAGCGGCCAATCCAAACAAAGGGACCGGAGATATCGGGTCCATGCCGATCAGCCTTTCGAAGGGGTTTTCGCCGCACTCGCCGTCTGGGTCTCCATGCGGTCGTCGTACTCCGGTTTTTCCCCTCCGACATTCATTCCCGGTTCCGCGTTTGCCCGCACTGCAATTGTTTCGTTCATCATCTCTTGCATTCAACTCAATTGCCCCTGACTGGAGAACGGCGGTCCGATAGTGGCAAGGGTGAAGGTTGTGCCAGGGGCCGATCTCTGCGCCCGATCCCGAACGATCCATCCGCGGCAAGACTCCCGCTGACGGCCGGTGAGCCTGCAGAAACTTCATTTCTGCTCCAGCGCGAGGCGATCCCGAGATGGCCGCGACCGGCGGCCTCAGTTTTCCGCAAGCTAGACAGCGATCTCGGACGGCTCACCTCGGAAAATCGGGGAGCGCGGCCTGCGTGATCCCGCTGGGCAATCGCGCCCGGCGCTCCCCTGGGTCAATGAGTGAACGCCTTCTCAGCGTTGTCGAGCTCTTGCATCAGATCCTTCTCGCGGTCTTTTTTCCATGAGCCGTCCCGCTGAACCATGAAGACGGTAATTAACCCCGATTTCAGGTTGATCTCCATATCGGTGTTGTAAGCTCCCGCATGTTCGACGATATTTCCGGAAATGTTCCAGCCCAAGCCGTATTCCTGAGCTACTGCGCTTCCTGTTTCTTTCGTGGTCATAAGCCGGATTGATTCCGAAGAGAGATATCTCCTGCCATCAAAGACGCCGTCATTGAGGACCATTTGGCAAAAGTGGGCAACGTCATCTCCGGTAGAAAACAGCCCTCCGGCTGGAAACGAAAATCGATGTTGCCGATCGTCGAGGGGATAAGTCAACTGGGAGATCGGCACCTCGGAGAGAGTCCCCGATGTTCCGGCGTATGTCTTTGCTAACCGCCCCAATTGGGATGCATTCGGCCAAAATGTTGTGTCCTTCATCTTGAGCGGCTCAAAGAGTCTTCGCTGCATAAACACGTCGAGGGGCATCCCGCTCACCACCTCAACAATTCGGCCTGCGATATTGATTCCCTCGTTACTGTATAAGTACGCTGTCCCCGGTTGGGATACCAGGGGTTCCGCTGCATATCCGAGGACGGATCGGTCGAGAGGAAGAAGGTCGAGCGCTGCAGGTTCGGCCTTCGATCGAAACGGCAAGCCGCTGGTGTGGCTTAAGATCTGACGAATTGTGATTGGAGTATTGACCGGGACCAACGCGCTGCGCCCAATCGCAGTTTCCGGCATCTTCTTTTCAACCGCACGTTGGGCATCGGCAACAACCAGGTTTTTGAATTCCGGAAGGTATTTAACTACAGGATCGTCCAGTCCGATCTTGCCTTCATCGACGAGGATCATGATTCCGGCGGCGGTCATCGCCTTCCCCATCGATGCAATCCAGAAGAGATCGTTGACCCCCATCAGCCTGTGACCATTTAGATCCGCATAGCCAACGGCCTCACGATCGATGATACGGTCCTTCGTCGCGAGCACTACGACCGCGCCGGCGATCTCCTGCCGTTCGATGAATGGCCGGAGCGCTGCCGCCATCGAGCCGGAATCGTTTTGTCCCGCGCTCGTTTGCGCGGCCTCGGCAGTTGAATTCGTAACATCGGTTTGCAGCGCAAGCCCTATTCCAGCCGCTACCACGACTCCCGCGAGGAATTTAAATCGCATTGTTTTCATTTTGCACTCTTGTTCGGTGTGTAGTTCTCGTAGTCTTTCCTGTTGCGGAAGATATGGTCTTCCGTCGGCAGGCGGCAGTGAAACGGGCGGTCGGCATTGGTCGGAGGCCGGTTGCTCCGAGATCTCAATTCACCGGCAGTTTGTGTTGCCAGCATCTGGCAGAGCGAGGAAAGTAAACGATGCGGGTGCAAACGTGAACTCTCCGGCAGGAGCTGCGATGCCCTTGATCGGGGGCAGGCCGTCGCTCGCGGACAATCTGAGTTCGTTCCCGTTCAGGAGAATCTCAGGACTCTGGAGTTCCGGGGCTGTGCGTGTCATTTGCGGTCCTTCGGCACGGCTGAAGTTGCGCCCTTCTACAAATTCGACTTATTCAGAGCTACCTTGGGATAAGTGTTCTTCCTAGGCCTGTTCGCTTAAGAATCGCTGGCGATATGGAGCGTCGCGATAGGCTTCCGTTCCCCCCGGTCTGGTGGTGGAGAGCGCGCCGGCGAGGTTGCCTTTTCTCAGACACGTTTCCAATGAAGATCCGCGGACAAACTCGCTGAGGAAGCCCGCGTCGAAACTATCGCCCGCACCGACGGGATCAACCACCTGGTCCAGCTTCAGGGCCGGCATGTGCAGGCGCTCGCTTCCCCGACAGGCCATCGCACCTTGCGCGCCCAGTTTGACGACGACCAACGGAACTTGTTGGCAGAGTTGTGCGAGCGCTGTTTGCAGGTCGTTACTATCCGCAAGCTTCATAGCCTCCCGTTCATTGGGCAGCAGGACGTCGATTAGAGGCAGCACTCGGTTCAAGCCCGCCTCCCACAGGTCGTCCGGGTCGTCGTTGGTGTCCAGGGAGATGGTCAGCCCTGCCGACTTCAGCTCCTTCAACAGATCCGGAAGATGTGCCTGCAATCCCCGCTGCAGGAAATACGAGGAGAGATGGAAGTGCCGCGAATCGGCCAGATACGCCCTATCCAAATGCTCGGGCTGGAGCGCACAAATGGACCCTAAATAGGTGAGGATGTTTCGCCACTCATCGCGCGGCAGAATGACGGAAAGGCCGGTCTTGACGTCCCCCTCCAATTGCCGCACGGTCGAAACGTCAACTCCGGCGGCGCGGAGCCGTTCCATGGCAATCGCGCCGAAATCGTCGCCTCCGACACAGGAGCTGAAGCCTACCTTGCACCCCAGCGATGCCAGGTTGTGGGCCACAATTGCCGACGAGCTTCCCAGCGTCAGCATCATCCCGGATGCCACCAGTTCCCGCTCCGGGGGCAGGAGATCGGGCAGTCCGTAAAGGATCAGGTCGAGGTTGAGTTCACCGGCAATCGTCACATCGAAACGAGGCATCCATTCCTCCATTGCAAAGCAGTTGAGCTGACTCTTATTTTCCTTTGTACACCAATAATACGAAAGTAAACAACAAGAAAACATAGTATACTGACAAACTATGAAAACAAATACATGTGATCCGAAAGGCCGCGTGCACCCGCAAGCAACTGAGTTCCTACGGGAAATCGTCCGGCGGAACCGGCGCTCAGGGAGCGGCGGGACGTTTGCCGTGTGCTCGGCGCACCCGGCAGTTCTCGATGCCAACGGGGGTTGTTTCGCAAGGGGCCGAAAATGAGACGCTTTACAAATCGCCTTTTCTTCTTTGCGAGTGCGGTTCTACTGATGTGCACGGCTGCGCAGGCTCAGGTTGCCTCGTGCTCGACGGCCGGCACGGACAACGCATTCCTGGGGATCCGCACCATCAATCTATGGCCGGGCGAACCACCGCAAGCAAAGGGCCATGGCTGCAATGATATTCCAACGATCACAATTGTTTCCCCGCGTCAGGGAGCTGAGAACGGCTCCGCAGTGATTATCTTCCCCGGGGGCGGCTACGCTCACCTGGCTGGCGATCTCGAAGGCCGCGAAATTGCAGACTGGTTCACTGCGCGCGGATTCAGGGCGTTCATCGTGGCCTATAGGCTCACCTTGAACGGCTATGTTCTTCCTGTGCCGCTGCTCGATGCCCGCCGTGCGATCCAGACGGTACGGGCCCACGCCGCCGACTACCACGTTCAGGCCAACCGCATCGTGGTTATCGGCTTTTCGGCGGGCGGCCATTTGGCTGCGCTGTCCGGGACGAAATTTGTTGCCGGCGACGCTCATGCGGCCGACCCCATCGAGCGTGCATCCAGCCGACCGGATTACCTGGTGCTGGGTTACCCGTGGCTGGGCGCCATCACCACCGATACGTCGCATCTGGGCTACTGCGAGAAGTTCAATTTGATGGATCGATGCGCGGCTCTGAAAGCAGCCTATACGCCGGAGGCGCTGGTCACCCGGGACACGCCGCCCACCTTCATCTATCACACCTTCAGCGACCGCGCCGTTCCAGTCGAGCAGAGTTTGGGCTTCTACAATGCGCTGTTGAAGGCCGGCGTGCCGGCAGAGATACATATTTTCGTGAACGGCGATCACGCCAGCGGTCTAGGCAGAGGTGACCCGGCTCTGGACCAGTGGCCGGTGCTGCTAGAGAACTGGCTGCGCTCGTACGGTTTGCTGACGCCCTAAGACCCACTGTTCCAGATGCTCATTCTGTATTACGAACCATTTCCGACCGGTATAGCGCAAGCCAAAGAGTGACTTATGGTCCGGGGGACACATGACAGATAGGATAACGAGACGCTACTTTCTGGCTGCCACAGCGGCGACGGCGATCGCCGCGGCGGGGGAGCCGTTCACTCCCTCCATTGGCAATGGAACTCACAAACCCCTCCATTCGACCCTATCGCCCGCGAGGTCCGGGTCGCTTTTCGATGTCGCCAGAAATAGACTTGTGAACCAGTCCAGTTCCTCGGACGACGACCACACCGGGCACCTGGTGACGGATGGGAGCCGTCAGACCTATTGGGAGAGCAAGGCTGAGGGCGATCAATGGATATCGGTGGATCTTGGAGAGAGTTACCCCATCGATCGACTGACAATTCGCTGGGGGCGTTGTTATCCGCGGAATTATCGAATCGATGTTTCTACTGATTCCGATCGGCCCTCCAATTGGACGACAGCCTATGCGACAACGACAGGCAGCGGCGACGCAAGCGATCTGCCATTCGGCTCCGTAACTGCTCGACACATACGGCTGGTAGGAAGCACGACGGGACACGATCACGGACTGTCAGTCATAGAGTTGAAGGCGTGGAGTTCGAGTGCAGCCGCAACTCGCCAGACCTCGACCATCAACGCCACCCGCCAGGGCGTGGCACTCGACGAAGGATGGCTTCTTCAATGCTCCATATTTACAAAGAGCGAGCCCGCCGATATCTCCTGTCCACAGTTTGACGGCGATGATTGGATCCCCGCAGTCGTTCCAGGGACGGTGCTGGCAAGCTATCGAGCAATAAGCGCAGTCCCCGATCCGTATTTTGGAAATCAAGTAGCTGAGATCTCCGACGGGTTTTTTTCTCGTAGCGATTTTTGGTATCGCAATACGTTCAGGATCTCCCCCGAATGCAAGGGCCGCCGTTTGTGGCTCACATTTGACGGTATCAATTGGAAGGCGGAAGTTTTCCTCAACGGGAGCCGACTGGGACCGATGGATGGGGCGTTCCTCCGCCACAGATTCGACATCACAGCCGCGGCCAGATGTGGAGACTTGAACTGCGTAGCCGTTCTTATCCATCGAGTGGCCCATCCAGGATCCGTAAAGCACAAAAAGCTCGGAGAGCAATATCAAAATGGCGGGATACTCGGACTAGATGGCCCAACCTTTCTGCCGAGTATTGGCTGGAACTGGCTTCCCACCATTCCCGGGCGCAATATTGGAATTTGGAACGAGGTGCGATTTGAGACAAGCGGAGACATACTCTTACTCGATCCGTGGGTAACTTCGGAATTCCCCGCGGGAGATGCTTCGCGAGCGGAACTCTGCGCAAGAACTGAAGTGATGAATCTCGCTGGGGAGGCGAGGCGCGGTGTGCTTTGCCTGGACATGGGCGAAATATCTGTCCGGCACGAATTCGAGCTTCAGCCTTATGAGACCCGCTCGGTGATCGTCGACAAAGAGATATGTCCTGGCCTCGCTATAGATAATCCACCACTCTGGTGGCCGAACGGTTATGGCGCCCAAATACTCCACTCGATGAAATTTCGAATTGAACTTGCCGGAGTTGCCACCGATGAAAGAGAGGTCAAATTCGGAATCCGCAAGGTCGAGTATCGCAGCGAAGGAGGAATCCTGCGAATCGTCGTCAATGGGTGCCCGATTCTTTGTCGGGGTGGAAACTGGGGCATGGACGACGCAATGTTGGTCTGCGACAAAGATGGCTATGATCTGCGCGTCCGAATGCATCGCGATTGCAATCTGAACATGATCCGCAACTGGGTCGGGATGGTTGGGCGGAAAGCTTTCTACGACGCCTGCGACCGTTATGGAATGCTCATCTGGGACGACTTTTGGCTAGCTAATCCTCTCGATGCTCCAGACCCTGCCGACCACGCTCTCTTTATGAGCAATGCGATCGACAAGATTCGGAGAGTCCGCCATCATGCAAGCCTTGCGCTGTATTGCGGACGGAACGAAGGGTTACCGCCCGCAGATCTCGATGCCGGACTACGAGATGCTGTGTCGCGATTCGACGGAACAAGGTGCTATATCCCGGCTTCAGATCGGGGATTAGTTACCGGACATGGTCCCTACGAGAATCTGGATCCCGTATGGTATTTCGAAAATCGCGGCGTCACGTTTCATAGCGAACAGGGCATCGTATGCGTTCCCCCGGTGGAAAGCCTCCGAGAGACGATGCCGGAAGAGGGTCTCTGGCCGATCTCCGACATGTGGGCAATACATGACTATCAGAACCCACGTTCGGTTTCCAATACGGAACGTATCGGGCAGCGCTATGGAGAGCCTGTAGACTTGGCGGACTATTGCCGCAAAGCGCAAATGGTGAATTTCGAAACGGCCAAGGCCATCTATGAGTGCCTCCAAAGCCGCCAAGGCGGCGGTCAATTGATCTGGATGACCCAATCTGCATGGCCGGCCATGATCTGCCAACTCTACGATTATTATTTCGAGCAAACGGGCGCATATTTCGGCGCAAAAATCGCGTGCGAGCCCGTACACATCCTATGGGATCAGGCGAGCGATCTGGTGAAGGCCGCCAACAATACCCGCGTCGATCGCCGCGACTTATGCGCCGAAGCATGGATATACGACCTAGAAGGCCGTCAACGCGCCCATAGGACGATCGTTTTGAATATACCGGCATCGAGTGCGCGCGACGGATTCTCGATTCGCGATTTACCCCGTCCCGATCCTATGTTCTTTTTGAAATTACGGCTCACTCATGAAGACGAGGTTCTCTCGGAGAACTTCTACTGGAGCACAGATCCATCCGGTCAGTGTATCGCACTCAATGCGCTTCCAGAACTGCATCTGCCAGTGTCATCGGAGATTACATCGATGGGAGCGGAACTTGTTGTTAGCGCTACCGTGTCGAACCCTACGCCGTCGGTTGCGGTTGCGGTCCGGCTGAAAGTCGTACGTGCGGGGTCGAATACGAGAGTATTGCCTGCGCTGTACGAAGACAACTACTTCTCACTTCTGCCAGGCGACAAAAAGACTGTGCGTGTGCGGTTTTCCAGCAATGCGTTAGGCGACGCCAAGGCCCGGCTGGCGGTGGAGGCGTGGAACGTTAAGCCGGCGAGTTACGAATTGCATTAAACGCCATGCGCTTAACCGCGGTGGCCACGGTTGACGGTAGAGCACGGTGCGATTCCGATCGGTTCCCGATTGCAGGACACTTGTTTCGAGAAATGGAGAGTCACGGTACCTACCAGGACTTATGCAAACTTCAATACCCGGTTGTGAGATTTGCGAGGCATATCGCCGATCCGCTTTGAAAGACCGAACTGCGCTGGAGGCCGATTGAGCAATCATCATCCTTTGATCCTGTCGTTGCCTCCGAATCGAGTGCGCCGGAACTATTCGGGCGGCCGTTATCTCGATGCTTTGGAAGGCGAACCGATGCCGGTTGACAGCAATCGTCCAGAAGACTGGCTATGTTCGACCACGCCAGCATCCAATCCAGGCTTCGATCCGGTTTCCGATGAAGGGCTTTCCCATGTCATCGTGGATCGGCGCCGAGTGTTGGTACGGGATCTGCTAGCGCAGGCGCCGCGATACTATCTGGGTGATTCGCATCTCCAAAAGTATGGATTGGAGACGGGGTTTCTGGCCAAACTGCTCGACTCGGCAATCCGCTTGCAGTTGCAGGCACATCCTACGCGGGAGTTCGCGAAGCTCAATCTCGGAAGACCATGGGGAAAACTCGAGTGCTACGTGGTTCTTTCGGTCCGGCCAGGAGTTACCCCCTACATCTACTTAGGATTTCAGCATCCACCAACTGCGCAAGAGTGGCTTCGGATTGTTACGGAGCAGGACCTTCCGGCAATGATGGCTTGTTTTGAAAAGGTTCCGGTTCAACCCGGGGATGTATGGTGTGTCCCAGGAGGATTCCCACATGCACTCGGTGAGGGTTTGACGCTATTGGAGGTCCAGGAACCATCGGATCTTTGCGTTCGGTGCGAATTCGAGCGTGACGGAGTCGTCGTACCGCACGAGGCGCGGTTCATGGGACTTACGCCGTCCGATGCGCTCCGGATTTTTAATTACGAACGCTTGCCGCTGGGTGCGGTGAAGGAGCGGTTTCGAGTTACACCGAAGATACTTAACCAGACCAGTGGCTTGACGGAATCCCTATTAATCGGCCCGGAACAGATTGACTGCTTTGAGATTCGGGAGCTAATGGTGAGTTCGCGCGGACGTTATGAACTGGACGGCCGACTTACGCTGGCGATCGCCGCCGATGGGAAGAGCAAGTTGACCAGTGGCAAGGATACTCTGCAACTAAGTACCGGAAACAGCTGTATGATTGCCGCCGCCGCAGGCGAACTTATCGTCGAGCCTGAAAATGACGACTGCTGCCAACTCCTGCTATGCATGCCTGGACGCTCGTAATGAAAACTGCCTGCGCCATGAACGGAAGTGGATCGTATTTTCTTCCAAAGAACGCAACGATGTTGATTTGGAGGCACTCAATAAGAAGGCGACGAAGGATGCAGAGAAACTGGCAAGAAGGGCCCGAGAACAGTTGAAAAGGGGGCGCTATGTTTTATTCCAGCGGGAAAGCACTCTGTCGCAGAAGTTCCTTGTAGTGCTGCGATAGGCGCATTCGGACGCCGCTGGCCGTTACGCGGACGATAGCGTCTTCGCTCTTGTTATAGGAAGCGGACCAGGGACTCAGGTCGATCCCAATTCCCCGTTCCTTCAGGCTATCTATGTCACCGGCAATTGCCTTTTTCAAGATATGGCGACATGGCGGAGAAACTGCTGTCCGCGAGGGCCTGCGCTGAAAGATTCTTCAGCAGTGACTTCCTCCAAGTGAGCCTGAAGAGAGCGCCACCGATCTGGATCCTGCGCAAGTTTCAAGATCTCAATCACACGAGAATGGGTGGCAGCTGTGGTCATATCGAGAGTCAAGAAATAGTCATTTCGTGCCTAATAATCGTGGGCATGCGGCGGAGTTGGTGAAGAAGAAGAGGAATGTGGATTACGTCCTGCTGTAAATTGAAGCCGGCGCTGCGGTTAACGAAAACGGTAAGCTAACAGAAGGCAGAATAAACTAAGTATTTTCATATATTTAAACATGGAAGATAATTCGGCGTTGGCCTTGCAATTTGCCCTTTCCTTCCTTTATCATCGAATAGTTTCCAAGATTTGCGGACCACCCGTTGCTGAACAATGCGGCGCAAGACCGCCAGAATGGGTCCGGACTGGAACTGCGATCCCCCAAAAAAGAACGCCATGGTGGTCGCCAGGAGTTTGGCGCGAATGCAAAGGCGCACATTATTGCAGATGGCCGCACTTTACGGCCTCATCTCGACGCAGTCCCGTTTGGTGAGCGCGCTCGAAGAACAATTCCCCGTTTCCTCCATGGAGGTAACCCAGGTATTGCTGGTGGCAAAGTGTCATCTGGATGTCGGCTTTTCTCTGACCCAGGATGAGGTTATGCGCCTGTACTTCGATGTGCACTATCCGGCCGCCATGAAGACGGCAGCGGAACTGCGGCGCTCCGGTCGCGATCGCTACACGTGGTCGACGGGATCGTGGCTGCTTTACGAGTACCTCGAGCAGGCGTCGAGCAGTCAGCGGCGCGCCATGGAGGAGGCGATCGGCGCTGGGGACATCACTTGGCATGCCCTGCCCTTCACCTGGCAGACAGAGATGCTTGACCGGTCAATGATCGAAGGGGCTTTGAGCCTCTCTGAGACTCTGGACCGGCGATTCGGGCATAAAACCATTGGCGCCAAGATGACGGATGTGCCGGGGCATTCTCGGGGAATCATCGCCCCACTCCACGCCCATGGGATTCGCGTGCTCGACATCGGAGTCAATCCGGCCAGCACACCGCCCGATGTGCCGGAGGTTTTTCTCTGGAGAGACCCGGCGGGCGATTCGCTGGCGGTTCTTTACCACCGGAAGGACTACGGAAGCGTGATCCGCATCCCGGGAACGAATGTCGCGGTGGACCTCGAGGTGCGCGGAGACAACAGCGGCCCGCACACCCCTAAAGAGATCGCCGCAATGTATGCCCGGCTGCGAGAACAGTTTCCAAAGGCAGCGATCAAGGCTTCGAATATGAGCGAAGTGGCCACCGCAATTGAGCCGGTGCGCGACAGGCTTCCTGTCCTATCCGGCGAAATCGGCGATTCATGGATTTATGGCTGCGCCAGCGATCCCGAGAAGGTGGCACGCTACCGCGAAGTTGCCCGGCTGCGCAGGAACTGGATAGAGAGGGGCCGCTTTGCTGTAGGAGACGACACAGACCGGGCATTGCTCAGAAGGCTTCTTCTTGCCGTAGAGCATACCTGGGGCACCGATACAAAGACCTATCTGGATGTCTCCAACTATCGACCCCGCGATCTGGCCAAGGCACGTGACCAGCACGGCTACAGGGTCATGGAGGCGAGCTGGGGCGAGAAGCGCGACGACATAGACAAGAGCCTCGCCACGCTCCCCAGCGATCTCAGGCAGGAAGCAACAAAGAGCCTGGAGAAGCTGCGCGCTGCCCGTCCGGTTACCGAGGGAATGAGCCGCCACAATGCCGCGCAGCCGGTAAGAACGCGACATTTCGATCTGATTTTGGACGCCTCTACGGGCGCGATTGTTCGTTTGCGCAACCGGCGAAGCGGCCGCGACTGGGCTTCTCCAGAACACCCGCTGGCGCTTTTCACCTATCAGACGCTTTCGGCGCACGATTACGCGGAGTTCTTGAAGCGCTACGTCACCAGCGATGCCGATTGGGCGCCGCGCGATTTCGGCAAGCCGGGCATTGACAATTTCAACGCGCTGTCGCGCGAGTGGCATCCTCGATTAATTTCATGCTGGAATTCCAGGAGCGCAGACGAAGATCGCCTGGTACTGGAATTGGCGATTGACGACGCTGCATCCCGCGAGACCGGCAACGTTGCCTGGCCGGACCAGTTCTTCCTGGAATTACGCATGCCGGTAAACGAAGCGCGCATCGATGTTAGCGCCATCACTTTCGGCAAAGTGGCGAACCGGCTGCCGGAGGCATTGTGGCTGACGTTCGCTCCTCTGAACACAGGCAAGGAAGCGCTGACAATCGATAAGATCCAGCAGTCGCTTGCCCCCTCGGATGTTGTGCGCGGCGGCGGACGGGCCATGCACGCAATTTCCAAGGCTGTTCGTTATCGCGATGGCTCCGGAAGAACACTTCAGATTCACACACTCGACGCGCCCGTTGTAGCCTTCGGAGAGCGTTCACCTCTGAATTTCTCTCTTCAGCTTCCGGCGCTTTCGACCGGGATCCACTTCAGCCTTTTCAACAATGCCTGGGGTACGAATTATCCCCAATGGTGCAGGGGAGATTGGGCCTATCGCTTCCGCATCTTCGCATAGCATTTACGGCCGGACCGTGAATTGATTGGGGCCCGGACCGCTCGAGTGGAGATTTCAGAAAACCCGGCTCGCACTCAGGCAACATCGTATGCAGGAGCGCAGCAGTTGGGAGCACGCCATGGTGGAGAGTTAATCCAGGTGCATTATCAAGATGCCAACAATCTCAACTACTCAAACTTTGACGTTCCTCCCGCGCATATCACTGTCACGAACGGTATGGGCACGTGGGTAAACTTCTTCAGCTACAACGACTATGCGACCGCAAGCCACCTATATCGTCTTCAAGTGGTCGGGAACAACTACCAACGCTTTGAAAACGGAGTTCCGACCAAAGCGCGTCAAGGAGAAGCTGGATCGACTGCATTGGGAGTTCAAGCTGCTGTATATGGAAGCGCAAATGTCACGTAGCGATTACCGCCAAGTGGTGGCGTAAGGCATTGTAAGTTCAACTGCGGGCTCATGCCGGAGAAGGGTGTTTTATGACGCATTCAAGAAGAAGCTTTATCGGTGGCTTAACTGCAATATCAACGCTTGCGGCAATGCCGTTGTCGGTCCGCGGCGTAGCTAAGGAAGCAGAAGTCGACGAAACTCTGACACAATTTGTCAAACTGGAAATTGGAACGGGCGGGTTTGGTCACACATCTCCGGCTGCCACCGTCCCTTTTGGCGCCGTCCAGCTGGGCCCTGACACAGGCGATTATGAATGGAAACATTGTTCCGGCTATCATTACGACGACAACGAGATCCTGGGTTTTAGCCATACTCATTTAAGCGGAACTGGGGTCGGCGATATGCTGGATTTTCGTGTGACTCCCGGATACGCGGTGGCGGATCCAAGCCGGTTCAGGCCGGAAGACTTTATCGGAAGATTCTCGCATAACGAAGAATTATCGGAGCCTGGCTACTACTCTGTTCATTTCAAGGATTCGAACATCACCACGGAACTTACGGCCACCGAACGCGTTGGTTATCATCGGTATACCTTTCAAAGGGATCATGGCTGCCTGCTAATCAACCTGGAGCCGGTATGGAGATTCAAGAGAAAACAACCCAATCAGCAGAGTCTTGTACTTTCTTCAAGCCTGAATATTGGACAAGATACAATAGCAGCCAGTCGTAGCACCGATGGCTGGGCAAAAGGAAGAGAGATTCATTGCAGCATGAAATTCTCTCGTCCCTTCTCGAGGGTGGATGTCTATCAAGATGGGAGACTCCTCGACAACTCGCAGCGGCAGTTGAGCGGAAAGCAACTGTGGTGTGTAGTCCACTTTGAGTCGACCTCCCATGAAGCCGTTGAGCTGAAGACAGGTATCTCCGGTGTTAGCACGGAAGGCGCTGCGCTTAATCTGCATCATGAGTTGTCTGGGTGGAACTTCACCGCAACGCGCCGAGCAGCATTGGCGAGGTGGCAGAAGGAACTCTCCCGCGCGGTGGTAACATCAAACGACCTACGCAGCAAGGAGATTTTCTACACGGGCCTTTATCATACGATGCTGGCTCCCACCCTCTTCGACGATGTCGATGGCCGCTATATGGGAATGGATGCAGCAATCCACGTACTGCCCACTGGCAGACACAATTACAGCACGTTTTCCCTATGGGACACCTATCGTGCGCTTCACCCGATGTATACGCTTGCGATGCCGGAGAAGGTATCGGATATCGTCGACTGTATCGTGCGCCAATCGACCGAGAGCCCGGCAGGAGTGACGGTGTGGCCCTTGCAAGGCAAAGAGACGGGCTGTATGGTCGGCTACCACTCCGCGCCTGTGGTCGCAGAGGCGCTCGTCAAGGGATTTCAGGGAATCGATGCAAAGGCAGCATACGCAGCGTTCCGCAAGCGCGCCGAGATGGACGACTATCGCGGGCTCGCCGCATACCGCAAATATGGGTACGTACCGTGCGACTTACAAGATGAGTCTGCCAGCAAAACCTGCGACTACGCGTACGATGACTGGTGCGTAGCTGCGATTGCAGAGGTCGCAGGCGATGTTGAGGAAGCTGCCAGATTAAGGCGGCGATCCCGCTCCTATCAAAACTTGTATGACAAGGTATCGGGCTTCATTCGGCCGCGGTACTCAGACGGCCGCTGGGCCTCGCCTTTCAACCCGAAATCGACGACCGTCACGAAGTGGCGCGATTACACTGAGGCAAACGGATGGGAAACCACGTTCTTGGCCCAGCACGATGGTTCAGGACTCGTCGATCTGTTCGGCGGCAAAGCCGCCCTGGAAAAGAAACTCGACGATCTCTTTAACCAAAGTTCAGATCTTCCTCCGGATGCGCCCGACGATATGACCGGAATGGTCGGTCAGTATTGCCAGGGGAACGAACCATGCCATCACGTGGCGTATTTCTACAATGAGGCTGGCGCTCCTCACAAGACGCAAAAGCGAATACATCAAATACTTACTGAGTTGTACGACAACAAGCCGGATGGAATGGCGGGGAATGAAGACTGTGGGCAAATGTCAGCGTGGTACTGCATCAATGCTCTTGGCTTCTACGCGGTTGATCCGGTAAGTGCCAAGTACGACATTGGTACGCCGCTCTTTGACAACGTAGTCCTCAGAGTAGGCGATGGCCGAAAGCTCTCCATTGAGACACGTCGCGAGTCGGCGCAATCCATATATGTAAAATCCGTTCAGCTTAACGGGCAGATTCAGTCAGGATGGAAATTGAGTCATCGAGATCTGGCAATGGGCGGCGTTCTGGTTTTTGAACTTGCAGATAACATTTCGTAATGCTGGCGCCCGCGCAGCAACGCTGCAATGGCCAATATCTTTCGCAGGTTCTGCCTGATAACTCTGGTTGAAGGTTGAAATTGCAGAGAGAAATGGCCCGCGGGCACGACATTCCGAATCCCGACGGCTGAGCGACTGGCACCCGGCGTTCCGGGATGCCAGGTTATAAACTCCCGTTGGCTTTCAATAATTCCAGCCGGACGGGGCCAACCAAGCCGGACGGAAGCAAGCCGCTGGCGGTGTTGGTCCCCTCTGGAAGGTAATTGGCGCTGCGACCTTGCGCAGAGAGTGCGTTGAACAGAGTGTTCACGACTGTGATCCGAAGAGTGTTTTCTCCGATGTGCAGGAGCGAGGTCACATCGGCCCTATATGGCGGCAGCAGCAGGTCTGGACCGGATTTCCCATTTAAGGAGATCTCGGCAACATCGCCTACGCCGCCCAGATCGAGCACGACGCGGCTTTGGTTATCCAGGAGCGACGCGGGGACGGTGAATGTCGTCGTATACTGGCCGCGTCCAGAGAAGTTCTTGAGACTGTCTGTCATTGTCCAGTCTTCCAGATCCGGCATGTTCAAATCGATTTCCATCGGGTGGCTTCCGGGTCCGATCCCCACGCCGTGAAAACTCCAACCACTTTGTCCGATCGCTATCTGGAGTGCAGGCTCCGCAGGAGTGGACATCTCGACTGGCTTCTCCGTTTGCATTCCCTCCGGATCGAACACCAGAAGCACCGAACTGTAAGGATCGAGATCTATCGGTACTCGAACTTTTCTTCCGTTCCTTTCAAAATGCGCCAGCGGACGAATAGCCCCTGTCCATGGGTTCCAGAGCTCTGGTGTACCCATGGCATCGCATTCGATGAGAGTCTGCTTCGCGGCATCATCGGGATTGCGCAGAAAGAAGAAATCAAGCGCGCCGATGCGTTTCTCGATAAATGGCAAGGGCACTCCATGGAAATGCAGGTTAGGAGAAACGGACTTCTCCAGACTCTGTGTCACCCGCGCGGCATCGGGTGCTACGTGGACGTTGCCATTTGCTAAGACATTGTGAAGTGGATTTGGCCCGGGCTTCGCGAACAGTTGTCCGTTGGCGGGCTCGGGCTCGGTTGTGGAGACGCCACCTACGAACACGATGGGGAGCCTCTCGCTGGCGAACACCGACAACTGTGCGGCAAGCTCGACGGTAAGGCTCTCTTGTTTCGGAAGCACCAGCGCACTGAACTGTTTTCCGCCTGGAGAAATCAGTTTGCCGCCCATCACCTTTGACTTCAATATCGAGTAGGCATCGATGTAATCGAAGTTATATCCGCTATTCATCAGTTGGGTGTCGATCTCCGGTTCGGGTCGCGGGGGTTCGATCGCATCGTAGGCAAGCATGCTGCGATATAGCGCGACAGGAACCTCGGTGGTTCCTGTCTGCGATATGTACTGCATACGCGCGATGTATCGATTCAACTGGGGAAGATATGGCCAGAATGGGTTTGTCTCATTCATATCGGATGAGACATCTAAGAATGGATGCCATCCCGGATACGGGCGGTCCATGTATCTGTACGGAAAGCCGTGATAAATTATCTCGTTGATTCCGGCGGTGAACAACTCGTCGGAAGAGCGTTTGATTTTCGCGGGGGTCGTCTGGTAGGCCTTGCCGTACCAGACAAAGCTTTCGCTGCCGACAATCGTCCGCCCGTACAAGTCGGCTCCCGAAGGCGCCATTTTCAGAAACTCATAACGGCCATTGTCCATCAGGTCCTCGGTCTCCGGGATGTTGGCGGCTCCGTACACCCGAAGTACGTCGGTGGGTGATCCATGTGCCTGCACACGAGATTGGAGGTTGTTCGTTGCAGCCCACTCGTTGAAAGGTGAGTAGAAGTTTTCGATCATGAGATCGGAGACCGTCTGCCAATAATCCTGGCGAACCCGATCACCGATTCCCCCGATGTCGTAGAGCGGCAACCTCGCTGCAGTGGCATTTAGCGGGACGTTATAGCCCGGAACCTTGAGAATGGGCAAATACGGGGTCAGATCATATCCCCGGCGCTGGCGGAACTCTTCCAGGAAGTGGTCGCTCCAATATAAGTAAGTAAAGACCTCAAGGCTGTCGACGAAGATGGCCCGCAGGCCGTGACCAAAGAATTCGCCGTCATACAGGCGTGCCGTGCCCCCGACGCGTTGGGCGTACAACTCAAAGGCGTGTTTGTTCATGTGATCCAGAGCAAGCCGCGGCCCGGCTCCTGCACCGTCACCAACCATCTGTCCAGTTGGCATTTGCTTGAACACGAATAGTTGCCAGGTGCCGGGGGGAACGTTCCAGTCCAATGTGCCATCGGGCAGTACGTGCTCCGTCAGGACGGTCGAAGTATCCGCATCAAGATGCCCCGTATGCTTTACCGCTGGAGGTTGGTGCGGCCCCTGGTTGGGAAAATACTGTACATCTTCCCCGCGAACTGCAACCACGGCTACCAGCTTGTCCCTTTGGCGGAATTGGTCCAGCCATCCCGGCGGAAGAGTCGCATCGTTGGTGATGCTTTCGTTCAAACGAGGCATGAATATCTTCTCGTGAAAATGGACAGGACCGAGGATGGTCTGGTGCGCCGAGCGTAACTCGAGAGAAGCCCATTCAGGCGTCACGACTCCCGCTCCACCAAAGGGCCAAGCCGAGCCAAATGTATAGTCCAGCCACATTCCTTTAGCGCGCGCTTCATCGAGAGCGGCGTGCATATGGGCAAAAAAGGTCGGGGTCAAATAGTCATCTACCCGTGCTTTGGCAGACTCCGGCATCTTCGAATCGAGCCCGACTGTGAAAGGCTGGATTTCCGCGCCGCCAAAGTTCGCTCGATCGAGATCATCCAATTCGCGACGAAGCTCTGCATCGGTCACATCTCCGCCCGGCCACCACCAGCGCACCATCGGACGGAATTCCTTTGGGGGGGCTTGGAACTGTTGCTCAACTTGGCGAACAGTCTGCGCCGGCAATTGCGAGCCAGCCACTGCGCAAAATACGCAGAATGCGGCGAGTTTCATCTTCTTGCTCCTTAACTACAGCTGCTGAGTTTCGACCGAGAGTTCAGCGAACTGCACGCACACGTGTTCAGTTTGAAGCTTTTCCCTCGTTGGGCGATTTATGGATTGTTGGCCAGCGCGATCCTGGCGCCCAGCAAGTCAGGACTCATCTGAACGGCTTGCTTGAGCCTGTCTTTTGCCGAAGCCCAGTCTTTGAGACCGAGGTATCCAAGACCGGCGAGGTAACTGGCATTGGCGGAAGACGACCGCGGCGAAAGGCCACTTTCTTGCCGCTTTTCGCCTTGTTCCGCGGGCATAGCTGCGTCTTTCAACTCACGCTCTCCCGAGCGCACCAGTTCTTGAAACAACTCCTGCGCCTTTTCTTCCTGGCCAAGTCTCTCGAAGGCAAGTCCCTGGAAGTACCCTTGCGCACGCTCCCCTGCAGTGGCCTCCCCCATCCGAGAGTCCCGACGCCCGCGCGCAGCGATGGCTTGCCTCCAGGACTCTGCCGCTTTCTGTTTGTCTCCCAACCCGTGATACGCGACGCCAGTCCAGTAGTCGATTTCAGGAGCACGCACGTTGAAGCTTCCGGAATCGGAGCTTATGGGCAGATTGGCTGGGACTTTAGCGGCGGCCTTCAGATCCGTGAGCGCCTCCGCGTAGTGCTTGGCCCGGATCTCCCGTTGCGCGCGCAAAATGTGAGCATCGGACCAGTGGTCCGCCACGTTGAGATTCTCGCCTTCGGCCACAGCAAACGCGTGTGTGGTCATCGTTTGGATGGCGTCATCCAGGTCTCCCGTGGCGATCTGCAGCGCCAGGTAGCGATTGAGGGCGTCGTCGCGCCGCATCACAATGGACGCATTCTGTTTAAACAAATTCAGACGCCTATCCAGCGGAACACCGGCCTGCTCGTAGAGTTCGTCAAGCTCGGTAAAATGCAGGGCGTACCTGGGTTCAACCGAAACCGCCTGTTCCAATTCGGCAATGGCTCCCCGGAGATCGGCTCCAGAGGCTTGGTGCATGTATGCGGCTGCCAGGTTACGGTGAACGATCGCAAACGAGGGATCCAGAGTCTCCGATGCCTTCCACATCCGAGTAGCCTCTTCAGGCTGCCAGTCATACAAGAGATTCCCCAGGTAATAGTGTGCCCGCGCGTCGCGTGGGTTGTTTGCAATTGCATCGTGTAAAACATCGATCGCTTCGTTCTGGAACGGAAAAACATAGTCCGTCGGCATCGACATCGCAAGGTCAAAGCACTCTGAAGCTTTAGGATGTTCGCCGAGCTTGTCTTCGAAATATCCAAGATAGTAGTAAGCCATGGCATGGATGCGCGACTTATCGGGCGCCAATGACGTCGATAGCGTCAGTACATCCGCACCGTCCTGCCATAGGCCTTCATTCATATACTCCGCGGCCGTTTCCTGCGCGGCCGCCGGAAAATCGTTCATCGTCGTGGCCAGTCTCCGAGCTGCTTCTTTGTCCCCGGTGGCCAGGTAACTCTCAGCCGTGGCCCTCACATCCAACGGGTCCGCGAGCTGCGAAGCGGAGGCCAACACCTGCATCGCCTCCTGCTTGCGCCCAAGATGGCGCAGCAGAGCCGCCTTGAGGTTCTGAGCCCGGATATTCAGCGTGTCGGAATCAACCGACCGGTTTACGAACTCGAGCGCTGCCGGGAAATCGCCGCGTGCGGCAAGAATCTGCGCAAGTGAGTAATATCCGGCGGCCTTCCAGGCCTGGCTCCATGTGGCCTTGTAGAAATACGTGTATGCTTCGTCGGCATTTCCCCTGGCCTTGAGAGTGGCGCCAAGATAATAGAACGGTTTGGCATCTTCGGGCGTTGTATATCGATCGGTCGCTCGCTCGATGGCCTTGCGCAGGTACTTTTCCGCTTCGCCATATTGAGCTTTGCCAAACGATGTTATGCCCATCATGGTATTGACCCGTACGTCTCCAGGATCGCGGTGCAGAGCCTCCTGCCAATAGGCGAGCGGATCGACTTTGGGGTCATGGAACTGCCAGGCGCGCAGTCCGATCAGATAAAGTTCCTCGTTAGTTTTCACTTCTTCGGGCGAAGGCGGCGGAGTAACTGGAGACGGGGCCGGCTGCGGAGTCTGCGCGATCGGGCTGTAAGACACCAATTCCGTTTCTCCATCCCACAGAGAGGCAATTAGCTCATGCCGATCCGTGCCCTCCGGCAAGGTGACTCGCTTCAGATAGGGTTTGCCGGGAGCGATATCGATGCGCTCATCGAGTAACACCTTCGCTCCGGATTTAAGCACGGCGCGAGCGCCGGAATGGGCTGACGTCGCATAGAAGCCCATCTTGGCAACACCGGCGGCGACCTCGAGATTTACGGCGGCATTGAGATTGGCCTGCTTCACGCCACCTATATCGCGGAACGGGTACCAGTTCATACTGAACGATCGCGTTTCGTAGGGCTGGAGCCAACTGTAATCGGGTTGATTATCGGAGTATGCGCCAGTCATCAGTTCAATATAGGGTCCGTCGGTGTCGGTCAAGGTGGCGTCCCATCGTTTGCCGTTGGGACCGTTGCCCCACGTAAAGAACTTCTTCCCGGGAACGATGTTGTGATCGGCAACGCTCATCGTGCCGGCTTCCTTACCGTGATCGTACCCGGCAAAGAAATCGTCCCGGTAGTTCCAGGCAAACACCGAGTTAGCGGACATGTGGTTCTTGTACCAACTTATATCGACACCCTTGGTAAAATCCGCCCCGTTATAGATGGAATGAGACACCGGCCAATCTGTGAAAATGCGCTTGGCGTGGAAAACACCAAATTGCGTGCTGGGCGGAAAGATCACCTGATAAGTGTCGTCGACAGGGACCGCCAAGTTAGCGAAGCACAGCATAGTGTTCACTTCGGGCGTCCGGTTGACGATCCGCACCGAAGCTTCCAAGTAACTCTTTCCCGGCCTTAATGTGTAACCCACAGCCCAGCGCGTGCGCTGACGAACTTCCAGCTCGCCCACCCAGATGGTCTTGCTTCCGTCGGCGTTGTCCTCCAGCTTGAATTGCACCGGAAGAAAGGTCGTGGCGCGGTGATGAAACGGAACATTCCATTCCTCGCCGCCGGAGATCCAGGCGCCGAGAAGCCCAATCAAAGCCGGCTTGATAACATGCTGCCTGTAAATGAAGTTATATCCATTTGTCTTGTCCACGCCCTCGAAGATGCGTCCACCGAGCTCCGGTAACACACCGATGCGAATATATTCATTCTCCAGATAGACAATCGTATAAGTCTTATCGACTTTTTTGCCTGTCAGGCTGTCGTACATCGGGTAGGGATAAACGGGAGCGAGCGACCCTTGGGATACGCGGCCGAAAAAGAACATCGGATTGGGTTCGGGGTCACCTGCCAGATAGGTGGGAATCACCGTTTGTGTTTCCCAAGCCCGCACCCCGGAAATATCCTCGGCAAAGGACTTCGATGGGGCAAACAGCAAGATTGAAGCAAGACCTGCAAGGTACAATATTCCGCGATTCATCGTGGTTCTCCTCATCTTGGTTCTTTTTCTTTCGAACGGCACAAACCTGTGCAAACTTCTAGAAGGCGCATCCTTACCGGGACTGGGCTCGATCGGCCAAGAATCGCTGGCGATATGGAGCGTCGCGATAGGCTTCCGTTCCCCCCGGTCTGGTGGTGGAGAGCGCGCCGGCGAGGTTGCCTTTTCTCAGACACGTTTCCAATGAAGATCCGCGGACAAACTCGCTGAGGAAGCCCGCGTCGAAACTATCGCCCGCACCGACGGGATCAACCACCTGGTCCAGCTTCAGGGCCGGCATGTGCAGGCGCTCGCTTCCCCGACAGGCCATCGCACCTTGCGCGCCCAGTTTGACGACGACCAACGGAACTTGTTGGCAGAGTTGTGCGAGCGCTGTTTGCAGGTCGTTACTATCCGCAAGCTTCATAGCCTCCCGTTCATTGGGCAGCAGGACGTCGATTAGAGGCAGCACTCGGTTCAAGCCCGCCTCCCACAGGTCGTCCGGGTCGTCGTTGGTGTCCAGGGAGATGGTCAGCCCTGCCGACTTCAGCTCCTTCAACAGATCCGGAAGATGTGCCTGCAATCCCCGCTGCAGGAAATACGAGGAGAGATGGAAGTGCCGCGAATCGGCCAGATACGCCCTATCCAAATGCTCGGGCTGGAGCGC
Source organism: uncultured Occallatibacter sp. (assembly GCA_964595345.1). Taxonomy (GTDB): domain Bacteria; phylum Acidobacteriota; class Terriglobia; order Terriglobales; family Acidobacteriaceae; genus Telmatobacter. Next base: position 32,521 of record CAZQPY010000015.1, read on the forward strand.
ACAAATGGACCCTAAATAGGTGAGGATGTTTCGCCACTCATCGCGCGGCAGAATGACGGAAAGGCCGGTCTTGACGTCCCCCTCCAATTGCCGCACGGTCGAAACGTCAACTCCGGCGGCGCGGAGCCGTTCCATGGCAATCGCGCCGAAATCGTCGCCTCCGACACAGGAGCTGAAGCCTACCTTGCACCCCAGCGATGCCAGGTTGTGGGCCACAATTGCCGACGAGCTTCCCAGCGTCAGCATCATCCCGGATGCCACCAGTTCCCGCTCCGGGGGCAGGAGATCGGGCAGTCCGTAAAGGATCAGGTCGAGGTTGAGTTCACCGGCAATCGTCACATCGAAACGAGGCATCCATTCCTCCATTGCAAAGCAGTTGAGCTGACTCTTATTTTCCTTTGTACACCAATAATACGAAAGTAAACAACAAGAAAACATAGTATACTGACAAACTATGAAAACAAATACATGTGATCCGAAAGGCCGCGTGCACCCGCAAGCAACTGAGTTCCTACGGGAAATCGTCCGGCGGAACCGGCGCTCAGGGAGCGGCGGGACGTTTGCCGTGTGCTCGGCGCACCCGGCAGTTCTCGATGCCGCAATCCACCAAGCCGTGGCCGACGGGACGGTTCTGCACGTCGAGTCCACCTCCAACCAGGTGAACCAGTTTGGCGGATATACAGGAAGCACACCGGCGGATTTCGCCGCGCAGGTTCGCTTCACGGCGGAGCAGGCGGGCCTGCCTTCGACACGAGTCTTACTCGGAGCGGACCACCTGGGGCCGTATTGTTGGAGATCGGAGGGGGCCGCGAGTGCGATGGCCAAGGCATGCGAGCTTGCCGCGCAAACTGTGCTCGCCGGGTATCAGAAAATCCACCTGGATGCGAGCATGCCTTGCGGGGGCGATCCGGCGGCTCTCTCAGAGGAAGTCGTGGCCGCGCGCACTGCGATGCTATGCCAGGCGGCGGAACAGAGTTGTGAATCGATGCCTGCGGGCTCACCGCGTCCGACGTATGTGATTGGCACAGAGGTTCCGGTGCCAGGGGGCGAAGTTGCCGAAGGCGAATGTCCCAAGCCGACGCAACTCGACGATCTGCTCTCGTCGCTTGCCACGTTTCGGAAGGCGTTTATGGCGAGGGGTCTGGCTGCGGCCTGGGAGAACGTGATCGCTGTAGTGGTTCAGCCAGGAGTAGAATTCGGCGACAGCACCGTGTTCGCGTACGATCCCGAAAAAGCCCAACCTCTGGTGACGGGGCTGCCGAATTCGCCGGAGCTGGTGTATGAAGCGCATTCGACCGACTACCAAACTCCTTCGAGTCTCACGCAGATGGTGAAGAATCACTTCGCGATTCTGAAGGTGGGCCCATGGTTGACCTTCGCGTTCAGAGAGGCTGTGTTTGCGCTCGACATGATCGAACGCGAGATGGCCAAATCCAAAAAGGACGGGTCGCAGGTACGCGAGACGCTGGAGTCAGCGATGTTGCGCGACCCGCAACATTGGGATCGCTACTACAGCGGAAGCGAGGAGCAACAGAGGTTTGCCCGCGCGTATAGCATGAGCGACCGTTGCCGCTACTATTGGCCGCAAGCAAACGTAGAACAGGCGGTGAGCCGGCTCACGCACAATCTGGACCGGCCCTTGCCGCTTGTGCTGCTGAGCCAGTACCTGCCCGCAGAATACGAGGCAATCCGCAACGCCAGGCTCGAAAACTCCGCTCCCGCAATCATTCGCCACCACATCCAGGGCGTTCTGCGCGTGTATGCCGCAGCGTGCCAAACCTCTGCGTAGACCACCCAGCCGCAAGAATCAAATCGCTGTAGTAACAGAAATCCAGGTAAAGCCGCGGCTTTGCCTGGATTTCTGTCCCCGAGATGCAACCGAAGACTACTTGACGGCAGCAAGGTCCTGCAGCGCCTCTCGTGCCAGGTGGTGAGACATATGAACATCGGGAAGAATCAGCACTTCGTCGAGCGATGTTTTCGCCTGTTGCGTCCGATGAAGGGCCACCTGCAACATGCCCGCAGAATAGAGCAGCGCCCCTGAGGGCGAGCTCGCGCGCAACTGGCTCTCCGTTTGGGCTAGCGACTCGGCGACCTTCTTATCCAAGTCTGCTCCATCGTTTGCGCGCAAAAGCCTCTCTGCCTGGAGGGACCACGCCGCGCACGCTGGACCCTTCGCTGCCACTGCTCTTTGCAAAAGATCCTTCGCTTGCTTTACCTGTCCGCAGCTTTGAGCAAGTCCGGCGAGCTTCACATCATCTCGTGAGGACCTTGCGTCCAGGCTCATTCCCGCCGGCCGTCCAGAGAGAATCCCATCGGCCTGGGTGCAGTTGTGGGTCCTGGCAAACTCGCCGGCCTGCATTAGCCTCACTTCGAATAAAACTTCCGCGGATGTCGCTCCGCCTTCTTTGCTCGGGAAGAATCGATCTTTGAATAGCGCCAGGGCCGGTTCGTACTGTCCTGCCTCGGCTCGTGTCAACGCAAGCTGATAGACGAGTTCCGCAGGCATTTTTGAATCGGAAGCGTCGGCCGCGGGAAACTGAGAGAGCGCGGCAGCGCGCTCCGCGGCCGATGCGGCCGTGACGCTCATCGCCTCGTCCAGGCCGACATAAACCTCGGCATTGTCAGGGTCATTCCGAAGGCCCTCACGATATGCATCGATGGCTCGGCGGGGATCGCCTTTCACCCGCAGCAAAGCATCTCCGCGGTCCACATCGATCACCTGCATGTGGGGAGCAATCTGCTTAGCGGCTGCCCAATGATTCATCGCCGTATCGTACAATCCCTTTGAAAACAGCAGCGTTCCCAACAGATAATGAGCAGTCGCATCGCTCTCGCTTGCCGTGAGGGCTGCCTCCAGAACGGTCTTGTCCGTATCCGACGATGGAAAAACGAAACTGGAAGAAGACTCGGAAGCTGCCTTCCAGTTTTGCTGGGCATTCTGGCCAAGCTGCTGTTTGCAGTACGCAGAGTAATAGAGCGTTAAGGGGTGGTTCTGCGGCAACACCGTGCCGGGCTCACTTCGATCTGCCGCTACAGCCGGATAGGATCGATCGAGAACATCCAGGGCCTGCGCGTAGAGGCCAAGCCGCATGTATTCTGCGGAGACGCGCAGCACGCGATGGGGATCCGCCGCCAAGTATGCCACGTCGGGCTGTCCGGAGTCCTCTTTCAGGAATGCGCTCAGCGGGTCGGCAGCCAGACCGCGTTTTGCCCAATCCTCCGCTTCCGCCCGCTCACCCGAAACGCGCAACACCGCCTCCAATTCTTCCTGTGCGCGAAAGTTCTCCGGCTCTGCGGCAACCGCATCCTTCAGGAAAGACGCCGCGCTTTTGAAATCCTGCTGCCGGGCTCGCTGTTCTGCCAGCTTAATGGCTGCGGCTCCGCGCAGCTCGGCCTGCCGGTAGGCGATCTCATACGCTGTTTCGGCGTCGCGCGCGTGTCCCAGACCGTCTTCCGCAATCCCCAGGTAGTAAGCAATCTGAGAATTCGACGTGTCACGCGATTGCGCGCTCCGGAGCAGAGGTTCCGCTTCCTCGTAGCGCTGAAGCGCAGCGGCAAGCCTTCCGGCAGCAAACTGGAGGGATTGACTTTGCGGATAGGTCGCCAGACCACTCCTATAGGTGTCGAACGCGGCGATGAGCGTTCCGTTCAACTCCCGATTGCGGCCCATCTGCAGCCAGTCATCTTCCGATCGGCGGTCTGGCTCAGGGATCTGCCACCCGGATTGGGGACCGGTTTTGATGGTCGATTCCGGATCCCAATCATACTCGCCGTCGGTTTGCTTCAGGAGCAAACGCCCAGAGCTGTCTTTGAGCTCGAAGCTTATCTTGCCGGTCCCCGGTTTCGGAGACACCGAATGCGACCACGTCGTCTCGGGCGCCAAATTCGCGCTTCCTGTCCAGAGAGAGGTTCCATTCTGCATTAGAAGAATCTGCGCGCCATCGAGACGTTCATTGATATTCAGGCTAATCAGAACATCCGTCGCGTGGTGATCGAAGTGCACCACGCCAGATTTATTGGCGCGCGAAACGCCACCCGTCCCACGCACGGGCATCCAGTATTCACTAAAGCGAATAGTCTGTCCCGGCTCGAGAAACGAATACGTCTCCTGGTTGCGGAAGAGCCCCGCCTGCAATTCAACATAAGCGCTATGGTTGTCAGAAAGCGCCGCGCGCCAGTCAAGACCCGCGGGATCGACGCCCCACGACCAGATCTTCTTACCGGGCACTTCGCGGTATTCGGAAAAATGAGCGATTCCGGTCTGGGTATGCGGATTCCAGATGGCCATGAAAGGCTCATGGCTTCCATGTACAAAGAATGAAACTGGCCCGCCGGTCTGGTTCTTTATCACGCTCAAATCCCGGCCTTCGGCATCAACCGGCCAGCGGTACACATCGGTGTACCCATGCGAAGCGACAAAACGCATCGGGTACTCGATGTGTGAATCATCCCATACCTGAACTCCAGCGTTGCTCCACCAGTAGTAACGATGGCGGACATCGCTGCGGTTATACAATGTCACCTTCTGCTCGAGGAGCGTCGAACCTGGCCGCAACACCAACTCCACTTGCCATTGCATGCCGTAGGGCCGATCGATATTGCCCACCCAGACCGACGCACTGCCGTCGTCATGCGGCGCGCAGGCAAAATCCACCGGCGACATGGAGACCCAGTTATGCGATACGGGGAAGTTGAATTCCAGGCCGAATGCAGCCCAAGCGCCGCGATATCCGATCTGCGCTTTCTTGATCGAAGGGTTGGCGTAAAACATGGGCTGCCCGCTGATCTTGTCGACGCATGTATAAAGGTGCCCGCCGATGTCGGGCAGCACCGTGCATTTCAGATATTCATTCTCGAGAAAAACCGCTCGCCACGAATGGCTGGACTTCGAACCGGTGAGGGTGGTTCTCAGCGTGTAGGGATAGCTGAAGCTGCGGGTTTGATAGGTGTCGAACGGAGGGTTCGGATCAGGCGCACCTTCTTCATAGGTCGGCAAAGTGAGCGTACCCTGCCAGACTTTGACCGGAGCGGCAACCGGCTGGCAAAAGGCGGTGAGGGTGGTCCCCGCCGACAACAAGAAGGCAAAACCAAGCCATTTCTTCATAGATTCCCCGTTTCGTATGCGTCTTTCGTGAACAGAACCCTGAGATTCCGATTGGGTTATCGCTGGATTCGTTTCCCATTCTACAAAATAAATCTGTTGTTTGATTTCATTTTATAGTCTTTTGCTTTCTTTTGCTTGTACAATTCTTCTAAATCTGCAACAGATTTCGTAAGAGCCACGACTCACAGGGAATGTAGTTTGGAGAGCCAAGTCGAAGCATGACCCGTAATCTTGTTGATCCGAAACTCCGAAGCGTCCGTAGAAGAGGCCCAGGGGCATCGACGGCGACAACCATTCCGATTCACGAAAGCGAGAGTTAACCGTGCTGCCGAACAACAGCAAGAGGCAAGAATTAAGTTGCGCGATTCTATTCTTGGTATTCATTGGCGCTGCGGGCTTTGCACAAACGCCGGCAACGAGCGGTTGGAAGGTGATTGGACCCGGCGGCGGCGGCACCACCATCGGACCGGTCATCAGCCCTCACGATTCGCGCCTTGTGGTTGAACACTGCGACATGACGGGCGGCTACGTGACACGCGATAACGGCCTGTCGTGGCACATGTTCAACCTTCGCGGCGGCATCAATGTCCTGGCCTTCGATCCTCAGGATTCGCGGGTGATCTACGCGGCGAATGCGGCTCTCTGGCGCAGTAGCGACTTAGGGCAAACCTGGAAGATGGTCTTCCCGAATCCGGCTCGCAACACCATCGAGCACCAAATCGGCGATCACTCCGACTACAGTCTCACTTCCAGCGATCCCGCCTACCCCGGCGGAGGGATTTCCGCGATCGGCATTGCTTCCCAGGCTGCCGGCCCGGAACATCTTTATCTTTCGTTTGAACAGAAAGGCCAACCCTCAACCATTCTTTCCTCGGTGGACGGCGGCAACTCATGGAGCCATCTGGCCACATTGCCCGAACACATTCTGCTTCTTTCCCCTGGCCGTTCCGGCTTGATCGCGGTTTCGAACGCCGCGGCGTATCGTATCGCTCCCGATGGAATCGCCACCAAGTTGGGCGGCAACGACTCCGGCTTCAGGGCCGCTTCGGCAACCCGCATCGGCGATGCGGTCTGGATTTATGCAACCGGAGGAGACGGCAAGGTCTACCTTTCTTCGGGCTCAGGGGCGTATTTCAAAGCGATCACCCCCGATTTTCACCAAAGCGCCGGCAAGTTTGAAGCGATTGCCGTCGCCAGTCAGCATCCTGAGGTCGCCTATGCCGGATTTCGCGGACTTCGACTCGGCGAAGGCGCGGAGAATCTATTCAACGGCATCGCAAAGACAAGCGACGGCGGTCGCACATGGAAGATCGTGTTCAAGGAGTCGAATCGACCAGCAGCCAACCTGGAAGGCACCTGGATCGAGGAACGCGCCGCGCAGCCGAACGAGAGTATTTGGTTCGATGCGCCCTACAGCCTGGGTGTCGCGCCCGGCAATCCCGATGTCGTTTACGCCAGCGACCTGTTCCGCACCTATCGCACCCTTGACGGCGGTGCAACTTGGCAGGAGATGAATTCGAGCCGGGCAGGGGACGACCGGTGGATTTCCCGCGGCCTCGATGTAACCACCAACTACGGCGTGCAGTTCGACCCCTTGGACTCCCACCACATTTATATGGACAACACCGACATGGGGTTGTTCCAAAGCACGGACGGCGGCAGGTCCTGGCAAACCACCACCGAAGGCGTTCCCGACAACTGGCGCAACACCACCTACTGGCTGGCTTTCGATCCAGCCCAGCGCGGCTTGGTATGGGGCGCATTCAGTGGCGCCCACGATCTGCCCCGTCCCAAGATGTGGCGCGGGCGCTCGGTCCAACACTTTAAAGGCGGCGTTGCCGTATCCACCGATGGCGGCTACCACTGGCAGCCCAGCAGCGCGGGCATTCCTCTCGACTCGATCACACATATCCTTCTCGATCCTTCGAGCCCCGTGGGCACCCGCACGCTGTACGCCTGTGCCTTTGGCCGCGGCGTCTATAAGTCCACCGACAACGGCAAAACCTGGACGCAGAAGAACAACGGCATCGCTGGGGACGAACCGTTTGCCTGGCGCATCACGCTCTCACAGGACGGTTCCCTCTACCTTGTGGTTGCTCGCCGCAGTGAGCGCCAAGACCGCTCTGCCGCTGGCGCCGGGGCACTTTACCGATCCACCGATAAAGCGGAACACTGGCAGCGAATCGATCTTCCGTCCGGCGTGACCGGACCGACCGGCCTGGAGATCGACCCGCGCGATCCGCGGCGCCTCTACCTTACCGCATGGGGACAGGAAGGAGAAATCTCCGACCGGAACGGCGGCGTCTTTGCCTCCAGCGATGGCGGCAAAACGTGGACAACTTTGTTCTCCGACTCGCAGCACGTCTACGATCTCACCATCGATCCGCGCCATCCCGACACGCTCTATATTTGCGGATTTGACGCTGCCGCTTACCGCACTACCGACCGCGGCATTCATTGGACACGGATTGCGGGCTACGACTTCAAGTGGGGACATCGCGTCATCCTCGACCCCAACGACCCAGCGCAAATCTATATCACAACCTATGGTGGAGGGGTCTGGCACGGACCCGCCGAAGGCACCACAAACTCAGGCGAGGCCGATCAAAGCCGGGTCCCCATTGCCATGCCGCGCTAAATCTTGGCCCGCCCCAACAAGGACTCAGGTGTTGCGGCAAAATCGGAGTTACTCGCGCGGGTCAGCGCCAATCGCTACGCCGCGCGGGCAGAGTCGATAGCAGGCTCTAGACCAAGAGCTGCAGTTCGCGGGCAGCGTTTTCGTAATACACCTTGCGCAAGATCGATTCCGGCAGGTGAATGCCCGAAATCGTCCATCTTCCCTGGGGCGGAATCTTCGCGGGCGCATAGTCGAAATACTCGTCGTCGGTCTCCAGGAACCGGTAGTAGATCGAATAGAGTTTGTCGTCGAACAGTTGCTGTGGGAAGTCATCGCCATGGGGCGTTGCGTCCGTTCCAAAGAGAATCCGGTCCTGGTATTTCTCGAAAAAGGCTCGCGCCGCGCGCGGCTGGCGGCCCAACTCGCCGATGCGGGCAGCAATGTCGACCGTCATGTTCGGGAAGCGATCGAGATTTTTTGAAACGTTATCCAGGTTCTCGGCGAAGTTGCCCACATGCAGAACAATGAACCGCGTGTTTGGATGGCGGGCCATCATCCGGTTTCTGGCTCCGATCAACTCTGCGTTTGAGGGGAAATCTCTCCCGCAAAAGGACCAGTCCGGATGGTTGCTCAACTCCTCATAGCGCTCGTTGAACCGATCGGTGGGAGTAAAGAACGCGATCGGGTCGGAGACATGAATCGCGACCGGCATACGCAATTGCCCGCATGCATCCCACATTGGATCGAATCTCGGATCGTCAATCTTCACGAGCTTTCCCGAGGTAATCTCTTCGCGCAGGTAAAGTCCTAGAGTCTTCAGAATCTTGAGGCCGCGCGCTCCGCTGCGGTATGCCTCCTCAATGGCTTGGGCCTGTATGCCGGGATAGCCCGGCTCCAGGAGCCGTGAGTAGCAAGGCTCGGTGAACGTGTAGAAGCGATCGCGATAGGCATTGTCATATTTTGCGATCGTTTGGGTTAGTCCCGCGCCGTATCCTCCGGTGAGATTCACCAAGGTGCGAATATTCCTGCGCTCCATGACCGGGATCAGTTCGTCAGGGGGAGCGTAAAAGATTCGCTCGGTGGACAGAGCAACACCGTTGGTAGATTGGCTGGTCCAGCTGATATGCGTGTGGACGTCGATGACCGGGAAGCGTGCCCTCTCGATATGGGTTTCGCGAGCATGCAGCATGCTGGTGGGCCGGAAATCGGAAAGGCTGAGAGGGATCGAATGCGCTTGCCCCTCGTCCGGCAACGCTGGCAAAGATATTGTCTGGCTGGCGCGGGCCGCGATCCCCGACACGACTCCGAGGCCGGCTCCGCGCAACATCTGACGACGGTTCATGTTTTCTTCTCCGGTTTCGATAACTGATTTTACTTTACTTTTCGTAAGGAAAGAGTGTAAAAAAATAGAAGAACGAAAGCATATTTCTGCTCGATAGCCGGAGTAAACCCCATTGAGTACTGCCGAAGCCCCCCACCTGCGCCGTTCTCTGAAGCTTTGGCACCTCATCGTCTACGGCATCATCATCATTCAGCCCACCGCTCCGATGGGGATTTACGGAGTAGTGAGTAATATTGCGCACGGACACGTGCCGCTGACCATTCTGATAGCGATGTTCGCCATGCTTCTAACCGCGGTCAGCTATGGACGTATGGCGCGAGTCTATCCTCGTGCCGGCTCTGCCTTCAGTTACGTGTCAGAGGAACTGCACCCCAAACTCGGCTACGTTGTGGGGTGGGCCATGCTCATGGACTACCTTCTCAATCCTGTGATTTGCATCATCTGGTGCAGCCAGGCCGCCCGCAATATCGATCCCCGCGTGCCTTATATTCTTTGGGTCATAGCGTTCGCGCTGTTCTCCACGTTTCTCAATACGCGCGGTATCCAGACCTCCAGCCGGGCCAATGCCGTGCTTTCCGTGTCCATGAGCCTGGTGGTGCTTATTTTCCTGGTTGAGGGCATCCGCTACATACTGGCGGTGGTCCATCCCACCAGCGCGGACCTCATTCATCCGTTCTACGATCCGTCGAACTTCGCCGCTTCGGCGGTATTTCACGGCACGTCCGTCGCCGTGCTCACCTACATCGGGTTCGACGGCATCTCCACGATGGCGGAGGAAGTTGAAAACCCGCGCCGAAATATTCTCATCGCCACTGTTCTCACCTGCTTCATCATCGGGATGCTGTCCCTCGCCGAGACTTATGTCGCTCAATTGGCCTGGACTGCACAGCAGCCGTTTCCGGCCGACATGGAAGACACTGCATTCGTGCATGTCGCAGCGCGAGTCGGCGGCCCTTTTCTGTTCCAAGCCCTCAATGCCACCCTCCTGATCGCGAACCTTGGATCGGGAATCGCCGCCCAGTTTGGCGCTTCACGGCTCATGTATGCGATGGGCCGAGACAATTCACTGCCCCGCGGAATCTTCGGCGCCATCGACCCGCGCCACCAGGTGCCGCGCAACAATGTTTTGATCGTCGGCGCTATTGCCCTGGTGGGAGCGCTGGTGATGACTTATGCGCAAGGCGCCGAATTGCTCAACTTCGGAGCTTTCCTCGCCTTCATTGGTGTGAACGCGGCTGCGCTGGTGCACTACAAATTCCGTTCCGCAGAAAAAACCGCGTTTCCGTTTCTGATCCCCGCTCTTGGTATCGTGATTTGCGTGTTTATCTGGTGGAATCTGAGCCACAGCGCCCAGATTCTCGGCACTGCGTGGATCGGCGTTGGACTGCTGGTGGCGTGGGCTATGCAGAGAAGCAAGAACAATCGTGCAAAAGCGTCGATCGGTGAGCCTCAATAGTGGGCCCGGAGGGAAGTCATTCGTGATGAAAAAAAAGCTGTCGATCTCGTTCTTGCTGTTGACGCTTGCGGCGTCTGTTTGGGGCGCGCAAAAAGTTTCAAAGAACCCCGCAGCCTCGTCGCCGATTCGAATTCAAGGCGGAAGCCTCGCTGTCGAGGCGCTCGCCGATGGCTCCTATGAACTGCTTTCCACTTCCATTCGCGAAAGTGTCCTGCGCGCCGAGGTCGAGGTGGATACGGCGCAAGGAACTCTCAAATCGTCGCATTATTTGCGGCACCTGAAGTCGGTTGCTCCTTTTAGCGACGAGTTGGGTTCTGGGCAACTGCTGACCGTGACGCACACCGGGTTGGCCGGAATGCCCGACCTGATTTGCGAGTTTCGCGTGTATGCTAGCCGGCCGTGGGGAGATATCCGGGTTACGGTGCGCAACTCGACTGCGTCGTCCATTGAGGTTCATTCCATTCGCGTGGCCAAGACCAACGAGGGCGGGGCAGTGAATTTGGGCGGGCCTGCATCGCAAGACCTTGTTCTCTCCGATCGGTACAGCGAGGATATTCCGTATCTGAAGATGTTGGGAGAGGGGAACGAACCGGGCGGCGCCCATCTGGCATTCGGGAGCCAACTGATCTACAACCGGCAGAGCGGGCAAAGCCTGTTCCTAGGGGCGCTTTCCGCCGACCGGATGTTGACGGTTTTGCACTTGCAAAGCACGGGGTCGTACGACATCGAGGACGCCGGGACCAACGAGGCACTGAAAGATCAGGAGCAACAGTATCCAGCGGCAAACACCGTTCCCTTAAGGTTGCAGGCGCCCGTCGGCGATAGTGTGCGCTCCGAGCGGCTGATGTTCGCGGTTGGACCCGATTACCATGCCCAACTGGAGAACTACGGAGAAGCCATACGCATTCTCCACAAGGCGATCGTTTCTACTCCGCCCCTCTTGGGCTGGTGGAGTTGGACGGCCTACTACTATGGCATCACCGAAAATGCGGTACTTACCAATGCTGCTTGGCTGGCGCAAAATCTCGAATCGCTTGGGTATCGATATTTTCAGGTAGATGAGGGATATCAGTATGCGCGCGGGGAATATGCCACTCCCGATGGAAAGGCGTTTCCGCGGGGGATGGCGGCGGTGGCGCACCAGGTGGAAGACCAGGGATTGACATTCGGATTGTGGGTGGCGCCATTTCAGGTGTCGGAGCGGTCGTGGGTCTACGAGCACCATCGTGACTGGCTGGTTCGCAACCTGGCCGGAGAGCCTATCCACATCGGCGCAGTATTCGGGGGTGTGGACGAACTCTATGCGCTCGATACGACCAATCCCGACGCGCAGGACTATCTGCGCATGACCTATCGCACTCTAGTTCGGGACTGGGGCGTGCGCTTTATCAAAATGGACTTTATGGAGGCCGCAGCCGTGGAGGGCGTGCATTACCGGCCCAACACCACGGGCCTCGAAGCGTTGCGCATCGGGCTCGAGATCATTCGCGCGACCGTGGGAGACGACGTGATCTTGGACAAGGATGGCAGTTTCATGCTTACGCCTGTCGGCTTGGTCAACACGGGCCGTATCTCCCAAGACACCGGACATACGTTTCAGTCCACGCGCGAAGCCGCGTTGGGCATTGCGGGCCGCTACTTCATGAACCGAAACTTCTACGGCTCGGATCCGGATGCATTTACGGTATCAAAGCAGGTCATCCCCGACCGATCCTGGCATGGCAACAAGCAGCCGCTGACTTTGGATGAGGCCGAGGCGTCGATTGCGGTTTCGGCAGTCTCGGGCGGCATGTTCGAGATTGGAGACGATCTGCCCGCGCTGGGCGCTTCGCCGGATCGTCTTGCCCTGGTGCGCAACAAGAACCTGCTCGACATGGGCAAATTGGGCCGCGCCGCAGTGCCGATCGATCTCATGACGTATTTGCCGGAAGATCGACAGCCGAGCATCTTCCTGCTTAGCGAAGACCGCCGGCAAAAGATTCTCGCGGTATTCAACTGGACCGAAGGGGCGCGCAGTCACACCTTTGAGCTGGAGTCCCTGGGGCTGAAGCCGAAGGGCTCGTACACAGCCACCGACGCGTTGCGAGGCGGCGTTGTGGCCATCGAAAATGGCCGGCTCACCATCGCGCAGCCGCCCCATTCTGTTCGAATGCTTCAACTGGTCGACACTTCCATGCCCGAAACCGCTCCGGTATTTGAAGCCCATGCTCCGGCCATGGGACGCGCCGGCGACGCCCTTCGATTCCACACCGATGGCGGGAGCATCGATGCTCCGGTGCTGAGCTTCCATTGGGATTTCGGCGATGGGGTCGGTGCAGATGGCGCGGAGACGGCTCATGCCTATACACAGCCAGGGCAGTATACAGTCAGCGTCACAGCTACGGGTCTAAATGGGAGTTCGGCACTGAAGACGCTTGGCATCTCCGTCTCGGGTACGGTACCGACGGCATACGACCCGGCCGCAAAGGAGCGTTATGTCGAGCCGAAGTGAGGCCTTGCGGCAGAATTGCCGCCGGTTACACGGCAATACGCAATAAGCGCGCCGCGTTCTCCCAGTAGACCTTCTTCAGAATGGAATCCGGCAGGTGGATGCCTGAGATTCTCCATCGTCCTTGAGGTGGAACCTTCGACGGAGCGTAGTCGAAATACTCGTCGCTGGTTTCCAGAAACCGGTAGTAAATCTCGTAAAGGCGGTCACAAAATAGCTGCTGCGGGAACTCATCGCCATGGGGAGTTGCGTCCGTTCCGAAGAGAATCCGATCCTGGTATCTCTCGAAAAAGGCTCGCGCCGCGCGCGGCTGCCGGCCCAACTCGCCGATGCGGGCAGCGATATCCACCGTCATATTCGGGAAGCGATCGAGGCTGGCCGCAACATGGGGCAGGTTTTCGGCAATGTTGCCGACATGGAAGGCAATGAACTGGGTCCGAGGATGGCGCGCAAAAAGCCGGTCGCGAGCCGCCAGAAGTTCAGCCAGAGACGGAAACCCAGGGCCATGGAACGACCAGTCAGGATGCTGGTTCAGCTCCTCGTAGCGCTCGTTGAAGCGGTCCGCCGGCCTGAAGAACGCCACCGGGTCGCCAATGTGGATCCCCACCGGCAGATTCCTGCTTGCGCATGCTTCCCACATCGGGTCGAAGCGATGGTCGTCGACGCTGACCAGTTTCCCCGTGGTGTGGCCCTCCCTCAAAAACAATCCCAGCGTTTTCAGGATCTTTAACCCCTTGGCTCCAGACTGCGCGGCGTGCTCAATGGCGTCGGCCTGAAGCTGCGCATAGTGGGGTTCCAGGAATCGATGGAAGCAGGGTTCGGTGAAGGCACAGAATCGTCCCGGGTACGCCTTGTCAAAGCGGGTTATAGCGTCCTCGAGCCCGCTCCCAAATCCGGCAGTCACGTTGATCAGGATTCGGATATTCTTACGGTCCATCACCGGAATGAGTTCATCCGGAGGAGCCAGGAATTGCCTTCCCGGATCGAGATGCACACCGTTCTCCACCCTTGCCGACCACGACAGGTGGGCATGCACATCGATGACTGGATATCGCGCGCATTCCACAGGAGTGCACTTGACCTCAAGAGAGCTCTCCGGCTCAAATTGCGAGAGGTCAAGCGGCTTCCATGTGCCTTGTTTCTCGAGGGCAGATTCTGTCGTCATGTGAGGCTCCAAGGTGGAGCTGAATGTCGGCCGCCGGAGGATCCTTCGGCGAATTGTGTTGAGCCGCGCCAAACCGGAGTCTGCTGGGAATCAAGCAGCTTCCCAGCAGTGAGAACGCTCCGCTTTCTCGATCAACTTTCCGTGTGGTGCAGATTGAATTCCTGCACCACCCGGTTGATGACGCCATCGTTCGAGGGCGAGTCCGGCTGCAGGCCTTCCTTCATGCAACGAAAGAAGCCCAATACCTGGCCCAGAATTACATCGAGGACCGGGATGTAGTCGTCCCCCAACGCCGCTAAGCCGCCGCACTCAATCACCAGGTCTTCACCGCGGGCCAGGTCAGACGGAATCTCCTCGCCAAAGATCAGCTTGGCGGCGCCGAGTTGCTTGTCATTTAGCTCGCGAATCAGATCGCACTCGTAGGCGCGCACCAGGGGGTCGGAAGAAAGGAAGCAAACCACCAGGGTATTCGGATGTACGGCGCTCATGGGACCATGGCGCAATCCCAAGTACGATTCGCTAACTGCGAATACATTACCGGCCGTCATTTCCATCATCTTCAGGGCCGACTCACGGGCTGAACCCAAACGTGCCCCGCTCGCAAGAAAGATCGCCCGATCGAAGTCTCGGCGGGCGAGACCGGCCAGCCGGTCAAAGTGCCCGCACAACAGTTCCTGCGCTTTCTCACTCAGTTTGTGCAAGAGAGCCACATATTGGTCCGGCCGCTCCAGAAATCCCAAAAACGCGGCGGCGAGAACCATATTCGTAAAGCTGCTGGTCATCACGAGGCTGCGATCATTGGTGTTGTTCGCCAGCACAACCAGCCTTACACGCGGGTCATTGCGATAGGTTGTCGCCATTCGCCCATCCGAGTTGCAGGTCACCACCAGATGTCTTATGGCGGGCTCTGTTCCCAGGATGATTGAAATGGCTTCGACACTCTCTGGACTGTCCCCGGACCGGCCCAGGGAGACCATCAGTCCCGGCCGCAAGGGGTTGGTTGCTTGGCTGCCGTGGGTTAACAACGCGCCGCCGCCCACCGTCTGCACAGGAATGCACAGGGCCTTCTGTAAAGGAAGGCGGACACATTCCCCGGCATATTCCGAACTCCCGGAACCGGTGAGAACCACCGTCCGAATCCCGGCAACCATGGTCCGCAACTCGCTGGAAAGGGGCGCCATCTGCGCTCCCGTTTGCAGCCACGTCGAGGGCTGCTGCAGAATCTCGCGCAAGGTATGAAAATAGCCGGCTTTCCGCTGTTCTTCTTCCGTTCGATTCAGCAATTCCGTCGCGCTCCGATTCCTGCTGGCGATGGCAAGCCAGGACCGATCAAGCACGTTCTCTGAAACCCAATGTTCTCGCAAGAATGCCTCCCACTCGATAAAAAATGATAATAAAGCAAAGTATACGCAAAGTAAAGCAAGTACGATCTAAAACAAGGAAAAACGTCGAAACCGAGCCCCAGAGGTCTTCATTCGTCACCGGTTTCTCCGGTAGCGCTACGGTCCGCATCGGAAACAAATAGGTTGTTATTGCAATACTTGCAGGACGAATCTCGCGGCGACAAGGCGGATTTTTTCCGAATATGCCAATTCTAGGCCACCCTAGGGACCGGGAGTTTGCCATCGCAACCAGAAAAGAAAGGGAAAAAACAGCCATTCGCAGATAAGAGTTGACGAAGCATTTCCATTTCTCCTAAGATCGGTAGATGCGACATTCTAATGGGGCGGGCTTGTTGCTCCCCGAACAGCGCCGCAGGGCGATCCTGGGCATTCTGGAACGGCAGGGCCAAGTTTCCGTTCAAGATCTTGTGAATCAATTCTCGATTTCGGCCGTGACCGCCCGATCCGATTTGGATGCCCTGAGCGCAACAGGGGCGCTGATTCGCTCACACGGCGGCGCTGTTCGGCAACTTGAGCCTACCCGCGACTACCCGTTGGAATTAAAACGATCGATACACCGGGCGGAGAAAGCGCAGATCGGCCTGGCCGCTGCGAGTCTGGTTCAGCCCGGCGAAGTGATCATTCTCGATTCCGGCACCACCACCACTGAAATCGCCCGCCAACTCAAGATCAGCGCGGTTCGCGGCATTACCGTCATATCAAACGCCATGAACGTGATCTCCGAGCTGGCGGATGCTCCAGGCATCTCGGTGATCAGTATTGGCGGTGTGCTGCGCCCCGTATCGCTTTCCTTTGTTGGGCCGCAGGCCGAAACAATGCTGAACGACCTGCATGCGGATCGGCTGTTTCTGGCAGTCGATGGATTCGACCTGGAGCACGGTCCGACCACTCCGGACGTGCTAGAAGCGCACTTGAATGGCCTGATGATGTCCGTCGCCAAGGAGACGACTGTGGTCGCGGATTTCAGCAAACTCGGACGATGCAGCGTATCTCGGATTGGCTCCATCGAGCAAGTTCACCGCCTGATCACCGACAAGAAAGCCCCGGACGAGTTCGTCAAGGCCTTGCAAGCACGGGGAATCGAAGTCATTCAGGCCTAAATAGATAGGTATCACCGCAGGTCACATTGGCCGCTGTTCATGCAGCTTCGCGGACCGCCAGTCCTTTCCGTTGCTGGCAGTCCGCGCGTTCTATCCGCCCAGCAATCTCCGCCGCAAAGCCAGAATCCTCCACCAAAAACGCCGCCCTCAAGACGAACCCCGGGGACCTCCGGGGTTCGTTCGCAAGCGGGCGGCTGAGGTGTGTTTTCCCTTGCTTTTTGTTATTTCTTTTTTTTGTTGTTGATTACAGTCTAATTTGTGTGTTAATGTTTCGAATTATTCCCGAAACAAAAGGGAAGTTGGGTGCACTCAGCCCGCAGAAGGGGACTGAAGAAAATGAACAGATTTCCATTGAAGCCGGTGAACCGCCGAACTGTTCGGACTCTCTTGATGATATTGGGCATATGCTGCGCTCTCTCCGGGAGCATGATGTGGGCCCAACTCGACGAGGGAGCAATCACCGGGATCGTGAAGGACGCCACAGGCGCGGTCATTCCGAACGCGGCCGTAACCCTCACCAATACCAACACCAACTTATCGATGCAAGGCAAGTCGAGTAAACGGGGAGAATACGTCTTTTCTCCCATCAAAATTGGCAACTACAAAGTGAGCGCGTCCGCCCCCGGGTTTGAGACCACGACCCAGGAAAACGTGCATGTGAGCATTCAGGACCGCCTGAGCATCGACATTTCCCTGAAGCCTGGAGCGGTCCAGGAGACCATCACGGTCGCCGATGTGCCGCCACTTCTGCAAACCGAGTCAGCTTCGGTGGGGCAGGTGATGAGCACCGACACGATTAACGCCACTCCACTGAACGGGCGCAATTGGGTTTATATCGCGCAGTTGGCTGCCGGCGTTGCTCCGGCAATCGGTAACAACGCCAACAATCCGGCCCGCGGCGGCGGCACGGGAGATTTCTCGGCCAACGGACAGCGCACCACGCAGAACAACTTCATCATGGACGGCGTCGACAACAATGTAAACGTTGACGACTTTCAGAACGGCGCCAGCTACAACGTGAAGCCCCCGCCGGACGCGCTGCAGGAATTTAGCGTCAGCACCTCCAACTACAGCGCCGAATTCGGCCACTCGGCCGGCGCGGTGGTCAACGCGAGCATCAAGTCAGGCGGTAACCGGATCCATGGAGATCTGTGGGAGTATGTTCGCAACACCATATTCGACGCAGCCGACTGGGACTCGGCAAAGCATGTTGTTCCCGCCTATCACGAGAACCAGTTCGGAGCCACGCTCGGCGGGCCGATCTGGAAGAATAAGATCTTCTACTTCGGGGATGTAGAGGCGAATCGCATCACTTACGCTCAGCCCTCCCAAACATTCACCGTACCTACCATGTCCGAGCGTAGCGGCGATCTCTCGGAACTCTTCCTTACCGGCTCGCTACACACCGGCAAGAGCGTGCCTATTGGAGTCTTCGCGCCGAATACCGGTGGTCAACTGCCCCTCACGCAAGGAGGAGGAGCAGTGTCCAATCCGGGAGGAGCCACAGTCACAGCCATCAACGGCCAGCAGACGTCCAACGTTCTTGCCCCAGGCAATCCTTCCCTCGCTGGAGGAGCCGTTGGTGGGCAACAGGACAAGGTCGCTGCCGAGATTCTGGCTGCTTACCCCAAGCCCAATGCCGGCGGCTGGACATCCTCGAACCTCAATACGCCTGGCTCCGGTCAGACCTATAACAACTACAGCGCCAATCTGCCGGCCAAAGACGAAACCATTCAGTGGGATCAGCGCGTGGATTGGAATATCAGCAGCAACGACCAGGCTTTCGTGCGCTACAGCTATGGTCACGACATTGTTTCCTTTACCCCGCCGCTAGGCCCGATCATCGATGGTGGCAACGATGTGGGCGGATTCAATGGCGCCAACAATACCAACATCGCCCAGAGCTTTACGGGGAGCGAATCCCATGTGTTCACTCCCAACCTGATTAACGAGTTTCGCCTTGGATACAACTGGGCGCACTTCGCGTTTCTCCAGGCGAACGCCAATACACCAGCCAGCACGTTGATCCCAGGAATGAACGGCGTGCCATTTAGCGGATTGGAACAGCCGAATGGCGGTCTGCCCTGGATCAACATTGGCGGAGGTGGCAGCCTTAGCGCCGCTGGCGCACGTCGCGACGTGCCCTCTGTCGAGCGCCAGAACGTCTATCAGATCCTCGACAACGTTACCAAGATCTCCGGACGCCACTCCCTCAAGTTCGGAATGCAACTGGAGAGCATCCGCACATCCTTCGCACAGGCCATGATGCCGCGCGGCAAATACAAATTCGGCGGCAACTACTCCACGTTGTTTACCGTTACGCCCAACTCCGGTGGTCCCGGCCCGAACGGCGAGAGCGACTCCTCTGTGGGCAATACCGGAAGCGGCATCGCCGACATGTTTACCGACAACATGAGCGGCACTTCCTTGTCTCCGCCCTGGAACACGAGCTACTATCGCTGGTATCGTGCCGCCTATGCTCAGGATGACTGGCGCGTGAACCCGAAGCTGACTGTGAATCTCGGCGTTCGCTATGACTTCATCCAGCCAATGAACAGCAATTCCGGATCCGTTGCCAACATTCTTATCTCTCAGGCCGGTATAGCCGCAGAGGGCACAGGCACTGGCGGCGGCTCCGCTTCCGGCAAGGGCTTCTATCAATTGTCGACCAAATATGAGAACGTGCCTAACCTGATTTCGCAATCGTTCTCAAGCTTGCTTGTGTCCCAGAACCTCTCCTTGTCTTACGCCAACAGCAACTCCCTGGTAACCACCCAGAAGACAAACTTCGCTCCGCGCATCGGGGTGTCGTACCAAGTGGATCAGAATACCGTGGTGCGTAGCGGCTACGGAATCTTCTTCGGAGCGATTGAAGCTCCCGGAGGCTCCGAACTGGAACAAAACTATCCCTTCAAGTACGACACCAATCTCTCAAACAACTACCTTGGCAATTGGAACTGTTTCCCCTCCACCAACAGCGGCGCGGATAACACCAAGAGCTATTGCCCATCTGGCGGCACGCCCGACGGGGCCTCTTATCCATACGCCACAAGTCTCGAGACGGGCATGTCCACCTACATCAGCAACGGCGGCATCGGCGCGTTTGCCGGCATACCCCAACTCAGTATGGCCGACTCCAACGCCAAGACGCCTTACACGGAGAGCTACAACCTCACCGTGGAGCATCAGTTCGCCAAGACCCTCATAGCATCTGTTGGCTATGTCGGAAATGTTGGAAAGCACACCTACGCGGGCACGCAGCCGTTCAGTTCAATGGCCGTAACCAGCAGCAGCAACGGCTATAGCACTTCCGCGTTCCCGGGCATCAGCCTTAACACTTCCGACGTGCAGTTCATCGGAGAGAGCATGTACAACGGGCTGCAGGCAAAGCTCGAAAAACGCCCTTCCGGCGGCCTGAGCTACCTGGCGACGTATACCTGGTCTCATGCCGAAGACGACGCTTCGAATCCGGGTATCGGTGGCGGCCCGGGACTGCGCAACAGCGTCCTCATCCCACTCAAGTACGAATTCACCAACTCCAATTACGATGTCCGGCATCGCGTCACGGTGAACGGCATGTACGATTTGCCCTTCGGCCCGGGGCGGAAATATCTGGCCTCTAACGGCTTGATGAGTTACCTGGTGGGTGGCTGGTCGACGAGCCTTACTTGGACGGCGCAAACCGGCGAGCCGATCGCGATCGGCGATGGCAGCAATTTCAAAGCAGCCAACGGTGTCGGCATTAATCCTTACCGGATTGGTAACCCCTTCAAGGGTGGCGGCACTCCGTCTTCGGCGAACCCTGACACTGGCACTTGTCCGGCCACGGTCAAGAACCGTACCAACTGGTTTAACCCTTGTGCGTTTGCCGATCCCACTTCGGGAACCAAAATCGATATTCACGCCTATTTGACCGACCTCCCAAGCGCCGTTCTCTATTCCGGCGGAAAGACCAACCAGATAATGGGACCGGGATTCGAGCGCGTGAACATGTCGGCATTCAAGGACTTCAAAACCTGGCGTGAACAGTACTTCCAGTTCCGCGCCGATGCCTTCAACCTGCTCAATCACCCGTCGTGGAATGCACCCTCCGGCGCCAGTCTCGATCTGGGTGGCGGCAGCATCTCCCAACCGCAATCGTTCCAAAACTACACCCCGGATGCCCGGTTCTTCCAACTTGCCGCAAAGTACGTATTCTAAGTGCGGCGAATCGGCAGCAGGCGGCAATTGTCCTGCTGCATTGCACCACACATCTTCCGCAGGCGTGTACGCGCCTGCGGAAGAATTCGCTTCCGCGCGACGGAAAGTTCTACACACTGTTCGGCGTCCATGGCTTTCCCCTCAAGCCGAATTGCACTGCGGATGCTCCCGACCAACCTGCCGACCAATCAGTGGGGCCAATACGCCGACAGGCCTTCGCCGCCCCGACGCCCCGCGGCTTCCAGTGAGAGCGAACGGAAGTCGATCCATCGACCTGCACAACGGCCGGCTTCCGCGTAGCGTTTTCTTACGATGCGCGCGTCATGTATGTCGTCGTATCCGATAATAAATTCGAATAGGCAAGAAGGACAAAGTCAATGCACTCTCCAGAGAAAACGGCTAATCTTCAGATTTCTCAGGCATCTTTCTCGTCGACGCAACTTAGCCGGCGCGCATTTATCGGGAGCGTCGCAGCTGCAACTGTGTTGCCAGGTGTTTCTTTAGAACGAACAGAGCAACAAGCGGTCGGCCATGTCGATCCCTCGGGCAGTGCAAGCTTCTTGGATATACTCCGATTTCCGGATCACGTGACAGCATATTCTCGACTTACAGAGCCGGTGCGACTAACACGATCCCAGAGCGAGTGGCGCGGCAGCGGGATCGACATTTTGAGTGAGGTAGAACGCCAAGAAATCGCCATCACTGTCCACGCGCCTCGCATGGCCGTTCGGTGTATTCACCTGCGATGGAATGCGCCTGTAAAGAACGATCTACAGATTCTTGGAGACGACTGGGAGCGCAGCTATGGAACTTTGGGCTGGCGCTACACGATTCCTCAGCGAACGATGCCGTGGTACTTTGCGACCTACGATGGCAAAGCTTGTCACAGTTATGGCGTGAAGACAGGTGCAAAGGCTCTTTGCTTTTGGCAACTGGATCCAGATGGCGTTTCCCTCTGGCTAGATCTGAGCAATGGAGGGGGCGGCGTAGAGCTTGGCCAGCGGACGCTGGCCGCCGCAACCGTTGTGACGCGAAAGGGGATTGTCGATGAGCAGGTCATGAGCGGGTTGCATGACTTCTGCCGGAAAATGTGTTCACGGCCCTCACGGCCTTCACAGCCATTCTATGGGTCGAACGACTGGTACTATGCCTACGGAAGGAACACGGCGAAGCGCATTCTCGAAGACACCGATTTTGTCGCAGAGTTATGCGCGTCAAATCCAGTAAGACCGTTTTATGCGATCGACGATGGATGGAAGGCAGGCCCGCCCGCCTATCCAAGCATGTCGGAATTGGCAAGCCAGATCCGGGAGCGCCAGGTTCGTCCGGGAATCTGGATTCGTCCGCTAGAAGCCCCATTGAACACTCATAAGGGCCTTGTACTGCCTGGTGCGCGTTACGGCGAACTAAACGACAGAGCCAAGCAGCTGGCCTACGATCCGACGGTGCCAGAGGCACGGGAACTTGTGCTCGCCAAGGCAAAGGGGGTTGTGGAGTGGGGATACGATCTGGTCAAGCATGACTTCACGACCTACGAGTTGCTCGGTCGCTGGGGCAATGAAATGGGCGCTCGACCCACTTTACCCGGATGGTCATTTTACGACCGTAGCCGTACGAACGCGGAAATCATCTTAGACCTGTATCAGGCAATCCGCCAAGTGTGCGGCAATGACATGCTGATCTTAGGCTGTAATACGATCGGTCATCTGGCCCAGGGATACGTTGACATCCAGCGCACTGGTAATGATACGAGTGGCCGCTTTTGGGAGAAAACCCGTTGTATGGGCATCAACACTCTGGCGTTCAGACTTCCGCAACATCGGGCGTTTTTTGTTCTGGATCCCGACTGCGTCGGCATTACCGCGGCGATACCATGGGAAGCCAATAGGCAGTGGCTCGATCTGGTTGCGCAGACCGGCACAGCCCTCTTTGTTTCCCTTGGAGAAGGATCGCGCAATCCAGAGCACGCGAAGGAAATTCAACGTGCATTTTATCTCGCGTCAAGAGGCGGCGCTGGCGCCAAGCCGGTTACTCATTTGAAGGAGAGCACGCCGCAAACGTGGACAAACGAAAGATCCGGCGCGGCGCCCCGCGAGCTTCACTACGACTGGTGTTTGGAGCAAGGTGCGTTTCCGTTTGCCGACTCGTTGAATGTCACGGATTAGGCACATCACCGGACAGAAAGCGAACGGTTGACCGTAAACATCCGGGCAGGTATACCCTTTCTCAAGCAGCGGGTCTGCGATGGACTGATTGCAAGTGCAGCTTCGAGGCAGTGCGGAACAGAACGGAGTGGCCTGCCAGTACCGCCGCATGGCGGATGTTTTGCGCGATCATGGTCTTGCCCAGGCCGTTGGCCCCGACGGGAACGAGGTTGCGTACCTCGGTTAGGGAGTCCAGTGCGAGCGATCGCTCGACGACATCGCGCTCAATGCGCGTGGGCCAAGCCCAGCCAAAGCCGGCCACGGGTTTGAACCTGCGGATTGCCGCCCCGCGCTCGCCCACTTCGAGCGCCGCCCATCGATCGAGCAACTGGGCGAGGATTCGTTACATCCGGCTACCGCTTCTCACCCTCACGGGCATTCGGTGCGGTCCCAACTTGAGGCACGGATCGATTGCCATTCGCCAGTTAGGAGGCGGTTTCCAGAGGCTGTTGAGAATTGCGGTTGAACATGACTTCGCGAATCTCGCGCGCATTGGAAATGGCGCGTGCTTCGGCCCTTTCCATGTTGCCGGTTCGCAACTCTTCGAGGAGACTGCCGTGCATCTTCACCCAAAAATCGCGCTCCAGGTAGACATGCTCCTCGCTTACATAAAGGACGCAAGGCAGTATCAACCGTTCCATCAACTCCACCAATCGCCGGTTCCCGGTGGCGCGAGCGATGATCAAATGAAAATCAGCATCTCGTTGAATCTGCTTTCGTTCCCCTTCGATGCCAGCTTCGGTTGCCTGCCGTGCCTCTTCCACGATTCGCTCAAGTTGAGCAAAGTCATCTTCGGTAAGGCGTCCGCAGCCCAATTGCACAGAGAGCAAATTCACAGCATCCACAAGTGCCTCAACCTCGGCGTGGTCAGCCGCCGACCATCCGCGCATATACAAGCCGCGAGGCGGTCGCCGCTCAACAACTCCGATTTGCTCAAGGCGATGAAGGGCATCGCGAACAGGAGCTCGGCTCACGTCAAAGCGTTGGGCCAAATCTTGCTCACTGAGCCTCTGGTCGGGGACGAACTCTCCCCTTCTGACTCCATCCAAAATCTTCAGCACCACCCAGTCGGTTAGTGCGCGATAGACCGGCTTTTCAGCGAGTCCGGATGCCTCGTATAGCAGACTTAGCAGCATGTAGACAGTATACCAAATTCCGTGGTTCTTGCTAAGAGCAAATGTTGCGAAGGCAGTCAAATCTTTTCTGCACCGAGTGCGCCGGTGCCAGTTGCCCAAGCGGCAAGACCGGCAATATGAGATGCCAGCGCCGGACTGGTGGAACAATGAAAAGCACCGCGATCAAAGATGCATATGCAGGCTGCTCAACACCCATTGCGGGCCGTATTAGGGAAGGGGCGCGGCTTCCACCGCGCCCCTTCCACCGCATAATCATCGACGAATGCTCTCCGGCTAGCTTCGGTTACTCAACTTGTCGACTCTCGGAAAAATAGTGACTCGCAACTTGGCGCAACCATAGGGAACAAGGGTTACCATCTCAGTCTCTTCCGCCAGTCGAACCCCCGAGCTCGATTTCTCCGGAAGCTCCGGTGTAAATACGAAGTCTCCCTTTCGCAACCACCGCTGATTATCGTACCTGGTGTTGTCCTTCTTGGGAGTAAGTTCGGGATCACCGCCTCCACCTTCGTAAATGACCTCCTTCGCGCGTTCCAGGTCCCATCCCAGCACGCGCCGCGCCGGAACCTGAAGCTGAATCGGAGGCTCCTTTGCATTCCATGGCCGGTTGTCATGCCACTCATTCTGAGTAACTCGAACTTTGCTTGCCGCATTCTGCGGGTGCAAGTCCAAGGCGTAATTCCAAGGGCTCTTCGGATAGACATTGTGTGCAATGAGTCCGGGATAACGGTAGTTGAGGTTATAAATTCCAAGCATCTCTATCGCCGACTCAACCGCCTTGTCTGTCGGCTCCCACTCTTCCTCGATCTTGAGAGAGTAGACGAGAGGGCCTCTTTCAAGGGCAATTCCATCGCTGGGCCACTCACTCGCCTTCACTTCCTGAGGAAGAATCACAATCACTTCGTCGCCGTCACGGAACTTTCGCCGGATGCTGACATAGCTTCCGGACTTCAACTCCTGGTCAAGAAACCGATGGTTCACCAGCACGCTCGCATTCGTGCACCATTTGGGGATTCGCACAGTGAAGGGAAACTCGCAGTCATCCGTCATCTTCATTGTGAAGACAATGCGATCCGAAAAGGGGTAGCGGGTCCTTTCCGTGATGGTTACTTCCTGTTGCTGTTTCCCGACGCGATACGTGACACGCGACGGAGCGTATAACGCGGCAACCAGTCCGTTTTCCTTGTCTCTTAACCAAAGACGGGATGCAAAGTTGGGCATGATGCGGTTGACATTGCCCGAGCAGCAGGCGGCGATATGCGCTGTCGCATAAGCCATGGTCCGGTCGCCGCGAAAATAGGCATTGTGATTCGTATTGTGCGCGGAAATTACCTGGTTCGGGCACGAGAAATATTGAAGTGTATTGAAATCTTCGCTCACTGCGCCCGGAGCCGCATTGAAGCATGCACGTTCGATTTTGTCGGCGTAGTCTACGTTGCCGGTGGCCATTAACAGGTAGCCGACGGACCACGTGTAGTCGGCGATGTCGCAGGTTTCGTGCGACTCGAGAGGAGTCACTTCCCGCGTCTCCTCGCTGGAGGTATTGACTCCATCGACGAGCATATGGAACGCATCGAGTTTCCTGTAGGCCTCGACCGAAACGTTCAGAAAACTTGCGTCGCCGGTTTGCATGTAGAGCATCGCCCCCAGCTTCGCCATTTCGTTATAACTCACGCCATGAGCATCGCTTGGCTTCCCGTCGCAATACATAGCCGGAGAAACGCCGTTTACCTTGAGTAAGTTGTCGAATTTGCGGTAAACGTCTTGAGCCAGGCTCAAGAGAGCTGGGTCCTTTTCGCGCTCATACGCCCAGAGAATGGCCTCGATGCTGCACGCCTCGCGCCCGAGAGTGTATGGATGGGGTGAGGATAAAAAATGACGTGTAACTGCAGCTGGGATACGTTGGTCACCGGTCGCCGACCATTGTGCGAAAAGCGCCCGGAAAAAAACTACGTGCGACCAACGCGATTGTGTTTTAAGAATCAATGGGCCGAGGTATCCGTCCTTGTCTGGATGCTCAAGCACGTAGTCGGTCTGCTGCAGCGCCTTGGCGGCTAACTTGTCGTCCTGAATCAGGTACCCGCAACGGAGCATCCCATCAATCCAGTAACCCACTTGTTCATACGCAAAGGAGTTATGCACGCTATCCGAGATCTCGGGCGCGCCCCATCCGTCGGTGTTGTATGGGAACCCACCCGTCTTATCGAGGTGTCCAGTGATCCCGTCCCGTTGATTCTCAAGATACGCCTTCAGCCATCCCTGAGGCTCAATCGAGCGAATGGGAATCTCGCTGAATTCCGCGAATTTGGAATGAGGCGAGAGTTCGCTGCTCTTCACCACAGGCACATTTTTCGATTGCGCCTCTGTTTGAGCCGAATCGCTAGCCAGGTTGCTTGCCAGCACGTTCTTGGCGGCCAGAAGCGAAGTGCTGCCAGCGATTGCATTCCGAATGAATCCGCGACGTGAAATGCCGTTCATAGTCATCATCGTCCTCTGTATGCCGTTATTGTGTTATGTGCCTTTCGGAGAAACTCACTCTGCACTTTTAGTTCATCCGGACAGCGGCCGTGAGCCGTATGTCCTCCGATGAGGAACCGACCATTAAATCCACGACGCCTTTGACAGTTCGATAGGTCCGTGCAGCTTCATCCCAAAAACGCAGGGAACGGTCTGAGTGCGGCAAATCGAGTTTCACGGTTTTGGTCTCCCCAGGTTTCAAATGAACTCGCTCAAAATTCACGAGCTGTTTTGAGGGCAGCATTACCCGGTTTGCATCGCTGGAAGCGTGCACATAGAGTTGAACCACTTCGTCGCCGGCACGGCTTCCGGTGTTCGTCACATTTACACTCACTGAAAGTGTTTCCCCACGCCCGAGAGTCTCGCGGTTCACATGGATGTTGCCGTAGTGAAACGTTGTGTAGCTGAGACCGTGGCCGAATGGAAAGAGCGGCGTTCCCTTGAAATACATATAGGTTCGGCCGTTGGTCAGCGTGTAATCGTGAAAGTCAGGCAAGTCGTCCGCATTGCGGTACCAGGTTGTGCTCAGCTTTCCTCCGGGATTGTATGCGCCGAAGAGCACTTCGGCGAGCGCGCGCCCCTGCTCTTGTCCGAGAAAAAGACCTCCAACGATGGCCGGGAGTTTATCCTGTTTCTCCCAATTCAGAGACACAGGAGCCGTCGAAGAGAAGACAAGGACAGTCTTGGGATTAGCCGCATAGACGGCCTTGACCAATTCGTTCTGCGCGCCGGGAAGGTGAATCGACTGCCGGTCCAGACCCTCGACACTCACCTGCTCATCGGCGCCAACAAATAGGAGTGCAACATCCGCCGCGCTCGCAGCGTTTGTCGCCTCGAGGAATTTGTCGGGATCCCGCTCGTCTGCGACGGTGCACCCCAAAGCATAAGTAATTTCAACCGGGTCGTGTGCCATTGGCGGCGCCGAAACGGCAGGCGTCAATTCGAAGTTCTTAATGCCAAAGAGAGGGCCCGGTTCGCCGATAAAGAGCAGGTAGAGCGTATGCTCGCCGTCGGTGTGGGAAATCGGAGCGCTGACATTGGTCCACTTCTGAAAATCGCCTGTGTTCGGGATTTTGATCTGGCACAGCACCGGTCCCTGGATGTCATCGAGGCGAACTTCCAAATTGGCGACATCCGATGTGCTTGCGACTCGCGCGTGGAACTCGGTCGCCCCGGTCAGAAGAACTCCCTTGTACGCAGCCCACGCTTTCACTCGCCCAGCTATCTTGACCCAGTTTTGCGGAGCCCAGCCGCCCGTTCCATCGGAGTCGTAGCTGAGGTCGTGTCCGCCTTCCTTGCAAGCTTCGAGCAGCAGCGGTCCGTCATGATGAACGTAATCTGCCGCGCTCTTTCGGTAAGAGGGCGGGTCTTGAACGCCAAGATACGCGCGAATTCCCCGCAAAGGAGAAAGCTGATTCATCGGCAATCCGCTATAGTCTCCGAGGTTGCAAACATCGGCCATAGGACCGATGATTGCGATTTTGCCGATCTTCGCCCGGTCAAGCGGCAAAAGATTCCCGTTATTTCTGAATAGAACGATGGATTGCCTGGCAGCTTCACACGCGACTTCGCGATGACTGTCGCTCTCCAAGCAGGAAATCGGAATCTTGTTGTATGGGTTCTTCTCGGGGGCGTCATATGCTCCCAATAACACTCGTCCGGTGAAAGAGCGTATCAACGATTGATCCAAGGTGGATTCGCTGACAAGCAATTGGTCAATGGCTTTCGCGAGATGTTCCTGATATGTAGTTCCGCAATTGATGTCGCATCCAGCGTTCAGCGCCAGTGCGGCAGCCTCTTCCAATGTGGGCACGAATTTGTGCGTTTGACAAATGTCCTGGACTGCGTCGCAATCCGATACCACATAACCCTGGAAACCCCAACTGTCGCGCAGAAGGTCGGTCAGCAGGAACCGGCTGCATGAAGTTGGAACTCCGTTTAGCGCGTTGTAGGAACTCATCACGGTGAAGACCCGGCTGCGTTTCACGACCATCTCAAAGACGCGCGCATAGTATTCCCAGAAGCTGCGCGGATCGACGGTTGCAGATGTGGTATGACGGTCCGCATCGGTTTCGTTCGAGATGAAATGTTTGGCGCAGGCAATGGTTTTGAGATAGCGGGGATCGTTGCCTTGCATCCCATAGAATGTGGCGACGGCCATCTCCTCAACCAGATAAGGGTCTTCGCTGTAGTTTTCTCCAACCCGGCCCCAG
The DNA here is from genome assembly GCA_964595345.1 of uncultured Occallatibacter sp. Classification (GTDB taxonomy): domain Bacteria; phylum Acidobacteriota; class Terriglobia; order Terriglobales; family Acidobacteriaceae; genus Telmatobacter. The sequence goes on from CAZQPY010000015.1 coordinate 61,466, forward strand.
CGCGGATCTCGAGCGCCCATGTTGATCGTTGCCGGCGAAAACATTGCCAGGTCCATTCCGCTTTTCTTGTGCCACGCCCAGGTTTCATCGGAGACGATGTCATACACCTGCCGGACAAGAGAGCGGTTCCACGTGCAGCCGAGAGCCATCGGCAACGGAAACGACGTTACCGGTCCGTAATGAACCTGACCGTGCAGAGCCTCGTTGGCGTAGTAGTTGAAGGACGGCAACCCGAGACGCTCGACGGCAGGCGCGTAACAGCCGAGTTGCGAGATCTTTTCCGAAAGCGTCAGCTTTGCCACAATCTCCGCAGCGCTCCGCTTCGCTTCTTCCAATCGTTCCGGAGTAATGCCACCTTCCGACGGTGCGATCTCTTCGTTAGGTGCGATGGGTAAGTGAGCCCCTTCGAGCGTCGCACCCCGAGCCTCTTCCGTCAGAACCCACGCCGCGCTCGCTGCCGCGAGAGACAAGAAGGATCGCCTGTTCAGACATTTCTTGCAACCAGCTATTTCATTCCCCATGAATAATCACTTCCTCCAATTCCTGATGGTTCGCCTCGGGTCGATTCTCCAGCGACAGCGAGAATCGTTCGGTGTTCATAGCCTACAAGCCCTTGCAAAGAACTATTTGTCGTTACCTTCGTGAGACCGCGTTCGTTGTGTTCATCTGTGGTGGGAAGGCCTTCCTCGGTCCGCCCCGCGAATGGAAGGCGCCGAATAAAAAGCAGAATTCCCATGGCCTTTCAAAAAAGCGCATCTGCTCCTGAAAAAAGATATTGACCCAAGCGGCCGAATTGACGGGAGCTCAGCAGAAGCTCGACCTCGGTGAGACAGTTGAAGCCATGGGACATCAGCGCGCGCAGAGCTTCCCGTGCGTCATTCGGGATGCGAATCTTCAGCGGAGCAGATTGGTCCGCCGCATATACTTCGATCGCTGCCGAGATGGTGGGTGCCAGAAGCTCCGGAGACTCGAGGCCTGCCGGTCCAAGCGCGCCCTCACGATCAATATAGATATAGCCAACCATGCGGTCCCCCTCAAACACGAGGTAAGGGAGCATGAAAGGAACCCCTGCCCAGCATTGGTGGTCTTCGGGGCGAATTTCTCCCAGGACGATCCGATCGATTCGGTCGAAGCAGTCCCGTGCGACCACGCTGTCGGCTCGGCGCAGGGAAACGCCTTTCCGCCCGAGGGAGCGGGCTTGCCCGTGCAGCTGGAGAATGACAGACTGAGGCGCAAGGCCGAATCGGAGATACAGTCCATTCGATACCATGTTCGCCGAATCGCTGGTGGTTAACAGCCAAGGGTCTTCATCGGCTTCGAAACGGCCGAGGCAGCGCCGGATAAGCTCTGTTCCGACCCCTTGGCCTTGAAACTCGGGCAACACGTGCAAGGCAGCGAGATACCACAACGAGCGACGCCGTATGGCGAGTCCAAAGCCGCCCACCCTGCCGTCAACTTCGGCAATCCAGAACGTCTCCCGATCGTAGCGAAGGCCGCTTCTGCGAACGGCAAGGGCTCTCTCGCGCAAATTATGCATTTTGAGGTCGACGCACCGGCCAAGCTGGAGATTCAGGTCCTCATTGGCGGCAAGGTACACATTGTAGGTTGCTTGCAGATCCGTCTGGGTAGCCACGCGAAACGATGGGCGCAGCGGAGACTGGCCCACGAGTTCGATCCGGTCTTGATACGTGGGCTTCATGGGGAAACTATACCATAAACAATCGACGGTATACGATAGACAGAATCCAAAGATCGATTCGATCAAGCCGGTTCCAAAACAGGACTCAAGGCTGGTTTGCCGTATGCGACAGGCGACCAATTCGGCCCGCACCACCCATCATCAGGGGAAGATTGTGCAATTGCCGCGCAAATCCGCGCAGGCCAATGTGCTGGAAGAGCTGCAGGATCGGGATGCTCCGAATTCCCGCAATCCATTGTTTGGCGGGGCTGCTCACGTCCGAACCTCGAGTCACCGATAACCATTCCAGCTGCCTCCTTGAACGACACGCCATTCCGCAGTCAGGACAGACGGAAAAGTTTGTATACAATATTCCGTCTACTCCGCCGTTGACAGGTTTGATTACCGATGCTAGGATTGCGTACAACATTCGGTATACAGTATTCGCCGGGGTCGTGTCTCACTTGGCGTCTACCCTGCGCTCATGACAGTGCGCTCCATTTGAGACACGCGCCTACTGGTGGACGCAGATGCCAGAGGTAATGCAAGGGAAGAGCAAGTTGGCCTTAGGAGGCATTTCAGTGATGAAGAGATTTCAAATACGATATTTATGCGTACTGTTCGCAACACTCTTGAGTGTGGGAACAGTCGCATTTGCTCAGAATGACCGGGCGACGATCACAGGAACCGTCTCCGATCCGTCTGGAGCCGTGTTGCCCGGCGTTCAGGTCATGGTGACGGATACCGACACGGGGCTGGGTCATCCCGGAGTGACGAACGCCAGCGGTATGTATACGATCCCGGCTCTGCCCGTAGGCAACTATTCATTCAGCTTGAATCTGACAGGCTTCAAGGACTACCAGAGAACCAACATTATTCTGATCGCGGCTCAGGTTTTCGAACTCAATGTGCACATGACAATCGGCTCCGCCGCTGAGACGATCGTCGTAGACAGCGGTGCGCCCCTGATCGAAACAGAAACGACCTCGGTTTCGATGACCATGGAAGAGTCCGCGCTGCGGGATTTGCCCCTCGACGCAACGGGAGGCCGCGACGCCCTGAATTTGCTGCTAGCCAACACTCCGATGGTCAGCACTGCCGCGGGTGGCCAGCAATTAGGGTCCATTGCGAATGAGAATATTATTGCCGGGCAGGTGGATCTGGCCAGTTCCGTCTATGTGGATGGTCTTGAGTCCACTACCGGGTTTCAGGGCCAGATCGCCACTCCCGGACTCGATGCCTTGTCGGAAGTGCAGCTCGTCACCAGCCCTTCCGACGCGCAATTTGGAACCGCGGGCGGCGTGGAATTGTTTCAGATCAAGTCCGGCACCGACAAATTCCACGGCAGCGCTTTTGAAATCATGCAGAACGAAGACTTGAACGCGAATTCATGGAATAACAACTACTTCCTGGCTCAATGCGCCGCTGGCGATTCAGCATGCCGCGCCAACAACAGCAGAGGCTCGGACCGTTTTAACGATTATGGAGCCAGCGCGGGCGGTCCCATTTGGAAAAAGCACACTTACATCTTCGGGGACTTTGAGAAGTATGTCTTCCGGGACTACCAACTCAGCCCCAACTCGATAACGGTGCCTACGCCCCAAATGCTGACCGGCGACTTCAGCCAATTGCTGGACGCCCAAGGACAAAACCAAGGACCCATTTACCAGACGCTTGCAGGAACAGCCAGCAACGATCCTTCTCAAGGCATCCCGTGGATCAACCCCTGCACCGGCCAGGCGTACCAATACGGACAGATTTTCGATCCAAGCACGCAAAAGCAGGTCGACGGTGTGACCTGCGCAACTCCCTTTCCTGGAAACGTCATTCCGAGTGGCAGAATCAGCGGTGCATCGAAGCAAGTCGCCGCGCTCTATGCGAAAGATTTGCCGCCCACCATTACGACCCGGCCTTACGACAATGCCCCTAACTACGTGTCCGGGAATCCGAGCCTCAATAAATTCACTCTGGACCTCAAGCTCGATCACACTTTCTCTGAGAGGCACCATCTCAGCGCGGGCCTGAACCACGTGGATTGGAACGAATTGGCCGCCGGCTGCAATGGTCAATCCACGAGTTACACCATAAACCCCAATTCGCCGCTCAACTGCAACACGCTCACCAACGTTCCGACCATGCTGTACCGTGTCGTCGATGACTTCGCCGTCACCCCCAACTTGATTAACAACTTCGCAGTGGGATTTGGGGAAGCGCGCACTGCAGCGGGTCCGGTGAATAGCAAGTCCGGGCCGTCAACCGTCGGCTTGGGAAGCTATCCAGGCAGCTCGTACTTCCCGCAAATCGTCTTTGACGGCAGCCCCGACTCTTCGGGTACCAATGGCATTGCTTATGCCGCGCCGGGTAACCCCTCCTATCTCGATTTCAACACCAATGCTTACCAATATCAGGACACGGCAGTGTGGATGAAGGGGCGGCATAGCATCAAATTTGGCACTACGATTAAATTCCAGGAGTTTAACTCGAACTGGGGCGGCAACATTTCGGACATCTATTTCAGCGGCAAGACAGGTGGGCCGCTGGACAGAAACTTGACGCCATGGGTCGGGTCCGCATTCTCCAATCTGATGGTGGGAGATGTAGATCATTCTTATACGTCGGTCAACAATAGCGCCTATCCGCGCCAGCAGCAATACGCCCTGTTCTTCCAGGACGACTATAAGATCAAACCGAAATTGACCTTGAATCTGGGGCTCCGCTGGGACATGACAACCCGCGCCCATGAGAAGTACGGTCATCTGCAGAACTGGGATATCAACGCATCAAACCCGAACTGGGCTCCTTACAAGGGCGCCTGGGTCTTCTCTAAGAACTCCGGGACCAGCTTTGAAACAAACGAGGACTACCATGAGTTCGGTCCGCACCTTGGCGCAGCTTATCAAATAACCGATAAGCTGGTTGGACGGGCCTCCATTGGTTTGTTCTATGTTCCCAATGACCTGTTGAACATGGGCTGGGGGGCCAACTTCCCCGGCGATCAAACGGCTCTAGCTTTTCCAACGAATCAAGTGTCTAACCCCTTGCCCGGGACAATAGCTTTCAACTGGGATAATCAATATCCGGGAAAGAATTTTCTGTCGCCGCAGAACAGCACCGCAACAACGATTTCTGCGCCAAATGTGATCACGGATGTCGACCCCAACTACTTGCATCCCGGCTACTCGGATAACTGGTACCTGGGCGCCGAGTATGCAGTCAACAACAAGATGTCGTTGAACCTATCCTATGTGGCGAATCGGGGCTATAACTTGGAGAGCCCGGACCGTTCCTTCCATAGGTCGTATCCGAGCTATAACACATACCAGCCGCTTATGCTCTCGGGAAACATAGGCAATTCCGTCACGGATGCGGCCTCGGCAGCCCAAAACGGCGTGCCCTATCCCTATGCCGGTTTTAGCGGAACCACCCAAGCGGCGATTTCGCCATTCCCGCAGGTAGCCTCCACCGGACTCTACATGGGGGTCTGGGGAAATCATGAAGACTCCGCCGTGAGCGCCTTCAACGCATTTGTGGTCGAGGCAAAGGCGCGCGATTACCATGGCTTGGTTCTCGATTTCAGTTACACCTTGTCCAAGATGACAGGAGACGATGTCGGCCTGCACGGTTGGGCTGTGAACAACTGGTGGGAAATGACCCAGAGCGAGTTCGATTGGGCGGATCAAAAGCACTGGATTCAGCCTTACGATCAAAAGCATTTGGCCAAGGGATACGTGACCTATCAATTGCCGATTGGCAGGGGAAAAATGCTTTTGCCTAACTCGTCGAGGCTAGTCGACGTGGCTATAGGCGGTTGGAAGCTGGGATACAACGGAAGCTATGGCAGCGGCATGCCGATGGGCATCGTCCCGTCGGGGTTCGGAATGCCAGGCTATTACGGCCCCCAAAGAGCTAACCTTGCTCCGGGACTCACCACTCGCGACATGCACAATAACTTCCACGGTCACTTGGATCTTGGCAATCAAAGCGATCCGAGTAACTCGGATTACAGCCCCAGCTCTTTCAGGGACACGAACGCCCAGGCGCCATTCGGCAACACGCCGTTCTATTGGAACCACTGGCGCTGGAATCCCGGGGCGGCGCATGAAAACATGAGCCTCATGAAGAGCTTCCAGGCGGTGGAAGGCATCCATGTGATTATTTCGTCTCAGTTCTTCGATGTGTTCAACCGTCACTATTACGGCGCTCCCAACGCAGCATGGGGAGGCGTAGAGAACTCAATGATGGGCCAGGTAACGTCTGTCAGCGGCTACCGATACGGGCAAGTTAGCGCGCGAGTCGAGTGGTAAACCAATCACAATAAGAAGGCCGGTCTCTTGATGAGGCCGGCCTTTTTTAGCGGGCAATTCAGATCCGGTTGGTTTCTGTGCGAATAATGGATCATGCCGCAGTTCTTGGCGAACTGGAATCATGCGAGACTGCGGATCGCGTCCACTTAACCATTGCGATAAGTATTTGCCGCAACTGCTTTGTTGGAAGGAATTGTCGATGAAAAACCTGCAAGTCGCAGCGCTGTTGTGCGCCGCATTCACGATCTTTGCCGGGACAGCGCTGCGCGCGCAAGGCCTGTTCGAGCAGACGGAACTCTTTGTCGGTGGCCAGGACGACTACCCAGCCTATCGCATACCGTCTCTCATTTGCACCAAGACTGGAACTGTGCTGGCCTTCACCGAGGGCCGGAAAGAAATAGGGTGGGATGGCGGGCCCACCGACATCGTCCTGAAGCGCAGCCTCGGCAACGCCGGCAAGTGGGCGCCGGCATTTCTCACTCCTCAAGGTTTGGGACGCACCCGGAAATCCACCATGATGTGGCTCCCTTTGCAAGTGGTGTTTCGAAGTGTGAATGGGGACGCCTATATGAACCCGGTTCCCGTCATTGACCAGAGCGACGGAACCATCTACCTCATTGTGAATCGCTATCGGCAACCCTATAAGGACGAAAACGCGCCCCTTTGGATGATCAAAAGCACCGATGAAGGCGCGACATGGTCGAGCCCCGTCGAAATCACTCAAGGAACAGGCCGGCATGAGATCGGTCCCGGAGCCGGTATCCAACTTCAGTCAGGTCGTTTAGCCGTTCAGGTGTATGACGGAATCATTTTCAGCGACGACCATGGCAAAAGCTGGAAGTTCGGAGGAACCGCGGCGGGAGAGTGGAACGAAACACAGGTCGTCGAACTCGTCGATGGCTCGCTCCTCTTTAGCCGGAGGAAAGCTCCGAATCGGGTCAAATTCTACAGCAAAGACGCCGGGCAGAGCTGGACGCAGCCGGTCGCCGATCCCGAATTGGTAGACCCCGATTGCCAGGGAAGCATGATTCGATTCACGCGGCAAGATCAGGGATACACGAAGAACCGCATTCTCTTTGCCAATCCTGTAAGTGGCGCGATCGCTGCCGGATCGGTGGGATCGGACCCTCGAGGCCGGTTTAATGTAACCGTTCGGATGAGCTATGACGAAGGAAATACCTGGCCGGTTGAAAAACAGATTCTGAATGGGCCCGGCGCCTATTCGAGCATGACAGTTTTCCCGGACGGATCGGTCGGGATCATCTTCGAGACCGGAACAGCGTTCGGTGTGTTTGACGATTACGCGGCCAAGGAAGTCTTCGCGCGCTTCACCGTGGACTGGTTGACGGACGGAAAGGACCATTTAGAAAAGAGAGAGTAAAATCAGTTGCATAAATGCTGTCTCCGTTGGACGCGGCGGAAGCCGCGCCCTTTGGGGTGCAGAAAGACCGTGGGAATCGGCCTGCTCCGGATTCCCAGGGTCGGCCCACGGCATTTATGCAAGCGGCTCTAGGCAACCCGGTTTCATTTCGAATGCGGTTGCCGATGAACGAGAAGAGCCGTCTTAGAAAGTAGGCGATGGGCCAACGACCAAGGAAAGATGGCGAAACGTTCGTTATCCCGAGTCTAAGGTGGTGGATTTGCGGTCTTCTGTTCGCATCCACCGCGATCAACTATATTTACCGTCAAACCTTCATCGTTCTGGGGCCCTATCTAAGAATTGAGTTTCACTGGAGCAACTCTGACTTTGCACTGATTCTGATCTCATTCCGTATTGCCTACGCGCTGGGTCAAGCTGCTTCGGGCAAATTCCTGGATCGGCTTGGAACGCGTCTTGGCCTTTTGATCAGCTTTGCATTCTTTTCAATCATGTCCATGTTGACGGGCTTTGCCGTTGGGCTGCGCAGCTTTGTCGTGCTGCGTTTCCTGGTTGGCGCGGGCGAGTCCGCGAATTGGCCAGGCGCTACAAAGACTGTATCGGAATGGTTTCCTAAGTCGGAGCGCGGCTGGGCTGTTGCGATCTTCGACAGCGGTTCCGCCGTGGGCGGGGCCATCGTGCCTGTGATGGTGCTGTGGCTCTATCGCGAGTTCGGAGCCTGGCGGCCAGTGTTTTTCACGACCGCGTTCCTTGGTTTTCTCTGGGTGCTTGCGTGGTACGCTTTTTATCACCCGCCTGACGTTCACGCGCACCTTGGGGCCGCTGAGCGCGAAATGTTACGGAAAGCGAAGGAACAGGAAGCCGCGTCTGAAGTGCGTGCGGTCTTTGAGAATCCCAGAGATGAAACCAATTCCTGGAAAGCGCTTCTGAGCCTTCCTCAAACATGGGGAATCATTCTTAGCCGAGCCGTAACTGACCCGCTTTGGTTCTTCATCATGGAGTGGTTTGCCATCTATCTCGTTTCGAAGGGGTTTCGGCTGGAAAGGGCATTGCCTGGCTTCTTGGGCCCCTATGTGGCTGGCGGCTTGGGTAGCTTCTTTGGCGGAGGGTTCTCCAGCGAACTCATTCGGCGCGGGTGGCCGGTATTGCGTGCGCGCAAATTCGTAATTGTGCTTGGCGCAACTGGAATGCTTCTTTTGATCCCAGCTATCTACACATCGAGTCTCACTTCGATCGTCGTATTCTTCTCGCTGGCAAGTTTCTCCTATGGATGTTGGGCCACTATGTTACTTACACTGCCGGCAGACCTCTACCCTAGTAACTCGGTGGCCTCTGTGAGCGGGATGAGCCTGACGGGAGGAGGCGTTGGCGCCGTTCTCTCCACCATCTTGATTGGCAGGACTCTCGATCACCACTCGTTCAAACCGGTCATTATCGCCGCGGGCTTCGCCCCCATGATTGGAATGGCTCTTATCCTGATTCTGGTGCGAAACACTCGAGTCTCACTCAAGACGTGAGTTATGTGAAACTAACTCCTCGCTCTGTTGGCCGCACGATCAAGCGGATGTTCGCAATCTTAGAGCAAATGCGCGAACGGGACCTTTCAAGCGCTGGCATCTCGCATATCGATGGTCTTCCGATTCGTCCTGAGTCACCCCTCGTCCGATGCCAGCAGCCCAATGCGCTCATTCGGTGTGGGTCACTTGCCAAAATTCGGATCGGTGAAGAAAACGCCGCTGGGCCGGCCAAACGCTGGATGGAATCCCGCGCGGATTGCCGGTGAGCATGGTCGATCTCGACAAAGATCGCGCAGGGCAACTTATCCATGACAGTTACCGATGAAGGCTCTGGCCGCGGCTCAGGAGTGACTGGAAGGACGCCAGCTGAAGGCGGCGAGCCAGATAACAAACAAGCAAAAGGAATCCTGTCAGAAGCAGAAAGTCGACGGGCCGACTACTGGAGGGGGTAGTGCCCATGTAGTCGAGGCCGGGAATATGGTTGAAAGCTCCCACGTACCACCAGACCGTATACAGGGCTTCGAAGAGTTTACTGGTCTTGCTCACGAGACCCAGAGCCATGGCCAGAGTGGGAATGAAGAGCGCGCCGGCGAACCAAGCGGCCAGCCCCGCCCCATCTGCAGCGAGAAGCAGCCGGATTGCGACTCCTCCGCCGGTCATGAATGCCACGATCACACCAGCCAGCCAGGCCGCCGGCAATTGTTGACCAAGCGTGCGCGGGCAGGAGAAAACGAGACCTCCCGTGGCACAGCGCGCCTCGCGTGAGCCCATGCGCGACCAGAGCAGGATCGGCCAGAGCCAGGCCGCAACCAGGATACCGCCGCGCGCGACATCCAACGGCGCGGCCAGGCTCGCGACAAACAGCCCCGCGGCCACCGCATACCAAACCCAGCGCTGCCCCTTCATCATTAACCGGAGTTCGGCGGCCACCAGGCGCGCAAAGCGTCGCCCGGAGGCGCTAATCGAAACTGGCGTCAACCGGCCAGACCAAGCGAAGGATGGTTGTGCGTCGGGAACCGCCGCTGCCGCGCCCTCCACCGGCGGTGACTTCTGCCTCTGCCTGCGCAAGCGTACCCGCGGCTCACGGGCGGGATCGAAGCGGTGAAAGAAGAAAGCCGCCAGCATCGCGGCTGCGAAGGCCAGAGCGATCCACGCGAGGCGCGCCGCCAGTTGTACGGCGTCCCACTGCAATCCAGGCCAGAGGAAGCGCCGTACAGCCGCCTGGCCACCGATGGTTAGCGAAAACTGACTGCCGGAGAGCGGATCGATCCGATGCAGGGACGCGCGCATCTGGAACATGATCGACGGCAGGCCGCTGAAATCGCGAAAGTACATGCTTGCGCTGGGAACCTGGTCCGGGGCAAGAGCTCCGCCGATGCCGAGCGTCAGCAGCGCTGTCCACAGAAAGAACCAGATCACGTTTCCAACTCCGCCGCGCAGAACCGGGAGGGTTTCGAAGAGCACCGCCAAAGCGGCGACAAACGCCATGGCGGGCAGCGTATAAAGCAGCAGCGGCCCCAGCAGGGCCCACAGGTGCAGCGAGCGATCTTCCCCGCGGAGAAGCTGCATGAGCACCGCCGCAGCAGCCATGAATAGCACCATCGCCGCAAGCACCGCGAAGTTGCCGATGGTTTTGGCCGCGGTATAAAAGATGCGAGTCATCGGGGTGGTGGCCAGCACCTGGCCCACCCGGCTGGTCTGGTCCTGCTGCACCGAGCCTTTGACGATGTAAAAGCCGGCGAGACTTAGAAACAGACTGGCTACCGTGGCCATCAGCGCACCCACCCAGGCGGAGTTATAAATACCGCGATAGTCGCCCAGGTTGAGCTGAATCTTGCCGGCGAATGTTTCATAGCCGAGGAAGATGGCCAGGCCCAGTGTCCACAAAAAACTGCTGCGGCGTACCCGCACCAGGAAGTCCGCCTTGACGAGATGAAAGAGAACGCGCCTGTTGTTCATTTTGCGATTCCTGTCGCTGCTCCGGCGCGATGCTTGGCGAGCGATGCAAGGTAGGCGTCTTCCAGCGTGGGCGGAACGGGCTGCGCGCCGGCCGGAGCATCGTCCGCCACCAGGCGCACGTGCACTCCGTCGCTGCGCCGCACCGTGCTGCTGACCAGATAGCGCTCTTTGGCGGCGAGCAACTGCTGGCTGGGCACCACCCATTCCCATACGCGGCCCTCCACCCCGCGCAGCAGGTCCTCCGGGGAGGCGTGCGCGATCAGTCTTCCCTGGGCGATCAGGGCAATATCGGAGGCGGTGGCCTCGATGTCGGAGACAATGTGCGTGGAAAGAATAACGATCCGTTCGCCGGAGAGATCCGAGAGCAGATTGCGAAAGCGGACGCGCTCTTCGGGATCGAGGCCTGCCGTCGGTTCATCGACGATGAGTAGCCGTGGATCGTTAAGAAGTGCCTGGGCAATGCCGACGCGCTGCTTCATGCCGCCGGAGAATCCCCCCAGGGGCCGCTTGCGCACCTCGGTGAGATTCACCAGGCAGAGCAATTCGTCGATGCGGCGTCGAGAGGTTGCGGCGTCGAGCCCCTTCACCGCGGCCAGATACTCCAGAAACTCCACCGCATTCAGGTTCGGGTAGACGCCGAAGTCCTGCGGCAGATATCCGAGAACGGCGCGCAAGTTATCCGGGTCCGCCGCAATGTCCACGCCGTTCCACAGCACGGCGCCTTCGCTGGCGCGGGTAATGGTGGCCAGAATGCTCATGAGAGTGGTTTTGCCCGCCCCGTTGGGACCTAGCAGACCGAGAACCCCCGGCCCCAACTCCAGGCTGAATCCGCGCAGTGCCCACACGTTGCCGCGATAACACTTGCTCACGCCTTGAATCGACAGTTTCAATCTTGCGCCCTTTCGAAGCCGGCTCTTGACTCTTCATCCGAATACGATGAGTTGCGCCGTGTTGTTCCCGCGCAACGAAGAAGTGCGGCCAAACCTGCCATTCGGGCTGCCCGAAGCAGATATACGAGCATAACCCTATCTGCGACCGATGTAGATGTAAACTCAAAAAGGAGGATTTTGAATGAGCACGAAACAACTACTGGCAGAAATCGAGCGTGGCATCAACGCCTTGCAGAAGGCGCGCGCCTTGTGTTTGAAGGGCGAGGCTGTTGCACCGAAGGGCAAAGCAGTCGCAGCCAAGACAGCCAAGGTAACAAAGGCGCCGGCAAAAAGGGGCGCGAAGGGCGGCCTGAGCGATGAGGGCCGAGCCAAGATCGCCGCTGCCCAGAAGAAACGTTGGGCCAAGGTCAAGCGGGAAAAGAACAAGGCAGCTAAGGCGTCTAAGGCCGCATCGGTCGCCCTCGCAGCAAAGTAACCGGCTCTCCCACATATGCATCGAGGCCCAGAGGCTATCAAGCTCGGGCCTTTCTGTTTGCAGGTGACCTCCTCGGCCAAGAGCGTATCGAAAAAAACAGTAAATGCACCGAGCGCGGCCATGGATGCGGGTCGCCCACCGAACGGCATTGGGGACCGGTTGCTGTCAATCGCCTGGATCGGGGTCGTGACCAAGGAAACCTTGTGGAAAGGCGACTCAGGACCGATCTGCCGACTATGAGTGAATCGGCGGAGATACGCGAATCAACTCCATTCGAGTTTCGTGACCGCCCTCCATTGCGAATACGAAAATCCAGCTCAAGCCTCGCCGTTCATAGCCAAACCATAGTCCCTGTGTCCTGGTCGGTTTCTTGCAAGGTCGCCACTCTCCGATGGTAGCGTCGACTTTGGTGGAGTGCTTTCGGGATACACCAACTCTGGTTTCGCAGTAGTCCCGACCCGACGCACTTGGCCGTCCCGCCTTTGGTCCAGCGCTCTCCTCTTGACTATCGAGAGGGAGTCATGTAACCTCTCGATTATCAAGAGGAGTGAAATCGAGTGGGCCAACGAGACGTTGTACAGGGCACGCTGGAAATGTTGATCCTGAAGACCCTGGCACTGGAGCCAATGCACGGCTATGGCGCCGCCTTGCGCATCGAACAGGTGAGCGAGGGCGTCTTCCGCGTCAACCCCGGATCGCTGCTGCCCGCGCTGGCACGCATGGAACGCGCCGGACACGTGAAGAGCGAGTGGCGCGCAAGTGAAAACAACAGGCGAGCCAAGTACTACATGCTGACTGCGCGCGGGCGCAAGGCGCTGGATGCCGAGACGAAGACGTGGAACCGCCAGGTCTCCGCGATCTCGCGCATCATGGAAGCCTGAACAGGTTCGGCAAAGGAAAAGAGATGGGACTGCCAGGCAATTTCGCACAGGGAATTCGCTCGCTCTTTCGCAGACAGGCGTTGGAGCGCGAGATGGATGAAGAATTGCGCGAGTTTATCGACGCCTCCACTGCCGAGCGGTTGAGACGGGGCATACCAGCCGAAGAGGCCGCTCGTGCCGCGCGCGTTGAGATGGGGAGCGCCAACGCGGTGAAGCATCAAATCCGCTCTGCCACATGGGAGTCGAGAATGGAAATCTTTTTGCGCGATCTGAAACATTGCGTCCGCGGATTGTTACGCAGCCCCGGCTTCACGCTCATTGCCGTGTTGTCGCTGGCGCTTGGCATCGGCGCAAACACCGCAATCTTTACACTCATCAAGCAGATTCTTCTTCAGAACCTGCCGGTGCGCGATCCGCAGCAACTGGTCACCTTCGGCAAATCCACGGGTGGCGGCATTCTGGGCGGCGTCGATATTGGCTCCGCCGATATGTTCACTTACGATTTCGTCCGGCAGCTCGAAGCGAATCCTGGCCCGTTCCAGAGAGTGGCTGCGTACGCGAGTCATTCGCCAAAGGCGAACGTTCGCCTTCCCAGCTCCGCTGCGGCGATACAGGTTCCGACCAACCTTGTCTCCGGCAACTTTTTCAATGTTCTCGGCGCTACGCCGATTCTCGGGCGCACCATCTCGCCGTTCGATGCGGCGGCTCCGCACAGCAACGCTGTTGCGGTGATCAGCCATCATTTCTGGCAGCAATCGCTTTCGTCCGATCCCGCTATTGCCGGCAAAACAATCACCATCAATGCCACGCCGTTTACAGTGATCGGCGTGATGCCCGAGGCATTTCACGGCATTACTCAAGAGCTTGAACCGCCCGACATTTGGGTGCCAGTTACGATGATTCAGGAGATCCTGCTCGAGCCCGGCATGCTCACGCCGCGGATGCTCGACTTTATGCACATGGTGGCCCGCCGTAACCCCCAGTCGCAACTCGCCGCGGACCAGGCCTGGCTCGATCGTCAGATCCATGATTACGTTCGTGCAGGTGAGGGTGGCGCCATCGCGCCTGCGCGCCAGCAGGAGATCGAGCGCATCAGTGTTCCCCTTGTCTCCGCCGCACACGGAGTTTCACAACTTCGTTCCCGGTACGGCGCTTCGCTCAAGATTTTGATGGCGATCGTCGCGGTCGTACTTTTGATCGCCTGCGCTAATCTCGCTAACTTCCTGCTGGCCCGGGCTATCGCGCGACAACGGGAAGTGGCCACGCGCCTCGCTCTCGGATCGAGCCGTGGACGCATCATCCGCCAGAGCTTGCTGGAAGCGCTCGTGCTCTCGCTTTCGGGCGGCGTGATCGGCCTTGCACTTGCCTTTGCAGCCACGCGCGCGCTGATTGCGTTTGTCGCGCAGGGCACTGCAAACACTCCACTGGACGCATCGCCGGACAGCGCCGTTCTCCTGTTCACGCTCGCTGTCTCTGTTCTGGCCGGTCTGCTTTTCGGCCTTGCGCCGGCCTTGCATATGTCGCACTCTTCAGCGATGCCTGGTCTGAACGCCAACACGAGAACAGCGGCAAGCAGCGGAGGACGAACCAGCCGCTTGTGGCCCAAGGCGCTGGTGACTGCGCAAATCATGTTCTGCCTGCTGCTGCTGGTGGCTGCAGGCTTGTTTCTTCGCACGCTGCACAATCTTGAGGATCAGGATTTCGGCTTTGAGCGTACGCATCTCTTGATCGCCCAGTTTGCTGCCGACCTGGCAGGCTACAAACCGGAGCAGGCGCCCGCCCTGAACCAGCGGCTCATTGAGCGTCTCTCCTCAATCCCAGGAGTTCGTTGCGCAGCTCTTTCCGAGGCACCACCGATTAGTTTTGGCACTTGGATGTCCACCTTCTCTGCTTCCGGGTACACGCCTGCGCCCAAGGAGGACATGAGTACAGTGCTGAACCGCGTATCGGGCCAATATTTTGAAACAGCGGGAATCTCGATCGTCGCAGGCCGCCCGATTTCGCCCTCCGATACCCTCACAAGCATGAAAGTGGCTGTGGTCAATGAAACCGTTGCGCGAAAGCTCTTCCCCAATGGAAATGCCATTGGTCACACGGTGAAAATGGACATTGATGCCGTCGAGGGCCCATGGCAGATCGTAGGCGTCGCACGCGACACCAAAGCCGGGAACCCGCGCGAAAATCCGGAGCGCATGGTATATCTCCCCCTGGCGCAAATTGCGGGCAAGCACGGAGAAGGCATTCAAGAAAGCTTTGCCTCCACCATTGTTCTACGCACCGTGGGCGATCCGACACCGACAGTGAATGGACTGCGGGCTGCCGTTGCGAGTATTGACCCCAATCTCCCGATCCTCCAGGTCCGCACCATCCAGGATCATCTGGAGACCTTTATGAGCCAGGAGACGCTGGTCTCGCGGCTCACGGCCATCTTCGCTTCTCTTGCCGTACTGCTTGCCGCCATCGGGCTCTATGGCGTGATGAGCTTCAACGTCGTTCGCCGCAGCAACGAGATTGGCATCCGCAT
Source organism: uncultured Occallatibacter sp. (assembly GCA_964595345.1). Lineage (GTDB taxonomy): Bacteria > Acidobacteriota > Terriglobia > Terriglobales > Acidobacteriaceae > Telmatobacter. The sequence continues at coordinate 77,072 of CAZQPY010000015.1, forward strand.
TGCTCTTGGCGCGAGCGGCAGCGGCGTGCAATGGATGATGCTGCGCGAGTCGCTGGCATTGCTCGCAGCGGGCCTCGTGCTTGGAATTCCCATTGCTCTGTTGGCGGCTCGCTTGATTCGCGCGCAGCTTTACCAGATGAGCCCGTTCGATCCTCTCATCTTCGTTGGGGCGACGGCCGGGATTGCGGCGGTTACTGTGCTCTCCGCGTGGCTCCCCGCGCGCCGGGCAGCCGCCGTCGATCCTATGGTCTCTTTGCGTTGCGAATGAATGAGAAGGATCTGGACGTCGCCCATTCTTTTTGATTTCGTTCGCCGTTCCATTGGCGGCAGGTCAAAGCGTTCATCCAACCCGATTTATCTAAGCAGCATTCGATAGGTCGCCTGAAACGATAGATCCCGGAGGGGCCAGAATAGCAGTTGCGCCTGTTTGGTCGCCAAATTGCGACGCGATCCAGGTTTCGGCCGCCGAGCGTCATGGGATAAGGCGCCTTCGCTTGGCGGCTCCCTCCAGAACTCTGGATAACGCTCATGTTCGGCGCAAGTCCTACGACATTCAGGTAGCCAATGGTTCGGCGATCGCAACCGAAGCTATCCGGCGCATTGGCGCACTCTATGATACCGAGCGCGAGATCCGCGGCAAGCCTGCCGGCCTGCGATGTGAAGTCCGCCAAACGCGTGCACGACCACTTGTCGATCAACTTCGTTGTTGGCGGAACAAGACACTTGCGGGGCTCTCGCGCAAGTCCGATACCGCTGCGGCAATTCGCTATGCTCTATCGCGATGGAGTGCGCTCACGCGTTATTACCATGATGGCCAGATCGAGATGGACAACTGAGCGGCCGAACGGGCGCTACGCACTGTCGCTTTAAAGCGGAATTATCTGTTTGCGGGCTCCGATGCCGGCGGCGAACGTGCCGCTGCGATCTATTCACTTCTCGGAACGGCCAAGCTAAACGGGCTCGACCCAGAACTCCATCTCCGCCATGTCCTGGGGAAGATTACCGATCACGCGATCAATCGCATCTATGAACTGCTGACTTGGGACGGCGCCGCTTCAGATTCCGTTCTCGCCTAATTTCAAATGTCCACTTGCAAAATACGTGGACATTTAGTTTTCTCCGAGAATCTCATTGCCAATGAGCATGTCGGAGAAAAAACAGTTCACAACCGACGCACACGGTGAGACTAACGGCCCCGTGCGATTCCTGCCTCGACAAATCCGAACTCTGTCTGTTTCCCTACTGGACGGTGAGAGTGACTACCCCCGAGCTCGTTACCTGGTGTGTCTGCGGTGGCGGCGTGCTACCTCCGCGTTTCCCGCCGCATCCGATATTGAACCACAGGGCAGCCATCAGAACAAGTCCTAGAGAAGCGGTCATCCAAATGCCGCGCGCAACCAGCTTTCTCCTCGAGAACAGAAGTGGTATTAGAAGAATTGGAAGCAGAATGAACGCAGAGGCCGATTCTGGCAACGTTTCAGCAAAGACTACTGTGATCTGATAGGTTCCCGCCGGCGTGGTTGCGGACGTTGCGATAGTCACCGCATTGGTCGTGGAGGAATAGCTGCAACTCGCTCCGGTCGGTAGATTGAGGCAGCTAACTGAAACGTCAGTCGTCGAGGAGGGCATCGTCACCGGGTAAGCGGCCGCCGAACCTGGTGTCACGGTGGCCGTCACGGTAGTAATCGTTGGAGGTGTTGTTCCAGATCCGGCGGAATCGATCTCGAATTGCATCAAGTTCGACGTACCCCCACCCGGAGCCGGGGTCTGCACGGTAATCGACGGGGTGCCTGCCGTCGCGATGGCGGAGGCCGGAACCTGCGCGGTCAGTCGTGTCGCGCTCAGGTACTGGGTGACGAGTGCGGTTGAGCCCCAATAGACGATGGAAGTCGGCGCAAAACCTTGGCCGCTCGCGTTCAGGTTGAAGGCTGCACCGCCTGCACTGGCAAATGCGGGCGAGAGGCTGGCGATGACTGCTACTGGATTGCTGACGGCCAATGTCACCGTTGCGGTCGCGGGCGAGTAATCGGTCGAATCTGTAGGCGTGAATTGAACCGAAAGAGTGTCGTTGCCGACTGGTGGAATGGCCCCTGCTGCCGGGTTGTAAACGAAGGTTCCCGGCACCGACGCAGTCGCGGCCAACTGTGTCGCGCTCAGTGCCGTGCCGTAAGTAATCGCGGTTGGCGTCGCCCAGGAGATTGTGGGCGCGGCTGGGTCCACAGTAAGAGAGGCTGATATGGTAGCCGTGGAATAATCCGTCGCGTCGGTTGGCGTGAAGGTGGTCGAGAGCGCCTGCGGCCCAGCCTTCAGAATTGTGCCTGGTGCCGGTGTGTATGAAAATGTGCCTGCCACGGAAGATGTGGCATTCAACTGCGCAGCGCCCAGCGGTGTGCCGTAGTTGATGGCTGCTGGCGTGGCCCAGACGACGGTTGGATTTGCCATATTGATGGTAAAGCCAGCCGTGCCGTAGGTGATGGTGTAGTTGCCTAGCACACCCGCCGGACTCAAGTTGGCGCTGATCGCATAGGGTCCGCCCGCCACCGTCTCGCCCGCCGCGCGGCTGTAGGTTGCCGTCACGTTGTCCGCGGTAACAAATCCACTTAGTGTGCCGCTGAGGCTAGGATCCGCAGTGCCGTAGGTCTTGCTTGCTGCCGCGGGCGTCACCGAGGCCGCCAACTTGTCGATGGTGAAACTTGCCGTGTTGTAGGCGATGGCATAGTTACCTAGCGCAGTGGCTGGGGCCAAGCTGGCGCTAATCGTGTACGGTCCGCCCGTCACCGTTTCACCCGCAATGCGGCTGTAGCTGGCCGTGATGTTGTCCGCAGCCAGAAATCCATTCAGCGTTCCTGTAAGCGTTGGGTCCGCAGCGCCGTACGTCTTGCTGGCTGCCGCAGGTGTCACCGAAGCCGCCAACTTGTTGATGGTGAAACTTGCCGTGTTGTAGGTGATGGCATAGTTACCTAGCGCAGTGGCTGGGGCCAAGCTGGCGCTAATCGTGTACGGTCCGCCCGTCACCGTCTCGCCCGCTGCGCGGCCATATGTTGCTGCCACGTTGTCCGCCGCCGCAAAGCCCGTCAGCGTTCCTGTAAGCGTTGGGTCCGCAGCGCCATAGGTCTTGCTGGCTGCCGCAGGCGTCACCGAAGCTGTCGCCTTGTTGATGGTAAAGTTGGCCGTGCCGTAGGTGATGGCATAGTTACCTAGCGCAGTGGCTGGGGCCAAGCTGGCGCTAATCGTGTACGGTCCGCCCGTCACCGTCTCGCCCGCTGCGCGGCCATATGTTGCTGCCACGTTGTCCGCCGCCGCAAAGCCCGTCAGCGTTCCTGTAAGCGTTGGGTCCGCAGCGCCATAGGTCTTGCTGGCTGCCGCAGGCGTCACGGAGGCCGCCGCCTTGCCGATGGTGTCGCTTACTGTGCCGCTGGCCGTCGTGTAATTGCCACTCGCGTCGGTGAAGCTCCACGCGTCGGATGCGTAGGCGCCAGCTCCAGTGTGCGCGGTGCCGCTCAGCGCAAAGCCCGTGGCCGACAGCACTACGCCACCGATGCCCGTCGCCGTGCCGGTCGCCGTGTGCGCACTGCCGTCGTAGGTGACAGAGTAAGGCGTCACCGTGACGAAGGGCGTCGCCTTGGAGATTGCGTCGCTCACCGTGCCGCTGGCCGTCGTGTAGTTGCCGCTGGCGTCGGTGAAGCTCCACGCGTCGGATGCGTAGGCGCCAGCGCCGGTGTGTGTCGTTCCCGAGAGTGTGAAGCCGGAACTTGACAGCGCTACGCCGCCGATGCCCGTCGCCGTACCCGTAGCCGTGTGCGCACTGCCGTCGTAGGTGACCGAGTAAGGCGTCACCGTGACGAAGGGCGTCGCCTTGGAGATTGCGTCGCTCACCGTGCCGCTGGCCGTCGTGTAGTTGCCGCTGGCGTCGGTGAAGCTCCACGCGTCGGATGCGTAGGCGCCAGCGCCGGTGTGTGTCGTTCCCGAGAGTGTGAAGCCGGAACTTGACAGCGCTACGCCGCCGATGCCCGTCGCCGTACCCGTAGCCGTGTGCGCACTGCCGTCGTAGGTGACCGAGTAAGGCGTCACCGTGACGAAGGGCGTCGCCTTGGAGATTGCGTCGCTCACCG
>CAZQPY010000016.1:0-79214 GCA_964595345.1 uncultured Occallatibacter sp.
GCTAGAAGCGTCAGGGTTGTTCTGAAGGAGCGACAAGCGTCAGCGTTGTATTGAAAGGGCGAGAAGCGTCAGGGCACGACTTCAGTCGTGCCGAAAGGGCCGTAAAACGGTGTTGGGCTTTAGCCCCTGCGTCTCTTTTTTTCAGTTTTTTGCAATTCAGCAGCGGCTGAAGCCGGAGTCAGGATTGCCATTTGCGGCGCGACTGAAGTCGTGCCCTGACGCATATCGGCTATCCGAAAACAGTTTTACAAGAGGTTCAGGCGCTACTTGCTTTGCACCGTCTCCAGGGTGATCAGCCGCTCGGCCACAGCTTCCACAATCTGCTCGTGCACTTCGTCGATGCTCAGGTTGCCTTCAATCGAGACCACCCGCTGCGGTTCGCGCAAGGCGATTTCGTGGTATTTTTCCCAAACCCGGCGAAAGAAGGCGTCCTTTTCCTGCTCGAAGCGCCCTTCGTCTTCGCCGGTTTGAGCAGTCACGCGGTCGTTCCGCCTCCGCGCGCGTTCCAGAGAACTCTCCAGCGAAGGCAGAAGCAGCAGGGTCAGATCCGGTTGCAGGTTGCCGCACAGCAACCGGTGCAGATCCAGAACCACCTGCGAGCCCAACTGTCTGCCGCCTCCCTGATAAGCCTCCGTGGAGTCGGTGAAGCGGTCGCACACCACCACCTTCCCGGCTTCCAGAGCAGGCTTGATCACTTCCGCAATCGCCTGCGCGCGGTCGGCAAACATCAAAGCCATTTCGGTCATCCGATCCAGACCCAAGGACCGCGAGTCCAGCGCCAGCGTGCGGATCTGGTCGCCCAGTGCGGTCCCGCCGGGCTGCCGAGTTACAACCACCCGCGACGGCCGCCGTCCGGTTGCAAAGTCGGAAACGGTCGCGATGCTTTCCGAACTCCCCGCCGCGCGCTTGTCCGCGTCCTTCGGCGCAGCCGGAAGATGCTTTTCAAGCCACGTCGCCAACCGCTTGATTTGAGTAGTCTTACCGGATCCGTCCAGACCTTCGAGGGTGATGAATAGGCCGCGCTTCATGGGCTGAGTCTATCACCGTCGATTTATGCAGACGAAGCTCTCGACTTTATGTTACAAAAAAATGATTTTGCAGTTTACTGGGTCGCGTTCGAATGGCCCCTGGAGATAACAAAAGTGAAGCTTCGTTCCCTGCAAGTTTTGCCCTTATTCGGCCTCCTCGCCTTTGCCATGGCGTTCATCAGCCAGCTCAGCGCCCAAAACCTGACCCTCGAGGGCCAAACCGGCGGCTTCATCACTCCCACGGCTTACGTCGTGTACACCGCCAAGGGCCAATTCTTCTCTCACCCCGCGGTCGGCGTTCACTATATCAACACCGCCAAGGTCATCGGAAACATCGAGACCTACAGCTTCCTGGAAGGCTTCGCCAACCGCGCTGAAATCGGCTACACCCGCAGCGTTCACCAGACCGGCCAGGAAACTACCGGCCTCGACCTCAGCAGTCTATGGCAGTACAACGGCATGAACATCTTCAGCGGGAAGGTGGTTGCGGTCAAGGATGGACAGGGCATCGGCTGGATGCCAGGCGTCGCGGTCGGCGGCGTGTTGCGCACCAATGACCGCTTTGTCAGCGGCGCGCTCAACCAGGAGTTCACGGGAGTCCTCAAGAACTACACCAATGGCGATGCCTATGTTGCCGTCAGCAAGACCCGCCTCAAGCTCCCCGTGCCGTTCCTGGCCAACGTGGGCTGGAAAGCCACCAACGCCTCCATCTTCGGCATCGGCGGCCAGTCCACGCGCTTCAGCGGACGCTTCTTCGGTGGGCTCGGAATCCCGCTGCCCTTCTTCTTCCACACGGCGGTTGTCCCTGCTGTCGGCGCGACCCAGGAGCCTCCGCAGGTGAAGAACCTCGGCGCAATCCTGGTGTCCGGCTCGGCTCATCTGCCCACCACGCTGGATTACGCGGTGCGCGTCACTCAGAAGGAAAACCCGCATTTCGCCGCCGATATCGGCTTTGGCCATGTGGCCGGCACCATCGGCAGCACGGTTGTTCCCACCGGTCTGCCCGCGCCCTATCCGCCGTATGCGGTCTTGCCCATCAACCTGCAGGCAAACAAGGTCTTTGGGTGTGGGCTCAGCTTCCGCTACTGAACCAGTGGACGCTTCATCCCGCCGGGTCTGCCTGGGTTTTGGTCGTTGACCACACTCTGGCAGGCCCGGTGTCGTTTCCGCGCAACAGTAGCTCTCACCGGATTCTTACCGCCGGCAGCAACTTCACCGGAAACTCCGGGTTTGATTCGCTTATACTCCTGGTGCAATCGGAATTTCGATTGCGCGGGCATCGGAACGAATCGGAAAACTCAAGGAGGGATCCACCTATGTCATGGCTGCACACAAAACGCTGGCTTCTGTTTGCTCTGCTGCTGTCTCTTTTCTCTGCTCCGGCTTTTGCGCGTGTTTTCATCAGTGTCGGGTTTGCTCCGCCGATCATGCCGGTTTATGAGCAACCGCTCTGTCCGGAGCCGAATCTGATGTGGCAGCCGGGCTATTGGGCATACGGCGACGATGGATACTACTGGGTTCCCGGCGCCTGGGTTCCGGCGGCCTACCCCGGTGCGTTGTGGACCCCCGGTTACTGGGGATGGAACCAGGGCGTATACGTCTGGAACCCCGGCTACTGGGGCGACCATGTCGGCTATTACGGCGGCGTCAACTACGGCTTTGGATACTTCGGCATCGGCTTCTTCGGCGGCGTCTGGCGCGGTGGGTACTTCCAGTACAACCGTGCCGTCATGCATATCGACGAACGCTACATCCACAACGTCTATGAGGATCGCGGATACGACCGCTTTGTCGTGGCCAGAGACAGCCATGTGGCCTTCAGCGGCGGCCCGGGTGGAATTCACCACGATCCATTGCCCGAGGAGCGGATCGCCGAGCGGGATCGCCATGTGGCGCCGAGTGCCTTCCAGCAGCAGCATGAAATGGCGGCCAGAAGCGACCATGGGGCATATTTCAAGAGCAATGGCGGGCATCCCGCCACGCTGGCGGTGCAGAGGCCGATGGCCATGCGCGACGCGCCCCAGCCTTCCATGAGGCCTGGCGCGCAGTACTCCCAACCGCGTCCTGCGCCTCAGGCGCAAGCGCCCCAACCCAGGCCGTACTCAGCCCAGGCTCCGCAACCGCGTCCGGCCCCGCAGCAGCAAGCCGCTCCTAAGCAGCAAGCTGCCAAGCCCGCGGCTCAGAAGCCGGCTCCCAAGCCCAAAGCCGAGAAGGAAGAACATAAATAACCCGGTCGGAGCTGAATCCGCCAAGGCCCGCGCTTCTGTGCGGGCCTTGCTCATTCCTGTGCTGATTCGATGCCCTGGATTTCCACTTCCATCCCCCCGTATTGCGGGCTGTCGTTTTCCCGGATGGGTAGGCCACGTCGATGCGCGAGCCCCTGCTCAGGCCCAATGCGGCCGAGTGTGCGGCCTTGTCCCAGCCGATGGCGCGCGTCGAACTTGAGGACCCGGCAGGCTGGGGTCGCCCGCCTGCCAAGCAGACCCGCCCGCCAGTCTGCTTCTTGTCCAAATTGGTTTAATATCGTCAACATGCATGCACAAGGCGGGACGCTGGGCCGAACATCCGCTGAGGCCCCAGAGGGCATTCTTCTTCCCCAAAAGACCATTTCAGTTCGTCCTTTAAACACGTTGATATACGAGGCTTATCTGGCGGCAGGATTCCCCGGCTACATCTGCCAATTTCTGGGCCGCCGCTTGGATCGCGTAATCCCCCGCCAAGATCTCTTGAGCCCGAAGGTGAACCAGATTGCCGATCCGATAAACATCCCGACCGTACAAGCAGCCATCGATCGCATCGTTAAGGCCATTACCGGAAATGAACGTATCGCCCTGGTCTGCGATCACGATATGGACGGAACAGCATCGGCGGCGCTGCTCTGGACGGCCCTGGTGAAACTGTTCTCCGTTCGGCCTGAAGCGGTTTCGGTGTTCACCAGCCACCGGTTGAGTGAAGGCTATGGGATCTCGGATCCGGTCGTGGAGCGAATATTGGCCTTCCATCCTCATTTGGTCATTACGGCCGATCAAGGCAGCAGCGATGAGCCAAGAATTTCGAGCTTGAAATCGAATGCGATCGACGTGATCGTAACCGATCATCACGCGATACCCGCTTCTGGCCCTCCGCAATCTGCACTTGCCGTGGTAAATCCGGCTCGGGAAGATGCGAACTACGACCATCATGTTTGTGGCGCAGGCGTTGCGTTCCTGTTGATGGCCAAGGTGAAAACTGCCCTGGTGAAAGATGGATGGATGGCAAACGATAGGCGGATCACGGACCTTTTGGATTTTGTAGCTGTTGCGACAATAGCCGATTGCGTCTCGCTTTCTCCCTGCTCAAGCCATGCAAACCGGGCATTTATCAAGCGAGGCTTAGCTCAGATCAACACCTTGCATCGTCCCTGTTGGAGGGTTTTTGCCCAAGATCGCCAGCGAGTCATTCATGTCGAGGCCGTTTCATTCGCCCTCGCGCCGGCAATTGCTGCAGCGGGCCGGCTCGGCTGGGCCGATGTGGGCTTCCGTTTTCTCATCGCGGATACGGACGCCGAAGCCAGATCTTGCTGGGATGAACTAAAGCGTCAAAACGAAGAACGAAAGGACATAGAACGCGAATTGTGCGTTCACGCATTCGCTGAAGCTGCGTCGAGCTCCGATTCGGCGATTGTCCTCTTACTGGAAAACGGTCATGCGGGCGTGCACGGAATCACTGCCAGTCGTGTTGTGGAAGCATTCGGAAAACCATGCGCAATCTTCTGCGCTAAAACCGAGGATACCGAGTCCACGGACCCTCCTTTAGCGAGAGGATCGTTTCGTTCCATTCCAGGACTTAACATCCGCGAAGCATTGGAGGATGTGAACGCAGCTTCTCCTGACTTGCTGGTCACATTTGGGGGGCATGTAGGAGCGGCGGGGGCGACCATCAGAACTTCCGAATTCGAGCGATTCAAGCGGGAATTCATCAAGGCAGTCTGCGCAAGGAGTGCCGCAAGTGCCCACCCTGGCCCAGTCATCCTTACCGACGGTGAACTCGACATTCAAGACCACAACCTGGACGCGGTCAAGAATCTGGCCGCGCTTGGCCCATTCGGTCGAGGGTTCGATCCCCCAACATTCAGTGGAACATTTGTCATTTCCTCCATCGCCATGCTTTCTAACGGCAAGCACGCGCGCTTGTTACTGCGACGCGACGATCTGACACTCCCGGCTGTCTGGTTTAATCTCAATCGAGATTTCAGGGAAATGTTTGCGCCCGGAAATCAAATCGGAATTACATATAGGCTGCAGGAAAATGAATTTCGTGGTTCTTCCACGCTACAGGCAATCGTGCTGGCCGGCGAACCGGCCTAAGCACAGATGGACGTCGTTGCGCCTCGTTGGCCGTTAGCAGAGTGAGCTCTCTACGCTTCGCCAGACACCTCGCCGGGTCCCGCGCAAGACTCGATGCCGGGATGGATTCGCTACCTTCCGGTCGGGCTCTTCCAGCCCCTGCAACCCGGCAGTTTATCCTGGCGCGCAGCGCGTCGTTGCCTGCCCGTCTGCGACCCCGGGTTTGAGCCGCGGGAGAACCTCTGAATGTCAGCTTTTGGCTCGGCTCAGGGACTCACCGCGCATGCGCCTGGATGTGGATGGAATTCCGGCGAATGCAATTTACAGCGGGATGGAGAAATGCGATAGTGTTCCTACACACAGCTTTCCGGCGCTGCTCTGGAGCGTTCCCCATGCCGTTCCCGGCCCCGAATGGACCGCCGCTCGCTGGTGGTGGAGGTTTCTGTCATGGCCACACTTTCCCTTGACCCGCGTGTCAGCAGCCGCACCGCCGACTTTGTCGGCAGCGCCCACCGGATGCTCATCGACGGCCGCTTTGTTGGAGCTGCCTCGGGCAAGACATTTCCCGTATACAACCCTGCGACGGGCGAGGTGATCGCGCACGTGCCCGAGGCCGAAACCGAGGACGTGAACCGCGCCGTACTGGCCGCGCGGCGCGCCTTTGATGAGGGGCCGTGGCCGCGGATCTCACCCTCGGAGCGTGGGCGCATGATATGGAAGATCGCCGAACTGCTGGAAGAGCACCTGGAGGAGTTCGCCGAGTTGGAGTCGCTGGATAACGGCAAGGCGATGGCGGTGGCGCGCGTGGTCGATGTGCCGTTGGCCGTGGACCTGTTCCGTTACATGAGTGGATGGGCGACCAAGATCTCGGGCAAGACGCTGTCCCTTTCGGCGGGGAATAACTTTCACTCGTTTACGTTGCGCGAGCCGGTTGGGGTGGTGGCGCAGATCGTTCCGTGGAACTTTCCGCTGCTGATGGCGGCAATGAAGCTGGCGCCTGCGCTGGCGTGTGGATGCACGATTGTGCTGAAGCTGGCCGAGCAGACTCCGCTGACGGGGTTAAGGCTGGCGCAACTGATGGATGAGGCTGGTTTGCCGCCGGGCGTGGTGAACGTGATCACCGGATACGGCGAGGGCGCCGGCGCGCCGCTGGCCGCGCACGACCTGGTGGATAAGGTGGCGTTTACCGGTTCAACGGCAGTGGGCAAGCTGATTCTGAAGGCTGCGGCGGGCAACCTGAAGAAGGTTTCGCTGGAGCTGGGCGGGAAGTCGCCGGCGATTGTATTTGCGGATGCGAAGATCGACAGCGCAATTCAGGGAACGGCGAGCGCCATCTTCTTCAATCACGGCCAGGTCTGCTGTGCGGGTTCGCGCTTGTTTGTGCACGAAAAGGTCTTCGACGAGGTGGTGGAGGGCGTGAGCCGGGTGGCGAACGAGATCAAGCTTGCCCCGGGGATCGATCCCACCTGCCAGATGGGTCCTCTGGTGTCGGACGAGCAGTATAGGCGGGTGCTGGGATACATTGAGTCGGGCATTGCGGAGGGGGCGAAGGTCGCGGCAGGCGGCCCGGTTTCAGGCGTCGAGCGTGGTTGGTTTGTCAGGCCGACGGTGCTGACCAATACCAATCCGCGCATGAGGGTGGTGCAGGAAGAGATATTCGGGCCGGTGGTTTGCGCGACTCCGTTCTCAGACAATGACATTGACGCGATTGTCCGGCGTGCAAATGACACCATCTATGGGCTGGCGGCGAGCGTGTGGACCGAGAACCTGAGCGTGGCGCACAAGGTGGCGCGAGGGCTCCGCGCCGGGACGGTGTGGGTGAACTGCCACTATGTGTTCGACGCGTCCCTGCCGTTTGGCGGATACAAGCAGTCGGGGTGGGGCCGCGAGATGGGCGACGAGGTCCTGAATAATTACCTCGAGACCAAAGCCGTAACCATCGCGCTCTGATCCGAACGAGACGCGTTCGAGTAAATTCCGCGGTGGAGTGCAGTTATATGTTCCCTGCGGCATCCGATTATAGCGAAACCAGAGTTGGTGTATCCCGAAACCGCTACCCCAAAGTCGACGTGACCATCGGGGAGCGGCGACCTTGCACAAAACTTACCGGCCACAGGAACTCTGGTTTCGCTCTAACAGCGCCGGATCTTGAAGTCTTGTAAGCTGACTTTTGCATAAGAAGGATTTATTTGACGGACGAGCGACCGGGTATTTCTATTCGGACTCAACTGTCGTTCGTTTTTAACTTGTGAAAAATCTGCGCCATGGCTCATTGGCCCGATGCTAGGATAAAAACAATTGACAATGCGGCTAACGGACGGAGTGCACCTCGGACCCTACGAAGTGGTCAGCCTCTTAGGCGCTGGTGGCATGGGCGAGGTTTACAGCGCCCGTGACCCTCGTTTAGGCCGCGAGGTCGCGATAAAAGTAATTTCCGAAAGCTTCGCGCGCGATGGCGAGGCGGTTACGCGATTCATGCGCGAAGCCAAAGCCGTGGCTGCGCTTTCGCATCCTAACATTCTATCGATTTTCGATATCGGTACCGAAGCGGATATGGTCTATGCGGTGACCGAGCTGTTGCACGGCGAAACCCTGCACGCGCGTCTGGCCGGCGGATCGCTGCCATGGCGGAAGGCCGCTGAAATCGGAATGGCGGTCGCCGAAGGCCTGGCGGCGGCGCATGCGAAAAACATTGTGCATCGCGACCTCAAGCCTGCCAACATCTTTCTGACTGGCGACGGCCGGGTAAAGATTCTCGACTTCGGCCTGGCCCGCATTGAAGGCGAATCCGTCGCCGAAGACGATGAAACGCGCACTGCCGAGGGCAGGGTCGTTGGTTCTGTGGGTTACATGTCGCCCGAGCAGGTGCGCGGAGAGGCTGTCGGGACATCGAGCGATATATTCTCGCTCGGCTGCGTTCTCTACGAAGCGGTCTCCGGCCGCCGCGCCTTCAAAGCGCAGACTTCGGTTGAAACCTTGACGGCGATCCTGCGCGAAATGCCGCCCGACCTGGTAACCATGGGACTCGACGTGCCTATCGAATTGCAGCGTGTGATCTCCCATTGCCTGGAAAAGAGCCCGCAGGAGCGTTTTCAATCGGCGCGCGACCTTGCATTCGATTTAAAGGCCTGCGTGGGGATGGTCTCGAGCCGGATGGTATCTTCGGTGAACGCGCCCATCGTCACCAACTCGATTGCGGTGCTTCCCTTCACGGCCCTGGGTTCGGAGCCCGACGGCGCTTTCCTCAGCGAGGGCGTCACCGAGAGCATCATCAATAGCCTCGCCCAGGTCCCGCAGCTTCGCGTGACGCCGCGCAGCATCGCATTCCGCTACAAAGGCAAGGACGCCGACCCGCACGATGTGGGCCGCGAACTGAACGTCCGCGTGGTGCTGACCGGGCGCGTCATGCTGCGCGGCCAGGGCCTCATCGTGAGCACCGAGCTTCTTCACGTCGCCGAGTCGATGCAGCTTTGGGGCGAGCGGTTCAACTGCAAAGTCGAGGACATTTTCGAAGTCGAAGAGCAGGTCGCGCGCCGAATCGTCGAAAAGTTGCGCGTGAAGCTTACGGGAGAAGTGGAACAGCGCATCGTCAAGCGCTTCACCGAGAATAGCGAAGCCTATCAGTTTTATTTGAAGGGCCGCCATTACTGGACCAGGCGCAATCCCGAAGCGATGCGTCAGGCCATCGAGTTCTTTGAGCAGGCGATCGCCAAAGACGCGAGTTATGCGCTGGCTTACGCAGGCCTCTCGGATTGTTACAGCCTGTTCGCCATTTATAGCATTGCGCCTGGCCGCGAAGCATGGTCCAAAGCCCGCGCCGCCGCGGCAGCCGCAATCAGCTTCGATGCCGAATTGGCCGAAGGTTACGCCGCCATGGGATTCATTCGCGCCTTCGGAGACTGGGACTGGAGAGGCGCGGAAAGGGATATGCGCCGCGCATGCGAGCTGAACCCCGCCTTCTGGGTCGCGCCCTATTGGTACAGCATCGTTCTGTGCGCCATGAATCGCGTGCACGACGCTGAAATCCAGGTGCGCCGCGCGCGCGAACTGGAGCCGCTCTCGCCCGTGGTTCTGCACGCGGCCGCCTGGGCGGCAATCCTCGCCGGACGCCCCGAGGAAGCCATCCAGCATTGCCGCGAAGGCTTGAGCATCGACCCCACGTTTCCCCTGCTTCGCGTCTGGTTCGGATTGGCGCTGGAGACCCTCGGTCGCTACGGCGAAGCGGTCGACGAATACCGGCAGGCTGTCCGCCTATCCCCTGGGATCTCGTGGATTACAGCGTGTCTGGCCCACGCTTGCGTGAAGGCAGGACACCCCGAAGACGCGGAAAGCCTGTTGCAGGAGTTGCTGCAACCGCGGAACCGGCAACCGGTCGATAACTACGCTTTGGCGCTGGTTCATGTGGCGCGTGGAGAATACGACCGTGCCATCCGTCTGCTCGATGATTGGTGCGAGACGCGCTCCGGATTCGGCTCGGTGGTCGTATACGTCGATCCTCGAATGTCGCCCCTGCGCGCGGAACCGCGCTTCCTGAGAATCGTTGAGCGGCTCGGATTCGAAGGCTCCGGCGCACCGCCTTCCGGCGTCGTTTGAGCTTCGCCATCGCCTCATGCTGCGCGGCCGCAATCTTAGAGCGAATCCATCGTCCCTGTGTCCCGCTGGGTTCTGTGCAAGGTCGCCGCTCGCTTCACCCCACGGACGAAGACCTGTCCGTGGGGACCCCGGTCCTGATGGTCGCGTCGACTTTGGCGCAGTGCTCTCGGGATACACCAACTCTGGTTTCGCTGTAACGAGACTGCCGGATGTTTCATTTTTCGCCGGTATAGACAATCTCTAAAACCGTGCGGTCGTCTTCTGCTGTCGGTGATCCGGCAAAAGCCTCGGCTGCTTCGAGAATCGCGTCGGGGTCCGCGCCCTTGAGAATGGCTGCCTCCAGACGATCTTCTTCGAAAAACTCGCCGTTCGCGTCGCGCGTCTCGGTGATGCCGTCGGTCACCAGCAGGATGCGCGTGCCAGGCTCCAGCTGAGCGGTCGAGCTCCGATAGGTTGCGGTCGGGTCCAGCCCAACCGGCATGTTATTTTCCGATAGTCGCCACAAGCTGCCATCGTGTTCCACGATCGGTGGGATGTGCCCGCAGTTAATGTATTCGAGCGTTCCTGCCGAGCTGAGCCTGAGCAGCGACATGGTTGCGTACTTGTCGATCTCCTTGTCGCGCAGAAAGCGATTGACGATGGCGGCAATTTCGGCCAGCGGCTGGCGCGCCGCCAACTGCGAATAAATCATTCCCTGGAGTGTGGAGGCGAGGAGCGCGGCCGGAATACCCTTGCCGGAAACATCGGCCAGCACGATGGAGATTGAGCCGGAGTCGGCGGATACGTCGTAGAAATCGCCGCCTACGTCCCTGCAAGGCAGGTAGCGCGCGGAGACAGCGGCGAAGGGCAGTGTGGGCAGCTTGATGGCCATGAGGCTGCGCTGGATCTGAGCTGCGATGGCCAGTTCTTCCCGGTTGTGGCGGCCACTCTCCACGGCTACGGCCATTTGAGCATTGTCAATCAAAGCCGCCGCATCGGCGGCAATGGCCTGGAGCAGATTGTGATCGATCTCCGAAAGAGACCTGGTCGAAGTTCTGCTGTCGAGGTAGAGCACTCCCAGCAGTTCGCGCTGGCGCGAAGGCGAGGTCTCGCGCACGCAACGAAGTGCAAGGCAGATAACCGAGCGAATATTGTGCGCGACGATACTCTCTGAGCGATGCTCCGCGAGCTCCAGCGTGTCGGTGACAATGAAGTCGCTGGAGGCGCCCGTGGCCCGCGCAATCGCATGGTGCGAGATGGTGGATTTGTCGCTGAGCCGCTCGCCGCCTCTCCCGCGCCCAAGAGCAAGCTTCAATTCTCCGCTGCTCTCCCGCAGGAAGACGTAGGCGCGCTCGGCGCCCGTCAGTTGCAAGGTCGTTTCGAGAAGCGCCGTGAGAATCTGATCGAGCGTGCCGGTGGCGTTAAGCCGCCTTGCCGACTCCACGAACCAGCGGAGCTTTTCGAGCCCGGAGCTTGACGTTCCGGTATCCGGCATTTGCTCGAGAAGCTCGCGGATCGATGAGGTGGAATCGCGCTCGGGGTTGCGGAAGACCATCACCGGCCCACGCATGGAGCCGAAGTGAATCGAATCGGTTTGCTTGAGGCGATGCGAGGCCTGGAGCCGATCTCCGTTGACAAACGTGCCTTCCCTGCTGCCGCGATCGAGGATATGAAAGCCGCCGTCTTTCTCGACGATCTGCGCATGAAGGCGCGAGACGGATGGGTGAGAGATGACGAGGTCGTTATCGGACCGCCGGCCAATCGTAAACGGAGAATGCGTCAACGTGCCCTCCATCGACTTCGATCCGTCGATCAGCAAATACGATCGCAGTTCATTGTCTCCGGGCATGTTTCCAATATTACAGCGGTCCGAGATTCCCGCAAGTCCGGAAAAGGACATTCGCTAGGGCACAACGGGCGCCAGATGCTCTATCTCTTCTTCGATTGCATTGGCAGCGACGCGAGGGCTGACCTGAAGCCTATGCGGGGAAAACCTGGGCACACCCTGGGAACC
Source organism: uncultured Occallatibacter sp. (assembly GCA_964595345.1). Classification (GTDB taxonomy): domain Bacteria; phylum Acidobacteriota; class Terriglobia; order Terriglobales; family Acidobacteriaceae; genus Telmatobacter. The sequence continues at coordinate 11,940 of CAZQPY010000016.1, forward strand.
ATTTTGAACACGAAGGTTTTCGAAATCTCACCGGAAGTGCTCCAGCCCACCGCCGCCAGCATCGCGCCAGTGAGCATGAATGTGCGAAGATTCACCGAAGACCTTCGGAGGGCGTAATTCGATGTCAAATCTTGTATTCACGCCACGGACACTATTCTTCTTTCGCCGCATCGCTTCTGCGGTGTTCGTGTTCTGGGCCGGTTTGGTTGTGTGCCACTCGGCAGTCGCGCAGCGCGCATCCGATGTTTCTACGTCTCGTTTCGAGCAGACTCTGGATGGAACCGATTGGACGCTAGGTTCCTTCGCAATGGGCGCGGGAGAAACTGCCGGTGCGCAAAACATCGATTTCGACGACCATGCCTTCCGGCGCGTTGAAGTGCCCGGTGAAGTCCAGTTGCAGCTAGGAATCAAAGGCCAGGATCTCTTTCGGCAGAGCAATGAGATCACGAGCATCAATCGGCAGGAATGGTGGTATCGCAAGCATCTCAAAGTGCAGCGGCCGCAACATGGCAAAAGGGTGCTTTTACAATTCGATGGCGTCGATTACTTCGCCGGCGTCTGGTTGAATGGCAAGCATCTTGGCGACCACGAAGGTACCTTTGTCCCGTTCTCCTTCGATGTGACCGACACATTGCGCTACGGAGCCGACAATGTCTTAGCCATTCGCGTAACCCACCCGTGGGTTCCCAAAGACCGTGGTTTCACCGAGTATATGAACGGCAATTTCAGCATGAGCGTGTATTCGGGCACGACGACACTGAGTCACCCCCCTTATACCTTCAGCGCGAATTGGGATGGTCTGCCCGCGCACGGAAACGCTGTGTTTTCCATGGGGCTCTGGCGCAGTGTTCGTCTGGTTACGATGAACATGCTCACCTTCAGCGATCTCTATGCGCGCACGATTTCAATTCAGCCCGATGGCAGCGCGCTGTTGGAGGTTGGCGGTACGGTCGAGAATGCCGGTCAGTTCTCGTCTCAACTATCCGTTGCTCTCGACATCGCGCCGGCCAACTTCGCCGGGCCAAACTTGCCGCCAGTTAGCATCCCGGTGAACGCGGTGCCAGGCAAGACGGAGTTTCACACCCAAGTGCGCGTAGACAAGGCCCAGTTGTGGTGGACGTGGGACTCAGGAGCGCAGAACCTTTACCGGCTTACGGCGCGCGTTCTGTCGGCGTCAAAGGAAAATGCCGCAATCAAGGCGCGCGAAGCCACCGGAGGAGACACCCAGTCCATTCGCTTTGGCATTCGTACCGTGACACGCGATGCCGACATGACCTTTCGCGTGAATGGAAAGCGCATCTTCATCAAAGCGTCGTGGTTTCCTATCGAGGATTATTTCGGCTCGCGTTCCACTTGGACTTCCTACGACCGCGATCTGCGCTTGTTTCGCGATGCCAACCTCAACTTGCTCGTGAACTTTACGGTAGTTGAAAAACCCGATTTCTACGATCTCTGCGACGAGTTAGGCATTCTAATCGTGGTGGAGATGCCTTTTCCACAGTTTGGACCAGGCAACGCTCTTGCGGTCAACAGTCCAAGGCGCAAACCGTTCCTGATGGAAGCACAGAAAGAGATCGAACTAATCGTAACCGCGTTGCGCAGCCATCCTGCCATCGTCGAGTGGGCGCCGATCGCCGAATCGCACGATGCCGGTGGCGCATGGGGGTTCGACGGCGTCATCTTCGATCAATCGGGCTATCAAGCTTTCAGCGATGAGATGCGCAGCATCGTAACCCATTTGGCGCCGGGCGCCATATTTCATCCCAGCCTGTGTGATCTGGGAGAAAAGCATTTTTGGATGGCCACTGCCGGCTATCGCGGCGACTCCGGAGACTACCAGCAGCACTTCGACGCGAGCATAAACTTTGTCTCCGAGTACGGCGGAATCTCGATGTCCTCGTACGAAAAGCTGGGCAGCTATTTGACCGCGAAAGAGCAGTGGAATCCCGAGGACCATGCGCAGCCGCGCTGGTTTGGTCTTCCCATTGACATCTCGGCCTATTCCTATCTCTCCAGTTCCGAATACGACTCGCTCTACAGCATGCTCTATCGCTCGGAACACTATGTGGATCGAGACATCCGTTCTCCCCGCGATCTGGTCGATGATACGCAAACCTATCAGGCCTTTCTGTTGAAGTACGCCACGGAGGCTTATCGGCGCAAGAAATATGAGCCCATCAATGGAATTCGCTTCTGGGATTTCCTTGAGATCGGACCAGGCTTTCGTTTCGGCATCGTCGATCTGGATCGGATTCCCAAGGTAAGTTATTGGTGGATGAAGCGCGCGCAATCGCGTCTCGCGGTGAACTTTGCCTATAAAAATGCGCTCGAATCACAAGTGGCGGGGAGCAACTTGTCCATTCCGGTTTGGGTCATCAACGACCTCGATCATCCCGTCGATGCGACGATACTTTGTACGGTTTACGACCTGCATGGAAACAAAGTCTTCGGCCGAAGCTTTAATAAGGAAGTTCCGACCGACGGTAAAGCAGAGGTGGGAGCCCTTGACTGGATTCTGCCGGCGGAGGCCGGAGTTTACGTTGTACGCGCCTCGGTTACCTCTGCGCATTCTGAAGACAAAGCGGAAGACACGACCTTCGTGAAAGTGGTGCCCCGCGCTTTCGCGCACCCAATCCGCGTGCTGCTGATCGGCCAATCCACATCGACGACTCCTATTGCCGAGATGCTGCGCGGCGTAGGCGTCAAGGTGGACGTGCGGGATGAAGAGTCGGTGGGACGCTTCGACGATTTAGCGGATGGCGCGGCGTTGCATGCGAAATACGATGTGGTTTGGCTGGCAACCTTCGAGAATTTCGCAAAGGTTCTCGATCCTGCGGTGGCAAATGGAATTAAGGATGCTGTGTCGGCAGGAACAGGATTCATTCACAGTGGCGGCGAAGCCAGTTACCACGGCGGCAATGCGCGCCAGGCACTTATTGAGTTAACCGCCCTTGCCGATTTGTTGCCGGTCGCAATTCAAAACCGGGACGACCTCGTTTTTGGCGAGCACACCCTCGATGACACCCTGCAAAGCGAAGCGGGTTTGCGTGATATCCAGGCATCCGAAGGAACAAGCTGGCCGGGCCTCGCTCTTCTTCGGCATTACGGTGTCGAGGCCTTCAATCAAGTTAGTCCGCGCCCCGGAAGCCACACCTTGCTCACCGTCCATGGGGAGCCTTTGCTCGTGGATGGACAGTTCGGGAAAGGACATACGGTAAGCTTTACCGGATTCACGCCCTCCCATGCCAGGAACAATTATCTGCTCGGGCAGCAACTGATTCGCGATCCTGGCAATCGCGCTTTCTTTGAGACGTTCATTGGATTGGTGGCGCTTGCCTCTGGTCAACAACCCGTGCTTTCCTCGGAAGAGCTTCTGGATGCGAACGAAAAGCCACTCTTCCAAACGCTCAAAGAGCAGCCGGAAACCAAAATCGATGTTAGCTTTGATTTAGTCACCGGTCCGCGGACATTGCAAGTTGCCGGCACGCGCCAAATCATTCTCAAGAACGGCGCTTCCTATGCTCATTTGGTGAGGCTCCGCATGGAGTGGGACCCGAAAGGTCCTCAGCCGTATTTGACGGAGTTCAGCGATAACGCTTTTGAGATGCTGCCAGGCGAAGAGAAAACAATCGTGCTTTCGTGGCGAATGGTCGCGCCCGAGCAACATCCTTCGGGGACACTGATCGTCGATGGCGCCAATGCCACGCAAGTCCAAGTACCTTTGAACCCAATCGAGAATTCAAGGTAGCGCGGGTCATTTCTTCTACGTCGTCCATTGGCAATCAAACCCGATCGAGCGCCGTCGACATATGCTGCAAGCTGGGTGCTTTCTAGGAGAAGCTTCGAACTCGGCTATACCTTTCGATCGTTCCGCGTCTTGTGCCAAGCGCATCGCATACGTTATGCGCCGAGGATCGCCAGCAGATTGTGGTCGCATAGCTTGTAATCGCAAAGCTTGTAATCGCAAAAGGAGGGGCAAATGGAAATGCGTAAACTGGGCCGGAGTGGCCTTGAAGTCTCAGCGATCGGGCTGGGCTGCATGCGGGCAAGCGCGGGGCACGGTCCCGTTCCCGGAACCAAGCAGGAGATGATCGCGTTATTACGCGGTGCTGTGGACCGCGGAATTACTTTCTTCGACACGGCACAGGTCTACGGCCCGTTCGTGAACGAGGAACTTGTGGGTGAAGCGCTGGCTCCGGTGCGGGATCGGGTCGTGATCTCAACAAAGTTTGGATTTCAATTCGACACATCGGGTAATCCTCACCCAACCGGTTTAAACAGCCGGCCGGAATACATCGTGGAAACAGTGGAAGCCTCTCTGAAGCGTCTTCGTGTCGAGAGAATCGATCTGCTTTATCAACATCGCGTTGACCCTGAAGTACCGATCGAAGACGTGGCAGGAGCGGTCAAGGCCTTGATCGAGCAGGGAAAGGTCAGCCACTTCGGTCTTTCCGAAGCAGGCGCGCATACGATTCGCCGCGCCCACCATGTCCAACCTGTAACGGCGCTTCAAAGCGAATATTCATTGTGGTGGAGACAGCCAGAAGGAGAGATTCTTTCCACACTTGAGGAACTCGGGATCGGCCTGGTGTCCTTCAGCCCGCTGGGTAAGGGATTTTTGGCAGGTTCGGTGACCGAGCAGACCCAGTTCGATAAGGAAGACAACCGCGGCACGTTCCCTCGCTTCAGCGTCGAGGCCCGTAAGGCAAATCGCGCTTTGGTCGATGCAATCCAATCCTTCGCGGCCAGGAAGCAGGCAACCGCCGCGCAGATTGCTCTGGCCTGGGTTCTTGCACAAAGACCTTGGATTGTCCCCATTCCCGGCACGACGAAGCTTGAGCGTCTGGAAGAAAACATCGGCGCAACAATCTTGAAACTCACGCCGGAAGAGATCCATGAGCTTGATGGAATTCTGAAGAATATTCCAATCGTCGGAGACCGATACCCGGCGGAAGTTGAGCGCATGACAAATCGATAGCAACGAATGGAGCAGGAAATGAAAATCACGGGAGTTGGTTCGCAAGCGTCCACAAAAGGGGCCAGCCGACCGGTTCGCCGGCACGGTACGTGTCGATCCGTTCTTTCAGGCTCCCGACCCCGCGCTTGTTTCCGGCGCAGCCGTGACCTTCGATATACGCCTCGTGGATCCGCTCATTCGCCATCTCCCTTTTCAGTCATAGGCGGGTGATTTCACAATGGACGGCGCGATCTGCACCGGGAAATTCACTGAATTCGCGATGAAGCAGCATTTGTGCGCTTCTGCATGGAGCGCATAAGCCTTAGTCGGATCGGAAGTGGATGCGATGGTGACCTTAGGGTTGAGTTCCACTTTCGCAAATGAGCCGCTGCCGGAGTCGGTCTCTTGCATCGTTCCCGATGCCGCATCCTCATAACTCGTCACGACCACGCCATTCACCGCGCACAGATGCAGATACCACAGCATGTGACAGGAGGAGAGGCTGGCCACCAGAAGCTCTTCCGGATTGTAGCGACGCGCGTCCCCGCGAAAGGCAGGATCGCTGGAGCCTTCCACCGCCGCCTTTCCCTCTGCCTGAATCACATAGTCTCGCGCATAGCTGCGATAGTTCGTTGTCCCCTCGCCCGTGTTCCCCGTCCAATGAACCTGCACAGCATAGGAATGATCTCTCATTGTGTGTCTCCGTTTTGGGCATCGTTGTTAGTCGAAGCCGTTCGACGCGCTTCACGTTCCTCAGTCCATGCTTCCGCCACTGCCCGCGCTTCCTCGATCTTATCGACAACCAGAATGAGCCGATGCTCGTGGTCGCTATAAAGAACCTCTATGTTCACCCCCGCCTCGGCCATGCGGCGCGTCAGTTTGCCCAACTGCCCCGGTTCGTCCTGATTCAGCCGCTGGATCACCACATCGCGCTCTTCCAGAACTCGGATTCCCGCGCGCTCTCGCTCACCCGCGCAGGACGCCGCGAATTGCTCGCTCGTTTTGACATACAAATATGAAGGCCGGCAGTTGGGCAATGGACTGGCCTTGGCCGCGAATCACGATGGTCGCAAGCGGATAGTGCTTATGCGTTGCCACTATCGAAGACGAGCTTCGCGAATACTAACTCCTTTTCTGCATTTGTAATAATCGCCGTGAGACGCCCACAGGCACCGACCAGACCGGCGAAGTGGTGTTCAAGAAGGGATGGTTATACCCGGCGATGCCCCGGTCCGCTTGCCAATCCTAGATGTTCTGCACCGAAGGGATGCCATTGCCGCAGTTGTTGCAACCGCCGCCGTCAAGCGCCTGCTCGGCGCTATCGATGGCCTTGGACCAGGGGAAGGAGTTCAGCAGATATACGCCCGTGGAGAATCGCTTCTCCACCTTGGCCTGCAGGCTTTTGTAGCTCGAGGTTGCCCAGGGCAGTGTTCCGATGATGGAACCGAAGCTGGTGTTCGGCACGCGGGATTGCAGCGCCGCCGTGCCGCCCGTGGTGGCCTGGCTGATGGTGTTGAGATAAGTGGGCACGCTTGGGTACACCACCCGCTCGTTGCCTTGGGATAGACGTTGCGCCCCCGGAGATCGAAGATCGCATCGAGGATCGCATCGAGGATCCCATCGAGGACCAGCGGCTTGTACCGGTCAACGCCGATCGTTATCACGGCCAAGCACGGTCAGTCGCCTATCGATCCCAATCTCTGGAATCCGATTTTGAATACAAGCTCAGCGCCCGCAACCCTTCTGGGCGCGGCCAACCTGATCCTTTTCTCGGAACAACCGCGGAACGCGACCGGCATCGGGCCGGCAGAAGACGATCTTTCGCCGATCTGGCTTTCGAGCGCTTCCAGCCTGCAATTCAGCTGCAGGCTGCACCGCGCTCTCTCAGCCGCGCACTCCAGACTGGATGGATTCACCCAGCTTATTCGTCCTCGTCCTCGTCCTCGTGATCGTGACCGCAGTCGCACTCGTGATCTTTGTCTTCGATCACGATGTCCTGAAAGCTCTCGATATCCTCGACGAGGGTTTGGAAGCGCTCGTACCACTCGGTGGTGGTCTCGTGCAGGAACGCAATGCCCTGATAGACGTACCCGATCTGGATGTAGCCGACGTTACCCGCGTACTTGCGCAGCCATTGAGCTTCCACCAGTTCGGTGGCTTCCTCATCCGGGAAGTTCATCTCCTCGGCTTCTTCGATCAGCGCGTCCAGCTCTTCGCCTTCCAGCGTCATCTCGCTGAAGGTCACAAAGGGAGCGCCAACGTGCTTGGCCATCTCCACAAAGTCCTTCCAAGCGTCAGGGTTTTCCGCATCTTCCCACACAATCGAGGGGATGTCTTCGGTCACGTAACCGGGGATGCGGCGGAGTCCATGGCCTTCGATAAAGGCCACCATGTCGTCTTTCAGCGAAATAAGGTTTTCAATGCTCATAGTCAAGTACCCATTCTCTCAGATATGGGTGCCTGCGAGAAATCCGAATCCATAAACTTTCGCAGCGCCCGTGCCAACCGGCCAACTCGCCATCCCCGCGCCAGCGGGGGCCAACTTGCCAAATGGGACCCGACAGGCCTTACCCATGTCGAATCGACAGCTTAAGCAAGAAAACAAACAGCCGCGCCTTATCCCGCATCCCGATTCTCCCCTCGGGAACTGAAAACGGACGCAAGGACTGATATAAACCAATAAGAACCCGGCGCGAGCCGCTGCCCCACAGGAGAACCGCTTGCCTGCCTTCGAAAGCCACGTTTTTGTTTGCCACAATTCCCGGCCAGCGGATGCGCCCCGGCCCTCCTGCACCGCCGACGGAACCAGCGATCTGCATGTCCGCTTGCAGAAACTGACCAAGGAAGCCGGGCTGGCGGGAAAGGTTCGCATCAACAAGTCTGGCTGCCTGGACCAGTGCGAGCATGGCCCGGTTGTTGTGGTTTATCCAGGCGCAGTCTGGTATGGCAGCGTGCAGCCCGCCGATGCCGCGGAAATCGTCTCTGAACATCTGGTCGCCGGACGGCCTGTCGAGCGGCTCCGCATCGCCGACGAATGCCTGAACTCCCGCAACTGCCCCCACTTCGGCTAGAGCCAGTGACCAACCTTCGCGCGGGCGCGAAAGTTCATCGCAGGCTCTAGACCGCGGCCGGCGGCATTTGCGGATCATTTCCCCGTTTCGCCCCATAATGGCATCACGAATGGCCGTCCGTCGCTTGAGGAATCACCGGTCTCCTCGGCGCAATCGCAAGAAGCCAATCTGTTGACCGGATTGGTTCCTGTTTCTATCGCGCCGGAGGCGCAATGTTGGCTCTCCCAGCGATTCAGCGCTGGGAGAGCGGACCATCGATGACTCGGAGCCCTGTAAGGGCGGCGCGAAACGGCGAGTCTGTCATCGAGGTGATGTCCACGCGATTGGCTGCCAGTCTCCGCAGGCGCGGCAATCGATGCGTTAAGGTGCCTAAAAGGCCGCAAAATGCCCCTTTTCTTCCCGTCTAACTCTTTTGCAATGTTATTGATAGGTACGAAAATGCGTACCCCCTCCCCCCGGTATTTCTGCGCGAAGCCTGTTGCGGAGAATTTCGTCATTCTCTGAAGCAGGCCGCTTTTCTGGCCGAATCCGCGGACTCCTGCCGAGCCCGTCAAGTTTTTCCCCGGTTTTCTGTCGGTTTTTTTGCACCATTGTTGGTGAAAAACGCCGACAAATCTCCTCTGTAGGAACGGAATGTTGAATTTTTTTCGCAGCCCGTAATGGCAGGCGTAAAGCCCATTTCCTTCGGAACAGAGAAACGTTCCTCCTACGAGGAAACCCTACTCCGTGCGGGCGGCTTTGCGCAGGCGGTCGCGAATGGCTGCCCCGATTCCATGGGCAGGCGGCAGCGGACACAGGATCGTGGTGCAGCCCGCGGCATCGAGGGCGCGCAGTCCGGCATAGAGTTCCCGGGCCATTTCTTCCCGCGCGCCCCAGCGGCCCAAAAAGAAAACCCTGTGCGCGGGAAAGCTCGCGCCGAGTTCGTCGGGAACCAGGAGTCCAACGTCTTCAAGCGGACGCGCCTCGATTGCTTCCGCAATTCTGCGGGCCAGCTCGGGTAGTCCGGAGTCCATGTCCATCTCGGAATCGGCTTCGCAATCCAGCAGGACCAGCTTTGCGCGCGGCGCATAGTGGCGCAGGCCTACGCCCGGAGAAGGCAGCGCCGCGGCCGGAGATTCGTCGGTGGTGGCATCGAGAAGGGGTGCATCTGAGCGATAGATCTCGACGGCTCCGGCGACCTGGCGGATTTGCTCGGCTGTAACCGCGCCGGGACGATAAATGACCATTGGCGACTGACAGGGATCGAGGACTGTGGACTCCACTCCGTGCACGGTGGGACCGGCATCGAGCACGGCATCGATTCTGCCGTCGAGGTCTTCCAGCACGTGGGCCGCGGTGGTGGGGCTGATGTGTCCGAAGGTGTTGGCGCTGGGCGCAGCCACCGGAACGCCGGCCTGGCGGATAAGTGCCAACGCGACCGGGTGGGCCGGCATGCGCACGCCCACCAGGGGACGCCCGGCAGTCACCGCATCGGGCACGGCCTGCGTGCGCGGCAACAGCAGGGTAAGCGGGCCGGGCCAGAAGGCTTCCATCAGCTTGCGGGCCGATTCGGGAACTTCAGCAACCAGGCCATCGAGCATGTCGAGGCTGGAGATGTGGGCGATGACCGGATCCCAGGAGGGACGTTTTTTGGCCTCGAAGATGCGTGCGACGGCGGCGGCATCCAAAGCGTTTGCGCCCAGTCCATAGACGGTTTCGGTGGGCAGGGCCACCAGGCCGCCGGAGAGGAGAATCTGTACGGCCTGAGCGAGCGCTGCCTGAGAGTCCTCCGAGTGCAGACGCCCGGCGTCCACGTTCAATCGCAATGTCTTCACTTTTCCATTTTCGCCTCTCGGGACACAGGACGCCAGCTACCTCCTCCACTTGGCGCCGCCACCCGCCGTATACACTGCTCATAAGATGGCCATCGAAACCGAGATCAAGTTCCACGTGCAGGACCTGGCGGATCTGACCGGGCGCCTGGAGGCTGCGGGCTTCACGCTGCAAACGCCACGGGCCTTCGAGTGCAACGTTCTCTATGACACGCCTAACCGGCAGATGCGGGCGCGCACGGAGATTTTGCGCATCCGCGAGTATGCGGGGCGGTGCGTGCTGACGCACAAGCGGCCGCCCGATGACGGACCGGCCGAAGATCTGCACAAGCACCGCATTGAGACGGAGACCGAAGTGGCCGATGGCGCGGCGCTGGCCGAGGTGTTCCGGTCGCTGGGACTGACCCCCGCCTTCCGCTACGAGAAGTGGCGCGCGGAGTGGACCGACGGCGAGGGACATTGCGTGGTGGACGAGACGCCGATCGGCAATTACGCGGAGCTGGAAGGCTCGGCGGAATGGATCGACAGGGCCGCCGCGCGGATCGGCGTGCCCCAGGAGCAATATCTGACCCTCAGCTATGGGCGGCTCTTCGACCTGTGGCGAGAAGAGCACGCTTCGGCAGCGCAGGATCTGACCTTTGAGGCGATAGCGCGGGGAGCTTAGCCTTTCCCGCAATCGGCCTTGAGGCAACCCACCCGGGTCGCAGATACAGCGGCGAGGGCCGGCACACGTTGGCAGGATCGGGTCGGACAGTGCCGGAAGGCTCATCTCGCAATGCGAGATGAAAGAATAGTAAAAACTAATGGCAGGTTACTTTCAGGCGATAAAGTGATTACCCAAGAAACTCATTCGTCAGGAGATTTGCAAGCAAAAATGGTATTTTTCTTTAGCCCCAAGACTGTATTTCGCACTGTTGCCTCTATCGTGATTCCCAGCACTCTTATCGCTCTTGCCGCGGTTTTTGCCGTGCCTGCCCATGCCGCGGGCGACCGCGAGGTGAAGTCGCGCGTTGCCCCTCTTTACCCGGAGTTGGCGAAACGCATGAAGATTTCAGGCGCCGTGACCGTGGAAGCGAAGGTTAACCAGGACGGCAATGTTGTAGAAGCCAAAGCGATCAGCGGCAACCGCATGCTGGAGCCAGCTGCGGAAGAGGCGGTGCGCAAGTGGAAATTCGAGTCGGGCGCGGGTGTCTCGACGGAGCAGATTCAGATCAGCTTTCAGCAATAATTCGCAAGCAGATTCGACGTCCTTGGCAGAGGGAGTCGAAACCGAGATTCAACTCCAAGGCTGGGTTTTCCGGGCGATTTGTCCCGGGGGATTCAGCCTTTCGTTTTGGGCGGCGCATGGCCCAATTCGATCCTTGCCTAGCACGAAAGACGTATTTTTTCCACCCCATATTCTCAGATTCACCTAATGCCAACACTTTGCAAGCCGATAACTTGTTTGAGCAAGCTGTGCTCCAGGGGATTATCCATGAAAGAAGTTGGCACTGGAAAACACGCGCATATGGCGCGGTGCACCTCGATGGTGCTCTTCCACACGCTAGTACTCGGTACCATGCTCGTGCTTTCCGCCCCCGCGCATGCCGCTGGTGACAGGAGCGTTGTCTCGCGTGTCGCTCCGGTTTACCCCGAGTTGGCCAAGCGCATGAAGATTTCTGGACAGGTGAAGGTCGAAGCCACTGTGGACGCGGAGGGCAAGGTGACCGCGGTGAAGACCGTGAGCGGCAGCAAGATGCTGGCGCCCGCAGCGGAAGAAGCAGTGAAGAAATGGAAGTTCGAGGCGGGAGCCGGCGCTGGCACGGCAGAAGTCGATGTGACGTTCTCGCTCGGCGGCTAAGAATTCAGCACGAACGGAAGGCGGAGGCACGGGATGTCGGCAACCGTGTCTCTCGCTGAACTTCAATTAAACCGACAGTACCAGTGCCCTGAAGACCTATCGCCTCCAAGTCGCCGATACTTTGCAGCACCGATCTCGCTCGATGGAGGATCAAACGATGCGTAACGGAAGCTTAATCGATCACAATTGCACGATGTCGCAGTTGCTGGCGCTGTCGTTTCGAGCCGCCGCGTTTGCGGTGCTGCTGGTCCTGGCAATGCCCGCGTTCGCCGCCGACCGCGCAGTGAAGACGCGTGTGAACCCGCTTTATCCTGAGATCGCCAAGCGGATGAAGATCACCGGAGCGGTGAAAATGGAGGTCACGGTTGCCCCCGACGGCAAGGTGACCGCAGTGAAGACGGTAGAAGGCAATCGCATGTTGTCGCAAGCCGCCGAGGACGCAGTGCACAAATGGAAGTTCGTTCCCGGCGACGCCGAAGAAATCGTCACCGTGGATATCAACTTTGCATTGGCGCAATAAAGCTGTGGGGTAAATCTTCGCTGGGAACCAGGTTGCAGCCTTGAGGGCGATGTTGGATTGAGATAGCAGGTTGAGAAGGGACGGGAGAAACTCCCGCCCCTTTTCTTCGTTCCGTATTGGGACTAAATTTCTCCCATTCCTCCGTGAAGATCCTGTAAAGACTCTCATCTACTCCAGAGCTGGTCCGATACGCTCAGCATGAGCTACCAGGAGGTTAGTATGGGTCCCATTTTTTGCGTTGCACGCACAAAAGGGCGAAATGTAATGAGCGTCTTCATCCTGCGATTGTTTTTGGTTGTCTGCATGGTCGTTCTGGCCTTGCCGGCACTGGCCGCGAGCGATCGGGCGGTGCGTTTGCGGGTGGTGCCGATGTATCCGGAAATCGCCAAGCGCATGCATATATTTGGACTGGTGAAGATTGAAGCAACCGTCGATGCGGAAGGGAAAGTGACTGGCGTCAAGACGGTGGAGGGGAACAGGATTCTATCGGTTTCCGCCGAGGAAGCAGTGAAAAAAATGAAGTTTGCGGCGGGATCGGCAGAGACCACCGAGGTGGTGGAAATCGACTTTCCGCGGGCCAATTAGAGCATTTTCGGAATACACGTAGACTTTTTGAGAGCTGTGAAAGGTGGCTTTTCCTTGAGGAAAAAGCCACTTCAGCGTGTGCTTTCGGTCTACACCAATTCCGAAAATGCTTTAGCGGGCCCGCAGCTGATCGAAGTTAGCCCAGTTGGCTCGGTTACCAAGTCAGCGGGCAGGCCGTTGAGCGAGCTGGCGGGATAGAGAAGAAGGCCAATGTAAACACCTGTTCTCTGAGAACCAGTGTTTACATTGGCCCAGATCGTTTTGGTCATTCCCAAGCCAGCCGCAAAAAGCGCGGACGCGGCGAGGGTGGTGCGCCCGATTCCTTGGGGCAGCTCCCTACGCTTCGGCTCCGTGGCATTTTTTGTACTTCTTGCCGGAACCGCAGGGGCAAGGATCGTTGCGCCCTACCTTCTCGCCAGTGCGGCGCTGAGCGGCCTTGACTGCATCTCCGGAGCCAGCCATGCTGGCAGCCGAAAGCTCCCGCTGCTTCTTGCGCAGGAACTCCTTTTCAAGAGCGTCGATGGTCGTGGATGCCTGGCGCGTGGAGATGGAGATTTCGCGCGGAGCAAGATCGGCAGTGAGCGGATGGGCCGCGCTGGCGACTGGCGGAGCGGCAGGAATCTCGCGGCGAATTTCTGGAGCAGCATTGACCGGCTGGCCGTCGGGGCCGAGGATCTGCATGCGGAAGAGGAAGCGAACCGTGTCTTCCTGGAACTTGAGCATCATGGCCTCGAACATGTCGTAGGACTCGCGCTTGTAGGCGACGAGCGGATCCTGCTGCGCGTAGCCGCGCAAGCCGATGCCTTCCTTGAGGTGATCCATGGCCAGCAGGTGATCTTTCCAGAGGCCGTCAACGACGCTGAGCATGACCATGCGTTCGTGGTAGCGCATCTGGTCGGCTCCCAGAATCTGTTCCTTGGCCTGGTAGTCTTCCTTGAGCTTGTCGAAGAAGGCCTCGCCCAATTCGTGTCGGGAGATTTCGAGGGGCTTGATTCCCGATTTCTCCAGCCCGCGGCCGAACTGCCCGATGAGGCGCTCTTCCATGCCCTTGATGTTCCACTGGGCGGGGTGGATGTTTTCTGCGGCAAACTCGTCGAGGACGGAGCTAAGGATTCCGCCGACGTAATCTTCGAGGATGAGTTCGCGCTGCTCCACGCCCTCGAGGAGCTGGCGGCGGAGTCCATAGACGGCCTCGCGCTGCTTGTTCATCACGTCGTCGTATTCGATGAGGTGCTTGCGGGACTCGAAGTTCTGCGCTTCGACGGCCTTCTGCGCGCCTTCGATCCTTTTGGAAATCATGCGCGACTCGATCGGCACGCCCTCTTCCATACCCAGCTTTTCCATCAGGGGACTGATCCACTGCTTCATGAAGATGCGCATCAGGTCATCTTCGAGAGAGAGGTAGAAGCGGGATGCGCCGGGGTCGCCCTGACGTCCTGCGCGGCCGCGGAGCTGGTTGTCAATGCGGCGTGACTCATGGCGTTCGGTGCCGAGGATGAAAAGGCCGCCGGCCTCGATGACCTGGGCGTGATCCTGGCGGGCCGCTTCGGCGTGGGCGGCAAAGGTGGGCGTCCAGTCGTCTTCGGCGATTTCGAACTCCTGGCCCTTGTAGTAGAAGCGCAGGAAGCCGGCGGGAGCGGTGGGGCTGATGGCGCCCTCGGCCACGCTGATGGCGCGGGCGCGGCCCTTTTTCACCAGTTCCTGGCGGGCCATGAAGTCAGGGTTCCCGCCGAGCAGGATGTCCGTACCACGGCCGGCCATGTTGGTGGAGATGGTGACAGTGCCGAGACGGCCGGCCTGGGCGACGATTTCGGCTTCCAGCTCGTGAAACTTGGCATTGAGGACCACGTGGCGGACACCCTTGCGCTGCAGTATGGCGGAGAGGCGTTCGGACTTTTCAATCGACGTGGTACCCACCAGCACGGGCTGCTTGGCCTCGTGGAGAATGGCGATATCGTCGGCGACCGCTTTGTACTTTTCTTTTTCGGTGCGGTAGACGACGTCGGGGTTTTCGTGGCGGAGCATGGGCTTGTTGGTGGGGATCACCATGATCTCAAGCTTGTAGATCTTTTCGAATTCGGCGGCCTCGGTCTCGGCGGTGCCGGTCATGCCGCTGAGCTTGCTGTAGAGGCGGAAGTAGTTCTGGAAGGTGATGGTGGCAAGGGTCTGGTCTTCCTTGCGGATGTTGACGCCTTCCTTGGCCTCGATGGACTGATGCAAACCGTCGCTCCAGCGGCGGCCGGGCATGAGGCGTCCGGTGAAGGTGTCGACGATGATAACTTCGCCGTCCTTGACGACGTATTCGACATCGCGCCGGTAGAGGGCGTGGGCCTTGATGGCGGTTTCGACGTAGTGCTTGAGGTCCCAGTTTTCAGCGTCGGCGATGTTGTCGATGCCCAGCAGGCCTTCGATGGTGACCCAGCCGTCGTCGGTGACGCCAATAGTCCGCTGCTTCTCGTCGACGATGTAGTCGCCCGTCAGGTACTTGGTCTCGTTCTCCTCGATCTCTTCGCCCTTCACGAGCTGGGGAATGATCTTGCGGACGCGGGCGTACTTGTCGGTGGTCTGATCGGTGGGACCGCTAATGATGAGTGGGGTGCGGGCTTCGTCGATGAGGATGGAGTCAACTTCGTCGACAATGGCGTAGTACTGGCCACGCTGCACGCAGTCCTTTAGGTCGAACTTCATGTTGTCGCGCAGGTAGTCGAAGCCGAACTCATTGTTGGTACCGTAAGTGATGTCGGCGCCATAGGCGGCCCTACGCTCTTCGTCGGAGAGGTCGTGCACGATGACGCCAACGGTGAGGCCGAGGAACTCGTAGATTTTGCCCATCCACTCGGCATCGCGCTTGGCCAGGTAATCGTTGACGGTAACCACGTGGACGCCGTGACCGGCTAGGGCGTTTAGATAGCAGGAGAGAGTGGCGACGAGGGTCTTGCCTTCGCCGGTGCGCATTTCGGAAATCCTGCCCTGATGCAGAACCATGCCGCCGATCAACTGGACGTCGAAGTGGCGCATCTGAACGGCGCGCCATCCGGCCTCGCGGACAACGGCGAAGGCTTCGGGCAGGATCTCGTCGAGGGCGGCCTTTTCGGCGGCCTTGATCTCGGCAGCGTCGGTGAGTCCCTGCAGCCTGGCCGCAATGGTGGCTCGGAATTCGACGGTCTTGGCTTTCAACTGCTCGTCGGTGAGCGGCTTGATCTCCGCTTCCAGCTCGTTGATGGTGGCCACAACGGGCCAGAGCCGCTTAAGCATGCGGTCGTTCGCGGTGCCAAATATGCGGGTAAGAACTTTATCAAAGAACACAGGAATCTCCGTTTATCAGTGTAAATGCTGAGGGGTTGGCGCCTGCGGGCACCTGCGGTGCGGCAAACGCCTTCGGCCGGTCCGCGCTCCAAGAACGCGCGGAGACTGTGCTGGAGGCACTGCTCACAATCTCAGTTCACAACCGCAGTACAAGCAGTTCCAGCGGCTCCCCTTGGCGAATCCTTCGTAATTGACGGTGGAAATAGCGGAGAGGAGTGTCGGGGTCGCCGGACTCCTCCTCTTCGGGCTGCTGTTCCTGTTTGGCTTCAATCACGTAGACCATGCTGGGCCGGTGGTAGACCTGCATGAATTGAAAAGCCATACCGAGCGCGAAAGAGGAGGGGCAGAAAACGCGGCGGCGCGCCTGCGGCTTGAGCCGCTTCACGACAAGCCGGAGCAGGTAGTAGTACGCAAGAATCAGAACGATGGCCAGCAGCGGCGCACAGACAGCTGCGCTGGCAAAAAGAACTGGGAGATTGGAACTCATGGAACTCCTTCAACATCGCGACGAGGAATGCATGCGGTGAGATCGGGGCCGAGGGCTAAATACACCCAGGGGCCGGATCGTACACAGGCTTTACGCGCGTTGAAAGGGAGGAGGGCGCTGAAAGGATACGGGCAGAAGTGGGGCTGCCGGAGCCAGGCCGGCATAGTGCTGGGGCAGAACTGAGGCCCGTCGCTGGGTCGAAGTTGCAGCAGCCGGAACGGAGAGGATCGACTTGGCGCCGCTGGCGTGAGTGGCGTGCGAGAGGGTGGCCTGGTGGAGCACGTTGCCACTCAAACTCCACGCGCTTCCCCGGTCATTCGAATAGGGGGCAGCCAGCACCAGCACGGCGCATCCGATTGCAAGTGCGGCAATCAGGGTGCAGAGCTGGGGGTGGCGCTGGTCCATGGTAGGTCCTCGACTCGTAGTGAGTGTATCACACTCAGATTACGAGCGGCGGGTGCGCGCAGGTTTTTCTTGGCATCGGCGGCAGCGCCTTGGGGCCCGGTTTGGCGCGTTCGCCCCGCTGACGCGGGGATGGCGAGTCGGCAGATTCGCGGCTGCATCGGTGGAACAGAATTCCGCCGGAGTCACCGTACAATGGAGGTGGAAGCCGAAAAAGAAGCAGGAAACCCACCTAGCTATGGCTGAAAAAGACAAATCCGGGGCTGAAAAAGACAAGACCGGAGCTAAACAAGAGCAAAAGACTGAGCAGGCCACGACTGGACAAGCCGCGACAGCACAAGGTGCTGCCGAGAAGCCCGGAGAGAACCCTGCGGTTGGAAGTTTCGATTCGAACCTGCTTTGGCGGCTGGGAAGCTACCTGCGCCCCTACTGGATTCAGGCGACGGTTTCTACTCTGGCGGTGAGCCTGAAGTCGGTCAGCGATGTGAGCGGGCCGTATCTGGTCAAAGTGGGCATCGACCGCTATATGACAGGGAAACCATCGGTGGCCACCAACTGGCTGACGCGGCGGCTCTCGGCCGATCCATGGACTGGAATCTCGCAGCTGGCAATGATCTTCATGGCGGCGCTGCTTTGCGCGCTGTTCTTCGAATTCATTCAGACCTACCTGATGCAGTGGACCGGCCAAAAGCTGATGTTCGACCTGCGTCGGGACATCTTCCGGCACATGCAGCGAATGGACATCGCGTTCTTCGACCAGCACGCGGTGGGCCGGCTGGTGACGCGGCTGACCTCGGATGTGGACGCGATCAACGAGATGTTCACCGCCGGCGTTCTGTCTATCGTGGACGACTTTTTCAACCTGACCATCATGGCCGTAGTGATGCTGACCATCAACTGGTGGCTGGCGCTGCTGGCGTTTGCCGTGCTGCCGGTGATCTGGATCGTTACGCGAATCTTCAGGGACTCGGTGCGCGAGAGCTACCGGCGCGTGCGTACCGCTATTGGGCGCATCAACAGCTTTACCCAGGAACACATCAGCGGGATGAGCGTGGTGCAGCTTTTCAACCGCGAAGAGCGCGCGTTCAAGGACTTCAAAGCGGTGAACGAGCAGCACATGATCGCCTTCAAGGACACGATTTACGCCTATGCGCTGTATTACCCGGCCGTGGAGCTGCTTTCGTCGATCGCGATTGCGCTGGTTCTGTGGTGGGGCGGGTTCAGCGTGCTGGCGCGGGGGGCGGTAACCATCGGCGTCCTGAACATGTTCATTCAGTATTCGCAACGCTTCTGGCGGCCGATCCAGGACCTCAGCGACAAGTACAACATTCTGCAAGCAGCGATGGCGGCCTGCGAGCGCATCTTCAAGCTGCTGGACACTCCGGCGGAGATTGTCTCTCCAGCAGTGACCGAGAGCGGCGACGGCAGCAACCGGATCGAGTTCCGGCGCGTTTGGTTCACCTACCAGAAGCTGACCCATGAACAGCGTGCTGCGGTCAACGCAATTTCTGCTCCGGATTTGAAAGGGCACGGCTTCAGCCGTGCCGAAAAGGCGCAATTCGAGTCTACGGCTTTAGCCGCGGTCGAAGCTCCCGATTTGACCGTACTCGACGGGATTGAATGGATCTTGAAGGACGTGTCGTTCACCGTGGAGCCGGGACAGACGGTGGCCATTGTGGGCCACACCGGCGCGGGCAAGACGACGCTGACCAGCCTGATGATGCGTTTCTACGACGTGACGGCAGGCCAAATCCTTCTGGACGGCGTAGACCTGCGTAAGCAGGACCTGAAGGCCTTGCGGCAGCATTATGCCGTGGTGTTGCAGGATCCGTTCCTATTCACAGGGACGATTGCGGAGAATATCCGGCTGGGCAATCAGGAGATCACGGATGAGCGGATGCGGCGGGCGGCCGAAGACGTAAATGTGCTGGACTTCATCGAGACGCTGCCGGGCGGGTTCAACGAGGCTGTGCTGGAGCGTGGCAATTCCCTTTCCACCGGGCAGAAACAGCTGGTGAATTTTGCCCGGGCGCTGGCCTACGATCCGCGGATTCTGATTCTCGACGAGGCCACATCGAGCGTGGACACCGACACCGAGTTGCGTATTCGCGGGGCGCTGGAACGGATGGTCGCGGGCCGGACCAGCGTGCTGATCGCGCATCGGTTGAGCACGGTGCAGCGCGCGGACACCATTCTGGTAATGCACAAGGGGCACTTGCGCGAGATGGGCACTCACCAGGAACTGCTGGTGCAGCGCGGACTGTATTGGAAGCTCTACCAGTTGCAATACAAGGATCAGGAAAACGGGACTGGGACTGCGCGTCCAGCGAGTGGCTTCGCGGGGCTTTCTTCCACCGTCAGTGCGGATTGAACGGATCTGCGCGGGACTCCGGGTCCGGTGAGTGACTTCGTGGAGCGATGTGGCCAGGGGAACAGTTCCCTGCCCTCGCGCGCGGTTGTGGCGCGGAAATGCGCCCGCGGTTGTGGCGCGGAAATGCGCAGTCGCCAGCTGCGGTTCCAATTCTCAGTGAGACCTAATTCTGCGGACACGCTTTTTCGCCGCTTTCACGCGCTTCGGCGCATCCTTGGGCAGAGGGGGCAGCCCCGCCAGGGCGAGCAAAACGTCGTTGGCGCCCTCGAAGAGATTCTGGTGCGACTCCCCCATGCCGTCTGTGGCGGCTACAAAAATGGCGGTTCGGCTGGGATGATGCAGGGCAATATACGTCTGAAAGCCGGCTCCGCCGCCGGTCTTCTGCACAATCTCCGACGGGTCACCCGGCGCGCCCAGGTGCATCCAGCCGAGGCCGATCCCGTAAGGCTTTCCGGCGTGATCCAGCCCCGCCTCGCGGGTCAGATCCGCCACCCGCAGATAGCTGGCCTGGGCGGCCGGGTTCTGCGCAGGAATGCCCGGCCCTCCTGTGCCCAGCAGGTACTTGAGCCAGATCGCCATATCGCGCGGAGTGGAGTAAAGCCCTGAGCTTCCCGCTGTCTCCTCGGTCGCCGTGCAGGGACCTTCCTCGTACGCACCGGTCATCAGGCGCGCACATTGCTCCACATTGGGAAAGTACGTTGTCCCATACATATCCAGAGGTTGCAGGGTTCGCTCCGCAAGCAGCGCCGCATACTGTTTATGCGCCGCCGCAGCGAGCGCATCGCCCAGCAGGTCGAAGCCCACGTTCGAATAGAGCGCTTCACTGCCCGGCGTGCTGCGCAGATACTGGTTCGGTAGCCAGCGCCAGCGGGTCGCACGATCGGGAAACGTGAAATGCGGCGTGTGTCGCGGAGCGCTTCCCACCTCGCGCGGCAGTCCAGACGTGTGCGTCGCCAGATCTTCCAGGGTAATGATCTTATTGCGTATCGGCACCACCTTGTGCGCCGGCGCGTAACTCTGCAGCGGGTCTTCCAGGCGGACGGTCTTGTCCAGTACCAGCTTGGTCAGCACGTCGGAGGTGAAGATCTTGGTGAGTGAGCAAATTCGTACCACCGAGTCGGAGGCCGGTGCCTGGCCAGACTGCGGCGCGTTCTCGCCATAGCCATGAAAGAAAACCTGGTCGTCACGCACCACAACCAGCACCATACCTGTCGATCCTGAGCGGGCGAAAAGCTCCGCGCCCAGCGTTTCGGCAGTTTTCAGATCGGGTAGAGCGATTGGAGCGGTCGTCTGACCCATGGCGGGCGCCAAGGCCGTCGCCAGCAGAACACCAAGAAGTGCCCGGGTCTGCAACCTGAGGCGGGTGAAGATGTTAAATGCCCCGATTGTCTCCAATCCATTTTTCACTAGCATTGGTTGGATTCTAAGGCATTTCCACAGGTTCCATGGGGTAGACGACTTCCGAGGCAGGGGCCTTCGGCCTCCGCCTAATCTCCACCCCACGGACGAAGGGCTCTCCGTGAGGCCCCGATTTCGCCCGATCTTCGCGAGTTGGGTCGCGCGCCCAGCCGGTATGAACAGGCCTTGAACCTCGGGGTATCTATTCGCCCGAACTGGCTTTGCGGTGTTTGACCACCTGGAGCGCGTTCACCACCTGCTTCACATTCGGGACCGCGGATGCCACCTGCTCGGCTGCCTTGCGCCGGTGCTCCGAGTTCATGTCTCCAGTCAGCGTGACCACGCCGTTCTTGACCATGTAGTTCACGCTTTCGTGCATTCTATGCTGGATCAGCGCAGCATCCAGGTTCTTTTCGATGCCCTGATCCAGATCGTCATTCACAGCTTTCGTTTCGATTCCTCTGCCCGCTGGAATGACGGCGATCTGATCGGCTACGACCTGTCCGTTGGCCAACGATTTTGCCAAGGATTCGGCTTGTGCCTTGTCGCTCTCGGTCTCGACCTGCCCGCCAAGAGTAACAATCCCCTTGTCACGGTCCTGACTGACGGTGACCTCTTTGAGGCCTCCGTGGTCGAGCGCATTGCGGATGTTGTCTGAAACATCCGGCGACTTGGCGGAGCCTCTCCAGCAACCAACCATCGTTCCAATGGCAAGAAGCATCAGGAGCGTAACGTACAACTTACTCGATCTCATATTTCTCCTTTGATTCACCACGCGTGCGACAGATCTACACGCAGAAGTTCTGACAGACGCAAGACGGTTGCATTAAAGACTGCGCCGCCCGCCGGTCAACAAGTTGAAGACCAGGACGACGAGCGCGACCACCAGAAGAAGATGAATCAGACTGCCGGCAATATGGAAACTGAACCCCAAAAGCCACAAAACCAGAACGACCACAAAAATAGTCCAAAGCATATCCACCCCTCTCCCCTTGGTTGGGGGCACGAGACCTTAGAACGGTTCCCGACGCCCACGAACCTTTTTAATCGACTAACCAGTTGGCAACGAGGTCGCACTTTTTTCGCCGGCCGTATCGAGGAAGCGGTTTGCCGAGGCATGCGCTTCACCTTTGCCTCGCAGATTTCGGTGTTCGATGATCTCTGCCATTTGCAAGCCCGCACAGAATCATCGTCCCAACGTTTCCTCATTATGCAAAACCGAGACGCTCAAAGCAGCTCTCACATTAGAGGCGCGACTCAGCACCGTCTGTGCAATAACGCTCAAGAGATCCGATGTGTTATTCGATGAGGCCTGAATGATAACTTTTGCCGACGCTCCTCGTGTACAACACAGACCAAGCGATGACCTTCCGAGCAGCGTTGTGCGAAATTGACCAGCATTACAAGTCAATTCTTGGAACACTCAGCTCAAGTTCCTATGAGGTTGTCGTCGCCAAGTGATTCATTTCCGAGGCGCATGCAATCCACGCAGTATCCGTTCTCTCATGACGTTTGAAGAGCGCGCTAGCGACACATCCACTTTTGAGTATGTTGAATCCACGGAGGTAGGCTATGAACAAGGACAGCGTAAAGGGTACGTTCGATGAAGTAGTGGGAGCCGCGAAGCGCAAGGCGGGCGAGTTGACGGGCAATACCCGCCTCGAAGTTGAAGGCATGACTCAACAGGTGAAAGGCAAAGTCGAGAACGCCTGGGGCAAGACAAAAGAAGCTGTGCGCGAGGCCATTGACGACCTCGAGGTACATATCGACACGCATATCGAATTGCGGTCACATGATTCGGTTGCACATGTTGAAAGCGACAAAAGACCCTGAGGTCTGAACCGTCATCTTGACGGCGGCCTTTTCGCACCGGTGACTGGATATTCCGCGGATTACACGCGATGATCTCAGAACCTTCGCATCATGGATGCGCATCAACCAACGTAGATCCGATGCCGGCTTTCTTGCCTGTCGAGGCATCCTACTAAATGTGAAAGAGGATAGACCGTGTTCAATTCAGATTCATCGATTCGCGCCGACAAGACTGAAGTGCTCCAGCCCACGGGCAAAGGCCCGTCTCTGGGAACCGCGATGCTCGTTCTGCTGATGGCAGCAGCCGTTCTGGCGGGATGCAAGTCGAAGCAGGACCAGGCTTTGGATCAGGCCAAGCAGCAGGCAGCAACGACTGGACAGGCACAGCAGGTGGTTTCTGTCGACAAGAATGGGACCACGACGACGACGGTCGTGCAACCCCCAGCCGCCGGACAGAAGAATGAGGCAATCACGACCACAGCGACACCACCCACACCCGGGGCGCCCCTTCCCGCGGCCGCTGAGCCGAGAGTTTCTGCAGTGCCGCCTCCGCCGATCCCGGTCAACGCAACCATTCCCGCAGGCACGACGCTGGCGATCCGCATCGATCAACGAATCAGCGTAAAGACAAGCCGTGCGGGAGATACATTTACCGGGGAGATCGTGGATCCTGTCTTGGACGGCAACAACAACGTGCTGGTACCGAAGCGTGCACTGGTGGGTGGCGTGGTGGATGTATCGCATCGCCGGGGGCACTTCAAAGGCAGCTCGATGCTGGAGTTGCGGCTAACTTCATTGACCATGAACGGAACAAAGTATCCGCTGACCACAAGGGACCTGGCACGAAGCAAAAAGGGCAAGGGCAAACGTTCGGCCGCCATGATTGGCGGAGGAGCCGGGCTTGGCATGTTGGTGGGTGGCGTGGCCACTGGCGGCGTTGGGCTTGTGGTGGGCGGCCTGGTAGGTGGCGGCGCGGGAACCGCAGCCGCAGGATTGACTGGGAACCGCGATATCGATATACCGGCGGAGTCGATTGTGCACTTCAATCTGGCGGACGACCTGGTGGTGCAACCAGCGCAGTAGGAGTTATCTTTTTAGAGGTCGAAGATGGTTGCCCAGGAATGCAGCAGATTTGCCTTCCTGGGAACCTCCTCGAACGTATGCAAAGGAACCACTCGTGAGTCTTGAAATCGTCGAGGACTCATCCGGCACTCGCGCCATGCAGCGAGACCCAATAGAACCGTCGCCAGCAAAACATGCAGCGAACAGGGCGCAACGCAAACATCGCGAGCAGCCCGTCGAACGATCGCAACTCTGCCTGTTTGAACTTCACCGAGTTGCAGCGCGGGCACTCCCGCCGTATCCAAAGCAGATGCGGCATCCAGTCGGGCCATTTCCAGCGTGTATTACTCATACTTTCCCTTCGTCCTGCGGTGGAGCGCAGCAAATCAAAATGAGCGTCTCTCCGGCGGACCCGAATTCGCGTCCAGCCATGCCAGGATGACACGAATGCTCCCTGTGGCCAACGCTATGGATGAATCGGCCGCACCGTAATAGAGATTGATTGTATCTAAGTCCGCGCCGATCGTTTGCCCGCAGGGAAACACAACATCTTTCACGTCTCCGCCGCGTTCATAGGGGGCCTCCGGTCCGAAAACCCAAGAATCTCCGCGTTGCAGACAGACATCCGGCCGCTCCAGATCAAAGAGCGCCAAGCCCAGCCGATAGATACTTCCTGAGGCGGTCTGACGGACTCCGTGATAGATTGTGAGCCAACCCTTCTCTGTTTCGATCGGAGGGGAACATAATCCAATCTTGTTTGCATCCCACCACCCACCGCGCCGCGCCTCGAGGATGATCTTGTGGCTTCCCCAATGCCTCAAGTCTGGCGAATAGGATATCCACATGTGCGCGCCAAGAGCTGTCATGGGCCGGTGAATCATCGCCCAGCGCCCGCCAATCCGCCTTGGAAACAACGCCGCATCCTTATCTTCCGGAGGCATGATGACGCCGTACCGCTCAAAGCTCTTGAAGTCTTTGGTGAGCGCCAGGGATACTCCCGGCCCGCCCCGCGCGAAGGACGTGTAGGCCACGACGTATTGCTCAAGTTCCGGGACAAAGGTAATGCGCGGATCCTCGATGCCCCAGATCTCCTCGGGAAACTGCTGTGGCTCCGCGGGCATTGTGGGAGTCGGATCAATCCGCCAGCTGTCGATTCCGTTTGCAGAGCGCGCCGCGCATAGATGCGAAAGGCCGCGCCGGTCTTCCACACGGCACAGAAGCAGGGTATCGCCGTCGGGCAGCTTTACGGCAGCGGCGTTGAAAACACTATTGATTGGATATGGCCAGTTTTCCTGAGTAAGGATCGGATTGCCGGAAAAGCGCGTAAACAGAGGTGTTCCCGCATGGGCTTCCACCGGCGCTGTCTCCGCTGCGATGAGATCTTTCGATACGGGAGAAACTGGATTATTCACGATGATACGCTCATTTCAAGGTGCAGTTTTCTTGCGTTTGCCGCGTTCGCCTCTTGCATTTCGAGAAGAGCCATTAAGAACGAAAGCGTCGATTCGGCTCCCTGGTTTTTGTTGACGCGGTCTGGATGAAGGCCGTCCCGGCACCCGCCTGTCGAAGTGTCGTACAGGGGGACCCGGAGATCGTTCTTGCCGAGAAACCAGCCAAAGATATGCTGCGCTTCCTCAAGCCATTCCTCTTCTTTTGTGAGTCGATAGGCCTCTAAGCAAGCGGAGATCGTGGCGCAAGCCTCTACTGGCTGTTGATCGAAGCGAGCCTTCTCTTTGCCCTCGGAAAAGAATCCGCTGGAACCGATCGGCACGAACACTTCCTTGTCGCTTCGATGCTGCTCCGCAACAAGCCAACGCAGAGACTCGATCCCCACGTCCATCATTCTCTGGTTCCCACTCCGCCCCCCCGCCAGGATCAGTGCCTGCGACATGCGTGCATTCGAATAAGACAGACTGTTCTCAAACCAATGCCAAGACAGAGAATGACTTCGCTCATATATATCCAGAAGCTTGTTCGCCAGTTCATTTCGAGAGCCCTGGATGGCCCGATCCCCCGGGAACCAGTCCAAATAGGCTTGCATTCCGAGAATGCAAAATGCCCACGCGCGAGGACTTGAAAATGTGCGCACGACAGGGACAGCGGATTCAAAGAGTCTGCCCGCCGCGCCCCTCAACCCCGCATCCTGCGAATGCCCAAGGACATTTCCCAATGCCCACAGGGCGCGGCCGTGGCTATCTTCCGATCCAACATTTTCAAGCCACTGACGGTCATATCCAAGAAAGTTCCTGAATCTCCCGATGTCGCTGTGGAAGGCAAGCCACAAGAAGGCCAGATAGCGATGCGAAAGCGCGCAACCTTCCCGCCCGACTGCTCGGTCCGCGCATCTCTCCAAGAGAGTGGACACGATGAGAGCACGTGCGTTGTCGTCGGTCGTATAGCCCTCCCGGGAGTTGGGAACGGAGAAGATTGCATGCTGCAACATGCCCGTGTCGTCGGTCATCCTCAAAAGGTGGGCAATGTCCAGTGCGGGCAGGCCATCGAACGGGGTCAACACCGCTTCGTCCCATCGCGCAGCCCGCGGGTGCAACGAGCGCTCGAAACGTGCGCGCTGAAAACTCGCCATATACGCCCTTGCAGTTCGCGGCCAGGTGGTTTCCCGCGAGTGGAGATAGGCTCGCTTGCGCATGGCGTGACGCTTTGCGTCGTTCTCCAACAATTCGGTAACAGCGACCGCAATGGCATCGGGATGGTCGAACGGAACAATCATTCCTCTTTCATTTGCAAGCAACTCCGTCGCGTGCCAGTAGGGTGTGGAGATGATTGCTTTTCCCGCGCCAAAAGCAACGGCCAACGTGCCCGAAACAATCTGCGCCTCCTGCCGGTAAGGAGTAATGTAGATATCCGCCGCCCCTACGTGCTCAACCAATTCCTCTGCACTCACAAAACGATTGTTGAAGATCACCTGGTCCGAAACACCGAGCCGTTCTGCCAGTGCCAACAACTCATTGCGGTAGCGTTCGCCTTCGCGTCGCCGAATGTGCGGGTGCGTCACTCCAGTGACGATATACACCACATTCGGATTCCTTTTCAGAATCGCCGGCAGCGCGTGAATGACGTTCTCTATGCCCTTGTTCGGAGACAGCAAGCCGAAGGTTAGCAGCACGGACTTGCCTTCGGTACCGAACTGGTCCTTAAAAAAATTGGGATCCATGAAAGGGAGATCCGGCACGCCGTGCGGGATGACATCGATCTTTCCTGCGGGCACGCGGTACACCTCACGCAGGAATCGAGCAGCTTGCTCGCTCATCACCGCGAGACGATCCGAGAGACGCGCAATTTCTTCCATGACAGCTCGCTGATCCGGGTTCGGATCGCGAAGCACTGTATGTAGCGTGGTGACCACCGGCATCGTCAGATTGTGAAGAAGCGCCAGAATATGACGGCCTGCAACCCCTCCGTATATGCCATATTCATGCTGCAGGCAGACAAGATCATTGCCGTTGAAGTTGAGGAATTCCGCAGCCCGCTCGTACGATGCGAGATTCTCCTGCTCAAGCTCCAAACGCACACGCGCTGGATACTCATAGCTTGATTCCGGGTCATTCACTGGAATGGCAAAGAGGCGCTCGCTTCCGTACTCCGCGGCAAACGCCGTACAGAGGTCGGTGGTGAATGTGGCGATGCCGCATTGACGCGGCAAGTAGTTTCCGACAAACGCAATGCGCGTAGGCAATGGCAAACAGCAGACCTCAGGCGCCACTGGTGAGGAGACCACTGAATGAATGCTCTCGTTGTTTCTTATTGACCGGAGATTCGCTGGTGAGGACATATTCATCTGCTTTCACCTGTATCGATTTTCACCTGTATCGACGCCGTGCAAACGGAGTCAGTACGATGGCTCCTGGATCCGGCTCAAACAAAACACTCGTCGTGCAGTCCGGATTGAAGCGCAGGATGTATCCTGGTCGCCGAGTCGCAGAATATCGCTCAGGAACGGAGTTTGGCGGCGGTTGGCGGCGAAACCCCGGTGTCAGTGGTCACTGCCACGGTGGCCAGAATAACCGATTCGCCTGAAGACGAATGTTCCAGGAAGAAGTCTGCAACAAAGGCAGGCACAGTCGCCTTGGACTCACCCGACTCAATTTCAGATAAACGAGCTGGCCCAACTTCATTCGCTGGTCTGAATGGGCGCAGCGCTTTGTGCGGAGGTGCAGATCGATAGTTCTTCGCGTCGTGTTCTTCGATCTGAGTCATTCAGGCTCCAGTCGATCCGGTGTTAAGTGGACGGTGCTCGTCTGGAGAAACGCCTGAAAGGCTGAAGGCGAGAGGGAAGCATCCGGTTGCTAAACCAAGCATACGCTCAAATCAGACTAGGAGTTGAAGCCATTCCAATTGCCGCAATCCGCGGTTTGTCGCGATCTCGGCTAAATACGCCAAGCGGCAGAAAAAAATGACATTCAGGATGCTTCCAAATGTCCTTCGCCTATTCTCTTATCATGCGGGCAGACAAATATACCGCCTCATGCAGCCCCGAAAGGGCTGCATGAGTTACATCGTTGTACAGCGTCCGGATGTCGGAGGGAAACCAGAGCCCTTCTTTCCCGATGAGTTTCTTGCATTCGCCCACTCTGGTTTCGCTGAAGCACCAACTCGGGAATAACTGTGGTTGCAGTTACTCGCTTTGAGGGACCGAACCTTCCGCGCCTGTTGAGCGAAGGCTTTAGCGCGAGCTTCCGGTTGCTGGATTAGCAAGACTACCAATAACATCGCCGGATACTACCAGCTCTACCCTGCGATTTTCCTGGCGGCCGCTGGCGTTGTCATTGGAGGCTACGGGCATCGAATTGCCAAAGCCTTCCGCCGTGACTGAATTCGTTTCTACGCCTTCCTTCACGAGATAATCGCGGACCGATCCTGCGCGGTTCTCCGACAGCTTTTGATTCATATCATCGCCGCCGACGCTATCGGTGTAACCGCCGACTTTGATAGTGAGGCCTGGGTAGGCGATCAGGATTCCAGCAACCTTTGCAAGTTTCTCCCGTGCGCCGGGTTTCAGGGATGACTGACCAGTGTCGAACAAAACACCTGACATGTTGACAATCAGTCCCCGTGCGCTATCGCGCGTTTCCAGGACCTTGTTCAACTGCTCGGACAGTTGCGCTCGCATGGTCGCCTTGTCGGTATCCGCTTGCTGTGCAGCCAGTCTGGCTTTGTCTGCGTCAGCTTGAGCCGCGTTGACTGCGGCTGCTGACGCTGCCTGGTTTGCGGCCATATCGGCTTGCGCCTTGGCTGTATCGGCTTGCGCATTGACTTCATTGGCTTGCGCAGTGGCTGCATTGGCTTGCGCAGTGGCTGCGTCCGACTGAGCCTGCCGCTGCAGACGGGCTGCCTCGTCCGCCTGTACCTGCGCTCTCACCTTTGCGTCGTTGGAGGCCTGCAGTTCGTTCGACTGACGCTCCGCGTCGATCTTCTTCACTGCAATTTCGCGTGAGTCTTCCGCAGTCTGCACTTCTTCCCGCGCGGCGGCGATCAACTGTTTCTTTTCGATGTGCTTACTGGTTGCGAACTCATCCACGCTCTTCATCAACTCTGCGGCGTGCTGGTAGCTGGTGGTCGCGTAGGTCTCTGCCCCTTCGGACTGTGCGATGCGCAACGCGTTCCGCGCCTCGAAGAATTCCAAAGGAAGATTGGAGTTGAGAACCACGGGATCGAACTTGTATCCGGAGGGAAGATAGCCGCCGCGTTCAAGCAACTCATACTTGGCATTCACTGCTTCAGAGGTTCCCTTGGTGTCAGCGCGCACAACGTTCTCGAGTACGACTACATTGCTCGGCTGATGCACAGCATAGTAGGGTTCCGCGGTGACGATCAGCGCGAATGATTGGAGATCGGTGGTTGCTGTCAGCTTGCTACGGTCGTTGCTGCCGACCAGCACTTCTCCCAAGTTCACTGGCCTGCCCTCTGGGGAAATCGCCCAAAGAACATAGGTAAGGTATTCGCCGCCAAAGGTAGTTGGGCTTTGCAGATTCCCAAATTCCGCCTCGACTTCCATGGTGCCGCGCTTGCTGCGCACCTTGGCGTTTCCGTCGGCGGCAGGCATAAGAACTGTGCCTGCAAAATTCACTTCAGAGGCCCCGCTGCGATGCTCGTAATTGACTGCTTGGACCGAGCGGCTGATCACAACCACGCGATAGGTGGACGTGGTCCCAACTGATGCGATAACCGTTGCTTGTGGATTGGCTTGCGCGAAAGCGCTCAAGCTGAGGACACTTCCCATGGTGAACAAAAGCATGCGTTTCAAGGTTTCTCCTGCGGGCAGAACACTGCCGTATTACTGTGAACTTACGTTTCATTGGTTGGAAAAAGGCATCCAGGCTTCGGCAGTTCGCTCTCTCAATGTCCGACACGGAACTGCAGAAGGTAATCGAGGAGGCCAAATGCCCTTAGAAGCCACAGGACGACGACAATCACGACAACGGCATTCAGGATGCTTTTTATCTGGCTCTGCATCGGTATGTAGCGGTTGACCAGCCATAACAGCACGCCAACAACTCCGAGCGTGATAACAACGGTGACAAGTGGCATTTCATCTACTCCAATCGCATCTTCGAAACGGATACAGGATCCAGCTTTTTACCAGACCGAGGAACCCGCCTGGGGAGCCCAGATACTCTTCTTCCTGATCATTCTTCCAGAGCAGTGACCAAATAGCTGAGCAACAGTGCACACGACAATTCGGCGAAGGTGGTGTTGAAATCCAGCTTTTTCAGATTCCATGAGCAGGATCTTCATCCCAAATGACCAACATCAATCCGTGGGAAACCGGGACCTGGGGCATCCACAGATCGTTAGGCGATGAAATCTCATCTCTGCCTGTCATGAACGCGGAGATAGAACAGGCGGCGATCCCCTTCGGGAGCGCCGCCTACGCATAATCTGAAAGCCAAATCGAAACGATGCTGCAATGGTGACTACTTTGGAAGGTGTTGTGCCGGTGCAGCTGGATTCACTTTCCCTGCGCCCTCATCCACCGGAGTATCCCCTTTGGAATCGAAGGTTGCGCCCGATGGAATCAGCGTGGCCGAGACGGTCATTCCGTCAAGCGACCCAGTGTAGACGGCGATACGGGATGGATCGATCCCCTTCTCCCTGACAAGGTAAGCCTTGGTGTTATTTGCACGCTCGGAAGCGATAAGCTTCCCGTGCGTTTCCTCCTTGCCTGCGTTGCCGACGATGGCGAGTGTTGCATCGGCGCTTTGCTGCAAGTTGAGTGCGACCTGATCGAGGCAGGCCTTCGCTTCGTTGCTTACACGATATGGACGACGAATGTCCCGTTCAAAATGAAGGGTGCACAGGTCACTGGTGGTCGGCTTGGAGAGGGCTGGTAAACCTGCCACTGTAACCGATGTCATGCTCGATGCAGGCTGGCCCTTATCATCCAGCACATTGCAAGTTACGGAGACGGATCCAACCGCAACTCCATCGGTCGAAAGAGTAGCCGTCGGGCCGGTTCCGCTGATAGAGCCGGAGGTTGCACTATAGCTGAACGTGAGGGGACGATTCTGCGGGCTGACGCCGATTGAAGTAATCGTCGATGGATTTCCAGAGATCACGGAAACTGGCGACGCCGAGCAACTTACCGTGGGCGCTTCAAACGCTTTCACCACAAACTGCGCCGTGCCGTCCGCATTTTCAAAAGGCTTATCGCCTTGAGAGACGTGGCCCTTGACGGTGTAGCTGCCTGGAGCCAGATTCACCGTGTCAATGTGGGCAGTATTCGTGACTCCATCCAATGTTCCACCAGTCACAGACCATGTGTAAGAAGTTGTTTTGTTGGGGTCAAGATTCAGAGCAATGCAGGACGCGGCAAGCGCATCTCCCGGAAACACCGAGGGCGGGTTGACCGTGCACGAATATGTCACGGCCGTTACTTCAGGCAGGCGAGGAGCGGTTCTTCCGCCAAAGCGGAAAACGATTCCGGAGGAGAGACGCATATCATTCTGCGTTGCGCTGCTTCCTGTGTTCCGATTCTCGAACTCGGTCATCAGATATTCGGCCTGGACGATGCGGATGGCAAGATGTCGGCGCACTCTGAGGTCGAGTCCGCCGCCGGCGGTCATGGCAAAGGTGTTCTCCACGGGAAGAAGGGTGCAATTTCCTGTGCAACCCGAGAGAGTTATATCGCTGGCGTGCATGCCTCCAAACAAGACCTGCGCGAAGGGAGTGAGTCTGCTGTGGTTTCTGAATGAAAGCCGCGGGCCGCCGAGGTAAGTGAAGGCGCTTCCGTCAACAACCTGTGCATTTACGGATGGATTTTGGCCGGCGCCCGCAAGCAGAAGCCGTGTGTCGTTGAAGCCGCCAAAATCGCCCACCAGACCCAGGTAGCGGTTTAGGTTCAAGGCAATGTTGGTGCTGCCGCCATTCAGGTAAACCAGTCGATTCCCTGAGGCTAACTCTGGCACGGCCCGCAGGTAGGAGTATCCCAGGAACAGTTCCACCCTGGGAGCGCCATGGTTTCTGGTTGCCGCATACGGCATGGCTGATGTTGTCGAAGTCCCCGACATCGGCGCGGCCGGCGATGCGGTGGAAGCGACGGGCAATTCATTCTGGGCTCGGAGCTGGAACGTGGACGCCAGCAGGACAGCAGCCGCTGTGGCAAGTAACCTCAGACTCAAATTCATTGTCGTCTCCTGAACAGTTCGTCGCGATGCTTTTCAAGTTCATTGCAGGACTCATTCGGTGCGAGTGGAACATGCCAAATGCAGCACTGCCTAAGAAGTGCTGAGACCGCCGGAGGGCGGTCTCAGCTTGGCCCTATGGGACATTGACGACGGTGTTCACCATGGTGACCGACGCATCCAAAGCCAGCACTCGGCCATTGATTGTTGTTACCGTCGATGATGTGGACTGGCCCGGACTCGAAATCGTGATTCCCGGTTGGGAGATGATGGTTCCCACCATCGTCCCGCCTCCCCCGTAATTGATGATTGCGCCGGGTAGACCCCCGACCTGCCAGAAGACGTTGCTGGCCTGTGCGCCGTTGACGAGGAGCACGCTTTCAGATGCTGTGGGTGTGCCTACAGTGAGAGAGGATGCCATCTGGAAGACCCAGAACGCATTGGGATCTCCTTTGGCGTCGAGAGTGAGTGGCCCGGCCGAAATGGCGTAACTTCCAGGTGCGGATTTATAGACGCCGGGAGCCAGGGTGCGATTGCCCAATTCACCAGCCGAGCCACCGCCGCATCCTGGGCAGAGTGACACATCCAGGCCGTTCGGAATGGCGGCCAAAGTGTTGTAAGCGGTAAGAGCTTCCAACGCCGCTTCGGTTGCAATGGAGAAGGTAACCGCCGTCCCTTCGTTGGGGCAGGCTGCAGTGGGTTGAGATGAGCCGGCAGCAGTGTCGATGGTCCCATTCACCAGCCCCTGGTTGAGGGTGGTTTCCGTATATGTGCATTCATATACGAGGCCAACCTTGACAGTGGTGTCGTGGAATCCAGTGATCAGCGAAGAGGCCGCAGTGGTGGCGATATCGCCATTGATTACGGTGTTGATTCCCTGGTTGGTCATTCCGGCGCCGCCGCCGAAGCCGCCAAACAGCTTAATGGTCGGCCCCAGAACAACTGGTGGCGGAACGACGACCGCGCCGGTGGTAAAGCTCCATGGGTTCGGCGCGCCAGTTGTTCCCAGCGGATTGCCGGCCAGGTCCGTGGCGCCCGTGGTAATTGTTGCCGTATAGATGGTGCTAGGGGCTAACGCGGCAGTCGGAGTGAATGTGGCGATGAAGTTGATCGCATCATAGGACAGAGTTCCGACTACTGCAGTTGAGCCGGGTCCGGTCAACGTGAAGGTAGCCGAGGTGATGGTCAGCGGATTCATCGCCTCCGTGAAGGTGGCGCTCACCGCGGCATTGAGGGGCACGTTCGTGGCTGAGTCGGCAGGAGTTGTCGAAACGATTTCCGGCGAGATTACAGCAGCAACAGTGCCGGTGGTGAAGGTCCATACGTAGTTGGCAGCCAGTGCATTGCCGGCCAGATTCTGAGCACCGGTAGTGATGGTGGCTGTATACAGGGTGCTGGACGCCAGGTTCGCTGTGGGCATGAACGTCAGAGTGTTTCCCACCGTGGCGTAAGCGACTAAGCCGGTCACATTTGTGACGCCTGGCCCGGTCAGGGTAAAGGTGGCCGAGCTGATTGTGGCAGGGTTCATCGCCGTGCTGAAGGTGGCGCTGATCACTTGGTTGGTGGGCACATTCGTGGCCAGGTTGGCGGGGACGACCGAGATCACCGTCGGCGGAATCACAATAGGGGTAGCCGCGGTGGTGAAGGTCCATACGTAGTTGCCAGCCAGTGCTGCGCCATCCAGACCCATAGCCCCGGTGGTGATGGTGGCCGTGTAGACGGTGCTGGGCGCCAGGTTCGCCGCCGGTGCAAAAGTCGCAACCGATCCAGCGGCGACGTAAGTTACAGCGCCGGTTACCGCCGCTGCGCCCGGCCCGCTCAACGTGAAGGTTGCCGTATCGATGGTGGAAGAGTTCATGGCCAAGCTGAAGGTTGCCGTAATCGCCTGGTTGATAGGAACGCCGTTTGCAAGATTCGTGGGAACCGTGGAGATGACAGTGGGCACGGTGGGAGCCGGAACCGTCAAGAACGTCCATACAGAATTTCCGGCCAGCGGCGTCGACGCCAGATCCTGGGCCCCGGTGGTGATGGTGGCCGTGTACAGGGTATTGACGGTAAGCGCGGCTCCTGGTGTGAAGGTGGCGACACTGCCTGCGCAACTGACGGTCCCAGCTACGGCAGTAGTACCAGGGCCGGTGACGGTAAACGTCGTCGAGGTGAGCGTTGCGCACTTCATCGTTTCGTTGAAGGTCGCGCTAAGTTCCTGGCCCAACGGCACACCTGTGGCTCCGTTCACTGGAACCGTGGAGACCACGGTCGGCGTGGGAGAAATCGTTGTGAATGTCCACACGTAATTGGCAGCCAGTGGAGTGCCGGCAAGATCCTCGGCCCCGGTGGTGATGGTGGCCGTGTAGAGGGCGCTGTTGGCCAGGCTCGCCGTCGGTGTGAACGTCGCAACCGTTCCGGCGTAGGTAACTGCACCCGCTATGACAACGCCGCCCGGCCCCTTCACCGTAAAGGTGGTTGCGCCGATCGTTGCCGAAGTCATCGCCTCGCTGAAGGTCGCGGTGAGCAACTGCGTGACGGGCACATTGGCGGCTCCATTCGCAGGTACTGTGGCGATTACTGTAGGCGCAGGAGTGATGGTCGTGAAGGTCCACACGTAGTTCGCAGCCAGCGGAGTCCCCGCCAGGGACGTGGCCCCTGTGGTAACCGTGGCTGTGTATGCGGTGTTGTAAGCAAGGTTGGCAGCAGGCGTAAACGTGGCAACCATGCCCGAGTACGAGACTGTTCCACCTACGGAAGTTCCGCCCGGCCCGCTCAGTGTAAATGTCGATGTGCTGATCGTTGCCGGAGCCATCGCCTCGCTGAATGTCGCGCTGAGCACCTGCCCAATGGGCACACTGGTGGCTCCATTCACAGGCACTGTCGCGGTCACCATCGGCGGCGGGGTAACGGTTGTGAAACTCCACGTATAAGCGCCAAGCAGCGGAACCCCGCCGAGATTTGTTGCCCCGGTGGAGATGGTTGCCGTGTAAACGCTGCTATAGGCCAGAACCGCAGAGGGGGTAAACGTTGCGGTTGTGCCGCTATAGCTGACGGTTCCAGCCAGGGCCCCGCCCGGGCCGGTCACCGTGAAGGTCGAGGCATTCAGGGTGGACGGGGTCATCGCCATGCTGAAGGAGGCACCGATCGTGGTATTGATAGCCACACTGGTCGCGCCCTGCGCGGGAACCGTAGACACGACCGATGGAACAGTTACCGTTTGCTGACCGCATCCGGCCAGGAACGCGACCAGCAAAGTGGCCATGAAAGAAGTGATTCCGACCTTGAACATCCGCATTGTGCCCCCTCGTCCAACTGTGGTGACGTTACGTAGACAGTTTCTTGTTCCCGGCGCATCGGAATGACAGGCCGGGACCAAACGTTGATAAAAATGCGCCCGATTATTTGCAAAATCTGTACAAAAGTGCACACCAGAGGACTCGCCGCTTTAATCGAAAGACGAGCGGCAGCCCCTATCGCATTGCGTTTTCAACCATGACTTTCTTCTTGACGCACAGGGTTGCACCACGGGCAAGGGTTGACGTAAGCGCTCAACTACCCAAAGCACGGCTTGATGTCTTTGCTGGTAATGAATGCTGCGCTTCATGCTTGTCGGAACAGATGTCCTCGGAGTCAATCCGGACTCTGCCCTGACCACATACTTGCATCCGGGAGTTGGCGGGTCTGTTCTGTTTTGCCCACTACACCAACAATTATTTGTACCTTAATTGTCCCCTTCGCCTGCCAACTGTTGCAGTTAGCAAGGGGGATGGAAACTGAGCATGTCAGTACAACAGGACGGCTTTCCTCTTCGCCGTGTAGTCAACGAATTCATCCCTCGGAGCCTAAAGCCCTCCGAGTTTCATTGAATACTTTGCGGCACGGCTCAAGACATGCCCTTTCAACGACGGCTTCGAAGATAGCTTTCAAGGCTTTGGAGCAAGCGTAACGAGGTCTCGACGTGGATCGTCTGCAGTTGCTTTGGAGGATATATCCGCGGCCGGCTTGTTCGATGGAATCACTGTTCCTGTCGGATATATGAGGATTTGTATCGTGCCCGCTTCCGCATCCGGAGCAGTGTTTGCCTGCTTTCCCATTCCCAACGTCTTAAGCTGGCTGTCGTCAAATCCAAAGTTCACAACCAGGTACTCACGCACCACCATGGCCCTTGCTTCAGTGAGCACGAGGTCTTTCTGTGCGTCGCCTGTCATGCCTGCTGAGACCACAACGACTGCGACTCCGAATTGATTCTGCGCCAGGAAATCGCCTGCTGCATTGAGATCCTTCTGGTTTTTCAGTTTGGCCGAATCGCGCGAATCAAAGAGATCCTTTGCATGAAAGGCAAACGCCTTCAGAGGTGCACCCGGTGGGAGTTGGCTGATTCGATTAACAGTTAGATCGGCGGAATCTTCATATCCACGCTTTTTGTAATACCCACTCAAGAAGAAGTTGTGCTTCAAGGCTTCCATATTCTCACGAAAGTCCGTAACCCCGGTCTGCGCCTGAACCATCGTGTCATTCAGTGTCGCTGAGGTCTGCGCCAGACTGCTATAGAGTTGTTTGTCGTTTACCAACGCACCGACAGTCCCTTGACCGGAGTCGATCTTCGCGCTAATTGAGTTCAAATGCGCGGCTGCCTGGGTCGTGCTCTGAATAGCTAACTGGCTGCTATCGAGAATTTCGTTCGTCTTCTTGAGGAGATCCCCCACACTCAGAGGCGACAAGCTCTGGAGGATTTCGCCGTCTTTTACCTCGGCCCCCCCCTCGGATCCAAACGATATCGCCATGTACTGATTGCCCAGCACTCCCTCGGTTTCAATTGTGGCTACAGAGTCATGCTTGACAATCTGGCGAGTGGATCTATCGAGATCCATAACGACGGTGACCTTTTCGCCGGCGTTGTGAGGCAACAAGATGCTGTGCACGGTTCCGCTTTGAACGCCGCCCACCTCGACGTTGGCGCCCGCGGCCAAGCCAACCACATTGTCGAATTGCGCCTTCAGCTGGTAAGTGGAGCGAAACAGGTATTCCTTGCTCCCAATAATGAAGACTCCAGTCGCCAGTATTGCCAGTGTCGCAACGATGAACGCTCCCAGACGTGCCACTCTCGACATAAATCCTCCTACGACTGCTTGAGAAACTTCTTTACAAATCCGATGTCGCTTTGCTGAAGGTCCTCAAACTTGCCTTCAATCACAACACGACCCTGATCCAGCAGAGCCAACCGGTCAGCGATTGTCCTGGCGCTGTGCAGATCGTGAGTCACTACGATGGATGCCATCTGCCGTTCGCGCTGAAGCCTGAGGATCAAATCGTCGATCTCTCCCGAACTGATGGGATCGAGACCGGCTGTTGGCTCATCGAGCAGGAGAATCTCCGGATCCAGTGCGAGTGCACGCGCCAGCCCCACACGCTTTTGCATCCCGCCCGAGATATTGGAAGGCATTTTCTCAAGGTCGCCTTCCAGTCCGACTTCAGCCAACAACTGCTTGACCCTGTCGTCGCGTTCCGATCTAGACATTTCTTTCCTGTGGTGTTCAAGCGGGAAAGATACATTTCCAGCCACGGTGAGCGAGTCGTAGAGTGCTGCGTGCTGAAACAGAAAGCCCATCTTTTTCCTGATCTCTCCCAGCCGATCAAGAGCCATGCCAGCGATGTTCTGGCCATGAATGCGAACCAATCCGGAGTCAGGCGCAACGAGACCGATAATCAGCCGCAGCAACACACTCTTGCCGGTGCCACTGCGTCCCAGCACGGCCAGGGTTTCTCCGCGGTCCAAGCTCAGGTTGATCCCATTCAGGACCATGTGATTACCAAAGGACTTGTGCACATTCTCGACTGCGACAAGTGGCGCGCTGCCGTCTTCTTTCAAGTCTGCTTGCTTCATCGCAATGTCATAGGTAGTGGCCATATGTTCCTTTCGAAGACTTGTTGCAACAGTTAACGCTCAAGGAAAGACAACGAGAATGAATTTCACCAGGACGACGTCGGCCAGGATGAGGAAGAGCGACGAGAGCACTACCGAGTTGGTGGCCGCACGGCCCACGCCCTCAGCGCCTCCGCTTGTCCGCATGCCCTGAAAACATGCAACGAGGCCAATAATTAGGCCATACACCGCAGTCTTGAAGGTCTGTGGCAGGAAGGCGCTAAATGTTGCGCCTTTGAAGCCGCTTTGAATGAATTGATGAAACGAGAGCGGCTCAACCAGAGCCTGTGCAAACCACCCAGTTAACAATCCGCAAGCGTCGGCTGCAATGGTCAGCAATGGAAGCATCAGGATGCAGGCAAGGATGCGCGTCGCAGCCAAGTATCTGTAAGGATTGATCGCCGATGCTTCTATGGCGTCGATCTGCTCGCTCACTTTCATGGAGGCAAGTTCCGCGCCAATGCCGGCGCCCACGCGCCCGCTTACCACCAGGCCGGTAATCACCGGACCCATGACCTGAATCACGGAGTAGACAAGAGTTGAAGGAAACATCGACTTGGCGCCAAATCGACTCAGGCTGTAACGTGCTTCAAGCGAAATCACGACACCAACCGCTGCGCCCGCCAATGCAACAAGCGGGAAGGACTTCGATCCGACCTCGTCGAGTTGCCGAACCAGTTCACGCCATTCATAGGGCGGCGTCACAGAAGCCCGAAGCACTTTCCAGGAAAAGATTCCCAGACTGCCGAACCACTCGAACAAGGCGTCGAATGCCCTCGCAAACGATCCAGCAACGGCGAGCAACGGTTCACTACGCTGCCCCGGAAGCGTTTGATTAACGCCGGAACCCACCGACAATCCACGGTCGCTCATCGATTCGGTCCCTGAAGCGGTGAGCCGTGTGCATTGTTCAAATGCATGCGGGAAAGCAGCGAGTGGGGACCGCTGTAGAAGAACTCCAGGGCGATGTTCCCGCCCATATACACCCCCAGGCTATAACTGCCCGTCCGGAGCGCATCCTTGGCGCCGAAGCGGTTGGGGTACCAGCCATAAATCGCAGTCATCGAACCGGCAAACGGGCCGATAAGCGCAGGAGCTGAAAACACTCGGTGACCGTCCTGTTTGCTCCGCGCTGTGAATGTAGAGAGGATGGCATGGCCGAATCGTGGGATTAGGCCGCGGCATTCACAGCGGTAATACAGGGCATCTTCCCTGAATAATTCGGAGAGTCCATAACGCGTAGTAGTGCTCACCGCTGCGATGCCGAAGTCCGACGCGAATCGCTTGCTGTAACCTTCAGCGCCCTGCCCCCACTCGGGAGGAGAATTGCTTAACTGGCCGATGCCCGCCGTTAACCCGGCGCCGACGACTGGGTAAGGACCGAACGCATCGAAGATGTAGTTGTTGACCTCGGTCCTTTGAGTAGGAGGCACGTACGGCAGATCCGGTAGCACTGCGCGGTCGCTGGAGACAACACCGGAAGAAGCATCCGACTTGAGCACGGATTGCGATCGTGCCGTCAAGGGCTGGCCCATCAGAACAACGGTAGCCGAAAGCAGAACAATCGCTTGACGGGTCTTTGTCAAGAGCGGTCCATGTTTTCTCATGATTGACGTCAAAGTGTCGCCTCCGATCGCATGCGCTTCTCGCCTGTGCAGTCTCGTAATTGAATTGTGCGGTTACGATGCGCGCTTGAACATATTGACAGAATCGAACTCTCAAAGAATGGTCATATTTGCTCGAAACAAACTTTCACATTTCCAGGCAACGGTGTCATTGCGTCTCGGCGCGCCTGGTTTTATCGGCACAGCGCATCTCGTTCGCCATGAATCGCATCTCGTTCGCCATGAATTTAGATGAGTGCGATTCTGCTATGAAGATTGCCGACAATCAAACTCCAGCCGCCTTCACGAATCCGTTATCCAGGCCGTTGGCTTCCCCTCATGAGCGCAAAACTGAACAGCCCAATGAAAGGACTGGGGACAATGAACAAGGCCAGCTTGTGCGTCCGCGCATCTTCTAGGAAGACGCGATAACAACCATCCGTCTGCCCTGGAAAGCGTTGCAGCAGGAGGGCTCCAATCTCATTTGTCCACAGCCGATCTAGATCTCGTCGTGGGTCAGAACGGAGTAGGCAAACAAAACCTCACTGCACATCGGCAACACGAGGCCATTGCAGCCGCGCGAATCAGGCGAGGTCGCCGGTTTCAGCCGGCGAAGGCGCGGAGGATCGGGAAATGTTGCGCTGCTCAAATTCTTCCAAGAAGAAGCAGGACGACTACGACGATGAGGACCAGTCCCAGCCCTCCCGTTGGGTAATAGCCCCAACTTCTGCTGTGCGGCCAGGCGGGCAGCGCGCCAACCAACATCAGTAAAAGAACCACGATCAAAATCAGTCCAAGCATTTGTTACTCCTGCTGTTACACATTCACTGTGTGTTGCTCCGCGTAGAGAAGTAATTCGCAATCCGGGAACAAGCATTTTTTGCCGTGAATTGAAAAACGTCCTTCCGCGCCAAGTGCGAGAATGTTCCGTCTCATGAGGGGCATCGTCACCTCACGACGTTTCGCCACAATCGGCACGACTGAGTGATTATTTCAAGCCTAAGTTGAGCCGTCTGTGCAATTGAGTACACTGGGATATCTCCATCGGCGAGAACGCGATGGGAGAAACGCGCACCGGAAAACGAAATTTTCTCGGTCCGTGCCCGCGCGGCCCTCTTGGTGCTGACGACGCTTGTGCTGACCACGACATTCGCGCTGGTTCGATGATCATTTATCGGCCCCAGTTGCCTGGTGCGCGACTTTATCGCACCCTGCCGAGTAGCCCAGGTATCCTGGCCCTATTCTCCGAAGGAGATCGAGCGGAAGCTTTGTGTCAATGCAATGCATCCGAACGCGGAGAGAAACAGGTCACAAATGGGCGCAGCGGCCTTCCATGCGCAATTGACAATGTATCTCATCGCCTGAAGCGCTCCATCTGAACTTTGATCACTGTTCGCTCATCAACGCATGTAGCTTGATCGAGTGAACCGATTAGTCATGCAGTACGACGTTGACCAACGAGCTATTGATATGCATCCCGCCGCAGTTGTAGTCGATGTAGCCGAGTTCGCGAAAGCGGTTGAGGAAGAA
Source organism: uncultured Occallatibacter sp. (assembly GCA_964595345.1). GTDB lineage: Bacteria > Acidobacteriota > Terriglobia > Terriglobales > Acidobacteriaceae > Telmatobacter. The sequence goes on from CAZQPY010000016.1 coordinate 53,246, forward strand.
GCTGACACGTGACCTGGTTGTGCCGATCATTTCGGCCAGGGTCTCCTGGCTGATCTTGGCGATCACCGGAATGGGCTTCGAGTCTTGCCCGAAATTGGCCATCAGCATCAACAAACGGGCGAGGCGTTTTTCGCTCGAATTGAATAGATGATCCACGAGGTCTGCTTCCATACGGATGTTGCGGGAGAGAAGATGCGCAAGAAACTGCTCGGCAAACTCGGGCTCACGATGCAGCAAGTCCTGCATTACTTTCTTCTCGATGCGAATGATGGAGCTGGGCTCAAGCGCGTTCGCGGAGGAGATGCGGGCGTGCTGACCGGCCAGGGAGGCTTCTCCAAAAAAACTACCCGCCGGAAGGTGCGCGATGACGGCCTCTTTGCCGCTCATCGAAACCACGGTGAGCCGTACGTTGCCGCTCTGGATAAAGAAGACAGCATTGGCCGGATCGCCCTGTGAGAAGACCGCGTCACCGGCCAGGTATTCCCGCCGCGACTTTCCGGTCACAAGCCTGTTCAGGGCACAAGAAGGTCGGGCACGGGCGCTGGTACTGGCGCTGTAACAATAGGGTTCGAGACGACTTTCAAGTTATGTTTGTTCGCAGAAGTCAACGGGAAGGAGCGGCCCAGCGAAACTCTGGGCGCCGTGTTCGTCATAGTTGCGTAACTGGTAGCCATGGGGTGAACCTTTCGGTGATGCAGAGTGGCTGCAAGGGTATGATTTCCGTCATCCTTTGCGAACTCGATATAACCACCTTACCTAGATGCAAAGGCGCTGAACATCGGCGAAAGCTGGGATTGCTGTAGGCTTTCTTGCTCGACCCCTGTAGGGTTTCCCTTACAGCGTCAAGGTATTTGATCGAACCCGCCGAGGCGAACGAATACCGCGCATCGTACGGTTTTCATTGCCCGCGCATGTTACTCGTTTGTTTTGGATGAATGAGTATTCATCGTTTGCGGCAGCATAAAAATCCGCCCTGGATTCTTCCCAGGGCGGCTGCATTTGCCGGGCTCTCGATCGAATGGTCTCGCTACGGGAGATTCATGTGCATCGGAATATTTGCACTTCTGCGTGTTCTGCGAGCAGGGTCTAATTCAGAAGCGGATTTCGAGTGAGAGATGCGGCGCTTTCCAGTATCTTTCGGATTGCCGGCACCAGTTCCTCCGAAGCGCTGTTCTTGTTGACATACTCGCTGGCGCCTGCCCGCAGGCAGCGCAACGCATACTGGCTCTCCGGCTGGACACTCACCATGATTACAGCGAGATGAGGGTAGATGCTTTTTACGTCCTTCAGGATTTCGAACCCGCTACGTCCCGGCATATTGATGTCGAGCAACAGCACGTCGGGTTGGGACAAAATCAAAAGGGCGAGCACCTCGTCCCCGTTGGAGGCTTCGGAGAAGTGAGTGACCGAGAATGCGTCGTCGAGAATTTCTCTCAGGCCGCGCCGAACGTTCGCGTGATCGTCAGCTATCAGAATGTTCATCGTTTTATCCACTATTCGCACCACAACTCCGACCTGCTATGACGATACCCTGACCGCAAAGAAATTAACATCAGCGTAGTCCGTGATTCTTGTAGGGTTTGTGCGGTCCTTTTGTAGGAATATCCCTACGCCGCGGATCTATTCCATCAGACCCTGCGTCATGGCATAGCGGGTTAGCTCGGCATTGCTCTTCATCTGCATCTTTTCCATGATTCGAGCCCGATAGGTACTGATTGTCTTGACACTCACATGAAGACTTTCGCCAATGTCCGTCAAGGGCACGCCTGCAGCGATCATCTTCATCACCTCGTGTTCCCGGTCCGACAGCGAATCATGCAAGGGCTTGTCGACAGGCTCGTCCAGGTTGGCAATCAGTTTTTCCGCGAGGCTGGTACTTATATAGCGCCCGCCGCCGAGAATCTTCTTTGTTGCGATCGCCAGTTCTTCCGGGGCGCTCTCTTTATTGATATAGGCCGCCGCGCCGGCCCGCAGGCAGCGAACGGCATACTGGTCTTCCGGATGGACACTCAATATGATCACCGGCAAGCGCGGGTATGCCAGTTTGACATCTCGCAACACGTCCATCCCGCTACGCCCAGGCATACTTATATCCAACACCAGAAGAGAAGTTCTGGTCTTCTCCAGGTGGCTCAGCACTTCATCCCCGCTTCCGGCTTCAGAGAAGTCCGTGCCCGGCAGAGCCTCGGCCAGGATCTCTTTCAGGCCGCGCCGCACGACACCATGGTCATCCGCAATCAGAATATGCATAGTTCGCTCCTCTCGGCCCGTGGCGTGTCGACGGGAACGCGAACAGTGACCGTCGTCCCTTTGCCGGGGGAACTGGATATCTGCAAATCGCCTCCGCAGAACTGCGCTCGTTCTTTCATACCCAGGAGTCCAAGCGACCCAAGAGAGTTGGATAGATCCGATTCGCAGAAACCTATTCCATCGTCCGCCACAACCAGCAGAATGTTCTCTTCTTCCTGACACAGTTCAACACGCACCGACTTCGCCTGCGCATGCCGAATCACATTGGTCAAGCACTCCTGAAATATGCGGAAAGTGGCCGTGGCCCGATCCCCATCCAAGTGTAGGTCAACAGGCGGAACTTTGACCTGACAGAGGACTCCATTCCGGGTAGCAAACTCATTTGCCTGCCATTCAATGGCTGCAGCCAAACCAAGATCATCGAGGACTCCAGGACGAAGACCGCTGCAGATGGCACGCACCGCCTTGACGCCGTCATCGATGGACGCAACCGATTCCTTGAGTCGGTCCGGCACTTCGCCCTCCGACTGCGGCAGGTGACGGATGGCCCAGGTCAAATCCATCTTAATCGCGGTCAGAATTTGGCCGATCTGATCGTGCAAGTCGCGGGCGACCTGCTTGCGATCCTCTTCTCGCACCTGTTGCAGCCGTTCCGCGAGCGCTCGCAACTGTTCTTTTTGCAATACAAGAGACTCTTCATTGTTCTTGCGTTCTGTGATGTCGCTGTTGATTACGAGGATGCGCGGGGACTGGTCGCGTTTGCTCCATTGCAATGCCCATCGGCCGGCCACCACCACGCGGCGGCCGTTGCGCGCGATCTTGATGAGGTCTCCCTCCCAGTGTCCTACGCGCGCCAGTTCGGCCATGATCTCTTCTAACGGCTGCGGAAATTCTGTGCAGAGCAGATCGTGCGCGATCTTCCCGGCTGCCTCGGCTTTGGTGTATCCGAGCATCTGTTCCGCGCCGCGGCTCCAGAACTGTACTGCACCCTTCATGTCGATGACGAAGACACAGTCCTGCGTGAGCTCGAGCAGTGCAGCTTGTTCGGCGGTGGCAATCTGCTCCTGCCGTCTCTCTGCGACATCGCGAAACACCAGCACCACGCCAATGACCTTTCCCTGGCCGGCGAGGATGGGCGCGGCACTGTGCTCGACGGCGATTTCGCGGCCATCTCGTGTGACCAGGTCAACGTGGTTGGCCACCGCAAGAATCTTCTTCTCCTTGAGCACGCGCAGCACTTCGTTGTCCGCAGTCATGCCCGTCTCTTCATTGATGAGTTTGAGCACATTTCCGATCGGTTGCATCAGAGCTTCCGTCGGATCCCATCCGGTCAAAGTGGACGCAATGGAATTGAGGAAGGTAATGCGGCCCTCGCTATCCGTGGCGATGACAGCCTCGCCTATGCTGCCCAAAGTCGCGGTCCATCGCTCCTCGCTTTGCAGAAGTTTGGTGCCCAGTTTCTCCACGTGGTATCGAGTGAACATCGCCAGGAAGCCTCCGGACCCCACGCCCAGAACAAGGAAGCTTGTGAGCATCAACATCCAGCGCCGATGCGCCGCTTCTACGCGCTCGATTCGCAGTGCAGTTTCCACGTCCTGAAAATCGGCGAACTGCTCTCGAAGAGAATCCAGTTGGTGCTTTCTCTCCCGGTTCTCGATGAGAGTCGGGTCTGCCTTGCCCGCACGGCGAAGGGCGATGATCCGGCCGTCATACTCTTCAGACTCCCGATATCCGGCATAGATTTGCCGCAGCCGCTGCTGTTGCGACGGATTATCCCCCTCCAGTCGATACAAGGCCTGGAATTCGGAGTCGAACCGTTTGGTGCCCTCCGTGTAAGAAGGAAGGAAGGTCTCGTCGCCGGTTGCGATGTAGCCACGCTTTGCCGATTCCATATCGACCAGCAACTTGAGAAGATGGCTGGACTGGTCCAGTACCTGGTTGGTGTGTTCAACCCACTGCAGAGCCTTGTTCAAGTCGATTGTTTCCCACAAGAGAAACCCCGCAAGGGCCGCTGTAACCATCATGGGAACCACAATGACTCTGCGGAGCAACGACTTGAAATTCGAGTATTCCATCGTAGGGATTCACATTCTTCCAAAAGGCTGACGGACGAAACTGCCTGCATCGTTCGCAGGCAGATCAAGTCCGCAAAACCTGCAAACGGCTACTCGGCCCGGTCGTGACCTGGCGAGTTTGAACCTCTTAGAGCGGTTCTCCAATAGGTGTGCCCCGATCAGGATCGAGCAAGGTGGCATTTTCTTGTTGAAAAAGCCACTCTGGCGCGTCGCTTTCGGTGTACAGCAATTGGAGCATCGCTGTGGGGGCAGGATTGCCCCAAAACAAAAGGGATGGACACACACATCCACTTGTCATTGTGGCGCCGCACTGCGGCTCGTGTCTGTTCACTATTGCTCACACGGCGCCGAATGCTCCGCGCCGCCAGGCAGGATTCCGTTGGCATGCTTTGCATTCAGGGCGAAGAGCAAAGCTCCGGCGAGCAAATGCGATCAAGAGCGGATGAGCCATTCACTGGTCGGCTGTGCGCCTTGATGTTCGCTCCAGCTCCGGCTCTGGTCAGAGCTTGGCGGGGTCGACAATCGGAATGGCAGGTTTCAATGCTGCTTTGACGTTTGGAATGACAGGCTTGAGAATCGCCTCAACTTTCGCAACGACAGGATCGAGAACCGCGGCGACGATGGGAAGGGGAGGCATCTGCGAGTTGTGTTCCGGTAATTGGTCGAGCAGTACGACATTCAATAGAGACTTGTTCACCTGAATGCGGCCGTTGTAATCGATATAGCCGAGTGCGCGAAAGCGGTTCATGAAGAAGCTGACACGCGACCGGGTGGTGCCGATCATCGCCGCAAGGACTTCCTGGGATACAGGAGGAATGAAGGTCTCGCGTTCTCCCGGCTTGCCGAATTCAGCCATGATGAGGAGAATTCTCGCCAGGCGTTTTTCACTTGAATTAAATAGTTGATCGACCAGATCGGCCTGCGTTCTCATACTGCGGCCGAGCATGTACCTGAGAAAGAGGTCTACGAAGGCGGGTTCCTCATGCATCACCCGGACCATCTCATCTCTGTCAATCCTTAGCGCTTTGCACTTGGTCACCGCGGAGGCCGTAGCCAATCGTGGTCCTGGAATCGACGCCAACGACTCTTCACCAACAAAGTCGCCCGCGGAGAGAAGCGTGATCGTCGCTACCTTGCCAGCCGGTGAAACGATCGTGAGTTTTGCCCGGCCCTCCTGGAGATAGAAGACCGAGTTGGCGGGATCTCCCTGAGAGAAGAAGGCATCTTTGGGCGCCAATTCGACAATCTTGCGGCCAAGTCCGGCATTTGCAAGAAATGCGGTGCAGTCAAAGCCGCCACTATTGTCTTTGTGTTTCAAAATATGCTCCGTTCCAAATCGCTCGATCGATAAGGGTGATGAGGACTCAGGAACAAGCCACTTTGGACTGAGAAAGACCCGTCCGTATGACAAATCCATGGATTCCCGGATCAATGGATATTCAGGTGACCAGCCAACATCACCTGAAGTTACTACATCCTCCCAGGAGTTCCGAAGGCTCTTGCAGTGCGTTGCCGCGGCTTCCGCGACGAACTTCTCCGCGCTTTCGAGGCTTCGCACTCAAGCATTCTCGATCATACGCGCTATTGTCCGGATCACGTCTGAGCCATACTGCTCACGACCTGGAGGAAGAGATCGGGAGGCACGAAACTCATAGTGATGGCCCGCGGAGGGAAGGGTGGAGACTCCCGAAGGACCAGACTCTCGTATGCGGTAGTGTGGTTGTTGCCTGACTGCCTCCGTTCGATCAATCGGCATAGACCGCTTTGATATGCAATGCAAAATCCCTCTCGGCCTCGGATTTCCTCAAATTGCGGATCTTCCAAATCCCGAAACAGACCCCACCGGCAATCAACACGCCAAAGACGCAAAGCAGAGGGGTTGACCATTTCTCGAGCGTTCCCGACCACAAGCGAACGATATGCCTTCCGTACGCGACGCCAAGCCACGCGACAAGCGAATAACGCAAGCTTCGGGCGGAGCCATAAACGAGAAGGAAGCGTTGGCGCGTTACACCGAGTGCTCCTGCAGCAAGCGCAAACGGCAACAACGGAATCGGCGGAGGAAGCACAGCAGGAAGGAATACAGACAGTACTGGATTTCGCTCGACCCAAACGACAATCCGGCCAAGGATACGAGGCGGCACGTAGCGCCGCAGAGCATCTTCGCCGCCCCTTCTGCCAATGTGCCAGGTCGTATAGCCACCTACGATGCTTCCGGCGATTGCGGAGAAAGCAAGCAGCCATGGATTGCCATGATTGGCAACCAACCAGAGCAGAAGGAGATCGGTACTTCCCGGAAGCGACAAAGGAATTACAGATGAGTCGAGCACCGCGACCGAAAACAGTCCCAGTGCTCCCAGACTCGTGAGCCAATGCGGCATCAGCGGGTGATGGACAGGAAGCTGCGCGGTTGCTGCAGAGTTCTTGACGATCGTACTCATCGGATCCTGTCCTTCAGCGCCGCTGCGCGCGACAAAGGTTGTGAGCGCTGACGCGCTCCGGCATTCGTTAGTGCCTGTCGCCGTCCCCATGGCCGCGCCCATCGCGGACTTCATTCCCCTTGAACTGCCGCGGCGCTCTGTTTCTACCCTGTGCTCTTTCGCCGTTGTTGGGCATGTGGCCTGCATATCCATGATTTGGATCGAAGCTGTTGTTTACATGGCCACGGAATTCACTTCTTCCGTGGAACCATGGACCTACGCCAATAAAGGCGCGACCATGAAACCATTCCGGTCCGTAATATCCATAAGGGGCGCAATTGTAAGGGGTGTAATCGTAGTAGCCGTAGGGACAGGAGGGCGCCACTCCGAGTTGGATGCTGATCTGGGCCTCTGCCCTGGGAGCGCCTGCGGTGATGAAGATTGCAGTAACAATTGCTAACGCTAGAATCGTGGACCTGTTCATGAACTCTCCTCGCAATCCGAGGGAAGTGTGCATGTCTCCCTCGATCCATCTCAGCGTAGAGGCTCACGCCGCCGAAGTCTGAGCTATTGGGACCACGAGCGATTTGCATGTGAATGTAGCGGGATAGATCGGGCATTGAACAGGTTTCTTATCTGTTTAAGGGGAGCACGTTTCAAGGGGAGCACGTGCTTTTTGGGAGGTGCGGAGAAGTGTCTAGTCTTCCACTGGATTGTCCGGCATATTGTGTAGCATCTCAGCACTGACGTCAGGCATTTGATCGTGCAGGACCACATTCAGCAGAGACCGGTGAACGTGAATGCTGTCATTGTAATCGATAAATCCCAGCTTGCGGAAGCGGTTCATGAAGAAGCTGACCCGGGAGCGGGTGGTGCCGATCATCTCGGCAAGTGTCTCCTGGGAGATGCGAGGAATGGCTGTTTCCGATTCTCCTGCCTGGCCGAACTGCGCCATCAAGAGGAGGATTCTGGCCAGGCGCTTCTCGCTGGAGTTGAAAAGTTGGTCGACGAGATCCGCCTGGGTCTTCATGCTGCGCGCAAGGAGAAACCTCAAGAAGAGATCGGAAAAATCGTGTTCTTCGCGCAGCACGCGGACCATTTCCTCACGCCCGATTTTGAGGGCGGTGCAGTGCGTGGTCGCGGTGGCCGTGGAGAGGCGACTGCCGGCAGCGCCGGCGAGGGACTCTTCGCCGACAAAATCGCCAGCGGAAAGGAGATTGATTGTGGCTTCTTTTCCAATCGCCGAGACAACCGTCACCCGAGCGCGACCCTTTTGAAGATAAAAGACGGAGTCGGCGGGATCTCCTTGAGAAAAAAAAGTTTCCTTCGGGTCCAGATGAACGATTCTGCGTCCCAGCCCGGCATTGGCTAAAAAAACGTCGGCATTGAAGGTGCGATCGTCAACTCGATCCATACATTGGGTTTCCTCCAAGATGCTGCCCTGTCGCTCGATTTGCGGGTCGATCGGCAGCGGTGAGGCGCGGCGTTTACCGGGAAGTTGCATCGACAAAGACCATCGGCGATCATGACAGCTCAGTTTTCTTTCGAGTGAAATCGGCGATCGTTTTGTGAAGCTGCGGAAGCCGCTGACACCAGTTGCTGGGGGTAGTTTACATCCGGTCGAGAGTGTGGGGCGTGCAATTTTGTACACTCTTGGCGAGAAAATGAGTCTTGCTGAAATTTCCGGGCAGAATCAAAGCTGCTTCTCTGAGCGATCTTGCTCAGACGACGATCAACCGTGCCGCTAGTGTGGGAAATGCCTATTGCGCCTCAAATGCGCAAAAGAAAGAGACGCTGCGCATGGGCAGAAAAGGTGATTTGCATGAAGAAACTGATGACGTTGGTAGCAGTGCTGAGCTTGACAACCCTGGGCTGGGCAGGTTCCGGTCACGAAGCAACGGTTGATCGGATGGATCATGCCGGCGCGGTGCTGCATGAAATCATGTCGACTCCCGACAAGGGCATTCCGGAAGAGGTTTTGGAGCACGCAAAGTGCATCGCAGTGGTGCCTCACATGCTCAAGGGCGGCTTTGTCTTCGGTGCGGAAAATGGCAGAGGCGTTGCCACTTGCCGGACCGCTAGCGGCTGGAGCGCCCCAGCATTCTTTACCATCACCGGCGGAAGCTGGGGATTGCAGATTGGCGTCGAAGGCGTGGATCTGGTCATGGTGATCCAGGACGAACGCGGTATGCAGCACCTGATCAACAGTAATTTTGAGTTGGGCGGCGATGCTTCCGCGGCTGCCGGACCGGTTGGACGCCATGCTTCCGCCGACACCGATTGGAAGCTGAACACCGAAGTCCTGACCTACTCGCGCGCCAGGGGCCTTTTTGGTGGCCTTACGCTGACGGGCGCCGCGATTCGTCGCGACGACGACTCTACGGAAGCCATCTATGGCCATGACATCTCAACCAAGCGCATCCTCGAGGGCGAGATCGCCGTACCCGGCTCGGCACATGCATTCCTCGATGCTGTGAGGGAAGCAAAGAGACAGTCTGTCGCTTCCAACTAGCACTCAACTTAGTAATCAACTCTGAAGATCTGTGGGCGCTTGAAACATTACATGTTTCAAGCGCTCGTAGACTGCGAATGGAGCGTCATGCTTACGACTATTCTTGTCATCCTGCTGATACTGTGGCTGTTGGGATTCAGCTTGCATATCGGAGGATCACTGATTCATCTTCTCCTGGTGGTTGCACTCATCGTTCTCGTCTTCAACCTGATCGCAGGACGACGCAGCGCGCTCTGATTCGCGGAAGAGCCAGATCTGCCTGCGGAGACGACCTCCGCTTGGGATGAGATTTCCTTCGGCCTTGGTTGGGCAGGATTGAGAACCGGCAAATCGAATTCCTGAAAGACGATTCGTTTTGCACAGTTTTCCGGCTGTTCGATAGATGATTCTGCGGGGGAAGAATAGCGCCGCTTCGATCGCAGAGTGGAGTTTCACGTTTGTGGCTGCACTTCTTCCCGAAGAGGTGGTTGATGAACGCCCTGTTGATCTACCCGGAGTTCCCTGAGACTTATTGGAGTTTTAAACACGCACTCAAGTTTGTGGGCAAACGGGCGGCACAGCCTCCTCTTGGGCTGATGACGGTCTCCGCGCTGTTGCCTGCATCCTGGAAGAAGCGGTTGGTTGACATCAACGTCGAACGACTCAGAGATGTCGACCTCGCCTGGGCAGATGTTGTGCTGCTGAGCGCAATGCACATACAACGCCCTTCGCTGGCGGCGATTGTTGAGCGCTGCCGCGTGCGGGGTCTGCGGACCGTCGTTGGTGGTCCGATCGCGAGCAGCCTGTCGTTTGCGGAACTGAAGGCGGACCACGTGGTCATCGGCGAAGCCGAGAGTCTGATTGCCGGACTGGCGCAGGAGCTTGAGCAGGGAACAGCCAGGCCCGTCTACCAGGCGGCCGAAAAACCGGAGATGACAAGCAGCCCGCTGCCCGACCTGAGTCTCATCAAAATGCGCCGCTATTCGACGATGGGCGTGCAATACTCCCGCGGTTGCCCCTTCAATTGCGAATTTTGCGACATCATCGAAATCTACGGCCGGCGGCCGCGCACCAAGGCTGTGGCACAAGTGATTGCGGAACTGGATCAGTTGCGTGCCGCCGGATGGCGCGAAACCGTATTCATCGTCGACGACAACTTCATCGGCAACAAGGCCCGCGCCAAGGAACTGTGCATGGCGCTGACTGAATGGCGCAAACAATACAAGGTCAGCTTCGACTTCAACACCGAGGCATCGCTGAATCTGGCGGACGACCTGGAGTTAATGCAAATGATGAAGGACGCGGGCTTCGTCTCGGTCTTCCTGGGCATCGAGACTCCCGATGTGCCCGGTCTGATCGCCACCAACAAGCTGCAGAACACACGCCGCAGCCTGCTGGAAAGTATTGCTATGATCCAGAGCTACGGCATGCAGGTGATGGGCGGCTTTATCCTGGGCTTCGACACCGATCGCGAAGACATCTTCGACCGCATGGTCGAGTTTATTCAAAAAAGCGGCATCCCTATCGCCATGGTGGGTCTGCTGCAGGCCATGCCGGGGACTCAGTTATTTCGTCGTCTGCACAGGGAAGGCCGGATTCTGGATGCGGGTCATGGCGACAACACCGACGACAAGCTCAACTTTCTTCCCCACATGGACGCAACGCGATTGATCGAGGGCTATCGCTCCGTGCTGAAACGAATCTACTCCTGCGAGGCCTACTACGAGCGTGTCAGGCTCTACCTGAATCGGACACATCCGCGGCCCAACGAATGCAAAGCAGGAGAACGAATGTCCAGACAGCAGTGGCTGACCAGGGGCAATGCACGCGCATTCGTTCTCTCCATTGTCCGCCAGGGCGTCTTCAGCCGCCAGCGGTGGAGTTACTGGAGATTCGTATTGACGGTGGCGACGCGTTATCGCCACTGCGTGGGCACGGCGATGACTCTGGCTGTGATGGGATATCACTTTCAGGTGATGACCGCGAGGTTGACGAATGCCGCGGAAATGGCAGCGCTGCGTGCGGGTGAATAATGCATTGCATGCTGGTGAATCATAAGTTCTCTCCTGTGAGGCCGGTGGCAACGCATGTTGAGTCTCCCACCCGAATGCAACTGAAACTGCTTCGTTGGGATGGTGAGACGGCTCACCGCGGAATTATTCGCGTCAGCAGAATCGACGCGTGCTGCACCCGGTTGGGCACCAGGATCACCGTACTAAGCCTGATCCCGTCTCGCATGGGAATCATAGCCTCTCGGCGCTCAAAGTCGAAGCCCGCGGTCGTGTTTTGCAGCTTCGCCGGCTTCTCGCTCGGAAACGCGGGGTACGTGACTGCGGGCGTCTGGCTGGCTGCACCCAGGACAAACAACGCGCAACCAGCAGTGAGAGCATCTTCGAAATATACGTAGACTTTTGAGGACCGTGAAAGGTGGCCTTTTCTTGAGGAAAAAGCCACTTTAGATCAGTGGTTCCGGGGTACAGCAATTGTGGAACCGCTGTAGCCCGATTCAGCGCACCACCGTCGAAAGCAGCAGGGTCATTCCCAGCCCGGCCACCGACAGAATCGTCTCCAACACCGTCCAACTGGAGAGTGTCTCTTTCAATTCCGTTTTGAAGAACGACTGGATCATCCAGAAGCCGGGGTCGTTCACGTGCGACAGGATGATGGACCCGCAGCCGGTGGCCAGCACCAGCAACTCCGGCCGCACTCCCATATGCGCCGCCATGGGGGCCAGAACGCCCGCTGCCACGGCCATCGCCACGGTTGCCGATCCCATCGAGATACGCACCACCGCGGCCAGCATCCAGGCCAGAATCAGCGGCGGAATGTGCGCGCCGAGGGCCAGACTCACCGTGGCCTGTGCGGCGCCGGAATCCCGCAGAACCCCGCTCAGCCCGCCTGCCGCGGCCAGGATGGCCAGCACGCCGGCAATCGGCTCGAATGCCTCGCCGCACAGCCTGCGCAACTGCTCTACGCCATGGTCCGCGCCGGTCTGGAGATGCCCGCCCAGCGTCAACAATCCGACCAGCGCGGCAATCAGCAACGCCACTTCCGGGCTGCCCGTAAAATGCAGCACGGCGTTCACTCCGCCGCCGGGCACAACCAGCGAGTCCGCCCAGCTTCCTAGAAAGATCAGCGCCACGGGCAGCAGTATCGCCACCGCGGAGCGGATCGGGCCGGCAGGGGCTGGCAGGACGGCTCCGGCCCGCACGCCTGATACGCCTGCGACGTGAGGCAGGGCTGTTTCTTCGCCCTCTTCCAGTTCGGCCAGTTCCTGCAGCTCAAATCCGGTTGCAATCTCTTCGGCCCTTGGCTTCGTCTCGCCTTTTGCACTCCCCTTGCTCTTTCGCCACCGCCGCAGCAGGAACCAGCTCAACCCCGGCCCGGCCAGCGCCGCTGCCGGCAACCCGGCCAACAAGCCAAAGAACATCGTCCGCCCCAGATCGGCGTGGAACATGGTCGCCGCCAGCATCGCTGCCGGATGCGGCGGAAACACCGCATGCACAATCGACAGCCCGGCCAGCACCGGCAATCCCACCAGAATCGGCGGCCTCTCGCTGCGCCGCGCCGCCTCTGCCACAATGGGCAGCAGCAGCACCAATCCCACCTCAAAGAAGACCGGCATGCCCACCAGCAGGCCCAGTCCGAGCAGCGCCCAGGGCAGTCCGCGTGGGCCGCACCCTTCCACCAGCACCCTGCCCAAAGAGGCCGCACCGCCCGACGAAGCCAGCAGCCGGCCCAGCACCGCGCCCAGCGTCAGCACAATTGCGATGTGCCCCAGCAGGTTGCCCACCCCGCCCGTGAACGACAACGGAACCTGTTTCAGCGGCATTCCCGACGCCACTCCGAGCGTGAGTCCGGCCACACTCAGCGCCAGCGCCGGATGCAACCGGACTTTCGCGATCAGGATCAGGAGCAGCAGCACCGTCCCAGCGGCGCAGGCAACAAGGAAGTAGGCGTGGGCAATCGGGTCGGCAAGAGGCATCGGCAAATTATTCCACACACCTGCGCCACCTGCGGTGGGGCCAATCGCCTCCGGCCACCTGGGGTGGGGCCAATCGCCTCCGGCCACCTGCGGTGGGGCGGCCGCCTTCGGCTCGCCCCGCGCCAGAAAGAAGGCGCGGATGGACAGGGAACGGAAAGGAAAGGAGATCTCTGATTGAATCGCTGCAGTGGCGACGATCTTCGATTGTGGAGTAGAGTGCGGAGCGGAGTCCACATATGGAAACCATCCAGATTGTACTTGGAAAAGAACTGCTGGATGCAGCCGATGCGGCTGCCCGCCTTTCCAAGCAAAGCCGTTCCCAACTGGTACGCGAGGCACTTCGCGAGCATCTGAGGAGATTGGACTTGCGGGCGAGGGAGGACAGCGACCGGAATGGGTATCTGGAGCATCCGGAGACGCGGCATGAACAGGGGCTCTGGGAGGCGCAGGCGGCTTGGCCGACGGAGTAGCGGGAGCATAGCCGGATCGATCAGCGCCGTCTCCATTTTCTGCGCTCTGGTTCAGCGTGTGCGCCCAGACACACATTTCGCTTGCGCATCTCTGCTACGATAAGGACGATTGCAGTTCCTGCCGTCGGACAGGATGTTTTTCTGTCCCGAGAGGTGCCAGGGCACAGGCGGCCGGAGTCAACCCATAAGGAGAAACTTCAATGCCTCTTGTTACCACACGGCAGCTTCTCGACGAGGCCGCCAAGGGCGGATACGGCGTCGGCGCGTTCAATGTCAACGACATGGAACAGATTCAGGCCATCATGTGGGCCGCGAAGGAAACCAATTCGCCGGTCATCATCCAGGCCAGCCGCGGCGCGCGCAAGTTTGCTGAGGACAACTACCTCTACCACCTGATGCTGGCCGCTGCCGAATTGAATCCCGAAATTCCGCTGGCCATGCACCTGGATCACGGCAACAGCTTCGAGACCTGCGAAAGCGCGATCAAGCTGGGCTTCACCAGCGTCATGATGGACGGCTCTCTCAAGCCCGACGGCAAGACCCCGGCCACCTTCGAAGAGAATGTTGAAGTCACCAAGAAGGTTTGCGATTACGCCCACGAGCGCGGTATCTCGGTGGAAGGCGAAATCGGCGTGTTGGGCGGCATCGAAGACGGCCACGGAGCCGGCGGTTCCGGTCTCGATCACGTCACCGATCCCGATCAGGCGGTCGAATTCGCCGAGCGCACCGGCGTTGACTCGCTGGCCATCGCCATCGGCACCAGCCATGGCGCCTACAAGTTTACGAAGAAGCCGGATGGCTCGGTCCTCAAGATGGACCTGCTGCTGGCCATCCACAAGCGCCTGCCCAGCACCCACCTGGTGATGCACGGTTCCAGCTCGGTGCCGAAGGACCTGCAGGACATCATCAACCAGTACGGTGGCAAGCTGAAGGAAACCTGGGGCGTTCCGGTCGAAGAGATCCAGCTCGGCATCCAGAACGGCGTCCGTAAGATTAATGTCGACACCGACAACCGCCTCGCCATCACCGGCGCAATTCGCAAGGTCTTCGCGGAGACCCCGGAGAAGTTCGATCCCCGCGACTACCTCACCCCAGCCCGCGCCGCCATGCAGAAGGTCGTTGCACAGCGCATGACCCAGTTTGGCCAAGCGGGTCACGCCGGCGACTACACCGCCACCTCCATCGCCGACATGGCCAAGGGATACGCCTCGGGCGCCCTGGTCACCAAGCCGCTGGTTGCCGCTCGCTAATCGCGGCTTCCTTTCGCTCCATGAAAAGGGGCCACCCCGCTTCGGCGGAGTGGCCCCTTTTCTTGCTAGCCGAAGAGCGGCCCTGCCCTTAGTCCCTTAGTCCCTTAGTCCCTCAGTGGTGCGAACCCGCGCTGACCGTCCCCGTGCCCATCGACATCCCACTGGCCGCCGCCGCGGTGCTTGTTGTCGTTGTCGTGCTGGTCGTGCTGATGGTGGACGATGTCACGCTGGTTCCAACCCGCGATCCCCCGCCTGCGGTTCCTCCACCAAACGAGCTCCCCCCGCGCGATCCGCCCGCAAAGCTCGGCGCATGCGCCTGCAGATTCCCGCTGTGGTTGTTCACCGGGGCAATGATGGTTGTGCTCTTGTGTCCGTCCATCACCGACCTGGCCATTAGGAAGCTCTGTGTCCGGTGGTCAAAGCTGATGGGCACCCCGCCGGCGCGGGCCAGCACGTTCTTGCCCACCAGAGCATCGCGCAACTGCCTTGCCACCGGGTGCGGTTCCTCGGCTTTTGCAAGCATTCGCAGCGGCTCGTCGCGGAACTCCTTTGGAGGGGTCTTCATCAGCTCGATCGGCCGGTTGGGATCCAGCACCGTCCGCTGAAAGCGGAGCCCGTTCTTAGCATCCAACAGGAATGCTTCCGTCTTCCGATTCACCGGCAGCTGCCCCTTCACATCGTGCGGATGCAGCGGAACATACGCCACTGTTTTCCCGCTCCGGATCCAGCGGAAGGGAGGGAGATGGTGGCGCCGATGACCGGCAACCCACACATAGTGATTGCGATGATGGATCCAGGCGCCGGCATGGCATACCGCCCACGCGTAGGAGACCTCGCCGGGCCAGTTTCCTGGTGTCACCGGCTTCATCTTCCCCGTCGCGGAATCGCGCACGGCCGCTGGAACTCCCGGCTCCGGCGCGCAGGGGAAATACGCGTAGTTCAGGGAAGCATCCCGATCCGCGCCTCTGCCCGATTCCGCTGCGGCAGCGGGTTGTCCCTCATGCTGGCTGGCCGCTTCTGAACTCGGCGACGCCGCAGAAGGCTGCAGCGCTGGCGTATTGGCGGCTACCTGGCTGAGAGCGGCGGCATTCGGCTCCCAGCAGGTCCCATAGGGCGCGCAGTCGAAGAACGTTCCCTGGTTCTGCATCCCGGCCAGTCCCGGAATGGGCTCGGTGAGGCCGGCTGCTTTCATCACCTCCTGGGTGTCGGCAAAATGCCCCTCAATCCGCCCTGCCACCCACTTATCCCACGCTGCCAGCGACGCCGTATCCCGGGCCCCCGCGTATTCGATTCGTTGTCCGTCCAGATAATAGAGCGTCTGTCCGGCCACCAGCGGTTGCTGCACCGCCCCTGGAGTGCGCAGAACCCCGTTGGTGAGCGGAGTCAGCGCCATAGCATCCAGGTAGCTGTCCACTCGGAGCTGAGCCCTGTCCGGATACCGCGATACGATGTTGTCCGTCGGCGTCTCCAGCAAAAACACCTCGTTGGCCACAAACGGCTTCACATCGAGCGTCACCGTCCCCGAGAGCAACGCCAGCTGCGTAAAGGGAACCCCCGTCGAGGTATGCAGATCGTTGAAGGTGAGCACCGAGTTCTCTGCCACATAGACGGTCGATGCATTCTCAAACTCGATTTCCGCCCGTCCCTTGCCAGTCACCAGGCTGTAACCTGTCTCCAGCGGCAGGTTTTCCATGGCCTTCTCCCATATCGTGCCGGAAGGGTGGGCATTCGACACTCCCCGCGCGATGCGCACATCCCCTTCCACATAGCTCAGCCGCACAATCTGTGGATAGGTCACATTGTCGTGATGCTCGCCAAGGATGAAAAGCGCGCCCTGCTTCAGCCGCTCCGACGAGTCGCCGTTGAGAATGGCCTCGATCTGGTCAAGCGCTTTGGGCTCGTTCTTCTTCATCAGCGAATTCAGCGCCAGCAGCTTCACATCGTCGCTCTCGGTCGCATGTGTCTGTACCGGCATGTTGTTCTTGGCGCGGATCTCGATCTCCAGTGCCCCGCACTCGTCCAGCCAGCTACTCGATGGATAGCTGTGGCGCAGCTCGACGCAGGATTCCAGTGCGGTCTTTGATTGCCCCCGCTTGTTCTCCGCATATGCCTTCCAATACAAAGCCCCCTCGCTGTGGCTGCCCTGTTCGCTGGCTACATTCGCGAAGATCGCCTCGGCGTCGTTCCATCTCCCTTCCCGGATAGCGCGCATTCCGTCCGCGTACATGCTGCTTTCGGGCGTCGACGCCGATCCCACGCCTTCCCCTAGCGAAAGCGAGGAACCACCCGCAAACCCCTGCCCCCATGCCGCGCCTGCGCCGGCCAGCGGAACCAGAATGATTCCGGGAGCAAGAAAACCGCACATCCAGCGCATGATTCTCATATGCTTCCTCCACTCATCTGCTGCGTCACGCGCGCCCGAAGCTCAGGGGCGCGGGAACGCAGCACTCGAACCTCGAAGAGCAGCCGATCCGATTTCATCTCTCTTTGCAGCTTCCCAAGCGCTTCGGCGTCCAAACCGCCCGGTTGATTGGCAAGCTCCGCCAACAGGCCGTCCAGATGCTTCAACGCCGTGGCTAGCTCCGGATTGTCTGCCTGTGCGGCCTCCGCGCGGAAGGTTCGGTTGGCCGCCAGCAGGGTGCGTGCTTCATCGCGCAGCGGAGCAATCATCTCTGTGCTCTGGGCGTCGGCGTGCTTCAACTCCACCAACAGCCGCTCCGAACGGTCCAGGTGATCGCCCAGCACCACCACCACGACCCGCTGCTTGGGCTGTGGAGCGCTTTGCCGGGCCGGTGCGATGGTGGAAGCCGTGTGCGGCTGCTTGCGCTGTTCCCATACGCGCCCTGCAAAGAAGGCTCCGGCCAGCAACAGCGAGCAGGCAGCGGCAAAACTCAGGCCACGCCCCAGCGTCACGCCGCGCAACCAGCTCCTTTTCTTCAACTCATAGCGCGGCAGCGCCGCAGCCATCGACAGCCACACCCGCTCACCATAGAAATGGTCCCGCTCGGGCGGTTCCGTTGCTTTGATCTCATTCAGGATTGCATTCAGGTCGCTCTGCAACGCCGCGTACATCCGCGCGCAACCCGCGCAGTTCGACAGGTGCGCCCCGGCGCCGAACCGCCCTTCCCCGTAGTAGTGTTCAACCAAGTCCGCAGTGCTCAAATGGTTCATGCTTTGACCCTCAATGGCGCCAGACTGCGCCTCAATTTCTGCACGGCGCGGAAGACCGCCTGTTTGGCCGCGTTCGGCACAATTCCCAGTGCGAGTGCAATCTCTTCGCCGCTGCAGCCTTCCAGATGCCGCAGGACGAAGGCAGTCCGTTCGGTGATTGTCAGGTCCTGCAGCGCCAGCTCCTGCAGGGCTCCGATCTCTCCACTCAAGAGCATTCGCTCGGGGCCGGCGGCCTCATCCGCCACCTGCACCTCGTCCTGCTCAGGGTCTTCGCCGATCCGGCTGTCTTCGTCCCTCGTGCGGCTGCTCACCCGGTCGAGTGCGCAACGCACCGCGATCCGGTAGATCCAGGTTCCGAAGTTGGCACGCGACTCAAAGGTTGCCAGCTTGCGGTATCCGCGCAGGAGCGCTTCCTGCACCACTTCCTCCGCATCTGCTTCATTTCCGGTGATGCGCCATGCAACCCGGAACAGGCTTGGACTGTGCCGCACGACCAACGCTCCATAAGCCTCCTTGTCGCCAGAGAGGATGGCCTGGATCGTAGCGTGGTCGTTCTTGCCCATGCACAACATTAGACACGAGCTTGTGGGGTGCGGTTAGGAAAGGAATGAAAAGCAGGTGCGTTTGAACCCGGCTTATGGCCGGCGAGGCAACGCGCCGCATGAACCTAGCGGGTAGTCCCCTGCTGCGTCTCACAGGTACATAAAGACTTCCAAATCCGTTTTCGGATCATTGGGCGGACTGCGTGCACGAATGGTGAGCGAGTAGTGGCACGCCCGAAGCGCGCGGAAGGAACGGTTCGACCTGTCTGAGGTTTTTCTAACGGGCGAGGACACCGATTCCGATTCCATGGCGAGTGGAGCGATCTTTTTGACCCAGGTGCAAGTCGAACGTATGAGCCTAGTTCCGATTCCTGTTCCTACGCAGAATGTAGTCCGGCGAGTGTCAATGCCCGCTGCGGCAATCCCCGGACTTTTGGCCAGCGCTCTGCGCGAACACCAGACGGGACGCCTGGACGAGGCGCGTCGGCTGTACCTGGAGATCCTGTCCATCGACGCTCGACATAGCGACAGCCTTAACCTGCTGGGGATGGTCGAGTTCGGGGCGGGACGGCCTGATCTTGCGGTGCGGATGATCCAGCGCGCGATCTCGCTGCGCTGCGACCATGCCTCATATCACTCCAATTTGGGGCTGGTGCTGCAGTCACAGGGCAAATTGGGCGAAGCAATGCTGGAATTCGAGCAGGCGCTGCGGTTCAAGCCCGACAGCCTTGACGCGCTGTGTAACCTGGGCAGCGCGTGGCAAGCAAAGGGGAGACTGGCCGAGGCAGCCGCCTGCTACGAGCGTGCCCCTAAGGTCCAGCCGAACTATGTGGAGGCCTACGACAACCTGGGCAGCGTGTATCGGGAACAGCAAAAACTGGAAGCGGCGCAGGCGTGTTTTGAGCGGGCGCTGGCCTTGCGCCCGGATTACGCGGAATCGTCGAACAGTCTGGGATTCCTGTTGCGCACACAGGGGAAGCTGGAGGAGGCGCGTGCCTGCCTGGAACGGGCGCTGATCCTGAAGCCGGGCCACACCGAGGCTTGGAACAACCTGGCGCACATCCTGCAGGATCTGAACCGCCCGAACGAAGCGGCGGTGTGCTTCCGGCGGGTACTGGCATTGCGCCCGGATCATGCCGAAGCTTGCAATTCGCTGGGCGGCCTGCTGCATGCCGATGGACAGCTGGTGGACGCACACCAGTGGCTGAGCAAGGCTTTGGCCTTGAATCCGAGATTTGCCGAAGCGGCCAACAGCCTCGGCGCTGTCCTGGTGAAGCAGGGCAGGCTCGGCGACGCCATTCCCTATTTCGAACGGGCACTGGCCTTTGAACCGGAGAACCTGGCCGCCTCGAACAATCTGGGGCTCGCGCTGGTGGAACAGGGCAAGCTGCAGGAAGCCGCAAGGCGCTTCGACTTCGCTCTGGCTGTGCAGCCGGGACACGCGGAATCTCAATGGAACCTGTCTCTAATCGAGCTTTTGACGGAAGATTACGCGAACGGATGGAGAGATTATGAGGCGCGCTTGCGGCGGCGTGGAAACACGGCACGGAGCCTCGCCCAGCCGCGGTGGCGTGGCGAGCCGCTCAACGGGGCGCGCATCCTGCTGCATGCCGAACAGGGACTGGGCGACACTCTTCAGTTTCTGCGCTATGTGCCCCTGGTACGGGCGGCGGGGGGCCGGGTGATCCTGGATGTCCCGGCGCGTTTGCGACGGCTGGCGGAACAGATGCCAGGGATTGAGGAACTGGTGGTGAGTGGGGATCCGCTGCCGGAGTCGGAATGGCAGTGTCCGCTGATGAGTTTGCCGCTGGCTTTCGGGACGACGGTGGGAAGCATCCCGGCCGAGGGACCGTACCTTTCCGTTCCGGAGGCGGCGCTGTGGACCGCCGGGGCGCTGCCCTGGCCGACTCGCGGACTGCGCGTGGGTGTTGCCTGGGCGGGCAGCTCCTCGCACCGCGACAACCGCTTCCGCTCACTCGCTCTGGCCGCGCTGGAGCCGCTTTTCCGGGTTCGAGGCGCGCATTTCTTTTCACTTCAAATGGGTCCGGCGACGGCGGAACTGGGTACGGGGCAGTGCGAGCTGACCGATCTTGCTCCCATGACGGCGGATATGGCGGACACCGCGGCGCAGATGGCGCATCTGGACCTGATCGTCACCGTGGACACATCGGTGGCGCACCTGGCCGGGGCACTGGCCAAGCCCACCTGGGTTCTGCTTCCCTTTGCGCCCGACTGGCGCTGGATGCTGGAGCGCGAAGACAGCCCGTGGTATCCGACGGCGCGGCTCTTCCGGCAGCCTCGCATGTATGACTGGAATGCGGTGGTGGAGCGGGTTTGCGGGGAGTTGGAGAAACTGGCCGGTTAGAACCGCAATTGCGCCTGGAGAAGATTGCCGCAGGCTGTCGTAGCCGGCCCTGAAGGACGCGATGATCCTCCGTTCCAGGGGCTCTGGCCTTTCAGTAGCCGAGGACGGCGCGTTGGGCGGCGAAGATCTGCTGGAGGCCCGATTCTGCCAGGTCGACAAGGCTGTTGAGCTGGGCGCGCGAGTAGCTTCCCTTCTCTGCCGTGGCCTGGGTCTCGATCAGCCCTCCGTCAGCGGTCATGACGACATTCATATCCACTTCGGCCTGGGAATCCTCTTCGTAGCAGAGATCGAGGAGTTCGACGCCGCCGACGATGCCGACCGAGGTGGCCGCGACCATCTGCTGCATGGGCGAGCGGGGGAGGGTCCCTGCCTTGACCAAGGCGTTCAGAGCGAGAGCGAGCGCCACGGCAGCCCCACTGATGGCGGCGGTGCGGGTTCCTCCGTCGGCCTGGATCACGTCGCAGTCGAGAATGACTGTTCGTTCACCGAGAGCTCTCATGTCCACAACCGAGCGTAAGCTCCGGCCGATGAGGCGCTGAATCTCGTGGGTTCGGCCGCCGATCTTGCCCTTTTCGCTTTCCCGGGGAGTACGAGTGACAGTGGCGCGGGGCAGCATGGAGTACTCGGCGGTGACCCAGCCGCGCCCCGAGTTGCGCAGCCATCCGGGAACGCCCGGCTCGATGGTGGCGTTGGTGAGCACACGCGTATTCCCGAAGGAGACCAGGACGGAGCCTTCTGCGGTCTGGACAAAACCGGGGACCAGGGAGAGGGGGCGGAGCTGGTTGACGGAGCGGTTGCCGGGGCGGAAAAAGGTCTGAGGCGCGAGGTTGGGCATAGGGGGATTGTACGGGAATTGGGGTCAAGGGAAGGTGGGAAGCAGGGGGAGCCGGAACGGTTCCAAGATGGGAATCGCGCCCGGAACAGGAATAGGAGAGTATCTCTATGAAAAGAGACACGATATGCAAGACTGGCCGGTAAAAATGTCCCGATACGGGACATTTTGAAGGAGAGGGGCGGGATGAACTGTACGACATATGTACAACATTGACGCTTCTAATCAACGACTTAGAGAAAGTGTCCTAGTTTGGCACGCTACGTGTAATAGAAAGAGACAGAACCGCTCCTCAACGGCAGGATCGGGAAGCGTCCAAAGCGGCTAGTAGTGGGAATCGAATACGGCGGCGAAGGCAAAAGCGGGAAACGAAGCAGGCACGGCCAAGCGGGACGGAACGTGAACCGGCCAGAAATGGGAGCAAGCGATGCAACAGACAGAGCACATGGCGGGGCACATCGGAGCAGGGCTGGGAAGGACAGTGAAAAGCGCAGTGGCGTTGGCCCATGCGGGAACGCCGGGGACGGCCGGGTGGGAGGCGCCACAAGCGAAGCGGTTGGACGACATCGAAGAGAAGCTGACGGCGTTGAAGAACAGCAGCGAGAGCCTGCGGGGAATCGCGCACGACGCCCGGAACATGGTGACGGCGCTGGGGCTTTACTGCGAACTGTTGGAGGAGCCCGGGGTTCTTTCGGCGCCCTTTGCGCACTATGGCAGCGAGTTGCGCCTGGTGGCGACGGCTAGCCGCCGGCTGGTAGAAAAACTGGTGACGCTGGACACGCGGCAGGGCGGACAAAGCGCGCAAAGTGGCCAGCTGCTGCGGGGACGGGAAGCCGGCGAGACCGAGGAGCAGGTCCGGGTTCGACGGTGGGAGCTGATACCCGCCCAACCGATCGAGAACCTGGCAGCCGAACTGTTGGCCAACCGGAACCTGCTGGCGGCGCTGGCGGGGCCGTCGATTGCACTTTCCGTGGACGCACAGGGCGGGGCGCTGCCAGTGGCGCTGACCAGCGAAGACCTGACCCGGGTGCTGGTCAACCTGGTGAAGAATGCTGCCGAAGCAATGAACTCAAAGGGGCGCGTTCAAATCAGCCTGCAGGAGGTTGGAAACATGCCCTGGATGAAACTGACGGTGGAAGACAGTGGCCCGGGGATCCCGCAGGGCTCGCTGGAGAAGATTTTTGAGACGGGGCACACCACGCGGAGCAGCGATAGCTCATGGCCGGTGACGCATCGCGGCCTTGGACTGTCGATCACGCGCTCCATCCTGGAGTCGGCCGGGGGCCGGATCCGCGCAGCAAATAGGCCTGAAGCCGGGGCACGATTCGAACTCGAATTGCCTGTTCGCACGCGTTGAAGCCGGCAGCCGCATTCCTCGCCGGAGGTAAGACTCGCCGGCACAACGAAATCGATCTACCGAAACAAGCGTGAGGACTTACAATGCTCGAAACTGTCTTACACTCAAGGAATATGGAGTTTATCCCTCAAATCGCAGATGCAACTGTACGGCTCCACTTGTTGGTTGTGGACGCCGATCAGGCCATTCGCTCGGCGTGCGCGGAGATTGCGTCCAGCCTGGGCTATGCCGTCGAGAGCACCGGCGACTTCACTCAAGCGCGCAGTCTGCTGCGTGGACGGCCAGCCGACATCCTTCTGGTCAACCTTCCTTACGGGAGCAGCATGGGCTTGGACCTTGTCACCGAAGTCAAGCTTCTGTATCCGCAGACATCGGTGATCGCGATGACCGCCTCGGGCTCGGTAAACGCGGCCGTCGAAGCGATGCGCTCGGGCGCCGCCGATTACCTGACCAAGCCCTTCGCCATGGACGAGCTGTCGACGGTTCTGGACCGCGCAGCGGCCAGCCACATGACCGACACGGCGACCCGCCAGCTGCGCGAGCGGCTGCGCCTGAGCCAGGGTCTGGGCGCCATGATCGGCCGTTCGGGCGAGATGGAGAAGCTCTACCGCATCCTTTCCAAAGTCGCCCAGAGCACTCACCCGGTCTTGGTTCTTGGCGAGAGCGGCACCGGCAAGGAACTGGTGGCGCGGACCATTCACGCTTACGGGCCCAACTCGCAAAAACCCTTCCTGCCGGTCGATTGCGGCTCGCTGGTTCCCACGCTGATTGAGAGCGAGCTATTTGGCTACGTGAAGGGCGCCTTCACCGGCGCGAACCGGTCCAAGGACGGACTGCTGGTTTCCGCCGAGGGCGGCACAGTGTTCCTCGACGAGATTGGCGAACTGACGCTGGATTTGCAGGCCAAGCTGTTGCGCGCTCTTCAGGAAAAGGAAGTGCGGCCGGTCGGCGCCACCCATCGGGTACCGATCCGGGCCCGCATCGTGGCCGCCACCAACCGCGACCTGGCCTCCATGGTCGAGAAAGGCACCTTCCGCAAGGATCTCTTTTATCGCCTGAATGTCGTCAACCTGCGGCTGCCCTCGCTGCGCGACCGCCGGGAAGACATTCCGCTGCTGGCGGCGCACTTTCTGGACCGTATCAGCCGCGAACACGGCACCAAGTTCACGTTGAGCGACGAGGCGTTGCGCACCATGATGCGCCACGACTGGCCGGGCAACGTGCGGGAGCTGGAAAACTCGGTGGAGCGCGCCTGCGCTCTGTCGTCGGGGCCTGTTCTGCACCTGGGCGATCTGCCCACGCAATTGCAGCAGCAGGGACTGGAAGCGCGGCGCTCGGCCGCGGCCGTCACCGAACCTGTTCAGGAGGGGACCGCCCCGGAGGTCAAGACCCTGGCCGATCTGGAGCGCGACGCGATCCTGAACGCCATCCGGGTGCTGAACGGCGACAAGCTGCAAGCCGCCAAGCTGCTGGGCATCGGCAAGACGACGCTCTACCGCAAGCTGAAGGAATACGGACTCGTCGACGGAGACCGGGACGACTAACCAACCGAAACTATAGTTTGCGGAAATTCTGCCGATAGACCAAGAACGGGACACTTCAGGAGTTCCGCGCGGAGTTTCTGTATCGTTACGAGACACTTCAGCCCAGGACAGCAGAGCCGGGCGCGCGAGAAACGCGAAACCTGCGAAGAGGAGCCGAAAATGAGCATTTTGATTGTGACTGGAATCGAAGGAGCCCGTAATTGCGCATCGATTGTGAGCACGCAACTGGGGATGGATGTGGAAGTGGCCGAGGGACGCAAGACCGCATTGGCCGCGTTGCGCCGCAAGGAATTCTCCGCCATCATCGTGGACGACACGCTGGCCGAGTGCGATCCGGCGGCGGCGGAAGCGATCTGGGAGCACGCCGGGCTGGCGATCCCGCTGCAATTGAGCTTTGCGCTTTCCGGCGCGACGCGGCTTGTTCGCGAGATCCGCGCGGCGCTGCATCGGCGTGAGCGCGAGCAGTTGCTGGCGCGCAGAGCGGCCGCGGCGGCCATCGAGACAGAATTGAAGACCACCGTGGCCGGCCTGCTGCTGCACTCGCAACTGGCGCTTTCGGGCGGCGAATTGACTGCGCCGATCGCCGACAAACTGCGCATGGTGGCCGATCTGGCGGGCAGCCTGCGCAACCAACTGAGCGCGCCGGTGGAAGTCCGGACCAGCAACGCCGCCTAAAGCACCTGCGGTGCAGCAACTGCTTCGCGTGGCCCGCGCCAATGAAAAGGCGCGGGGCTCGGTTCCTGCTTGTTCTCTGCTCGTCTGTTTGCTCAGAAAAAGTTCCTGCGATGCACGCGCGACGCCGGGACCGCAATCGTCCCGGCGTTTTTGTCCCCAAGGGCCATGGCAACCGATTTGTTGCCGGACCGGCATGGAGTGACAAGGGGAGCAGAGTCCGATCTGTTCGCTGTCGTCTTGGGATGGCGGTTGCTCGGTTCGAGCGTTGGCCATTCCGTGGTTCGATTCGCAGCGAAATGCACTCGGCGAGCGACGGCCCCTCCACAGGCGGCGGAAAGCGTTCAGACTCCTGCGAGCGAACAGCGAGCGCCCGCCCCACCGCAGGTGGTTTAATCTGGACGAGATGAAAGATTCCGCTGTACTGCTTATCGATTGCCCCGACCGCAAGGGGCTCGTGGCGCGCGTCTCTTCGCTGCTTTACGAACAAGGCGCCAACATTCTGCACGCCGACCAGCACCAGGACCACGAGCAGGGGCTGTTCT
>CAZQPY010000017.1:0-77802 GCA_964595345.1 uncultured Occallatibacter sp.
CGATGGCGAAGTGGCTAACGCGCAGGTCTGCAAAACCTGTACACGCGGGTTCGATTCCCGCTCGGCGCTCCAGATTTTGCCAGAGATAGAAATCGAATCCCCGGAGGATAGAGATGTCGAATGCCGTCAGTCGTCTTGTACGAGGCATTTCGCTCGACACAATTGCCGTGGCTCTTGCGCTCGGCGCGGCACTGCTGGTTCGCCTCAACCTGATTCCACCTGTGAAATGGTGATGCTCTACCGCTGAAAGAGTTCGGCTGCACACTTAGCCCGATCTGGTGTTGGCGAAGAAGCAAAGCGGTGCAACCAGCCTTGTCATTTCTCTGACTGAAGGACCTTGCCTAACGTCCGACGAAATCAATTTGTCATGGAGATCATAATGTCCGCTACCACATCCCCAGCCACGACTTCTTCTCCACATCTGGAGAGCCATCCTGGTCTCGTTCAGCGCATTGTCTTGCTTATCCCCGGCCTGCTCCTGCTGGCCGCTGTTGGATACTCAGGGAAGATCATCGAACAGTCCATTGGCGCCTATACCAAGTCAAACCACATCACGTTTCCCAACATCGAGTATGTTCTCTGGGCGATCGTGATTGGATTGCTGATCGCGAATACTGTTGGCATCCCGCGCATCTTTCAGCCCGGCGTCGCTACCTACGAGTTCTGGCTGAAGGCGGGAATTGTTCTTCTCGGTTCGCGCTTCCTGCTTGGCGATGTGCTTCACCTGGGAGGCATCTCGCTTCTGCTTGTTGCGGTTGCCATCACGCTTTCGCTCATCTTCATGCACGTTCTCGGCCGCGCATTCAATCTCAATCCCAAGCTCGTATCGCTGCTGGCCGTAGGCTCATCGATATGCGGCGTTTCTGCCATCATCGCCGCCAAGCCTGCCATCGACGCCGACGATGAAGACGCGTCCTACGCCATCGCTGCAATTCTTGCACTTGGTGCGATTTCACTCTTCACTTTCCCTCTGATCGGCCACTCGCTGCATCTGAGCGACAAGGCATATGGACTGTGGGCCGGACTGGCTGTGGACAACACTGCTGAAGCGACTGCCGCTGGCGCGCTTTACTCCGACTCCGCGGGCAAGGTTGCCGTGCTGGCCAAGACCACACGCAATGCTCTCATCGGATTCATTGTGCTGGGCTATGCAATTTATTGGTCATCCCGAGGACAGGCGCAGGAAGTCGGCAACAAGGCAGCCTTTCTGTGGCGCAAATTCCCAAAGTTTGTGCTTGGATTTCTCTTGATTTCTCTGCTGGCTACGTTGGGCTTCTTTGCCAAGCCACAGTTAACCAGTCTGGCCAACCTTTCACGCTGGGCCTTCCTGCTGACCTTTGCCGGAGTCGGCCTGCGCACCGGCCTTCGAGAACTCGGGAAGCAAGGATGGCGGCCTTTTGCGGTAGGAGCTATCGGCGAGATTTTCATTGCGCTGCTCACTCTTGGCCTCGTCTATGGAGCGGACCGCTACTTGCACTTGTAGTCGCGCATCCAACGCTTGAAGATGGTGTGGTGATCCGAACGCGGTATCAAAGTAGCCAACCTTGCGCCGGCTGTGCCACGACTGTCAAAGCGTCAGGCTCAATCGGCTGAACACTCCTCTGCATTTGCCCGCCGCTTTGCAAATTGAGTGGCCACCATGGTAGGGACGCAAGGAAATCCGTTTCGCTGACCAGCCCGGGCGGTGGCTGCTCATGACAATGAGTTTGACCTTGCTGGAATTCTGGCTGAGTGACAGATTCTTGACCACTGAACGACTCGAGCCGACCGCGCCGCTATTCGGCAGGGTTGAATACCACAAACCCACCCGAGTGACTAATATAGATGCTGTGGAAAATTGATGCGGGCAAGAGGCCCACTGCATCGAAGGCCACCCCGCGGCGGGACTGCACCACATCCACATCCCTGACCATGGTTGTGCCGACTCTGATAGCGGTGTGGGGATGGACGACAGTGTCGTTCGTTCCGCTGGTAAATGCCATGGAACCAGCCCAGGGCTGGGTCGAAAAGGCATCTTGTCGCACGGGAAAGAGTTCGGGCACGTGGGCGCCGGTGTCCAACTGCAACTGAAGTCTGGCAGCATTGCCACCACCGCTCGCTTCGAAAAATTCGGTCTCGATCAGCAAACGGTTAGTGGTAGGCTGGCCGTGATATTGGCCCATTGTCTCGATTCTCCATCGTTCCCCAGCAGGCGCGGCCGGGTCAAAGTGCAACTCATGCTTTTTGTAATCGATGAGGAAATCAAACTGGGAGAGAAAATCTTCGCCGAGTACGCCCTGAACCCCCGGGGCCTTGAGCTTGACCTGATCCATCCGGTCAACGACGGCTCCCAACTCGGAGACGGCGGAGTCGCCCACCCGAATCTCGCGCAGGCGCGCCAACTGGTCTTTATGTACATCCGAAACAGTGGTGAGCGCGGCCTCTCCGATGATCGGGACCTGCAACCGGCGAGCGAGGCTGGGATCGATCACAGTATGCGTCGAACCGGTATCGAGCAAAAAGCTGTATGGCCCTGCGCCATTCACCGTGGCCTGAACCACGATCAGGTATTTATCCCTTAGCTGAAACTTGACCAGGCCTTTTGCTCCAGAACTTTGCGCCGTGATTGCAGTTGGCAGGAATATCGCAGCAAGTTGAAGCAAAGACACGGCGGCGAGGCAACATCGAATGGACCGACAACATCGGGAAGAACGACATCGGGCCAGCAACCGGGCCGTCGGCATGATTTCCCCTCCCTCGGCTTCAGGCGCATATCATTGCGGCAATCTCTGACCCTGCAATGTACCCGAATTCATGGAGGATTGTCTACGAGCGGCCTCTCTGCTCCTGCACAAGTGGACTGTTTCGGGAATTCTGCAAAAAAGAGAGCGGGGCGACGAAAACGGCGAGTCCCCCGACTCCGGCAGGAGTTGGAGGACTCTTTGGGGCCCAAGGAAACACTTCGCAATCCCGACTTGACGCCTTGAAGCGAGGCAACTGCCTGGCTTTTTGGCAATGCCGGGCCAATTGCCTATCGAACCGATGCCGCCTCTGCCGGGAACCTGAGCGAGTTGTCCATGCTTCGATAAAGAGCCTCGACCGCAGCGAGCAGCGCGAAGACCTCTTCCTCCAATTGGATGAGGCCCTCAGCATTCCTGTGCTTCGCGTTCTCGATCACGCTGACAAAGCGTTTGTCGATCAACCCGGCCTCGACGAAGTGCTTCGCGAAGTTCTCAAAGACCGCGGCGTCTGTCTGCGCTTCTATGCCGCGCGTGATAAGCAATGCGCGGGCACTGCGCAGGCTGATGGCATACAGCGGATTGTCGCCCTGGAAGTCGCCACCGCGATATTCCTCGCGCAACTGGCGGGCACTGTTGAGATCAACCTCGATGAGGTCGAACAAGCCGGCAGAGCACTCGCCAACGCCCCGGCCAACCAGCGAAAACGATTCCTTTGCGCCCCAGTCGAAGTAGTGGCTGCTGTCTTCTCTGAAGGACGGAATGTCGCTGAAGCGCTCTGCGATGCGGCGAAGTTCCTGTTCGCCGTCTCCATCTACAAAGGCGGCAAAAGACGCGTATTCACTCTTCTTTCTGAGCCATAACTGCAACGCATCGTGCACAAATTCTGGAAGGTCGCGTGCACTGACACGGGCAATCGGCTTGGCCAGACGGGCCTTGCCATTGCCGATTTCCGCTCCCGCAACAATCTTGTAAGCGGGGAACATGGTTTGTCCGCTGCGGCCGACATTTCCGTAGAAGCCGAGGTCGGCGAGCATATGTTGGCCGCAGGTGTTTGGACAACCCGAAAAGTTGATGCGGAACTCGGCAAGCTGGTCAAGATCGAGCGAAGATCTTTTCAGGCGATCTTCGGTGGCGGATAGAGCGCCTTTGGAAAGACAGATACCCAGTCGGCAAGTGTCTGCGCCCGTACAAGCAATGGATTCGCCAAGAAGACGCGGGCCGGAAGAAAGCCCTGATACCTCGCGCACGAGATGGTAGACGTTCGGCAGATAGCTCCTGGGAATGTTGCGTAAGCGCAGGTTCTGGCCGAAGGAAGCGCGCACTGAATGGTCACCGAAGGACGCCAGAAACTCGGCCAGTCGAATGGCATGTGCATTCAGCAGATTGCCGAGGAAGACAGGAACACGCACGGAGACCAGATCGGATTGTCTCTGGTTCTCGACGTAGCGATCCTTCCAGCGATAAAACTCTTCGGAATAATCCTGCACCGGGGCGAACGAGGGAGTCGCGCTGGTTTGCGGCAGTTCCTCAGTCAGCAAACGCGCTGGCTGCACGCTGCGAGCGAGTTGCAACTCCTCTTGATACAGCTCTACAAAACGCTGCTCTCCGAGAGATTTCCAAAGAAATCGCAAGCGGGCTTCATTGCGGTTCTTGCGGTTACCATGTTTATCAAAGAGGCGCTTCACGGCGCTGGCTACAAGATAGAGATCCTCAGCGGGAATG
Organism: uncultured Occallatibacter sp.; assembly: GCA_964595345.1. GTDB lineage: Bacteria > Acidobacteriota > Terriglobia > Terriglobales > Acidobacteriaceae > Telmatobacter. The sequence goes on from CAZQPY010000017.1 coordinate 4,443, forward strand.
AACTCGTGCAGCAGATGACCGACCGCAGGCTTGGAGCCGAGACCGCCGGCAATATAGACGCGGAAGCCCTTCTGTCCATTTTGAACCTGGGCGACAAATCCGAGATCATTGAACTCGGCGTAGGAGGTGTCCGCGCCGGAATTGGAGAAAGCGATCTTGAACTTGCGCGGCAGCAACCAGGAATCCGACTCCGCAATCAACCTGCTGGTCAGCGCGAAGGCATAGGGGCTTGGATCAAAGGCCTCTTCAATTGCCACACCCGCGTCCCGCGAAACAAGAACATTGCGCACGGTGTTGCCTCCTCCGCCGCGTGCTGCCAGACCGGCTTGAAGCAGCTCACGCATCACGGGAAGAACATTCTCCAAAGAGACGTCGTGAATCTGAAACTCTTGCCGGGTGGTGATGTGGATTGCATCGCTGCCATGGCGCGAAGAGATTTCGGCAATCGCACGCAGCTGAAGTGGCGTAAGCGCGCCTCCGGTGGTGCGGACGCGTACCATGAAACTGCCGTCCAGGCGCTGTTCGTAGCAACCGAAGGGAACGCGGCGCACCTTCAGTGCTGCGGCATCGATTTGGCCTTGCTGATAGCGTGCAATGTAGGAATCCAGTTCTTCAAGCTCGGCAGACAGGTTGGTGGGAATCCTGTAAAACATGGCGATCTCCATTTCTGCTGAACGCGGCAATCAACAGCAGTTGAACCCAAATACGAGAATGCGGTGGTGCTCCTGCCCGCCATGGTTGGACGGCGAGCAGGAGCGAGTGAGAAAGATCCAACAACTACTGGTTCTCGCCAGCCTTGGTTACATCCCTAACCTGTTCAAGGAACGGCTTGGATCCCTTGGTGCGGTGAATGCGCGCATTCACGACATCGTCCCAGGTGATGTAGGGATAGAGATTGTGTGCCTTGGCCTGCTCTTCGAATTCGGCCTTGAGCTGCGCCAGTTTTTCGGGATACTTTTTGGCCAGGTCAATGCGCTCTGTGTAGTCCTCATTCAGGTTGTAGAGTTCCCAGGCATTTTCATCGAACGGCTTGTTGCTCGCGGCATTTCCGGTGAGAGCTGCGTTCGGATAGGGCAGCTCGGCCTTCCATCCTTTGTCGTAAATCGACCGCGAGCCGTAGATGTAGTAATACTGCAGCGTGTGACGTGTGGGCGCACTGGCATTGTCAATTGAGTAGGCCAATGATGTTCCTTCAATGGGCTGCTGCTTGATGCCGCGAATCTCTTCGGGAGCCTTGATACCAATCAAATCGAGAGTCGTCGGAAGCAGGTCAATCACATGGCTGTATTGGGTGCGAATCCCGCCCTTGTCCTTGATACCTTTCGGCCAGAAGGCGATGAGCGGATTGTGCGTTCCGCCTTCGCTGTTCGCATCCTCTTTCCAGAACTTGAACGGTGTGTTCGCGGCCTGCGCCCAGCCGAGCGGATAGTTCCCTTCGGTGGCCTGAGCGGTGCCGATCTCGCCAATCTTGCTGAGGTTATATTCGATGTTCTCTTTCTCTGAAATGTTTTTAGCCAGAATTGACCGATCGATATCTCCGTTCAGCGTGCCTTCCTTGCTAGCGCCGTTGTCGCCGATCGAAATGAATACGAGTGTATTGTCCAGTTGATGAGCCTCTTTCAGATGGTCGATCAAACGGCCGATTTCATAATCCGTGTAAGTCAGATAGCCCGCATACACTTCCATGAACCGTGCGTAGAGCTTCTGCTCTTCCGGCGTCAGCTTGTCCCAGGCCTTGATGTCCGGGTTGCGATCGGGAAGTACCGCGTCGGCAGGAATCACGCCGAGTTTCTTCTGCCGCTCGAAGACTTCCTCGCGATATGCATCCCATCCCTTGTCGAATTTGCCCTTGTATTGATCGCTCCAATATCTATCAACCTGGTGCGGAGCATGCGTTGCGCCGGGCGCGTAGTAGAGGAAGAACGGCTTGTTCGGCGCGACCTTCCTTTGGCGGTCGATGTAGAAGATCGCCTTGTCGGTGATCTGCGCGCTCAAGTGGCGGCCATCGGGACGAACGTGCGCCTGATCCTCCACGAGGTCCGGCCTGTATTGGTCGGTTTGCGAACCTAGGAATCCGAAGAAGTGGTCGAAGCCCTTTCCGGTTGGCCAGTGATCGAACGGTCCTGCGTCGGTCGCTTCTTCATCGGGAGTTACACCGTACTTCCCCACCGCAAAGGTGTTGTAGCCGTTGTCTCGCAGAATCTCGGCAATGGTACCGGCTGTCGCAGGCGTGCGTCCATCCCATCCGGGGAATCCGGCAGAGAGGATGGTGTGCGAGAATCCGGATTCGTGTACCGATGCGCTGTTGCGACCCGTCAGCAGAGCCGCTCGGGTTGGCGCGCAGATCGCAGTTGTATGGAAATTCGTGTAGCGCAAACCATCGCTGGCCAGACTGTCGAAGGTGGGAGTCTGGATAAGTCCACCGAAGGTTCCGGCAGCACCAAAGCCCACATCGTCGATCAGAATCCACACCACGTTGGGTGCGCCTGCAGGCGCTTTTACAGGCTCAGGCCACCATTCCTTTGACTCGGCCAGAGTTCTGCCGACCACTCCCTGGTATGGCTGCGTTGCCTGGGCATGCAATGGGAGATGCGCACCCACCGCAAGGATTAACGCTGATGTCAGCGCGTTCAATACGTTCTTCTCGTTCATGGAACTCCTGGTGTTGCAAGTCATGCAGAGATGACTGGGGTTATTCCTTCTCTTGAGTTATTTTTGAACTCCGGCGCAGCGAGCGTTGCGCCGGATTAGGCGTGGATAGCGAAAAACCGAGATCACTTGAGTTCGATAGTGACCAGATCGAGTTTTCCTGTGAAGCGGTTGGGAGATTTGTAATCGGGGCTCACGGGCGAGCCGAGATCGCTTCCGATGTCGAGCGTTTCACCGGGAGCGATGTTGACGTTGAGGAAGTGAGCCTGACCAGCGGGCTGTCCATTCACCTTGAGCACCGCATCGCCAGCCGCGGGCTTGCGCCCGACAAACGGGTTATCGTTGATCGCGGTTGCATCGCTCGGACTGACCGCCAATTCGATATGCGATTTCCCGGGCTTCAGCGGATCCGTTGCCACCAACTGTCCTGAGCGCGCGGTGTAAGCGTTGATCTCGAAGTAGACGATGTCGTCCTTGACGAAGAGCGATACGCCGCCCAACTCGCCGCCCTGCGCGAGGATCACGCCGCTGGCTTTCTCACCGACCGGAATCTCGACATCGGCGCTGATCGTGTAGGGACGACCGGTCAAGCTCGGCGCGGAATATGCGTTGAGGCGGTCCACACCGCTGCGATATTTGAAAACTGCTTTATTGAGAGAAGGGCTCTCCGGATTCAGCACCCGGCCGGGCAGGATGGGATACGCATGATTCCGCGTGGCCTCCGCATCGAATACCTTGATCAGCTCTTTGAGTTTCTCGGGATACTTGTCGGCGAGGTTATGCGCCTGGCTGAAGTCGTCGTTCAGGTTGTAAAGCTCCCAGGGGCGAACATCGATGCTCTTGTCGTCCTTGCCCGGTCCGGAGATTCCGTAGGAGGTTTCCCATGTCCACTGGAAGCGATCACCTGCCCACCATCCGTCCTTGTAGATGGCGCGATTGCCGCTGGTGGTGAAGTACTGAAGCGTATGCCGCGTGGGCGCCTGCGCATTGTCGAAGGTGTAGACAAGGCTCTTGCCTTCGAGCGGAATCTGCTTGACGCCGTCGACTTCGTCCGGGAATTTGGCTCCGGTCAACTCGTAGATGGTGGCCGCAATGTCGTTCACATGGGAGAACTGGCTGCGCACTCCGCCCGCATCCTTGATGTGTCCGGGCCAGGTGATGATCAGCGGATCCGTAGTGCCGCCCAGGTGCGAAGCATCCTGCTTGGTGCCAACGAAGGGCGAATTCAGCGCCCAGGCCCACGAGGCTGCGTAATGATTGTAGTAGAGTTCACTTCCCAGCAGGTCGTAGACGTTCTCGCGGTCTTCAATGGTCTTCTTGTTGCCATTGACGTCGCGGGCATCGGTGCCGTCCAGTCCACCTTCGGCGCTTGCGCCGTTATCGCCGATGATGGTGAGCACGATCGTGTTGTCGGCTTTGCCTTCTTCCTTGATGGCGTCGAGCAGGCGACCCACTTCGTAATCGGTCTGCTCCAGAAAGCCCGCGTACACTTCTGCTTCGTGTGCCAGCAAGTGCCTCTGCCGGGGCGTAAGCGACTCCCACGAGGGCAAACTGTCGGGGCGCGCAGTGAACTCCGCGTTGGCTGGAATCACTCCCAGCTTCTTCTGCCGTTCAAAGGCCTGCTGACGAATTGCATCCCAGCCCTGGTCGAACTTTCCCTTGTACTTTTCAATCCACTTCTTGTCTACATGATGCGGAGTGTGTGTCGCGCCCGTGGCGTAGTAGACAAAGAACGGCTTGTCTTTGGCTACAGCGTCATGCTGATGCAGCCACTTGATGGCGTTGTCGGTGATATCGGTAGTGAAGTGATATCCCTCCTGCGGAGTCTTCGAAGGCTCAACCGGCGTGACGTCGTTGAAGATGCGCGGATAGTATTGGCTGTCGGCGGCCTGGTTGAAACCATAAAAATGCTCAAAGCCGAGTCCGGTTGGCCAATGATCGAATGGACCTGCAGGAGTGACCTGCCACAGAGGCGTGTTGTGCCACTTGCCGTAGGCCGATGTGCTGTAGCCGTTCTCCTTGAGGACTTCGGCGATGGTCGCAGCGCTCTTGGGAATGACAGTGTTATAGCCGGAGTAGGGCGCAGACCACTCGGCAATGGAGCCGAAGCCAACTTGATGATTGTTGCGCCCGGTGAGCAACGCAGCGCGCGTGGGCGAGCAGAGGGCGTTCATGTGGAACGAGTTATAGAGTAGGCCATTCTGTGCAAGCCGGTCGAAGGTCGGGGTTTGAACCGGCCCGCCTAGCGTGCTGGTAGCTCCGAAGCCCACATCGTCGAGCAGAATCAACACGACGTTGGGCGCGCCTGCTGGAGCTTTGGGCGATTCGGGCCAGCCCTGCTCGGTGGTTTGGTGAACAGGAGCGGTGGGCCAGGAGGTCTTTGATTCATTCTGGCCAGCCCATGCGGACGACCACGGGCTAAGAGCCATGGTTCCACTGAGCAGCAATCCAACTTGTTGGGTAATCTTCATTTCAATTCTCCGGAATAAATTCAATTCGAGTAACGACAAAGAACAGGCTGGGCCGCACGCTCTTCAGCGCGCAGTCGACGCAGCAACTCCAAATGAGGGGATCAGGACGGGGTCAACAACAAGAGCGTTTGCTACACGAGAGTGCGTGCATGACGGACCTCCCTCGTGATTGCGCCGAAGCTCTCAGGCCCACGGCTTCGCGCCCACTCCATCACCCGCGCCGGGGGCCGATTCTGCTTGAGTTCTTCGGCCATGAACTTCATGTACGGGTCGATGTGGTGGAAGAAGTGCTTGTAGCCCGCGCAGAGGTAATTCAGCCCGTACTCGCCGGACGCAGCTTGGGTGAAGCGATGCTTGGGGCACTCCCCGTTGCAGGCGAAGCGCACATCGCACTCCACGCAGTCCTTTACCAGTCCCGCCGCTTTGGCAGCGCCGAAGCGCTTCTGTTGCGGTGAGTCGGCCAGCGTCGCCAGCGACTGCTTCATCAGATTGCCCAACTTGTTCTCGGGGTAGACAAAATGATCGCAGGAGTAGAGATCGCCATTGTGCTCTACGACCAATGCGGAACCGCAGGTGGGCGCAAAGACGCAGAGCGATTGCGGCACGCCGTACCACGACTCCAGTGCTACATCGAAGGCCTGCACATAGACGCGGCCCACATCGCGGGTCACCCATTCATCGAAGATCTGCTGCAGGAACCTGCCGAACTGCAGCGGCTCCACCGACCATTCGGAAACTTCAGATGCCTGCCGGGAATAAGGCTTGAGAAGCACCAATCCGTTGGGATCCGGATCCTTGGCAAGCTGCTCCACGATGGGGATGAACTGCAGGTATTTGCTGCCGATCTCCTTGAGAAATCGGTAGACATCGAGCGCGCGATAAGAATTCTTTCGGTTGATCACGGTGAGCGTGTTGAATTCGACACCGTGCTTCTTGAGGATGCCGAGGCCACGCATCACGCGGGCAAATGTCGGCTTGCCGCCCTTGTCCAGGCGGTACGCATCGTGAATCTCTTCCGGACCATCGACGGAAAGTCCGATCAGGAACTTGTTGCGCGCCAGGAACTCGCCCCAAGCATCGTCGAGCAACGTACCGTTGGTTTGAAAGGCGTTGTCGACGATCTTGCCGTTTGCATATTTCTTCTGCAGTTCGATTACGCGCTCGAAGAACGGAATGCCGAGCAGCGTCGGCTCGCCGCCTTGCCAGGCGAAGCTGACGTGCTGATCCGGCTGCGCCTGAATGTACTGGCGAATATAGTTTTCCAACACATCATCGGCCATCCTGTACTCACGGCCGCTGCCCGCGTAGAGATTCTCCTTCTCCAGGTAGTAGCAGTAAGTGCAATTGAGATTGCAGATGGGGCCATGTGGCTTGGCCATGATGTGAATCGGCTTCATTGGAATGCAGCTCTCTTTCTGAATCGCAACGCGGGCGTAACGCCCAATGAAAAAGCCCACGAAGCAGAGGCTCGTGGGCCGGGGTTGCGAAGATTCAGGCGAGGCGAAAACTACATCCGCATCTTTGCCGCAATCCCACGAGGCTGCTCGTCTGCCGGTGAAACGACAGGGCAACAACAACCGCGGGATGTAAGACGATGGAACATCAGTTGCAAAATCCTTTGCGAAAGCTTTCCCGTTCAGAGTCAGGAACTGTTTTGATAATGCAGGGCGATTGAAACGGTGTCAAGCTGGATGCGATGTTTTTTTTCGAACGCGCCGGGATATTCAAGTGCCGGACTTGACATGAAATCGGCATTGTGGCCAAATACAATTCATGCAGGAGTTCAAGTCCATCCCGACATCCTTTGTGTCTGCGCATGCGGCGACTCCCCGTCGTTCGTGTTGTTGACTCCCGCATACCCCGCTCATTCCCTTCAAATTCGATGAACCGGATGCGATGCAGGAAGAACCGTGCTCTCGCTGGGTTTACTCCCGCCGTACGTTCTGTCGCGTGTAATACGCGAAGATCGAATTGAGACTTGGATCTCACCTCAATGAACAGGAAGACTGACATGAACAGAACCCGACTGAACCTCCACACGCAGGCGCGTTGTTGTCGCAGCACACAGACATCCGTGAAGGATGCGCCCTGCGTCGTGGACAGGAGCATCGAACCTATCTAGTGCAACTGCGCTGTCATGCGCTTTGCCATGGTCCACGACGACAGGTCGTGGACCATTTTCTTTGCCGTCCGCCTTGGAATTCAGGCAGATCGCATTTTCGGAGGCAAGTATGTCCATCGTTTCTTTCCCGCTTCGACAGATTCTAAAGCGAAACATTTTCGCTCTCTCGCTTACCGGGTTGGGTCTCGCCCTCGCGTCGGTCCTCTCCGCTCAGATCGTTGAAACCGGCGTCATTACAGGCGTTGTGCGCGATAACACGGGAGCCATCATTCAGAAGGCGCATGTGACGGTGCGCAATGACGGCACCGGCCTGACGACCAAAACAGCGACCGACTCGCAAGGAATATTTGTTTCTCCGCCTCTGAATCCGGGCAACTACAGCGTCGAGATTGAGTCGCCTGGATTCAGCACGGAAGTGGAGCACGTTCGCCTGGAAGTGGGGCATCGTGTTTCAGCGGATGCGGATCTGAAGGTTGGCACTGCCGCGGAGACAGTTGAAGTGCAGGCCGCCGGAGAGTTGCTGGAAACGGAATCGTCTTCCGTCTCCAACCTCCGCTCCGAAGAGCAGGTGAAGGATCTGCCTTTGAACGGTCGCAATTTTGCGGAGTTGGTTGGCCTGGGCGCGGGCGCGGTACCGGCTCAGACACAAATCGCGAACATTCCCTATACACAGCAGCGCGGATCCACATCGTTTGCCTTCAACGGCCTTCGCTATCAGGAGAATCGCCTGCTGCTGGACGGTATCGGCGACAACGAAAACCACAACGGTCTTGCCGTGGTGATCTTCCCACCGATCGATGCGATTCAGGCGTTCTCCGAGGAAACCACGGACGCCGATGCACGGTACGGACGCGGGAACGGCGGCACCATCAACCTGGCCTTCAAGTCTGGCACGGACAAGTATCACGGCGGAGTCTTCGAGTTCTTTCGCAACGATGACCTGAACGCCAGGAACTACTTCGCCACCAGTGTGAAGCCGCCCTTGCGGCAGAATGAATATGGCGCAACCTTCGGCGGCCCTCTTTTCTATCACCAGGCCAACCCGAAAACCTTCTTCTTTGCGGACTACTCCGGGCAGCGTCTGGTGCAAGGCCAGACCGATGTTGAAACCGTTCCTGATTTCACCTTGACCAGCACCGGCTACGACTTCTCGGCCTATCCGGCCGGGTCCATCAAGAACCCCAAGACCACGGTCGCGTACGCCAACAACTTCATTCCGTTGAACGATCCGTATATCAATGCAACCGGCGCAAACATCCTGAACTTTTATCACAAATATGCGTCGCCGAACATCGCGGGAAAGACCACCGCAGCCAACTTCCTCTTCAACCCCGTGAAGACGGACAACGAAAACGCATTCGATGTAAAGGTAGACCACAAGTTCTCAGAGCCCGACAGCGCCTTCCTGCGCTACAGCCAGGCAAAGGATGTCATCGGTCAGCCGGGCGTGCTCCCGGTTCCGCTGGTTGGCGCGGTGATTTGCGGACCTGCAACGAACCCGGCGTATCAGACCGTTCTCAACGAGACGCACATCTTCTCGCCAACCATCATCAACACCGCTCGCTTCGGCTGGTCGCGCTTCTTTGTCAACGCGCAGAACTGGGATGCGGGCAAGAATCTCCCTACGCAGCTTGGCATTCCGGGCGTTGAGATATCCGGTGATCCCAATTCGGACGGACTGCCGGTGATGTCGTTCTCGGGCGGTGCATCGATCGGCGACGCCGGCAACAGTCCCACGCAGATCGGCACCAACAACTATCAGACCGACGACAACGTCAACCTTGTGCACGGCAAACATTCGGTGGATGTGGGAATAGAATTCGTTCGCCTGCAATACGACATGTTCCAGACTGCGGATGAGCACGGTACCGAGTCCTTCGGAACTTCTTACACTGGACTGGCATGGACGGATCTTCTGTTTGGAACCCCGAAGAGCGGCGCCTATGCGTACGGCCACGGCACGCGCGGCTTCCGGCAGAGTGACCTAGCCTTCTATGTTCAGGACAACTACAAGGTCAACAGCCGCCTGACCCTTAACCTGGGCTTGCGCTACGAGAACTTCCTCGGTTGGCCGTGGACCGAAGTCAACAACAAGATGTACGACTTTGTTCCTTCCATCTCGACCACCACGCTTGAACAGGTGGGAACCAACGGCATTTCACGCAGCGGCGCAAACGCCAACAACCTGAACTTTGCACCGCGCGCAGGCTTTGCCTATCGCATAACAAACAAGACCGTCTTCCACACCGGCTACGGTCTCTATTACTCGGCGCCCAACGTCACCAACTCGTCTGGCTTGTCGAATAACGTTCCGGCGCTGGACTACTGGGTATTCAATAACTCCGCCACGTACGGAGCGGCCACCAACGGTGCGGCGTTCAACTATGCATCCAACGGATATGCGCACACTCTGGTCACTTCTGTGAACGCGCTGCCCGCGAACCTGCCGGTGTACTCGCAGGATCCGAATGCCAAGACTCCCTATAGCGAGCAGTGGCACGCGAGCATCGAGCAGCAGATTCCGTACTCGACCGTCTTCACCGTCGCATATGTGGGGACGCGCGGAATTCACCTGGACGCGCTGCGCGACATCAACGCCGGATCGCCCGGAACCACGAACGTCACCGCAAACCGCCCCTATCCGTTCTTTGCGCAGATCAACGAGCTTGAGACCAGGCAGATCTCGAACTACGATGCATTGCAGGTTACGGCAGAGCGTCGCGCGCACGGTTTGGGATTCCTCGCCTCGTACACCTACAGCCACTCACTGGACGAAGGAACGGGGAGCCCGGGCAGCATCCTGAACCCGTATAACATCCGCTCGGACTACGGAAACTCGGATCTGAATATTCCCAATCGCTTTGTCGCCAGCGCCAACTACCTGCTTCCTTTCAAGGCTTCCGGCCGGTTGAATACCTTCGTGCAGGGATGGCAGGTGAACACCATTCTGAATTACTTCGACGGTCTTCCGTTCACCGTGGGTTCGCCGAGCGGAGTGGGCGATGGCCTCACGCCGCGCGCCGAACTGGCAAGCGGCGTCGGCAACGGCTCCCTTCCTTCCAACCAGCGCACCCTCGCGAAATGGTTCAACACCGCGGCGTTTTCAGCTGCTCCCGCAGGTCAGTGGGGCAACTCGGGACGCAATATTCTGGAAGGCCCCGGAACAAAGACCATCGACTTCTCCTTCTTCAAGAACACGCGCCTCGCGGAGGGGAAGAATCTGCAGATTCGCGCGGAATTCTTCAACCTCTTCAACACTCCTCAGTTCAACAACCCTGGCGCTACTGCGGGCACCAGTTCGATCGGAATCGTTACTTCGGCTGGATCCGAACCCACCTTCCAGCGCATCGAGCGCCAGATCCAGCTGGCCGCTAAACTCAACTTCTAACCAGCCTGGTTTGACTCGTCTGGCGGCGTTCGGAACCTCGAACGCCGCTCTACGCTTCAAAGATGAACCTCTCATTTGAATTGCTGCATCAAGATGAACGACCGGACAAACATGACGAATCCATTGGGCTTCCACATAATGCAACGCATAGGCAACACACCCCTGCTGCGTTTTGAGCGAGTGACCAGCGGGTTAAACAATAGAACGGTACTAGGTAAGGCAGAATGGGCGAACCCGGGCGGATCGGTCAAGGACCGCGCCGCATCCAATATTGTGACAGAGGCTTTACGCCTGGGCAAACTGGACGGCGGAAAGGTGCTGCTCGACTCCACCAGCGGAAACACGGGAATTGCCTACGCGATGCTGGGGGCGGCCTTCCAGATTCCGATTACACTGTGCATGCCGTCCAATGTGTCTGCGGAGCGCAAGCGCATTCTGAATGCATACGGCGCAACGATCGTCTACACCGATCCCGGCGAAGGTTCCGATGGTGCGATTCGCAAGGCGCGCGCGATGATCGCCGCGGAGCCGGAGAAGTATTACTATGCGGATCAGTATTCGAATGAAGCCAATTGGCGCGCGCATTTCAGCAACGGCACAGCAGACGAGATTTGGCGGCAAACCGAAGGACGGGTTACGCACTTCACTGCCATCCTGGGGACCAGCGGCACATTTGTTGGTACTGCGCGGCGTTTGAAGGAATTGAATCCGCGAATCCAGTGCATCTCGCTGCAACCGGATTCTCCCTTTCACGGGATTGAGGGAACCAAGCACATGGAGACGTCGATCGTGCCCGCTATCTATGCCCCCTCGATTGCCGACGCGGAAATGGGCATCGATACGGAGTCGGCCTACGCCATGGTTCGCAGACTGGCGCGCGAAGAGGGTTTGCTCGTTGGTGTTTCCTCTGCCGCCGCACTGGTGGGTGCATTGCGGATTGCGCAGAATGCCGCCGCGGGTTCAACCATCGTGACCATCTTCCCGGATTCCGGAGACAAGTATCTCAGCGAGCATTTCTGGACTGAGAAGGATTAGGGCTGAGGAGAAAATTCGTATGGCGCTGAAGATTCCATTCACGGTGCTCGAGCAGATCCGAAGGTTTGGCGAAGAAACATATCCCTTCGAGTGCTGCGGAGTGCTGTTGGGCGAGTTCGACGAAGTTGGCAACAAGGCTGTTACGTCAATCGTTGCGTGCGGAAACACACGAACCGATTCTCCGGAGAACCGCTATCACATCAGCCCCGCAGAGCTGGTGCGCATCCAGAGAGAAGCGGCGCTTGCTGGAAAGGACATCGTGGGTTTCTATCATTCGCATCCGGATCATCCGGCCCAGTGGTCTGCGACCGATCTCGCCGAGGCGCACTGGACCGGATGCTCGTACGTGATCACCAGCATTGAAAAGGGCCGCGCCACAACTACGAATTCATTCCTGCTCGAAGGCCATGAAGAATCCAAACAATTCCAGGACGAAGAGCTCGACATCACCGCGTGATCCAGCACCGAAGACATCGAATATTGAAAGAGAGGAAAACATGTCCATCAAGGTATTGATCCCCACACCGCTTCGCCCTTACGCAGGAAAGAAATCAGTTATTGAGGTTTCCGCGCAGACCGTAGGCGAGGCACTGAACGATCTGATCACGCAGCATCCGGATTTGCGCAAGCATCTCTTCTCCGAAGAGGGCAAACTGCGTTCGTTTGTCAATGTCTACGTCAACGACGAGGACATTCGATATCTGAACAAGGACGCGACACCGGTGAAAGATACGGATGCAATTTCGATTGTGCCCTCGGTCGCAGGCGGCCACTAAAAGGCGCAGCCTTTAGTAGAGAACGATTCATACGTTTTGGAAGGGGAAGACGGCTGTGGCTGAATTGATAGATGGTAGTCAGGCAACTTTGAGCAACGAAGAAATCCTGCGTTACTCGCGGCACCTGATCATGCCCGAGGTTACTCTGGAGGGGCAGAAGAAGTTGAAGGCGGCGCGGGTGCTCTGCGTGGGAACAGGCGGGCTTGGCTCTCCGCTGGCGCTTTATCTCACAGCGGCAGGCGTGGGAACACTGGGCCTGGTGGATTTCGACGTAGTGGACTACACCAACCTGCAACGCCAGGTGCTGCACCACACAGCCGACGTTGGCCGTCTCAAGCTGGATTCGGCAATCGACAAGCTGAAGGCCAGCAATCCGTTTGTCGAGATCAAGCGATTTGACACTTATCTCAGCAGCCAGAATGCGCTGGAGATCTTCAGCGGCTTTGACATCATTGCCGACGGCACCGACAACTTCGCCACGCGGTATCTCGTCAACGACGCATCCGTGCTCAGCGGCAAGCCCAATGTTTATGCGTCCATCTTCCGCTTCGAAGGACAGGCGAGCATCTTCGGTGGGGAAGATGGTCCGTGCTACCGGTGCCTTTATCCCGAGCCGCCACCGCCGGGACTGGTTCCCTCGTGCGCCGAAGGCGGCGTGCTCGGCGTTTTGCCCGGATTGCTCGGAGTCATCCAGGCAACGGAAGTGGTGAAACTGATTCTGGGTGTGGGCGAACCATTGATCGGTCGTCTGGTGCTGGTGGATGCGCTTGCCATGCGCTTCCGCGAGATGCGCATACGCAAGAACCCCGAGTGCCCGATCTGCGGGACGAATCCAACGATCAAGGAACTGATTGACTACAACCAGTTTTGCGGAATCAGGGGCGAAGAGTCTGAGGCGAAGAGCGACGCGAAGATTCCCGTGATCGATGTGGCGGAGTTCAAACGCCGCCTCGATGCCGGAGATGACATCTTTGTCCTCGATGTGCGCGAGCCGCATGAGTACCAGATCTGCAATATTGGCGCACAACTCATCCCGTTGGGCGATCTGCCCAAACGCGTGCACGAACTGGATTCGAGCCGCGAGATTGTGGTGCATTGCAAGAGCGGAGCGCGCAGCGCCAAGGCAGTCAGTTTTCTGCGCCAGTCCGGCTTCAAGAGGGTTACAAACCTTACCGGCGGCATTCTGGCATGGGCGGACAAGGTTGACACTTCGTTGCCCAAGTACTGAGCGGTTGCGTCGTCGGTTCTTCAAAGAAGAAAATGGCCAGTCTCCTTGCAGAGGCTGGCCATCTTCTTTGTTGTAGATTGTTTGTTAGGCGAGTCCGATACCGCGTCCCTGACGAAGATCCCACAACGCTGCGACGAGCGCATCGATCTCTTCGCAGGTATTGTAGAGCGCAAGCGTCGCGCGCACTGTGCTCTCCAGCCCGAAGCGGCGCAGAATCGGTTGCGCGCAGTGATGACCGCCACGCACGGCGATGCCCTTGCGGTTGAGATAGTCGCCGATCTCCTCCGTGCGAAAACCATCGATCACGAAAGAGAGCACGCCCGCCTTCTCCTTCGCCGTGCCGATGATGCGTAGGGCAGGGATCTTGAGCAGCGCGGTCGTTGCATAGGTCAGCAGCATATGTTCATGCCGTGAGACATTGGCAATGCCCACGCGATCCAGGTAATCAATCGCCGCGCCCAGCCCGACGGCATCGGCGATGTTGCCCGTGCCAGCTTCAAAGCGCTGCGGCGGAGGTTGATAGAGCGTCTTCTCGAAAGTGACGTCCTGGATCATGTTGCCACCGCCCTGCCAGGGAGGCATGTTGTCCAGCACTTCCGACTTGCCGTAGACAACGCCGATGCCGGTTGGAGCAAACACCTTGTGTCCGCTGAAGACATAGAAGTCGCAGTTGATGGATTGCACATCGACGCGCATATGCGAGACGGCTTGCGCACCATCTACCAGCACGCGTGCGCCGTGCCGATGCGCGGCCTCCACCATTTCCTGCACCGGCAAGATCGTACCCAGAGCATTCGAAACGTGAGTGATCGAAACCAGCTTTGTCTTTGGTCCCAGCAGCTTTTCGTATTCGTCGAGCAGGACCTGTCCGGAGTCATCGACTGGGATCACGCGCAGCCGTGCACCCTTTTCCGAACACAGCATCTGCCAGGGAACGATGTTGGCGTGATGCTCCATCCAGCTGACAACAATCTCGTCGTCCTTTTGAATGTTGCGACGCCCCCAGCTTTGCGCAACAAGGTTGATGGCCTCTGTTGCCCCGCGCACAAAAACAATCTCGCGTGTCGAACCGGCGTTGAGGAAGCGGCGCGCCTTTTCACGCGCGGCTTCATAGGCGTCGGTGGAGCGCGCGGCCAGTTCATGCGCAGCGCGATGCACATTGGAATTCTCGTGCTCGTAGAAGTAGCTGATGCGGTCAATGACCGATTGTGGCTTCTGCGTCGTAGCGCCGTTGTCGAGCCAGATTAACGGATGCCCGCTGACGACTTCGCGCAAGATGGGAAAGTCGCGGCGAATCGCTTCCACATCAAATGAAGAAGAAGAGAGGCCGAGATCGCCCACTGAATCCTCATCGACTTCCGCGGGAGCGACAACCGGCACGCCGTTGAAAGATTCAAGGGAACGCGACTGTTTGTCCGGATCGAAGGTTGACGGCGCCTTGTGATCCGGCCCATGAGCCACGGTGCCGGGAAGTTGTGGCGCGTTGCGATCCAGCGGCGCTGCGAAAGGCGATAACTGCGCAACGACCGCTGGAACAGGTCCTGGAATCGTTGGCTGCGCAGAGAAGATGGGACGCGCTTCCTCTATGAACGAGAAAGAGGGAACGACGGAATCCACAACTCCGAACGCACTTGGAATTGCGGGCGCGGGAGGCTGCGGGCTCTGCGCGAGTTGTAAGTCCGGCAGAAGTGACGCAGGGATTGCTGCATAGGACGCATCGCTGGGCAGCGCTGTTTCCATAACTGGAGAGGGAGCGCTTGCGGTGGACACTGCGCGTGCTTCGAGCGGTTCTTTTTCGGGTTGAACGAAGATCGGGCGCGCATCCTGAAGGAAACCGAAGGACGGAACCGAGGGAGGATGCGGAATGACCCCGGGCACCGCCGGTCTTGCAGGCGACTCCGGAGCAGCAGTCGCCGAACGCAGATCGGGCGCGATGTTGCGATCCGGCGTATCGACAAATCCGAATGGCCGGTGCGCGCGTTCTTCGTCCACCAGGATTCCCACCTGCCCCGGAACGGCGGGCGCAGTAGGGCCAGGCGCAGCGGCATACGGATTGCCGGTCTGTGCAGAGTTCGAAGGCAGCACGGTATTCGCCGCGGTAACTACGGGCGGCTGACTTTCTTCGGGCAGCGCGTTGAAGAGCGCGTTGGCCAGACGTGATAATTCGGCCGGAGAAGGCAAGCCGGGAGCAAATGCATTGCTCCCGCTGAATCCCGCGGCCCAATTGCCTGCGTCCGGCGTCGTCAAAGGCAGCGACGGATCACTTGTACTCATGGTATTGACCCACTTCTACGCCATCGAGCAGGGCAATTGCATCGTCAGTGAGAACGGCCGCCGAGCAGTAGAGCGACACCAGATAGGAAGCGAGCGAGCGCTGATCGATGCCCATGAAACGGACCGACAAGCCGGGGCTTTGCTCACCGGGAAGTCCAGGCTGGAAGAGGCCCACGACTCCCTGCTTCTTTTCGCCGACGCGCAGCAACAGGATCTTCGAGGTCTGGTCCTTGCTGCGAACGGCTAACTTGTCGGAAGGAATCAGCGGTACGCCGCGCCAGGTGAGGAAGGGCGTTCCAAAGAGAGTTACTGTCGGCGGAGGAACACCGCGGCGGGTGCACTCGCGTCCAAAGGCGGCAATGGCGCGCGGGTGAGCGAGGAACAAGGAGGGCTCTTTCCACACCTTGGTCAGCAACTCGTCCAGATCGTCGGGCGTCGGCGGGCCTTTGCGCGTCTTGATGGTCTGCGACTCGCTGACGTTGTGCAACAAGCCGTAGTCGGCGTTGTTGATCAGCTCGCTTTCCTGCTTTTCCTTGACGCTTTCGATCAGGATGCGGAGCTGTTCACGCACCTGGTCGTAAGGATTGCTCAACAGGTCGGAGACGCGGGTATGCACGTTGAGCACGGCATTGATGCTGCCCAGACGATACTCGCGTGGCGATTCCTCGTACTGCACATACGTCGAGGGCAACTCGGATTCGTCCTCGTGCGCGCAGAGCGACTCGATGACCTTGCTCTCATCCACCTTGTTGAGGCGGAAGGTGCCGGACTCGAGCGGCTTCCAGTCCAGCAGCCGAACCAGCCAGCGTGGCGTGATGGCCCCGAACTGCGGAGCGGTTTTGGTTACATTTGCAAGTTGAAACGCCGATTCTTCGCGCAGCGATACGCGACTTACTTCATCTGCCACAGATTGCCTCCTTGGGCCTGAAAACACGGTTATTGTAGATGTCGTCCAGTGATTCTGAAAAGCGGGAGTTTCTCGAAAAGTGTCAGCGACAACTCATTTGGGCAGCGCCAGCATACAGTTTGTGTGCCGGCGCCGCGGACTCTACAAATTAGCTATCTGTCATTTAATCAATACTTGCGCACCGAGCGGTCCACGCGATCCGACCATGCGTGAATGCCGCCGGTCATGTTCCAGACTTTGCTGAACCCGGCCTTCTGCAGGAGCTGAACGGCCTTGGCGCCGCGCGGTCCCATCTTGCAAACGGTGACGATCTTCTGATGGGTATCCAGTTCATTGACCCGCTTGGAAAGCTCGGCCAAAGGAATCAACTGCCCGCCGATGTTGGAAATTTCGTACTCGAATTCATCGCGCACATCGAGCAGAAAGAGGTCTTCGCCTGCATCCAACCGCTTTTTCAGTTCTTCAACACGAATCTCCGGAACGCCCATTGTTTCTCCTCACCTGATATCGGTTCGGCGAACGCCCCGGCTGCTGCCTTCGCCCCAAAATGAAAAACCCACCTGCCAATTGAGTTTCTGGCGGTGGGATCCCTGGAGACGGCAGCTTGTAAAGTGCTCTAGCTCAGCCATTTCCTCACGCCAGAATGCGTACACGCGCAACACATCGCAGCGCGACAACACATTTCGGCGGTCATGGAGCTGAAAGACTTCATAACGAGAATGTAGCACAAGGGCATTCGAGTGGCAACAACTCCCATGGATTTGGAAGAGTTTTTGGATCTTGTCCCAAACGCCAACGGCTTCCCGAATGGCACAGGAAGCCGCCGGACGGATCGTCTTCGCCAGGCTTCAGGCAAAGACCTGATGCTGCACAACTCCCGCTACGTTGGTCAGGCGGAAATCGCGCCCTGCGTACCGATAGGTGAGTTGCTCGTGGTCGATCCCCATCAGGGCCAGCAAGGTCGCATGAAGGTCGTTGACATGCATGCGACCGTCGACGGCCGCCATGCCGATCTCGTCGGTCGCGCCGTAACTGAAGCCCTTCTTGACGCCTGCCCCGGCCAGGAACATCGCGTATCCGGTGATGTTGTGGTCGCGGCCATCGGCGCCTTGCGAGGTTGGCAGCCTGCCAAACTCGGAGCCGAAGACGACCAGCGTATCTTCCAGCAAACCGCGCTGCTTCAAGTCCGCCAGAAGCGCTGAAGTCGGCTGATCGATCATGCGGCTCTGTTCGATCAGACCGTTGTGCAGGTTGGTGTGGTGATCCCATCCTCCCTGTCGGATTTCGACGAAGCGCACGCCCGCCTCGCTGAGCCTCCGCGCCATGAGGCATTGACGGGCGAACGAGCCTTCAGCGCCAGGCTTCACGCCATATGCGTCGAGAACATGCTGCGGCTCTTTGGATATGTCCAGCAGTTCGGGAACGCTGTCCTGCATGCGGAAGCCCAGTTCATAAGACTTGATAATGCCGTCGACGGCATCGGGCGCTCCGGGACTGGAGGCGAGCTCATGATTGAGGCCCTGAATGTAATCCAGTTGCTGGCGCTCGAGCGCTTTATCGGTGGCAGCCTTGAGGTTGGGCAGGTAGCCCTGATCGGTGATCGCCGTACCCTGATAGTACGCGGGCAAAAAGGCGCTCCCGTAATTCGCTGCGCCGCCAAAGGCGATCGGCGGATTGATGGTGATATAGCCGGGGAGGTTCTGATTGTCGGTTCCCAAGCCATAGAGAAGCCACGATCCCCAGCTGGGACGCGTGAGTGCAGCGTTGGCGCTGCCTGTATGCAATTGCACCACCGCCTGCGGGTGCGCGGGCGTGTCCGTATAAAGGCCGCGCAGGAAGCAGAGATCGTCGGCATGCGTGGCGATGTTGGGCAGCAACTCCGAGAAGTGAGCGCCGGATTCTCCGTACTGCTTGAACTTGAAGCGGGAGGCAGTAATGGTTCCACCGCCGGGACCCGGCTTGCCGTTTCTCTTCTCAAGTTCCGGCTTGTACTCGAAGGTATCCACACTGGACATTGCGCCTTCCTGAAATAGGAAGATGACGCGCTTGGCCCTGGCAGGCAGCGGTGGCCGCTTCGGAGCGAGAGGGTTGCTGGCCGAAGCCTCCTGCGCGCTCGCCTTCTGCGCGAGCGAGCCAAGAATTCCCGAAAGTGCAAGGTGACCGAAGCCTGCGCCGGCAATGCGCAGGATGTTGCGACGGGAGGTAACAAACGGATTCTGTTCAGACATTTCTCAACTTCTCCATGATCTCTTCAAGATGTTGTCTAGCGAACGAACTGAAATTCGGCGGAGCCAAAGAGCGATTGCACGAATGCAGCCCATGCGGCTTGCCGCGGATTCTCTGCGGTGGCAATCGATGGAGCAGTCTCCGCCGTTTGCTTGGTTGTGTCGTCGGGATCGTCCTGGCCCAGATTGTCTGACCGCATGATTCCCGCAGTGACGTTGAAAGGAGCCGTATTGATTGCGACGATATGCGGCTTGAGATCTTTCGAAGGCTGCGGATGCGCCTTGCTCCACGCCGCAGCGTATCGAGACAGGAAAGCATTCGCGGCATCTACATCCTGCGCGGAGGGATCGCGTGAGAGCACGCGCTCATACGCGGTGCGAATTCTATCTGCGTCACTTGCGCGGCCGGTCGCAAGCAGCGTGCTGGCGAAGCTCAGAGATTGCTCGCGAATGAAAGGCGAGTTCAACATGAACAACGCCTGCGTCGGCACGGTTGTTTCTTCGCGTTGCCCCGTCACAAGAGTCTGCGAAACCGGATCGAAGGCCGCAAGCGGACGTGGTACCTCTCCGCGCAACTGGGGAAGGTAGATGCTGCGATAACGGCTGCGGTCTGCAGCGTCCAGAATCGATTTGACGGCCGGCCCATCATCGCGCACCTCGATCATGCGGAGAGCCATGGAAGGTGATCCGTTTGGGTGGTTCAGATCAAGCTGCCCGGAAGCGGAGAGAATGCTGTCGCGAATCTCTTCGGTCTCCAGGCGACGCGGAGCATGACGCCAGATCAACCGATCGGCCGGATCGATCTCCTTGTAACCCGCTGGAATCTCGGTTCCCAATT
The DNA here is from genome assembly GCA_964595345.1 of uncultured Occallatibacter sp. Taxonomy (GTDB): domain Bacteria; phylum Acidobacteriota; class Terriglobia; order Terriglobales; family Acidobacteriaceae; genus Telmatobacter. The sequence goes on from CAZQPY010000017.1 coordinate 24,356, forward strand.
GATAGGCGCGGGTCAGCACAATCTCGCGCACCAGTTTCTTCGTGGACCATCCATTGCGGATGAAGTCCTGCGCCAGGTGATCCAGAAGTTGCGGGTTCGAAGGATGATCGCCCATCGATCCGAAGTTATCAACCGTGTTGACAATGCCGACGCCGAACAGGTGCTGCCAGACGCGATTGGCATACACACGCGCGGTGAGTGGGTTCTCCGGATCGGTGATCCACTGCGCAAGTTCCAGGCGTCCGCTGTGATCCGCGGGAATACTCGGTGCATCCTTGAGATTGATCAGCGAGAGATAGCCGCGTGGAACCACCGGGCCATGACGCTCTTCGACGCCCCGAATACGAACGGAAGTGTCGGTGATGATGCCTTCGCGCGCGCTGTGGACGCCGTACCCCAGTTCACCGAGGTCGTTGATCAGTTGCAGGTCTTCCTTCAGTTGAGTGAAGTTGCGGGTGATCTCTGCACGCTGCTTCTTCTGCTCCTTCGTGTAGGGCGCGCGATTCGGATTCGCCTTCTGATCTTCGGCATCCTTTGCGACCATCTCGTCGAATGCTTTCTTGGCGACAGCCACTTGCGCCTTCAACTTCTCTACATGATCCGCCGGTGCCTTGGCAGCTCTGTCCGCCGTGCTCAGGTAGCCGAGCATCCTTGGGTCGTAATACTGCAGGCTTGCTCCGCCCATGCGGCTGGTGACGCCGGCGGCATCGTCGGTACTGGTGAAAATGCTGGCCAACGCGTAATAGTCGGTGGTCAGAATCGGATCGAACTTGTGATCGTGGCAACGCGCGCAGGTGACCGTGAGCGCCATCGTGGAACGGGTCACCGTATCGATCTGGTCGTCCACGTTGTCCATCTTGAAGCGAGCCTTGAAGCGCTGGTTCACGTCCTTTGGCCCAAGCGCTAAAAACCCCGTTGCAATAAGCAGGCGATCGCGCTCCGCGCTGTTTTCCGCAGGCAGAAGATCGCCTGCGAGCTGCTCCTGGATGAAGCGGTTGTAGGGAATGTCCCGATTGAACGCGTCAATCACATAATCGCGATACCGCCATGCATTGGGATAGGGCAGGTTGCGCGAGGGGCCCGATGACTCGGCATAGCGAGCCACATCGAGCCAGTGTCGGCCCCACCGTTCGCCGAATTGCGGCGATGCTAGGAAACGATCAACCAGCCGGCTGTAAGCCGCAGGAGAGTGATTCAGTTGAAATGCCTTCACATCCGCCGGAGTGGGCGGCAGCCCGGTAAGGTCGTAGCTGAGTCGGCGAATCAAGGTGACCGGATCCGCATCTTTCACCGGGGTCAGTTTCTTTTCTTCCAACTTTGCCAGCACGAAGCGATCGATATTGCTGTCAGACCACGCGGTGTTTTCCACGCGCGGCACCGCTGGGTCAGTCAACGGCTGCCAAGACCAATGATGCAGCCTCAACTTCGCGTAATTCGCGGCGATGCGGGCCGGAGTCTGCGGCAGCTTCTCGGTTTCATCGGGCCACGCAGCGCCGTCCCTGATCCATTTCTCAAGGATCGCGACTTCTTCAGCCGGAAGAGATTCCGTGCTCTCCTGGGGCATGCGCTTCTTGGCATCATCGCTCTTGATGCGTTCGATGAGCAGGCTTTTCTCCGGATCGCCCGGAACAATCACCGGCCCGTCGTTGCCGCCGGTGAAGATGGCGATGCCGATGTCTACGCGCAGCCCGCCCGCCTCCTTGAATGCGTCGGAGTGGCAGTTGTAGCATCGGTTCACGAGGATGGGACGAACGTTCTTTTCAAACCAGGCAAGCTGTTCTGCAGTCGCTGGTCGCGGATAAGGAATGGCTTTGGCGAAGCGCAACGATGCGGGCTTGAGTGCTGGCGCACGGTCTCCGCTGGTACTTGCCTCTTTGTTCACCTGGTTTGCGGGCCATGGAGCACCCTGCGCAATCCAGGCCTTCAGGTCCGCGATTTCAGCAGCTGAAAGTGGATCGGCTTCGCCCTTCGGCATACGCTTTTTGGGGTCCTTCTCCTGCAGACGATGCAGCAAGACGCTGTCTTCCACGTGCTCAATGTTGATGGCGGGACCCGACTTGCCACCGGTCAAAATCGAGTCGCGATCATCCAGCAGCAGTTGCCCGGCGGCGCGCGTATCGATGGAATGGCAGTCATAGCAGTGCTGCACCAGAATGGGCTGGATGCGCTGATTGAAGAAGACTGCTTGATCGGGTGTGGGTGCCTGCCTGCTGGCTGCCTGATCCTGACCCGAGGGGGCGGCTACGACCGGGGAAAAGAAGTTGGGTAGGCCCCAACCGACCAGCAAGGCACTGCTGACTATGAGCGCCGGATATACCGGCATGGCTCTCCTGAAATTGACACTCATCGATAACCCTTTGGATACAGGAAGGCGCGCCGATGCGGCGACGCGAGATGAACTCTGAGTATCCATACGGACGCTGGATCGCGCGGCATGAGCCGCTTGCCATCAGAGATGAAATGTGGGGAAGGAGGTGTTTATCGGATTAACAACAACAACCAAGGCGCGCAACTCGTAGGGGAAACGAGGCGCTATGCAAACCGCGAGAGGAATGCGCTGTCGGTGCAGCATTGCGAGTTGTGATATGGATCACCATTTCGCTTCTTCCTGTTCAGAAATACCATTGGCTGAGTTCAGAGTCAAGTCAAGAGGGGAGGTATTTGAAAGCCTTCAACTGCAGTTCGTCTTCAATGAGGGAGGTGTGGCCGCAACCATCCGTAAATCCATGTGCCCGCCAGCGCGCTTGCCGCGGCTATGATCGATACCGAAACGCCCGCGCCTATCAATGCGAAGAGCGGCCCCGGGCAAGCGCCGGTCAACGCCCATCCCACTCCGAAGATGCTGCCGCCAACAGCATAGCGGATACCGCTTCCCAGTTGTTTTGATGGGATAGAGATCTTTTCTCCGGTTGCAGAGGTCAATCCCGCAAGCTTGATCAGCGCAACAGACAAGGCGGCGGTTACCACCGCCGAGCCGATAATTCCGTACATGCGAAACGACTGGAAGTGAAACATCTCTTGAATGCGAAACCACGAAACCACTTCGGATCGCGTCAATACAAAGCCGAAGGCCGCACCCAGCAGAAGATACGCGGGCAGGAAGCGAATGGGCGTTGTTGCAACGCTGCCAACGCCGCATTCCTGAGCTTGGATGGAAGCAGAAGTGGTCATGGTCATCCGATCACAAACGGCAGAATAAAGTAGGTTGCAAGCAGGCCTCCGGCAAAGAACCCGAAGACGGCGATCAGTGAAGGAAGCTGGAAGTTGGCGAGACCGCTGATGGCGTGCCCCGATGTGCAGCCTCCGGCATATGCTGTTCCGAAGCCCACCAGGAATCCCCCTACGACGATCGAAACAAAGCCGCGCAGTGTGAGCAGCGCGTGCCAACTGAACAACTCGCGCGGAGCGATGCCGGAAAAGTCGTGAATTCCCTGCTGACTCAGCAGCGCCCTGGTTGCAGGTGAAATGGATATAGTGTGCGTCCCTCCAAGGTGGACCGCGAGGAATCCGCCGAGCACTACTCCGGCAAGGAATACCAGATTCCAAGTCTCCGTCTGCTTCCAGTCATAGCGAAAATGCTCCACCCTGCCAGGCGCGATTGCGGCACACAGATGGCGAAGATTGCTCGAGATGCCAAACACCTTGTTGCCGAGAATCAACAACGCGGGAACAAACAAGCCAATCAGCGGTCCGGCGACATACCAAGGCCATTCATCATGAATCGAGACGAGCATTTGCGATTCCTTTTCCACCCGCGGCGCTGAGCCGAGGCTTCCCTGGCGCTACTTCTTGCTTCTGTTCCATGCAAAGCTCAGCTCGAAAGAATTCTGATCCATGTTGAGGCTGATATTGCCACCGCCCGCACTGGCTGGAATTGCATTCACGCCCTGCACCGTATTGCTGAATGCATGAATGTAGGCCGCATTGATTTCCTTGCCGTCGGCGAGCGTCCAGGTAGTGCCCAGATGCAGATGATTCTGCACGACCGCAGGCGCAAGCAGATTGAAGAAGCTCTGCGATCCATCAAAGGGAACGCCGCCGTGATTGTAGCCGCCGCGCACTGTCAATGCGTGGCTCAGGTCGTAGTCCACGCCTGCTTTCAGCACATTGATGCTGTGCCAGCCAAAGCCGGGACCATTGCTGCTTCCCAAGGGCGTCTGGTTGGCGTCGGAGTTGTTGATGGACTTGACGCCGCTGTAAAGGATGCGCTCCTCGTCCACCAGAACCTTGACCTTCGGAGCGATCTTAACCGCAACGCCGCCGCCGAAGTTGGCGGGGACGTCGAACTTGCCGCCCTCGGCAAACAATCCTTTGTACTGCGAGAAGGCGCTCGCCCAAGTCTTGCTCTGATAGGTTGCTCCGACGCTCAGCGCGCTGTTGATTTCGCTCAGCCAGCCGATGCGCACACCTGCGCCGTAAGAGTTCGAATGACCAACATTGGTCACGTTGCCCGGCGCAACGGAGTAGTTCGACGTGGCAAAGTTCTGCAGGCCCTCCGCGGAGAATCGCTGATAGGCGATGTTGGCTGCGATGCCAAATGTATTGTGCTTGTCTGCTTTGTAGGACAGCGTGGGGGAGACGAACAACTGCTCTATATCAACTCCGCCTCGCGTGTTCCCCAGCAAGGGAATCGGCCTGGTGAAAGAAGTATTCAAGCCACCGTTTCCATAGAGAGCAATGCCGTACGCAAGTTTCGGAGAATAGACGCGGCTGTATCCGAATTCCGGGAGTTCGAAGGTCGTTACGCGGTTTGCATCGTAGGTGCCATCCACTCCATATTGCGGCGGCAACCCGCTGTTGCTGATAGTGGCCGAGCGATTGGGACGGAAGATGGTCAGGCCAAGATCGGTGCGATTGCCCGCGAGGAAGAGCCCTGCTGGATTGGTTGCGCCAGCCAGGCTGTCTGCCGGCTGGGCAATGCCCGCGCCGCCTTGTCCCTGTTGTTTTGTGCCATAGCCCGTCAAGAAGTACCCGTCCGTCGCCGCCGCGGAATCCACTGCAAGCAGCGACGCAACCATCACCAGCAGAACCTTACCAAACTTCTTTTTCATGCGAACGATCTCCTTGTTCGGTGTCTTTCGTTGCGGGGATGCAACCACGGCAGAAGCAGCCTCTTCACGGAGCGTGTTCCTGCGGATTCAATTGGCAAGGGTGTGTCACCGCGATGGCTGGGAGTGCCGGATATAAATAAAAAACCCACTCGCCAGGTCAACTTCCGGCGGTGGGCTAATTTACTTCTTTAGCTGAGACAAGGCGATGGAGTTGCCTAGCCTCTACCTGCCGGAGGACACACATGCATGTGCGTACAACAACACAGCAGGTGAATCGAACTCAGGAGGCGCATGGTCATGACCAAAGGCTATAAGCAGTTCCGCCACGTGTCAACCGGAAATTTCAGATGAAGAAGATTGAATGGCAGAAAGCCAACCCTTTTCGTGGGCGCGGCCTGTGGGCAAAGAATGAGTTGATTTGATCATTTTTTGTGAAGGCCCTTGCATAATCCGGTCCCGTCGTTGCTAAAATCAGGGCAATGCCGATTTCCTACAATGCGCAGTGTTGTTGTTGCCAGTTCAAGAGCCATCCACTGGTGAACACTGTTTCGCGGGCAGAAATATCTTGATTTGATCCGCTCCTTCAGCGAGCGGAATAGAGACCTTCTGCAGTTGCCCACGATCCAGTTCGTGGGCATTTTCTTTTGCGCGTGTCGATCCAGCGCGCAGCGAAGATAGGCGACTGCAGGATTTGCATTCCAACGCAAGGGATTCAAGCTGCCAGCAGACCTGCACCCACGTTCCCGATTCGATCAACCCACTCAATTGAAAAAGCCGCATGGAGATTCCGAATGAGATCCCTATCCCGCAGCAGACGCATGTTCCTGCTCTCTGGCCTCTTGTTGCTCGCGTCAGCAGAACTCATTTCCCAGGCACAGACCTTACCCACCGCGGAGAACAACTCGATTCCTGGGTGGAAGGAATGGACCAGCCAACTTGAGCAATTGGATTCAAAGATTCTCTCGCGACTTCCAGAACGGTTGCGCAACGATCCCCAGGTGCGACAGGAGGCCGGGCGCCTGCTGCTTGAGGCAGTTGCCTCCAAATCGCTTGCTGCTTTGGGAGACGATGTGGATCATCCCGTCTTCCTCCCCTCCATCAATTTCTACTTCAACATCGGTCAGCCGAATGCTGACACTACCTATCGAAGCGCTGCAGTTGATGGCGCCGGATCCTATCGTCTTCGCGGCGAGATCGGCTCCGTGCGCATTCTGCGTGTGGGCTTGTTCGGCCCCTTTCCCCGAAGTTCAACCCTCCATCTCCCTGTTCCGGCTTATTACGATTTCAAGTCGCTTCATCTTGGCGCGAACGGACATTTTGACGCTTTGCTCAGCCCGGAGCGGCCGGCCGGATACAGCGGCGATTGGTGGCAGCTCAAGCCCAACACATCGCAACTGCTATTGCGGCAAGTGGCTTTTGACTGGAAGACGGAGCGCGATCCGCGCATCTCCATCGAACGCGTGGATCGCCCTGTAGAGCGAGCGCGTCCGCCTGCCGATGTTCTGCAGAAACGACTGCTGACTCTAACCGATGAGATTTCCAATATCGCACTTCTCTTTGTTGACCATGTGGAGGGACTGCGCAAAGAGGGATACATCAACTCTTTGAAAGTTTTCGACGTTTCGCACATGGGCGGACTAGTCGGGCAGTTCTACTACGAAGGCGCGTTCGATCTGCGGCCGGACGAAGCCCTGATTGTTGAATCAAAGGTTCCAGCAGGATGCTCCTACTGGTCGATCATTCTGACCAACGACCTGTACGAAACAACCGACTGGTACAACAACCAAAGCAGTCTCAATGGCTCCCAGGCCCGGGTAGATGCGGACGGAGTAGTGCGGTATGTTGTTTCGGCGAAAGACCCCGGCGTACCCAATTGGCTGGACACCGCCGGCTATCAAAGCGGGGCGATCCAGGGGCGCTGGGCGGAGTGCTCTGCCAATCCCGTCCCAACGGTTCACAAGGTTGCATTTGCAGATGTGCGCAAGTCTCTACCCGCGGAGACACCGGTGATTACGCCGGATCAACGAGAACAGATAGTTCGTGAGCGGCGATCCGAAGTGCAGCAGCGCCCGCTCTGGTAGAAACCCACATTGATAAAGAGATCAGGAGAAGATATGCGTCGAGGATTTTTGAGTTCAGCTTTCGCACTGAGTTTGGCGGCACTGTTTGCAGCGCAAGCCATGGCCGCCGGACAGACGCCGACAGTGCCGGTCGATCCGGAGCAGGCAGTCGCCCAGGCTTACAGGTACGCTTTGCCTGTTTATGAAATTGCGCGTCTGCGCTATAGGCAGAGCTTCGATCCGGCCAACCCGCACCGGGTGCCGGTGAATACTCTGACACATGCTCGCAAACTGGCTGACCATACGTCGCGTTTTGTCACGACCCCCAACAATGACACGCTGTATTCCGCGGCGAATCTGGACCTGCATGCCGGGCCGGTCCGAATCGACGTGCCCGATTTCGGTTCGCGGTACTACTCGATCGCGTTGATGGACGAGTTCAGCAACAACTTCGCGTATATCGGGCGACGCACAACCGGAAGCAAGGCTGGGAGTTTCCTGGTTGTGGGCCCATCCTGGCAGGGAGAACCGTCGAAGGACGTAAGGATTATCCGCTCCCCTACGCCCGATGTGACTTTGTTGGTGCGCATACTGGTGGACGGGCCGGAAGATCAGGAAGCTGTGCATCGCCTGCAAGACGCAATTGTGCTGACTGCGCCTCCTATCGATCCGCATGCCCCCACGCCGATTGCTCCGGTAGCGAATGACGGTGCGAATTTTGTGGCCGTGGTGAACCAGGCACTGGGTGAGAATCCACCACCCGCGCAAGATGCAGCGATCCTGGCGGAGATCGCCAAGGTCGGCATCGTTCCCGGCGGTGACACCTTGTCGCCCGAATTGGCTGCGGTGTGGCGCGATGATTTGCAAAAGGCGCAGGCTGAGTTGCGCAGCAGTGCGTCCTGGTCGCGGCGGGTTGTGTCTGGCTGGAGTTATTCTGCCGCGGATATCGGCAACTTCGGCGTGGACTATGACCTGCGCGCTTCTGTTGCACTGTCTGGTCTGCTGGCGCTAACGCGGGAGGAGGCGATCTATGCCGGTGCAGTGACAGATTCGACGGGCCAACCGCTGAATGGCGCTCATCGCTATCGCCTGCATGTGCCGAAGGATCTGCCACTGGATGGGTTCTGGTCGCTCTCCATGTACGAGGTGCAGTCCGATGGACGTCTGTTCTTTGCCGATAATCCCTTGCACCGCTACGCGATTGGCGACCGCACGCGCGGCCTGCAGCGCAATGCCGACGGCTCACTCGACATTCTGATTCAGAAGGACCTGCCCGCCGAGGGCCAGTCCGCCAATTGGCTTCCTGTTCCAGAATCCGGAAGGCTGCAGTTGACGCTGCGCCTCTATCAACCGCGGGTCGAACTCCTGGACGGGAGCTTCCACTTCCCTGCCCTGGAAAGACTGGACTGATTCCCATGAAATTTTCGATGCCGACCGCCGGGCTGATCTTCGCCATGACTTTCTCTTCCTTCGCGCAGACAACTCAACCGAAGGACGCCGAGCCAACCACCATCAAGGCCAACCGGCAAGCCACCGCGCATTTGCCAGCAGAAGATGGAATCGAGTTGAAGGATTCCCAACGCGGATTCATCGCCACCTTGCCCGAATCCGCAATCAAAGCCGCAAAGGCTGGGTCCTATGCCAATGAGCTGGGCGAGTACGGATTCCTCGATCACGTCGACTCTCCCGACACGGTGAACCCGGCGCTGTGGCATCATGCGCGGGTCAACACCGCCAACGGCCTCTACAAGGTGACAGACCGCATCTATCAGGTGCGCGGCTTCGACATCTCCGTGATGACCATCATCGAAGGAGATACCGGGCTGATCGTCACCGATCCCATGACGGTGACCGAAGCTGCCAAGGCGGGCATGGACCTCTATTACCAGCATCGCCCCTTCAAGCCGGTGGTGGCCGTCATCTATAGCCATAGCCATCTGGATCACTTCGGTGGAGTGAAAGGCGTAGTCTCCGAAGCGGACGTGGCCGCGGGAAAAGTGCGCATCTACGCTCCCCATAACTTCATGGATGCGCTGCTGAAAGAAAACGTGGTGGTTGGCAACGCCATGATGCGGCGGGCGGCATTCCAGTTCGGACCGCTGCTGCCGCGTGGCGAAAAGGGACAGGTGGATGCCGGCCTGGGCAAGGCGAGCGTGAGCGGAAGTTCCAGCCTGATCCCTCCCACCGACACCATCGAAAAGCCAGTGGAGACCCACACCATCGACGGTGTGGAGATCATCTTTGTCAATACACCGGATACCGAAGCGCCGGCGGAGATGATCATGTATTATCCGCAGTTCCGCACACTGAACATGGCCGAGTTGGTCACGCGGAATCTGCATAACCTGCTGCCTTTGCGCGGCACGCAGGTTCGCAACGCCAACGACTGGGCAAAGGACATCAATTTCGCCCTTGCCGAGTTTGGCCCCAAGACAGACATCCTCATCAGCCAGCATCAGTGGCCGTACTGGGGCACGCAACGCATCGATGCAATCTTGCGCAAGCAGCGCGACCTCTACAAGTTCATCAACGACCAGACCATCCGCCTGATCAATCACGGTTACAAACCCGGCGAAATCGCAGAGATCCTCAAGGAGCCGGCGAGCCTCTCCGGAGAGTGGTCGACAAGGGAGTTCTACGGAACAGTCAGCCACGACTCCAAGGCCGTGTACCAGCGAATGCTTGGCTGGTACGATGGCAACCCGGCCAACCTCAATCCTCTGCCGCCCGTTGACGGCGGCAAGAAGACAGTGGAATACATGGGCGGCGCGCAGGCTATCTTGACCCGAGCCCGCAAGGACTTTGCAGACGGGCAGTACCGATGGGTAGCTGAGGTTCTAAACCAGCTTGTCTTTGCCGAGCCAGACAATAAGGAGGCTCGGGAACTGGAAGCCGACGCTCTGGAGCAATTGGGTTATCAGAGCGAGTCTGCCACATGGCGCAACGCATATCTGGAGGCCGCACAGGAACTGCGAGGCAAGCTTCCCGGCGCGGGCCACTGGCAGATCAATAACGACCTGGTGCGCGCCATGCCGCTGGACGCCTATTTCGACTTCATGGGCGTACGACTGAACGGACCCAAAGCCGAAGGCAGGAAGATCGTGATCAACTGGCGATTCAGCGATACCAGGCAGGATTATGTTCTGAACCTGGAGAACAGCGCCCTGACTTATCTGGCGAACCGTGTTTCGGATCATGCAGACGCTACGATTACCCTGGATCGACCGACACTCGATGCCATCAGCCTGCAGCAAACCACCTTCCGTGAAGAGGTGATGTCAGGCAAGATCAAGATCGATGGCGATGTGCAGAAGCTGATTGAGTTCAATAGACTCTTCGACCGTTTCGTGCCAGATTTCCCGGTTGTCACACCTCGGCTTTTACCCTCCGATCACGGAAGCAACTGAGAATATCGGAGGATAGAGCATCGGGAAACAACGAGGCGACCGCAATTGATCGAGGCGGTCGCCTTGTTGCATATTTCATTTCTATCCGACAATCCACACAAGTGTTGTTTTATTGCAGCTTGTTGTTTTATTGCAACTGGGTAGCCGCTTCCGCGACTTGCTCAATATGTGCGGGGCGTGTCCGGCAGCAACCGCCTACAATCTGCGCTCCAGCGGCAAACCACGCCACAGCCCTGGCCGCATAGCTGCCAGGATCTCCTTTGCCTGTCCAGCGACGGCCCACGGCATCCCACTCTTCCCCGGAGTTGGGATACACCACAATGGGTTTGTCGGACGCCCCTCGCAACTCGACAATCAATTGCGGTATGTGCAAAGGGGACGTGCAATTGACCCCAATGGCCACTGTCTGCGGAAAGCGCGCTACTGCGGCAGCACAATCGTTGATTCGCTCACCATGCGCGACGTGAGAATCATCCTTGCAGGTAAAGCTGAACCACGCCGCCAACTCGGGCCACGGCGTTAGCGCCTCGCCGATAGCCAAAGCTTCATCGATCGACGGCAGCGTCTCGAATGCCAACACATCGGGCGCTTGCTTTCCCGACGCGCCATCAGCTAGCACGCGAATGCGCTCGCGATGAAAGTCAACCATCTCGGTAAAGCTGCAGCCGTAGTTGCCGTGATACTCGGATCCGTTGTGGAGCGCCGCGCCATACGGTCCCAGCGATGCCGCGACCACGACTCTGCGTTCGGGAAACTCCGCGCAGGCCTGGTGAGCAAGTTCCACCGCACGAAGCAGCGCTGCGTCTGCCCGCTCGTGGGCCAGGCCGTATTCCGCGTAACCCATGCGCGAGACCTGGTAGCTGGAGGTCAGAATGCACTGTGCGCCCGCTTCGATGTAGGATCGATGCACGGCGATGACTTTGTCCGGTGCGTCCTCCAGAACGTGTGCAGACCACAGCGGCCCATCGACATTGGCCCCGAAATATTCGAGTTCCGAGGCCATGCCTCCATCCAATACATGAATCCCTTGCAGGATCGAGTCCCGCCTCTGAGTGCTGTTCGTCATCTGTATCGTCCTTGCTGAAGTTTCTGCAGGTTTTCTATGGCGCGCTGCAAGGTCTTCGGCTGCTTGCAGAAGGCAAAGCGAATCTGGTGCGCACCGCCCCCTGGATGGCTGTAGAAGCTTGATCCGGGGACCGTGGCAACACCGATTTCTTGTACGAGGTAAGTTGCGAATGCGCGGTCATTTTCAAACGAGAATTCCGAGATGTCGGTCATGATGTAGTAAGCGCCTGCCGGTCTGTAGACTTTAAACCGGGCCTGGCTGAGAGCATTCAAGAGCAGGTCACGTCGCTTCTTGTAGCCAGCAGCGAGCTGCTCATAGTAACTGTTGGGCAGGCCCAGGGCTACTGCGCCTGCTGCTTGCAGGGGAGCCGCTGCTCCCACGGTCAGAAAGTCGTGCACTTTGCGGATGGCCGCAGTCAAAGACGGCGGAGCGATAGCCCAGCCTACACGCCAGCCGGTCACGCTGTAGCTCTTCGACAGGCTGTTGATGGTCACCGTGCGCTCGCGCATTCCTTCGATGGTTGCGATAGAGATGTGCTCCGCGCCGTCGTAGAGAATGTGTTCATAAATCTCGTCGGTGATGGCCAAAACGTCGAACTCAATGCACAGATCGCGAATCAGTTCCAGTTCGCTGCGGGTGAAGACCTTGCCGGTTGGATTGTGCGGCGTGTTGAGAATGATGGCGCGTGTCTTGCTGTTGAACGCATCCCGCAAGGCGGCAGGATAAAAACTCCATTCACCGCTTTCATCCACTGGCGGATGAAGCGTGACATAGCGCGGCGTAGCCCCCGAGAGGATTGCATCCGGGCCGTAGTTCTCGTAGAACGGCTCGAAGACAACAACCTCTTCGCCCGGATTGACCAGCGCCAGCAAGGAGGCGATCATCGCTTCTGTCGAACCGCAGCAGACAGTGATCTCGCGCTCCGGGTCGATTTCAATCTTCTGCCGTTCGAAAATTTTCGCTGCAATGGCGCGGCGAAAGCTTTGCGCGCCCCAGGTGATCGCATATTGATTGATGTCGGCTGCCACGGCCTGTTGCGCCGCCTGCTTGATGACTCCAGGAGCGGGAAAATCCGGAAAGCCCTGCGCCAGGTTGACCGCGCCGTGCTGAATGGCTTGCCGCGTCATCTCGCGAATAACCGACTCGGTGAATTGCGATGCTTTTTGACTGATTCGCATGAAGGTCCTTCTTCGCGCTGAATGCGCCCTCTTCTATCAGATTGCCACATGGAATGCGGCCTGAACGCTCGAACACTCTCTTGCAAATGATTGTGGCCTACCAAACATCCAGCCGGGCGGCTCCTCCAGAAAGAGAAAGCCGCCCTGCGGGATCTGTATATAGCGCTTGCTCTATTTATTAAAAGATGATCTTCAAAGCAAGTTGCGCATTGACCGGCTCACCGGGACCGATGCCGGGATTGCCTAGGTACTGGCCGATTGTGGAACCGATGGTGCTGGTTTCACCCGCAGTGGGGAAGCCCACCGGAGCCAGGTTGGTGTGGTTGAAGATGTTGATGATGTCGGCGCGCAACTGGGCGCTGACCCGCTCGGTGATGGCGGTGTTTTTTACCACTGCCAGATCGATGGAGTTGTAGCCGGGGTTATAGTTCTGACCGCGGCGCGTGGCGGAATACTGACCCGCTGCTGCATCGACAAATGCGCTGGAGCTGAACCACTGCACGTAGGCAGCGCTGCCAGAACCAGCTGGAACAATCTTGTGGCTGACGCCTGCCGAAGGACTAGCTACCTGCACTGCGCGATCCGCGCCCTCGCCGTTGCCGCTTGGGTTGCCGGCCGAGACAACGGTGTAAGGCGTACCGCCATGAATGGCAAGCGACGAAGTCAGATCCCAGCCATGTGTCAGTCGCTTCGGACCATTGAGAGCAGGAATCTGGTAATCGATGTAGCCGCTGAAGGTGTGGCGCACGTCGAAGTCGGAGTTGCCGTATTCGGCGCGCTCGTTGTTGGGATCCTGCGGCAAATAGGGCAGCAGGCCGGTCTCGTAGTCCAGCGAATGCGCCCAGGTGTACCCCAGTTGCGAGGTCAGGCCGTGGTAGTTCTGCAGGCGCAGCGTGCTCTGCAGCGAGTTGTAGTTGGAGCCCAGGTTGCTGCGCACTTCGTCGATCACCGAGAAGTTGGGGAACTGCTTGTAGTAGGGCCGGGTGACATTGGGATTGGCGAGATTCGCGCTGCCCGGAGTCTCTGGATTGATGTCGAAAAGGCCAAGCAGGTGAATGCCCTGGGTGCCCACATAACCTACCTGCGCGATGATGTTGGAGCCGAAACTGTGCTGGATGTTCAGATCGTAGGTCTGCGTGTAAGAGGGCCGGAAGTTCTTGTCGAAGGTCGAAATGGCCACCGTTCCCTGTCCGGCCAACGCGGTCGCATAGGTTTGGAAAATAGGCTGTCCGCTCTCGATGACCGTATTGAGTCCACTGGCCTGCGCCACCTTCTCCGAGCCTGCCGGATTGAATTCCGGACCAAAGACGGAGATGTTTTGAGCGCCATTGTTTTGCAGAATCGATTTCATGAAAACCGAGTCGCCATAGAAGCCATAACCGCCGCGCAGCACCGACTTACCGTTGGAGTCGAGCCGGTAAGCAAAGCCCAGGCGCGGACTTACCCCGCCCCAGAACTTGCTATAGATGTTGGACGCATCCTGGCCGACAACAGCAAGACCGGAGGGCAGCGAAGGATCGAAGATGGAGAGGTTTGGATAGGCCGAGTGCACCGGCCCCTCGTAGTCGTAGCGCAAACCGAAATTGAGATTCAGGCGCTTGGTGAGCTGGTATTCGTCTTGTGCGTACAACGCGAATGTGTTAACGAAAACCTGACGCTTGGGATCGCCGAGAATGATGTTCGAGTAGTTGGGGTCGAAGAATCCGCCCAGGAAGTCCGCGAGATAAAGAAGGTTCGGATCGGAAGGCGCGTTGGCTGCCGTGAACGGCGCCTTTCCATTGCCCAGCTTCGCTCCCGCTGTGCTGGTCGAAGACCAGGGACCCTGCGAACCGTCGAAGTAGATACTGCCGCGCTGGCCGGTCTGATAGAAGTCGTCCACTTGCGCCTGACGGACTTCGCCGCCGAAATGCAACTGGTGTGCGCCCTTGGTCCAGACCAGATCGTCGTTCAGATGGCCGGTGATGTCATTGCGTCCTGACTCGACCGTTACACCCAGAGGATCGAAGCCGCCGCCCGCGGCAAACAATCCGCTACCCGCCGACGGAGGTCCGATGACTAGGTGCGGCGAGCCTGCCAGCGAGGGCGAAGTGACTCCCGTATCAAGGCCCAGGCCGTTCGGATTGAATTTATTGTCGGCATCCGCGAAGACCTGATTGAAGTAACTTACACCGGCCGCGAGTTGGTTGCTGATGGAGGGCGAAACCACGCGGTTGTACACCAGCGAGTAGTTCTGCACGTGGATGGGCGCGACTTCAAAGTACTGTGCAAGAGTCGAGGTACTGGGCCCGGTTTGACTGCCCTGGCCCACGAACCAGTTGAACGAAATGTGGTCCTTCTCTGTAAGTTGGCTATCCAGTTTGAGCACGCCGTTGAAGCTGTGGCCAACCACGTTGCCGGTAGCGGTGTAGTTGCTGGGCGCAGCCGCTCCGTTAAGAGCCGAACCTGGCCACAGGCCGGAGTCGGTTCCGTTGCCGTAAAGAAGATTTTTGGCCACCGCATTATGAGGAACGCCATAGGCATCGAGAATCGCATACGCTGCTGCCTGATAGGCTGCCGAGGGTTCCGTCGCCGCGTTGCTGGCTCCGATAAGAAAGCCCTGATGCTCACCGGCGACAAAATAGAAGAGCTTGTCTCTCAGAATCGGGCCCCCCACCGAGAAGCCATAGTGCTGATTGCGCGTCTCAGGCTTGGTGGTTTCAAAAGGATTGGTCGCCTGAAAAGCCTCGTTGTGATTGAAGTAGAAAGCGGTTCCATGCAGGGTATTCGAGCCGGACTTCACCGTCAGGTTCACAGTGCCGCCGGGGTTGCGTCCAAGTTGTGCCGAGCCCGCGGTCACAATCGAGAAATTCTCGATCGCATCCACGGGAAAGATGACCCCGGCGATGCCGTTCACGCCGGTCTGATTCACGGCGGGAATGTTCCACCACAAGTCGTTGTTGTCGGTGCCTTCAATCTGCCAATTGACAGCGTTGGAGCGAGAACCGTTGACGCTGAAGTTATAGCCACCGCCGCCCGTCTGTGCGCCGGCAAATCCGGTGGTCTGCCCGATCAGTTGCGTGAAGTCGCGGCCGCTATTGGGCAGGTTCTGCACAACGACTTCAGGCAGAACATCGGATTGTCGATCGCTGACCGTATCCAGCGCCAGGGCGTCGGCCGTCACTTCGACGACTTCGCCCGCAGAGGCCACAGTGAGACGCACAGGGAGCGCGTACGTTGATCCCGCAGTGACCTGAACCTTCTCGACTTTGACGGTCTTGAAGCCTGGCGCGCTGATGGTGAGGTTGTAGTTGCCGAGTGGTACGTTGGAAAAGGCGAATTCGCCCGCGCTTGAACTCACCGATTTGTACGAGGTATTGGTGGTTACTTCTACCGCGACCACCTGCGCTCCTGGAACGGTTGCGCCGGATGGATCGGTAATCGCGCCGCTGATTCCGCCGCGAAATGTCTGGGAATTGCCCGTTGTGGTGAATGACAGCAACAAGGCGAAAACCAGCGCGAGCGCAGCAAATGCACTTCGAGTACGTAAATATGCCATTACGTCTTTCCTCCAAAATGTGGATAGGTTTAACGATTGGCCTCAAATAGAAATGAATCGGTGCGCGAATGAGCTGGCGCTCACGCACACACACAAAGAGGCCTGATTGTCAGGGGGGTATTAGCTACAACAGCGGAATGGAGTGGGCAGAAATCCCATGG
The DNA here is from genome assembly GCA_964595345.1 of uncultured Occallatibacter sp. Taxonomy (GTDB): domain Bacteria; phylum Acidobacteriota; class Terriglobia; order Terriglobales; family Acidobacteriaceae; genus Telmatobacter. The sequence goes on from CAZQPY010000017.1 coordinate 40,814, forward strand.
CAGGATTATAAAAGCAAATCCCCAGAATTACAAGGAAGAAGATCTGATCGCGTTTGCTTGTCCAAGATCATCCTTCGTGGAATCTGCAAGAACCATCGGAAATTCAATTCCTGACATTTAGAGTCACCTATCGGAGATCGGAAAACCTCACGGCTTTAGCCGGCGGTAGCTCCTGTCTTTGTCCTTTGGGACCACCCTCGCCTATCGGTCGGTGTGCCCATGAAGGCGACAGCGGTGATACGGCCGACGCAGCAATATCGGCCGAACGGCCGATGACCCGACTTACAGCCGTCTGGTAAAGCCACCGGCTTTTGCCGGTGGTCAATTTACATGGAGTGCCGGAAAGCCTTGTCCGACTCCAATCGCAGCATAAACCCGAGTCGAAATTTTTTCATCGCTACTTTCGCTTGAGCGAGCGATTCCCGAAGAACGCATCCTCTGGTCTCGGACTATAGATAAGAACTCTTTTTCAGATAAGAACTCCTTTTCGCACCGACGCGTTTTGAGCCACGCCTGAAGGCTTCCCCTTTTCCGATGCGGTTTCTGCTCAATACCCGCCGCTCTCCTCACAATCCTTGTTTCCAGCCTGCCCCCCTGCAAAAACCACACTCAAAACCTGCACCTCATAGGAGATTCCATGCGAAACTCTGCGGACTTTCTGCGCCCCCATTCCGGCAAGAATCACATTTCAACCTGTAGATTCCTTGATCGCTGCGAGCTTTCGCTCCGACCCAACGGGTGTGCTACTTGTGAGCTGGCGCGACGGAATTCCTTCAGCCACAGCGATGTCGCCAGACCCCAGCGCTCTACTCTCCATCCAACGCGCCGTTCATCATTTCAACCCGTGCGATTCATTCGCAAACGCTGAGCACAAGTCAACGTGTCGCTCCCCCACTCATGCGCATTGTCCAGTACCAGTCCTTCAATACTCCTCCTTTGTATTCCCACCAACCTGCCGTGGCACGGCCGTGAGCTAGTCTCGATCAGCCTCCGCGCCTCCAATGAAAGGGGCATCATGAAGACCGCACAAGAATTTCTTCGAGAGTTTCAGAGCCGATCTCCCCTCGCGCACCTCCCCCGCACCGAACCCAAAAACTTAACAGTGACCAAGGAGTTGCCGCCCGAGGTGCGCCTCGGCCTGGAACTTGGTTGGAAGATGGCGCCGATCTCCGCTGGGGCAGCGTGGGCTTCGTCGTGCCCCTCTGTCTGCCCGCCGACTTCGAAGATCCCGGTGCTCGAGCGCTGGTTCGCGCATTACCCACAGAGCAACTGGGTCTTGCGCACGGGCAACGCATCTTCCGTAGTTGGAGTCAGTTTTCACAAGGACATCGCCATCGAGGCTTTGCAAAACCTCTCAGAAGAGAACGATGTTTGGCGATCAACCCTGCGATTCCGCTCTGGACCCAAGCTCACATTCCTATTTCGCCTTCCAGGGGTGGGGGCGCGGAATCCAGTTCGCAGAACCTTTGAGGGCATTCAGGTCTACTTTGGCAGCCTCCTCCTTGTTCCGCCGTCGTGCATCTCAGGCGAGGTCTTGAAGTACAGGAACCCGCTCTCCCGGCCTCTCGATATGCCGGATCTCACCTTGCTCGAACGGCCCGAGTGGGCACACGGCTACGACCGCGATTCCGGCTGGTAATTCCGGGAGCGTCACCCGCGCCGTGCAGCCAACCCTCGCGTCGGCTGAGCAGAGGATCGCCGCGTCAGCCTGCAACTGACCGAATCTTACCGCCTGCTCACCCTGGGCGGCTTCGTCCCCGTGGAAGCTCCTCTCGCTGCCCGCCGCAAACAGCCCTGGCCAGCTACGCTCACAGACCAGTTCCGCGTCATCAAGGACGCGCTGCGCGCCACCCCATTCCAGACGCCGCAGCAGATCGCGACGGGTTTCAAACCCGCCAGCCGCACCCGCGTTCAGGAGATTCTGGAAACCCTCACCGCCCTCGGCCAAACCCGCCAGGTGGAAGACCGGTACCTTCTGTAACCTTGCAGGGTTTCGCAGGGTGATTGCGAACAACGCAACAGGCCATGAGCAAGGACGGCTGCAGTCGCGAATCATGGGGTTTCAGAATGACGATGCAGATCGATGGTGCGCAGACAATTGGCGGCGTTCCGATTCTTAAAGTGCGGGGGTGGATGAAAGGAAACGGCACGAGTTCAAGAAGCTTCCTCGCTGCCTGCTTTCATCGCTGGGAACCGACTCGTCGCAAATCAGTGGAATGCGTCAATAAAAAAGCATCTGTGCTGCTGAAAGCGCTCCTGGAACTTGGCTACATTTCCGCAGAGGAAAAGCTGAGTACGGACGAGGTGCAATATTACAAACTGACCGGGTTGGGCAAGGACTTTGTCCGCTCGTCCGGAGCCAGGCGTCTGAAAAGAGAGACGGTGACGCAGGCCCTCGACGACTTCAAGGTCCGGCTTGCGGAAGTCAATGCCAGTCCGCGGTTTTTGGTTCGCATCACGCGAGCCGTGGTGTACGGTTCCCATCTACGCGACCAGGAGACATTCGGCGATCTCGATCTGGCGGTCGACTATGAATCCAAGATCGTCCGTGGAGAGCGACAAAGAATCTACGCCGAACATTTCCAGGCGAGCGGCCGGGCACACCACAGGTTTGGAGATGGGTGGCTTTGGCCGGAAACTGAGGCCGATCTGTTTCTCAAGAACCGGAAACGGACCATAAGCCTGCATAGCTTCCATGATTTTCTGGAAATGCCGAAAGCCCCGAATTTCAGTTACGAAGTGCTTCTCGGAGATCCGGAGCAAATCGAGGCTGACCTCATAAGCGCTGAGACGATGAAAGAGGAAGAAGAGCCGGATACTGGCACCGGTGAATTGTGATGTTTCCTCTTCGTTACGAGGCTCCGCAACACTCCGGCGTGTGAAATAGATATATGGTGTTGACTCGGATTCCTCTAACCGCACAAGGCGATAGCTCTACTCGCGCGCGGAATTGCTGTTCTGAGCACGCTTGGATGGCTGATGCGGCCCATCGAGAACCAGGACTGCGATATTCTACAGCGGTTCCAGAGTTGCTATACCCAGGAAGCAATGCTCCAAAGTGGCATTTTCCTTAAGAAAATGACACCTTGCACGATTCCAACAAGGGCACAGGAACTCTGGAACCGCTATAGCGAAGGGCCATACCGGTTTTGCCTCGGCGCGGCGTTCTGAAACGACACCAAGCTTGACAGAATACAAGTCATAGTCGAATATTTATTCGACTATGATCGTCATCGAAAACGCCTACGCCCATTGCCGTCAGGAACTTGCCGGAAGGCTCCGCGAAGCCGCTCCAGGACGCATCCAGATCCTGACCGGGCCGCGGCAGGTCGGCAAGACCACATTGCTGCTCGAACTGGCAGAGCAATTCGGCGATCAGGCCGTTTATGCCGCCGGTGACGATCCGGGCGCCGCGCTGCCCGGTTTCTGGGAGCGGTGCTGGGCCGACGCCGAGGTCCGTGCCAAACGTGGCACGGCGCTCCTGCTGCTGGACGAAGTACATCGGGTTTCCGACTGGGCCGCGAAACTGAAAGGCAACTGGGATCGCATCCGACGCGAGCACATTCCCGTCCAGGTGATAGCGACCGGGTCCTCGGCTCTGGGCGTGACCTCCGGCTCGCGAGAGAGTTTGGCCGGACGCTTTGAGCGTTTGACCCTAAGCCATTGGCCAGTTGCGTCCCTTGCGTCAGCCTTTCATCTGTCCGCACAAGATGCGGTGATGAGCCTTGTTCGCTTCGGTTCCTACCCCGGTGCGGTGGAGTTGGAGAAGGCTCCAGCGCGCTGGCGAGCGTATTTGCGCGATGCGATTATTGAACCAGCGATCGGGCGCGACTTGCTGGCGCTCGGAACCGTGCGCCGCCCGCCTCTGCTGCGGCAGGTTTTTGCAGTGGCAGTCGGTTCGCCCGCTCATGTCATTTCTCTCCAGAAAATGCAGGGACAGCTTCAAGACAGCGGTGCTCTGGAAACGGTCGCTCACTATCTGACTCTCCTGCAGGACGCCTACCTGGTTGCGCCACTCGAAAAGTATGCGGCGCAGGCCCAAAGAAGGCGCTCGGCACCGCCAAAGCTGGTGACGCTCAACAACGGGCTTCTCTCCGCCATGCATCCGGACGGCCCGCCAGATCGGGAGCGTGAACCGGCCCGTTTTGGTCAATGGGTTGAGAATGCGTGTCTTGCCTTCGCCTTCAATCAGGGCCAGCAGGTTACGTACTGGCGCGAAGAACCGCTTGAAATCGACGGAATCTTTGAAGGCAGTTGGGGAAACTGGGCTGTCGAGGTGAAGACCGGGAGGTTCGGGGGCCAGGACCTGCGCGGGCTGCTGGAATTCTGCCGCCGCTACCCTGCATTCACTCCGCTCGTGATTGCCGCCCCCGGTGACGAAGAGACAGCGCGGAGGTTCGGAATCCAGAGCATCAGTTGGGTGGATTTTCTGTTTTCCGGCCCACCGAAACTCGAAGAGTGAGTCTGTCCACAGGGTGCGTTCTCCGATTGCAGGGTGCGAAAATAAGGAGAAGTCTTTCCGAAAGGCTCCACCTGCATGTTGGTCGCACCCAGCCTGGCGCGGTACTTCGCGACCGCAATTCGCGAACGCGGTTACCAGTACTTCTGGCAGAAGCGTGTGCGCATTGAGGAGGGTTCCGCTTCAGAACTCCGGGCAAATGTGCGTGGGTCGGAGGAGTACAGCGTCCTCTTGCAATGGACGGGAGAAATGCTGGCGGTCTTTTGCGATTGCGCCTTCTTTATCGAGAATGACCAGCCGTGCAAGCACCTTTGGGCTGCGCTGCTGGCCGCCGATGCCAAGCAATATCTCTCCTCGGTCGCAAAGGTAAAGTCGCCGCTTTTAGATACAAACGCCATTCTGGAACAATCTCTGGATCAATCCCTGAAACAATCCATCGACCAGAACCCACTGGCTATTTACGACCGGTTGCTTGATCTCCCCAAGCCAAAGCCTGCCCCGCCGCGTCCACCCCAGCCGGCAGCTTGGAAAAAGCAGTTGTCCGGAATCCTGCAGGCCCCGGAACCCGTCGCGCAGAGTACGCACGGGAGTTGGCCAGCCGGCGCGGAATTGATCTACCTCGTCGATATCGCGGCTAGCCGGACTGCGAAAGCTCTGGTTCTATCGGTGGAGACCCGCGAGGTAAAGAAGAACGGCGGCTGGAAGGTGTCGCGCCCGCTCAACATGCGGCGAGGGAACCTGCCGTCACTTCCCTCGGCAGTTGACCGGGAGATTCTCTCTCTTCTGATGGGCGGGAACAGGCAATATTCTTATGCGTACTCCAGTACCTATGAGTCCGTTCCAACGAGTTATCAGCTGCCACCGCTGCTGGCCGGCACCATTGCCGCAAAAATCTTCTCTTCGGGCCGATGCTTCTACTCGCACACCAAAGGCGATCCGAATCCGATCCCGCTGCGGTGGGACGAGGGCGCGCCGTGGCAATTTGTTTTGAAGATGGAGGAGATGGGGCGCCAGGGCTGGCAATTGCAGGGCAGGTTTCGCCGCGGGCAGGAAAGCATGGAGTTGGGCGCGCCGCTGTTGACGCTTCCCGGCGGCTTTCTGTTCACCTCGGAAACTGTGGCGCCGCTGGCGGAAGACGAGGCCTATGTTTGGATAGCCAACCTGAAAGGCGACAAGCCCATCCTGATTCCGTCCCGGGACAAGGGCGAGTTTCTCACCCACTTGCTGAGCACGCCTGCGGTGCCTGCCATGGAACTGCCCGCTTCGCTGCACTACGAGGAAGTGACAATCGTTCCGCGCCCCTGCCTGAAGATCTATCGGCCGACGGTGCGCTACGGGCCGGACAAAATGCGCGCCTTGCTGACCTTCGATTACGACGGACGCACCGTTGCGGAGAATGCGCCATCCCGAGGGTTTTTTGATGCGGAGGCGGCGCGCTTTCTCCGCCGCGACCTGAATACGGAGAAGGCTGCGACTGTCTTGCTCGCGGCCGTGGGCATGCGTCCGATGGCTGCTACCTGGCAGGACGAAGCGGGCTGGGAACTGGCTCCGGCAAAATTGCCGCGCATGGTGCGCACTCTGATGGACGAGGGTTGGCATATTGTGGCCGAGGGCAAGACTTTCCGTCGCCCCGGCGCAACCCGTGCCGAAATCACCAGCGGCGTGGACTGGTTTGAGCTGCACGGAGTGGTCGAGTACGGCGAGACGACGGCGCAATTGCCGCAACTTCTGCAGGCGCTCAAACGCGGCGAAACCATGGTGACGCTCGACGACGGCTCCTATGGACTGTTGCCCGAGGAATGGCTGAAACGTTTTGGCGTGGTGGCTGCGATGGGCGATGCCGCAGCCGACCACATTCGCTTTGTTTCCGGTCAGGCCGGATTGCTCGACGCCCTGCTAGCCGCTCAACCCGCCGTCAGTTGCGATGAAACATTTGCCTGCGTGCGCAAGGAACTGAAAGACTTTCAGCAGATTACGCTCGCCGAGCAGCCGTCCGGCTTCGTAGGCCAACTGCGCGAATACCAGCGCGAGGGGCTGGGCTGGATGCACTTCCTGCGTCGCTTCCGCTTTGGCGGCTGCCTGGCCGACGATATGGGTGTGGGCAAAACCGCCCAGGTGCTGGCGCTGCTAGAAACCCGCCGCGAACTGCGCGCCACCGGCGAAGTGGAGCGGCCATCGCTGGTTGTGGTGCCGAAATCTCTGATCTTCAACTGGTCGCAGGAGGCTGCCCGCTTTACGCCGCAGCTGCGCGTGCTGGACCATACCGGCATCGATCGCAACAAGAACCGCTTCGCCGATGTAGATCTGATCCTAACCACCTATGGAACGCTGCGCCGCGATGCCGAGCACTTCAAGGATCTGGTCTTCGATTACGTCATTTTGGACGAGGCGCAGGCCATCAAGAACGCCAACACGGAATCGCACAAAGCGGTCCGCCTGCTGCTGGGGAATCACTATCTGGCGCTGAGCGGAACGCCCGTGGAGAATCACTTGGGCGAGTTGTGGTCGCTCTTTGAATTTCTCAACCCCGGGCTGCTCGGCGCTTCGAGCGCCTTTCATCTGCCTGGTGGCGAACTGCGCAATCCCACCCCGGAGACCCGCCAGTTGCTCGCTCATGCGCTGCGTCCGTTTATCCTGCGCCGAACCAAGGAGCAGGTGGCGAAGGAACTGCCGGTCAAGATCGAGCAGACCATCTATTGCGATCTGGAGCCGCGCCAGCGCAAGATGTACAACGACCTGCGTCAGCACTATCGCGACCAGCTGCTGAACAAGATCGGCAGCGACGGAATCGCGAAGTTCAAGATCCAGGTGCTGGAAGCGCTCCTGCGCCTGCGTCAGGCTGCCTGCCATCCCGGCCTGATCGACGCCAAACTGAAAAAGGACTCGAGCGCCAAACTCGACGTGCTGCTGGATCAATTGCAGGAGGTGATTGCGGAAGGCCACAAGGCGCTGGTTTTCTCGCAATTCACCAACTTGCTGGCCATTGTCCGCGACCGCTTGAAGGGCACCAATCACGAGTATCTGGACGGCAAGACCACCGACCGTCAGGCGCACGTGGAGCGCTTCCAGAACGATCCCGAGTGCCGTCTGTTCCTCATCAGCCTCAAGGCAGGCGGCCTCGGATTGAACCTGACCGCGGCGGATTATGTTTTTATTTTGGATCCGTGGTGGAACCCTGCCGTCGAGGCACAGGCGGTCGATCGAGCCCACCGCATTGGTCAGGAGCGCCAGGTTTTTGCCTACAGGCTGATTGCCCGCGACACGGTGGAAGAGAAGGTGCTGCAGCTACAGGAGACCAAGCGCAATCTCGCCGATGCGATTCTGGGCGCCAGCAACAGCCTGATCCGCGATCTGCAGCGCGAGGATATCGAAATGCTGTTTTCGTGAGAAAACCGGTTGGGATGGTCACTATTGACTCACAACTGACCTGGAACGCAAAGAGGTCAGAAGATAACCTGTCAAGCATTTGAAAATACAAGCCTTTTCCCGCGTACGGAAAATTCCGGCTCATTCTGTCCATAGTGGCATGTTTTCCGGTCGGCAGGCGCGTCCACAGTGGCGCGAATTACTATGCTTTCCCCGTTGGCACCTGGGCTATTTCCTGTGGGATTCTGCCAAAAACAATGAAGGCCATTGCCATCATGAATCGGAAGTTCGCCGGGCTAACTTTGCGCTTGGCGAGCGCGGTCACGCTTGGCCTGACCCAGAGCGATGTTGCGAAACCGTAATTTCGACCTGGCGGACAAGGGCGAATGTGCAGGTAAGGTTCCGAAAGTTCATCCCGCCACTGGTGCCGGCACTCCGAATCTTCGTCAGCATCGCCCGATACCAGTTCGAGCTCGCGCTTTTGGAAGCCCAGGTTGCGCAGGAGACCGATGTAACAATCCGCGGCCTCGAGCTCGCTAATGCTTTCGAACTCGATGAACCCATCTTGCGTATGGTGCACAGCGAAAACTCCCACCGCGTCGCTCAAGATTGCTGGACCCTCTGCACCTGTAGCTGCAATCAAATCCAGCAGAGTCGAGTTGGTGACCTTCTTGTGGGGCTCTGGTTTGCGCGGCACAGCAAGTGCTATCCGGGATTTCGGATGGCTTTCAAATGGATGCCGCAGGTTGCCGTTGCGGTCGTGCCGCGCCATCAGCCAGTCTGCACGCTCAAACATCGGCTTGTCTTCCGCATTGGCGCAGGTGCCGGGATCACTCATGCCGTGGCGCATCAGATTCTTCCACGCCGACATGAGCCAATCTGCCGTACCCAGAAGATTGTCCGGTTGAATCTGAACATTATCCCGTACACTTGCTCCCTGCCTCAAAAGCAATTGAACCGGAATGTTGTGAGCATCGCCATACCGCAGCCATTTTTTGGAGAGCTTCAGTGGAACTCCGCTTGCCTTGCGCACGAGTTCCGGATCCGGCCGCATGCACTCGACTCCATCGAGCGCGTGGGCAACCAGCCAGGGAAAGATATTGATGTAGCTCGAAGCAGTAGTGTCGAAATTCGCGTGTCCGCAAAAGGCCGCCGTGATGAATGGGACCTTCTTGGATGGTGTGGTGTTCCCGGCAAAATGTAGCCAATGAGACTTCCCCTCGCGCAACCAATCGTGAGTTTCCTTCAGATCTGCAAAAAGAGAATCTCGGCGTTTTGAGTTGGAGAGGGTCAGAGAAACGAATAGCCATGTTCCAGCAGCATGGCGCAGCGTGTGCATGTGCACGCCTTTGCCGTCATTTGCTTGGGGCGTTAACTTGCGAAGAAATGTGTTCACGTCATCGAACAATGAATTTGGAATTCGCTTCTTGCCCTCCATGGTAAAGAAATAATCTGTCGCCTTTGCTCCCTCATCAACGCGCCTCCGATACCAGTCGCGAATTTCCTGCAGTTCGTCGTTGGGTTCCTCGCGTGATAGAAGCGCACCTACAGGAAATCCTCGCTGCGCATTCCGCGACTTCAGAGGATCCACTTTGCGGTTGCGTATCTGCAGCCATGCGAATCCGAGGATCAGCACATCTTCCATTCGAAGCCCGCGCAATTCGCCTCGCCTGAGTCCAGCACGGAAAGCCAGCACAACCAGCAGGCGCACCATCTTTCTTTCTCGTGCGCCGCTTCGCACGGACCATTCTCCTTCGATCCGGTTGAGAATCTCAAAATACTCGTGATGCGTGATCAGCTCCGGTGAGACCGAATTGTCTTTCAGAATCCAGGGAAGCTTGCTTTTGGGCACTGGAATCGCGCCATTTATTTGCGCAACCAGGTAAAGTTCGAATTCCCGAATTGCCTGCACAGCACCCATGCGTTCGCGAACCGGCTGCTGGTTAATGGCAACCAGATATACCTTCCTCCGCTCTTCGGACTCGAGAGTCGCAAGATCCTGATCTGCAAGAATGCATCCGAGACTGCGCGCAATGAAGATCACCGTCTCTGCGATCTTGCGAGCCGGGATGGGCTTGCCGGACCTGGAGGTACGGCTGCCGAGCGCGGTGCCAAAGTCGGCCACGAGTCTCAGTGCTGCCGGCACAGATGTATTCGTCGCTAAACAGGAAAGTCGTTTGAGCACTGAATCCGATCGTGCCGCGGCAAGCAAAAGGTCCATCCACTCCGGCTCTGGCTGCGCCGCGATCTGACCAGCCGAGTCCAGCGCGACGGAAGGCTCCGGCTCCGATTCCGCAGGCTTCTCCAATTCCAGCAGCGGCTGACTCGGAAAGAGCCTGCGTACATCACCACGACGGAGAGACTCCGAACGAAACTCGCTGTTGCTATAGGCGACAAATGAAGGGGCACACTCGCTCACACAAACTTCCCGCGCACACTGGCGCAGTTCCTCGATCCCGGCAAGCTGTTGCTCATCCTCGCGCATTTGAAACTTTTGGATCAGCCGGTCTATTCGCCGGATAACTACCGCATCGCCGGGAGGAGAGGATTTGCCATCGCGGATGACCGGGGCGAGCAACTCGTCGGCGTCCGTCGGGTCCAACAAGGACCAGAGAGTCCCGGTCAGCGGATCAGGCAACCAGATGCGTTGCTCGGCGTCCACAACGCCTTGGTCCGCGAGACTCAGTTCAATGTGCACACGTCCAACAACAAACGTCCTGCGCTTCCGGTCAGGAATCGCGCGAACCAGCGCAACCAGGAAGGGCGCACCGAAAACTCCGCCATAGACGATCGCCGAAACAAGCAGTGCGGCCAGTCGAAGATCGCGCACCGCGGCCTCCGAGTCCGCATCGTGCAGGCGGCCAACCAGATTTGATAGCTCAGTCTTCCACTTCGTGTGGACAGATAAAGCAGTGGAAAAATCCTTGCTGAAGGGGTTATCGGACTCCCGCTCAGGCGGCAAGAAGTGGGGCAGCGGAACCAGTTGCCGGGTGGTGGCAGACCAAAGAAGAACAGCCTGATGGAGAATTGAGAGATAACCCGCCATCATGCGCTTGTCGTCGGACCTGCTCGCAATCAGCAATTCAATTTCTCGCACGTCCTGTGTTGTCCAGGGACCCTTTTTAAGGCCGTAAAGCACTCGCCCAACTTTCGTGGGGTTTGCGCGGAGCAGGTTCAGCAGCGGATGAAGCAACTTGCTTCGCTCTGCGCCCGATATATCAATTTTCAATAGATTCAAGAAAACGTTGAATGTGGGGAGCATGAACTACGATCCTTTTCCCGAGAATATTCATCGGCTGGAACTTGACTTTGGTTAAGAGCGAACCAAGCGCAGAGCCCATCGATTCCACGAAGCTCTTGTAGTCGAAGACAGAATATGGGCCGAATTGCTCTTCACCCTCGATGAAATGTCCAAGGAGGGCAGCAATTCGCTCTGGACTTACCCGTTCGTCACCGGCCTCGCACCACTCACTCAAAATAGTTTTCGCCAGATGGCGCGCGAAATTTGCCACATAAGGCAGCGATTGCTGTGTGAGAGTCGCCACACTTACGGCGACGAACTCATTACTGGGGAGAATGAAGAAAAGCGGGAGTTCCGGTCGGGCGCCGAAGAGTCTCTTGAATTCAAAAGTCTCCACGTATGCGCGATAAGCTTTGAGTTGTGCAACAGCGGCGGCGGCCGCGACGCCCAGCCGTGCCTTGGCATTGCCCTTGTCGATCAGACTCACGCAACTGCTCGAAGCATCAATCGCCGACAGGTCGGGGATTACGCTGTGAGTCGGCCTGTGACATGTCCCGATGGACACGGCACAGAAAGTCAGTAAGGTGTACGCGTTGTGCCGGGCGATGATCGCTCCGATGTCTTCCCCTGCGCTCAGGGTATTGTTGCTCACCGCAATGATTGCAACCTGCTTGGCTAGGAAGATCTCAATGGCTTCCAAAGATGGGCACATGGGACTGCCCAGATACCCGAGTGAATCGCTCGGTATCAGCGATAGATTCACCTGCGTTTCGTACCCGATGACCCTGAGCTCCGCGTCAATCGCGAAAACAGCAGCCAGTTCTGCTTGCTGTACGCTGTGGACAGCCGGAGTGGCGTAGAATCTGCCATCCTCGCCGGCACGTTCCTTTCGCAATGTCACGTACGTTGCCAGATCGAGATTTCCGACGGTCTGATCGTAAATGCGTTGCCAAAGCACTCGCCCAAGCCGTTCGAAAGTCACGCGCCCAGCCAAGCCCGGCCCTCGATCCGAGTTCGCATTCTCGAAGGCTTGCTTGAGTCGCCGAGGAAAGGTTTTGGGATGCTTTTTAAGACGAACCGGTTGAGCGAAAGGCTGCAATGGTTCTCCGTTCCAGCCAGGAAACTTCACCGCGATCAGACGGCGCAAGAGAATGCCGAGTCCCCAATAATCGGGCGAGACAAACGACTTTTTCACCAAGCGGCATCCTGCATAAATGCCGTGCTCTTGCTGATAGGGTATCGCCACGGCAGGTACCAGCCACTCAGCGTATTCCGATTCGCTGTCCGGCAGTAAAAGCGTCAGCTTCTCCACGTTCGATGGCCGGTCGCAGCGCACCTCCATCGATTGCGCACTCTTGAGGGTCAAACCTCGCCCCACGATGGTTTTTGCCAGTGCGAATATCTCCAAGTCAGCCGCGCTGCGATCCATCTGACTTCCGAGGATCTGCAGACCGATTGCAAGCTCTTCCATCGCCAGGTTCCGCCATGCGAAGGATAGGTTCTGGTTTTTCATGGCCTGCCAGGCGCCGCCGTCGCCGTTTCGGCGCGTGGATAGATGCAGATTCTCGACTGGCAGCACGTCAGCGGGGTTGATGCCCGCACCAATGCAGGCCCTTTTCTTATCCTCATTCCAGCGGGTGCGGGTGTAGGTCACGCCTTTTGCCCCGGCCACGCCGCTTTCGTCGCCTTCTTCGCCAGCGTCCCCACCAGACTGCTCGTCTTCGCCGGTGTCGTTTTCTTCGTCGTCGTCCTCGTGTTCGTCTTCGTAGGTTTCGACCAGATAGGCGCCTTCAGGGCCCGCTTTTGGTGGCGCCGATGACTCCTCCCCGTCGATCTCGGCTTCTGCATCGCGCATGTAACCGCGGAGGGATTTCGGATCGTCCGCAACCCGGAGCAAGGCAAGGATGGAAGCGAGGTCACTTCTGAGCTGCTGTTCCAGGGGTTCGGAGCTTACCGGCAAATCCTGCCGGGTCTGCAGCAATGCGTTCCTCAGTTCAGCTCGGGAGGAATCCACCGGAACCTTTTCCAGCGCATTGTGGTGCTGGCTGCCGGTCTGGTAGCGCTTCATGACGAAATGCCGGATAGCCAGGGTCCGGCGGTACATCGACGCCCGCACATCACTGCCCAATCCCTTAGGCTTCAACCAATCCTCGTGTCGCGCCCAATAGCCGATTGCAGTGATGTGAGTGAGAAGTGCCCCAATTCGTAGCGCGTCGAACTGTTCCCGTAGATTTGAGAATTCGATATTATCCTTGGCTGCAGGCCTTTGGTAGCGAGCACACAGCAGGCAGCAAAGCGCATATTCCTGGGCTCCGCTATCCACAAAGGGGTTGCCGCCAGTGCAGGAGAGGAAGCCCTTCCGCTCCGCTTCCGATTTGAAGAGAGTCTCCGCGTTACTGTTGGCGTGCTGTACAACCCACCGCAACTCACGAATGTATTCGAGAATCCTGGGAAGTTCTTCGGCCGGCTGTGTGCGGAGCGATCTGAGCAGCAGCCTCGACGCCTGGCCAGCAAGCCGCTTTCCTCCAAGGAGGGAGGCGGGAACCTGCAGGCAGGTCAGGAGGCCGGCCAGCACTGCGGAACCCGGTTTCGCACCCGGAACCTCTGCACTCTCCCGGAGGTTGAGCAGTCTCTCGACCGGAGTGAGTGAGGCGTCGTTCACAGTGCCCCCTTTTCAGAGATGGGCTTAGGCCGGAACGGCAAAAGGCTACGATCGGGCATAACCCGAAAATACGTGTAGCCATTTTCTTTGTACTTGGCATCGACGGACTCTATGGAGCGTACGGCGTATACCTTGCAGTCGCGATTATGGTGCTCCGTAATCTTGTCCAAAAAGCCCCATCCCAGAAGCTGGGGCCACGCACGCCCGAGCGTCCGCGCACTGCAACCCGTCGCCTTGCACAGTTTGTCATAGCCCACGCTGACCTGCCATGTATCGTCGCCGGGGAGCATCCCCCTGTCCTCGGCCATTTTCAGGAGCGCCCGATGGATTTTTCTCTCGTTACGCCGCACCTCGAACAGCGAGAGACAGGACGACATTACGTGGTCATCCCCGCGCAGCAAAAATTCGTGAATCGCCACCAAACTGGAAGGCGCGATGGAATCCTCCGCCTGAGGCTCTTGCAGCACTGGCTTCATTCCGCTCCCGATTGAGAGATTCGAATTTGATGTTTTCACTGCAGTCTGCGTCGGCACTGTTCGCACCGCTGATGCAATGGTCTGCTTCTCGGTTTCCGCATTCGGAGCGGCGGTATCCACGAGTTCCAGGCTGAGCTGAACCACGGTATTCGCCGCCAAATGAAACGCGTCAGTATTAGATCCATCCATTTTGATCACCTCGGCAAGGCGGCTGGTAACAGAACGTGCCGCCATACGAGATCCATCGTGATCAAACTGCTGATGAAGGGCGATTCTTTAATCCTGTTCGATTCTCATGGATTTTGAGAACGACAAAACAAGCGTATGAAACCTCCGATACGAAGCATCTTTACGAACGTCGCACCTCATTCCATTTCATCAGCGCCTGTTGCACAGGCCATCAAACCTCATCGCGATTGCGTCGGATGTATCCCCCCCCGGTCCACCGGAATTCCGCTATTCTTGTTTATTTGGACCACATTCTCTTGACATGCTCTTGCACTTGCAGCGATAAGGGGGTCGGGATTTTATGCCTATCCAGTTCACTCCGAAGAGCTTTCACGGTGCGCGGATTCTTCACCCCTGAAGCCCTCTGCGCGTCAGGGAGCCAGGCGATTACAGGTTGCGTGTCCTGGGTATCGACTTCCCCGAGAACCCTCTGAAACAATCGACGCGCAAAGCGATCGAAACCGCTTCTTTTAATTGGTTCGATTTGTTGCTTACTGAACTGGGCACCTGCAAAGGACACAATCGCGCGCAATGTCAGTAGCGAGATCGCGGCGAGTAACTCCTTCCGCTCTCTACGCATTCGCATTTTGTGGGGCGCAATCCGCGAGAGTGAACCCTGGACCTCTTCCAGGCAGCACTTAACCTCGATCGCATATGGTCCCCACATGCCGGGAGCGCTGGAAAGGCGGCTTGTACGCGTTTGCAAGTCGCTGACGATCTCTTTCGCATTGGTTAAGGAAGCCTCGATTTCCTGCACATCCGCAAACTGCTGAGAATAGATTTCCTCCGAATACTCAATTACCCTGGCACTCTGGCCATGGGCATACGCTGCCAGTACCGTGAGTGCCCTTCGAGTCGTTGGGATGGCGGTGAGCCTCAAAAACGCTTTTCGTTCACTCTCGCTTGCAGGGTACAGGATGATCTGTTGGAAGGACTCCGACCAGACCCGATAGCTCTGGATCGTTGTTAATGGAACATTAAGCATCCACATCATGCCCCTCAAGATGGCCATGATCGACCATCCGATTCCGGGCAATTGAGAGCACAGCAGTGCGACAGCCGCGGCGTCGCATCCTGGGTCCGTGGGCGGCGGGGTGCGCGGGATAAATACCGGGAGTTTTGGGTCTCGAACTTTTGCCATGAAGCAACTGCCTCCTCTTTGAAAACTGTCAGAAAAGAAACAAGGGCCGTCTCACCTTTCAAACTACTATCCGGCTGGTGGATCAACAATATCCACCAGGAGATATCTCATATTTCATTAAAGCCTGGTTTCATATACCCGAAACTTTCCAAACCGGACTCCTCCGTGATCTCCGCTCATTGGCGACGTATGACACTGCTGTCTTCACCTCTCACGCCCATTCGGAAATGACGTCCTCGATTTAGGAAATTAAAGAATTGTTCGTCCTGCGCAATTTCGATCTTCTGGTGCCAGGAAAAGAATCTGGCGCAGTTCAAGCCCAAAAGAAGACTGAGCAGGGTATTTGAAACGGTCGGCCGCGGGCCAATGGTTCTGCAGGATTCTGTTCGAGCAAGAAAGGAAAGGAGGCACATTGAGGCAACTCTTGAAAGTCCCAGAATTCGCTTTGCGCGTGCGCGTCAGCGAAAAGACCGCATGGAAGATGGTCTATGGTCGCAAAGTGGATGTTGTGCGCATAGGGCGTTCCGTCCGGATTCCGCAGGATGCCATCGACAAGCTCATCGACGACGGCACAACCCCCGCCCGCGATGACGATGAGGATGACGGCGACTAACCGAATGCAAGGGGGCGAAGTATCTAGTCACTATCGCTGCTTCGCTCCGCTCGTACCAATCTTCAGCTAGTCCGGTCCACCGCAGGCCAACGCGGTGGACGGTTGGCCGGAGCCAACATAACCAGACAATTCGGCTCTATCGGCCTTCCCGCAAAACAAGCCGGCCAGGTCAACTGGAGATCCTTGTCTTCAAAAACAGTTTTTCAGGTTTTCGAAAGGGCAATGCATGGGTGTATTTCAGCGAGGCGAGGTTTATTGGTATGAATTCGAGTTTATGGGCCAGCGCATTCGCGAGTCAGCTCACACGAGCAACAGAGAGCTTGCGCGCTCAATTGAGCGCGCACGCCGGACGGCGTTGGAAGAATCTGCCGGCGGTGTCAAGAGGCCCAAACCGCTGCTTTTCCGGAAGGCCGCAAAAACCTGGCTCGCTGGAAATGCCCACTGGGAAGATTCATATCGTGAGATCAATACTCTGAAGCTGAGTCACCTGTTGCCAACGTTTGGCAAGTTACTGATCAGCGAAATCACAAACGATAAGATCTCGAGTTTTCAGAGGCAGCGTCAGAAAGATGGCGCTGCAGGTAGAGAGATAAATATGGAGACTGGAGTGCTGCGCATGATCTTACGCAAGCATCGCTTGTGGCACCTCCTGGCACCGGACTTCCATCCGATGCCCGAGCGCAGTGACGTGGGCAGGGCCCTTTCCACCCAAGAGGTGGACAAGATCATCGAGGCGGCCGTCGCAAGCCGCAGCCGCTCTCTTTTCCCTGCCTTGATGACCTATCTGCACACTGGCGTCCGCAGCACGGAATTGCGCAAGATGCGCTGGCTCCAGGTGGATTTCATAAAACGCGAAATCCACGTTGGCAAATCCAAGACGCGCGGTGGAGATGGCCGGGGCATTCCATTGAACGACGAGGCCTTCGAGATTCTGGTCGAGTGGCACTCGCGCTTCCAGGATCCGAAGCCGAATGATTTCGTCTTCCCGAGTGAGCGCTATGGCTTTGACGGGCACAAATCCCACTTGACCGGCAAGGTTGCTGTCTACGACCTGGACCCGAGCAAGCCGATGGGTTCGTGGAAGTCGGCGTGGACAACCTGCCGCAATGCAGCCGGGGTGTGGTGCAGGCTCCATGACCTAAGGCACACCTTTATCAGCGCCTTGGGGGATGCCGCCGTACCGGAATCGACGATGAAAGCCATCGCCGGGTGGATGTCGGCCAAGATGCTGGAGTTGTACTCACATACGCGCAGACAGGCCAAGCGCGACGCGGTCAGCAAACTGCCGCGCCGGAAGCCGAAGTAGTCCCCCTTTGCCCCAGGCCGCCTTGGGGGTCCCACACCCACAATCTGGAATGGTGGCGGGATCTCTCCCGCCGCCATTCCGCCACGTGTCCCATGATGGCAGAGCGCAACGCTCTGTTGCTTTCTGTTTCCGCCCGCCGCATCAGATTCTCTGCCCCTTGTAGGGCATACCCAGAAAGCCAGATCGGACCGGACCAGGTGCAATCATCAAAAAACGCTGGTGATGTCTGAGGGCGCCCCATAAAAAGCAAATCGGTTGAGAAACTGTCGGTGCCAGAAGAACAGGCGATCTGCTTCCTTCAGCCCGGCATCATCACAGACACTCGTCCAATGGGATTGAATCACCTGGATTTGAAGGGCGATGATGGATTTCGCTTCTTCCGTATTGAGTTGGAACCTTGGTGCTGCCACCAGGCATGTTGTCATCTGGCTCATTTTGCTGTTGTCGTGAATGAACATCGCTTGCGTTGCTTCGCTGCCCGTTCGCGGTTGCGGACAGATATCGTAGGCGGGAGTCAGGGAAAGGTTCTTTCCGTCCCAGAAAGCGGCGTGGTTGCGCGCATGGTCATCTGTGTTGCCGCACAGGATATTAAAAACAATCCTCCCAAACAACTCGCGTAAGGTTTCCGCCGGATCGGTAAAGCGATGACGGATAATGTCGGCCAATTCCTGATAGCTGGTATAAGCCACCATCATTTCATCCAAGCCAAACAAAGTTAGCGCAGACACGACGGGTTTTCTTAACCAGTCATGATTCCCTTTTTCGCGATCGAAGCGTTCGATGAGTAGAACGTCTTTGCCGAGCGCATGGGTCAGCTCTACATTGGCGACATTGAGCCCCGTCAATTTCGCAAGCCGCATGGCGATGAATTCCGCTTTCACCACGTTGTAGAGATCGGTGCTCTTCGAGAACTTTGCGATGAACTTCTTCTCATTCGAACTGATGAGAGCCTTTGGTCTCGCACCTCCCAGAGACGATCCATGCTGAAGCGCTTTGTCCAAATCGGGCTGGAGAGGCAGCCCTTGTTCTACCCGCTCGGCGGACTGCAGCAGTTCTTCCAGCGAAGCCTGATCTGTAACGCGAGGCGTGTATTTGGTGGCGGAAACTTGGAAGTCCAATGCTCCAAACCGGTCGGACCCTGATTCGAGAAGGTAAGCCATTTCGCTGAGTTCTTCTTGATCGGCGTCCTTGCCCTTTAGCCCGAGCTTCCGATGGATGAGCACGCGCCGTCCCCACGCATCTGGCGATGCATCCCTGATACATCCAGGCATGGACAGACCACTCCCGGGCGGAATGTCGCCTCTCTTCAGCGGCAACTCGGGGTCATAAATTGCGATTGCTTCCTTCCGATCAAGATAGCTCTTGCCGTAGTTGAAATGGAGTTCTCCTTCAACTTGCGTCAAGACTCCTGCAACGACGGGCTCCGTTGCGCTTGGCAGCCAGATCCAGACAAAAGCTTCCTTGTAATCAGAAGTCATCGCTCACC
This sequence comes from uncultured Occallatibacter sp., assembly GCA_964595345.1. Classification (GTDB taxonomy): domain Bacteria; phylum Acidobacteriota; class Terriglobia; order Terriglobales; family Acidobacteriaceae; genus Telmatobacter. The sequence goes on from CAZQPY010000017.1 coordinate 59,792, forward strand.
ACCCTCTTTTGTCGGCGCGCCGCTTTAGGCAGCAGCACCAGTTTTTGTGCCGCGTAGGCTCGATGAGCACCCAGCCGTTCCCTGTCCGTTTCGAAGAGCGGCACACCAACGATGGCTGCGGCCTCGAAGACCGCGCCGATCGAACATCCTGGATCGCCCTTCTCAATCCGCTGCACGAGCGCACGGGAGATCCCCGCTCGGGTTGCCATCTCAGCCCCTGTGATCTTCCGCTCGATCCTCCCTGCACGGATCATCTGTCCCAGCAAGGACAGGGCCTCCATGCTGTAGCGGGAGTATGCCCGGTTCTCTGGCTTTGCCATTGAGCCTCCTGACCCATAAATGAGTCGCATAGAGCTGAAACGCCCTATATATGATCCATATTCTTCTTCAACGATTGGCATGTCAATACCATCGATGTCTCATTAATATATCTTGTATGGCCCATTTGACTCATTTATGTTTCATTTCGATTGATGCGCGGAGAATCACCCGACGACAGCCATAGCTCAACTCAATCTGAAGCCAACTATCACGAAACGTGCTTTGCAATCCTCGTTTCCTGGAGGTTCAGGGCAACCACGACAGACCACTCCCGCCCGGGGCATCGAAGAAGCCCGGCCCTTTCGCCATGAAAGGACACCGAGATCCCGCAAAATCAATCGTTCCGTTCATAGAAAACACGTTTTTGGGCAAAAGCGATGATGAGGTCTCCAGCACGATTTTCCATGGCTGTTGGGACGATGAAATGTCGCGAAGTCCCTGGTGATCCATTGCCGGGCGGATGTCGGAAATGATGCTGGAGATGTGCTGACATACGCGCAACCAGGCCAAGCGCGACGCAGTCAACGAACTCCCGCTCCGGAGGCCGAATTAGTCCCCTTTACCCCTGAGGCACCTTTGGGGTCCCCCCAAAATCCCCCACAGTCACCAACTCAGGAAGGGTTTCAGAAGGATTGAAATCTATGTAAGCTATTGATTCTAAATTGGTGGGCGAGGCGGGAATCGAACCCACAACCCCCGGCTTAGAAGGCCGGTGCTCTATCCGATTGAGCTACTCGCCCGTGAATCCGGCTAATTTCAGCTGATCGTCAATCTATGATTTGTCTTCCTAAGATTCGTCTTCTTCGCCCTGTATCCGTCCGGCTTCCGGTCTCTTCAAGTTTACCCCAGGCGCTTCCGGCCCGCCAGCACATGTGCTGCGCCGGAATCGGCTGCGTCTGCTCCTGGCATGCCTCCGCCGAACAGAAAAGCGGACGGCCCGCATCCTCAGCGGATGCGGGCCGTTTCTTGTTGCGTTCTAAGCGCGCAAAACTAGGCTCCGGGAATGACGGGGCTCTGTGCCTTGGCATTCAGCCGGATCCGATTGTGCTTCTTGTAATCGTCCATGATGCCGCTCATGAAGACGTTGAAGGCCTGCGAACGTTTCTCTTCGAGCATCTGGTCGCGGGTCTGGTCAAGGTTCTTGGCGATCTCGTCCGCGCTGGGCTCCTGCTTGTCCAGCAGCTTGACCACCACCCCGGTACGGCTGGCATTGATGGGCCCGCTGATTGCGCCCACGGTCATATCGAACAGCTGGGGAGCTACCTGGCCCACCTGACCGAAGTCCGGCACCTGGCCGCTCTGGCCCACCAGGTCGCTGGTCTTCACGGTGGCGCCCACGGCTTTGGCGGCCTTGGCGAGGTCGTTCATCTCCTTCGCCTTGGCAGCCAACTCGCCGGTCTTGGCGCTCAGCAATCCAGGAAGCGCGTCGGCGCGGTAGTCGTCGGCAACGTGACTCTTCCAGGCGTCAAAGGTCGGCGCGTGCGCCGCTTGAACTCCGGTCACCTGGAAGATGGCGTAGCCTTCGCCCGTCTGCGCGTACTGCGCCGGGTCGCCCTGCTTGGACTCGAACGCCTTGGCGATCACCTGCGACCCATCGGGCAGGCTGGAGATGACGCCGGAGCTGTTCACGAACGCCGTGGTCACCAACTCCAGATGATGTGCCTGGGCAGTCTTCTCCAAGCCGTTCTTGATGGCCTCGGAGGTCAGCTGGTGAGCGAAGTTCTCTTCGGCCTGGGCCGCCTTCTGCCGGATCAGCGTCGCCTGGATGGTGGGGGCAACTTCGTTGATCGACTGGGCATGCGCCGTCTGCCGCTCTTCCACCTGCACGATGTGATAGCCGAACTGGGTCTTCACAATCGCGCTGTCACCGATCTTCTGCGTGAAGATGGCCTTGTCGAACTCAGGCACCATGCGTCCGCGCTGGGCAAAGCCGAGCTCGCCGCCGGAGTCCTTGCTTCCCGGATCGTCGGAGTTCTTCTTGGCCAGATCTGCCCAGTTTCCGCCGCTCTGAACCTGCTTCAGGATGCCTTCCGCCTTGGCCTTCGCTGCCGCGTCCGTCTTGGCATCCGCGCCCGGAGCCACCTTGATCAGGATGTGGCGCGCGCGCGACTGCTCTGGAACCGCATACTCGGCCTGGTGCTGGGCAAAGTACTGCTGGATCTCCTGCTGCGAAGGCTGCTGCAAGCCGCCCGGCAGTTGCTCCGGAGTGAACGCAAAGTAGGTGATCCGGCGCTCCTCGGGAACCGCCTGCGCATAGCGCACGGCGTTCTTCTGGAAGAAGGCGCTCAAATCGCCGTCGGTCGGATTGATCGACTTCTTCAGATCGTCCGCCGAAATCACGGCGTAATCGAACTTGATCTTGATGTTACTGGTGCGATAGGCCTGGCGAACTTCCTGATCGCCCACCGTCACGCCGGCGGTAATCAGCGCCTCAAGACGCTTGACCAGAATGTCGTTCTTGACTTCGTCCTCGAACTCGGCCACCGACAAATTGAAGCGCTCCGAGACCAGACGGGCATAGTTCTCTTCGCCAATGAACTGACCGTTCGGGAAGAGCACCTCGCCTGCGGACCCCTGATGCAGATAGGCGCGCACGTCGTCTTCGGTAGCGCTGATGCCCAGCTTCCCGGCTTCGATCTTCAGCACTTCCTGCTGCACCATCTGCTGGCCCACGCGTTGCTCGAACAAGCCCAGGATCATCGGGTTGTCCGGATAACGCTGTTGCTGCATCTGGCGCTGCGCCTGCAGCATTACCCGCTGCTCGCTGACCGTCTCGCTGGCGCCCAGGTAGCGGCTGTACCAGTGCGGATAGATCGTGGCGTAGGTATCGGCAGACGTGGCGCTCGCGCCGGTGAGACCCGGGATCAGGTAGACCACCATCGATACCGAAGCGGCAGCGATGATGACGACGAAAAGTGCCTTGGTCAGGCGATTGTCTCTTTGCAGAAAACGGATCATGGGTGGACTTGAGCCTTCTACTCTCTATGCGCCTGCAGGTTGATCGCTACTTCCCGGCCGCACTTGGACACGGGTCAGGCGACTCCCACGGATGCGCAATTCTCGCTCGACGCGATTCTTTGACATTATAGACGACCGGGAACGTACCGAGCCTGCACGGGGTTCCTCGAACGCTCCCCGCCAATTGCGATCTCAAAACAAACGGGCTCCCGCATTCCGGGAGCCCGCTCATTCCATTCACTGTGGACAACAGGATTTCAGTCCCTAGTCCCTAAGTCCCTAGTCCCTAAGTCCCTGGTCCTTGTTCCCTGGTCCTTGTTCCCTGTTCCCTGTTCCCTGTCTTTCCTGTCTTTCCTGTCTGTCCTCACCGCCAGGTATAGTACCCGCCCATCATCACGTACGGGTGGAAGTACACCGGCGGATAGCCATAGGGATAGCCGGGATAATACGGTCGTCCGTAGGGGCCACGCCGGTAAAGGTTCGGGCCTCCTGGATAGAGTCCCTGGGCCAGCCGCGCCGCCTCCTGCGAGTTCACAGGAGTTACCGTCAGCGGCTTGTTCAAGTGAAAATCAACCAGCGCTTCCGCTGGAATCCAGACGCCCGGTCCAGAGGACGCCGCCGAAGCAGCCGTACCGGCCGCCGCGCCCGCTCCGGCGCCGATTGCCGCACCAGCCCCGCGCCCGGCAATTCCGCCAATGATGGCGCCCAGCATCGCACCGCCAACTGCATTGCTCGCGGTCTGGCCGGCCTTGTTCGGTCCCTTCACTTTGAACTGATCACTTTCCAGGGGATAGTTTTGCCCGCCCAGATCCAGTGAGTTGATGGTCAGCGCCAGTTCCGGGCTACCGCCCAGCGTGCCGGCCTTCTTGTTTTCCGTCACCACGCCGTGCACCGTCGCGCCGCGCGGAATGGCCAGCACTCCGCCAAATACCACGTCATGAATGACGGTGAACTGCACCTGTGTGCCGTCCTTGGCGTTCTTGGTGTTGACCGGCTCATTGGTGCGCACCTGAATGAGCGTCCCCTGGGGAATCGTCACCGGACCCTTGGGCGGCTCGTAAGCCGGAACCGGGGTCGCAGCTACGGGCGCATATTGTGGCGCATACTGAGGCCGCTGGGGAGGCGCCGGAGGCATTGCACTCGGGGCGGACCCAGGCGCAGGTGCAGCCGAGGGGTTCGGCATCGCCTGCGGCCCATCGTTGATGGACGGGGGAGGAACAGCCGCTTCGCCTGGCGCTGCATCGTCGGCCATCTGCTGCGCATTGGGATTCGCCGCGTTTTGGGCGTTCTGAGAATCCTGAGGGCTGCCGACCTTGAGGTTATTGTGCACCTTGGTCACGCCCGCCACACGTCCCGCAATCGCTTCTGCCAGCTCGCGCGAGGCGTCGTTGGCCACCGTTCCAGACAGCGTCACCTCGCCCTGGATGGTCGCAGCGGTAATCAAGTCGTTTTTCAGTGCCGCCGAGTCGTCCAGCACGTGCACCACGTCCATTTCGATTTGACCATCCGAGCGCTGGCCGGCGGGAGCGGGAGCGGCGACATCCTGCGCCAGCGCAATTGCTGCGCTCAAGGCAACCAGAACCATCCAAGCCAAAGCCTGGGGGAATACTCGTTTAAATGCGGTCAAAGTCATTTTCATCTTCTCCTCAAACCAACCTGTTGCTCCGGCTCACTCGGTTAGACGAGGGGTCGTCGGAGCTGTCACTGGTTAGAACACGGTGCTCGGGAAAAAGTTCCGGCGAATTCGAAGGGGTGGGTTCATTCGCCACAGGCTGGTCCCGGCGTCCGCTCCCAACCGAGGCCCAAAGGAGGAGGGGGCGCAAGGCCCCCGTCGTTCCAAGTTGCTTTGCGGGACGATTACGCCAGGGCCTGTTCCACTGCCGCGGCCAGCGTCTTCAGTCCGGCGGCCACATCGGCCCCCAGATGAATGCGCAATGCTCGGCGTCCGCGTGCTTCCAGAACCGCCAGGTCGCCCGCTGCCTGGGCGTCTATCACAATGCCGAAGCTGTATTTCGCCCCCGGAATCGCCAGATCCACGCCGTGGTCCGCCGTGATCTGCAGGAAGACCCCGCTGTTCGGACCGCCCTTGTAGTCCTGTCCCGTGGAGTGCAGGAAGCGCGGACCGAAGCCCAGGCAGGTGGCCACTTTCTTCGCATCGAAAACCTTGTGGCGCAGCCCCTGAATCGCCGCTTCGTGCTCGGCAAACATGGGCAGGTAAGCCAGCGTGGCAAAATAGTCGCCGGCGTGGATCTGGTCCAGATGCGCCTTCAGAATTCCCACCAGGGTCTGCGATCCGGCCACGCTTTTCAGCTTCGCCGCATACGATTCGGTCGCGAAGACCTTGACGCCAGCATCGGAAAGGAACGGCGCGCTGGTGGGCAGCTTGCCGGTTTCCTCGTATGCGTTGGTCAGAGCGCGGGTTTCGATTTTGGCCGACTCCACGTCCGGCTGGTTGAAGGGATTGATCCCCATCACCGCACCGGCGACCGAAGTGGCCACTTCCCAGGTGAAGAACTGCCCGAAGATCTCGTAAAGGTCGGCGATCTCGATGAAGATCACGGGATGGCCAGCAGCGGCGATGGCGGCAACCTTGGCGTCTTGCGACGAATCCTTGGTGCCCGCGTAGCGGATGTAGGCGAAGATGCGGTCCTTGCCATAAAGCTCGGGCGCTCCGATAGCTTCGCGGTCCACCGGGGTAATTCCCTTGCCCAGCTTGCCGGTCGATTCGGCGATCAGCTGCTCCATCCACGCGCCCAGGTCATAGACTTCGGGCGAGGTGAAGACGGTGATCTTGTCGCGCCCGGCGTTGGCGGCTTCGCCCATCAGCAGGCCCAATTGAACGGCCGGGTTCTGTGCCGGTGCCAGCTTGGCCGAAGCAACCGCCTTGGCGGCTTCCGCCAGAATCTTGGCCGTATCCAGCCCGGCAACCGTGGCCGTCACCACTCCAAATGGCGACAGCGCCGAGAAGCGTCCGCCCACCTGGGGGTCGCCATAGAAGATGTGCCGGAATCCGTCGGCCTTGGCCACCTGCTCCATCTTCGATCCAGGATCGGTGATGGCCAGGAAGTGGCTGCCCGCCTTGTCCGCGCCCACGGCCTTCTGCATCTCGGCGAAGAAATACTGCTTCAGGACGTTGGGTTCCAGCGTCGAACCGGACTTGCTGGCCACCACCACCAGCGTCTCGGCCAGATTCACAGCGTCGTGCGCTGCCTTGACCTGCGCGGGATCCGTGGAGTCCACAATGTGCAGGGCCGGGAAGCCCGCCTGCTGGCCAAAGGTGACGGAAAGCACCTCGGGACACAGGCTCGATCCGCCCATCCCCAGCAGCAGAACGCTCTTGAACCCTGCGCTCTTCACATCCGCAGCCAACGAGGCGTACTTGGGAAGGTCCTTCTCCTGGCGCTCGGCGATGTCGATCCAGCCGAGCCATTTCTCTTCCCCGTCGCGAGTCCACAAGCCGGCGTCCTTCTGCCAGAAGCGCGAAACCTTATTGTTGGAAGTCCAGTCGGCGGCAGCCAGATCCACGGCGCCGCGTAATTCAGCGGGTATTTCGAATCGGAAGCTCATATCAACTCCAGTTTTGCATGATAGACAGGTCGTATGAAACGTACAGGCATCACAGATGGGCGAATTGCTCTTAGAACACTCGTCTTGCGCAGGCAACGAGACGGCCCGCGGCAGTCAAAAAAGCAGATCTCCCGCCTCGTCTTCGAACCCTGCAAGAAGCGCCCGCAGGCGCTCGATCCGGGGTCCGGCGAGCCGTCTGGCCTCCTCAGTCCGCAGTTTGGCGGGTGACTGGTCAACAGCTTTTTGTAACACCGGAACCACCGAGGAAAAGGTTGCGTAACGGCTGTCGCGTCCAACCTTGGCCAGGGCGCGCGCCGCTCCGACCGAGCCCAGTTGCTCCAGAATATCGGCATCGCGGATCAGGACGGCTTCCAGGGTCTGCGGTTCATCCTGCGGCTGGTGAGTCCGGATCACCTCTGCAACCGCTTCCAGTTTATTTTCCGGAAAGCCCCACTCCGCGAGCAGCGCGGTCGCCCGCTCGATGGTGTAGGGCACATGATTCCAGCGCTCCAGTTCCGCCTTGTCCTGCGGACGGTGACCGGCAAATACCCCCAGGTCGTGCATCCATGCGGATGCAAAGAGCACATCGTCGTCGCAATCGAGGCCCGACCCCAAGCGTTTGGCCAGAGCATAGAGACGCGGCTGATGGCCAAATTTATCCACGGGCTGCGCCTCGCGCCGTATGTACTCCGTCACTTTCTCGCGCCAGCCGGAAGCACTCATTTCGCCCTGCCCGGCCAGTTGGGCGTGATGCGAATCAGTTCGAGCCCGCCCAGATTCTTCACCGTAAACGCCGGTGAAGTGGCGGGGATCGCCACCACTCCACGCGGCGGAAGATCCACCGCCTCGAAGCCGGCGCCCTCTATCAGGGCCGACCCTGCCGCGGCAAACAGGTAGGCAAGCCCGGCCGGTTCGTCGTAGCGGCGCAGGTCGGCGCTGGTCCGGTTGCCGTCGATTGCTATCCGCTCCACACGGAAATAGCCCGCGTCCATCAGGGTGGTCCGGTCGCCAAGAGGGCGCGGCGGAACCTTCCCGGCATCGGTCGTGAGTCGCGTGGCTTCCAGCGATTTGTCGATGTGCAGTTCGCGCGGCCGCCCGTAGTCATACATGCGGTAGGTCAGATCGCAGTTCTGTTGCGTCTCCAGCAGAATCGATCCCGGCCAAATGGCATGCACCGTCCCGGCGTCCACGTAAATCATGTCTCCTTCAGCGACATCGAGGACGGTCAGGCTTTTTTCCAGCGTCCCGCTCCGGATTCCTTCGCGAACCTGATCCAGCGTAACCCCCGGCTTGATCCCGCAGGCCACCTGCGCTCCGGGATCGGCTGCCAAGGCATACCAGCACTCGGTCTTGCCTCGCGGCTGGCCATATTTCTGCGCCAGCGCATCATTCGGATGCACCTGCACGCTCAGTTTTCCCGCTGCGAAAATCACCTTCAGCAACAGCGGAGATTCCGTGGACGGCGCTCCGCTTCCCAGCAGTTCCTCCGGCGCCCGTCCGAAGAGCGTGGCGAGTGTCTGCCCGGCATGCCGGCCCGTTGCCACCAGGCATTCGTCCCCGGTGAGCCACACTTCCCCGATCGGCTCGCCCTCGCTTTGACGGTCGTACCAGGGACGCAGATCGCTATAGCCCCAAACCCGCCCAACAAAGCGGGGCGAGATGCGAAAAGGAGCCATGCCAGAGGGCTTTGAATCCACGGGGACTGTCATAAACGATCTTCTCCTGAGGGGAATGAACCGCTGGGCCCTGCAGGGAACAATCTCTCGAATGTTCGCGGGCGGCCGCTTGGGCACTTTGCCGACTTCGCCGGGGCATGCAATCTGGAGCGCACTCCCACTCTACCAGACAGCCGGAAGTATACTCTGCCCCGAACCGTAGCCGGCATTTTTGAATCGGAACTCTCCGTATTTACCTTTGGGCCACTTGCGGCCTGTAAAGTAGTTTTGTCGGTGACAGATTCGAGCGTCTAAAAGGCGATGGATGAGGCGGCTTCAGAGGTCCGAGGGAAGGAACCGATCGTACCGAACGCCGGCCTTTGACTCTTGCCATTTTGGGGATTCCAACCCTCCGGCCCGATCTCTTCATCGCGCGTTTGAGTGGTGCATAATCTTAGACATAAGCAAGGGAGAGCCAGTTTGATGTCGAAGCCAGTTTCCATCTGTGTGATCGGGTCTGGATATGTGGGACTCGTTGCGGCAGTTTGTTTCGCCGAAATCGGACATCCCGTAATTTGCGTGGACAACGACGACGCCAAGATCAGGACGCTCCGCGAAGGCGGCGTTCCCATTTACGAAGACCACCTGCCCGAATTGCTCAGCCGGCACCTGAACCGCGGCGTCGAGTTCACCTCGGACCTTGCTTCCGCCGTCGAGCGCAGCGAAGCCATCTTCATCGCGGTCGGGACGCCGCAGGGCGATTCCGGCGCTGCCGACCTCTCGTATGTCGAGGCCGTTGTGGCATCCATTGCCCGCTCCGTTGACAGCTACAAGGTAATCGTCGAGAAGAGCACCGTCCCGGTCTACACCAACGAGTGGATTCGCCGTGTTCTCTACCGGCATGGGGTGAACCCTGCCCACTTCGATGTCGTTTCCAACCCCGAGTTTCTGCGCGAAGGCACGGCGGTCATCGACTTTCTGCACCCCGACCGGATCATCGTCGGCGCCAACTCGGAGCGAGCCGCGGACGTGCTGCGGCGCATCTACGAGCCGCTCACCGGCGGCAGCTATTACGCACGCCCCGAGGCGCTTCAGGGTATGCGCACAGCCGACAATCCGGCCCCGCTGCTGGTGACCGCCGCGCAGAGTGCTGAAATCATCAAGCACGCATCCAACGCCTTTCTGGCGCTGAAGATCTCCTTCATCAACGCCGTGGCCAACCTGGCCGAGGTGGTCGATGCGGATATCGAAGATATCGCCACGGGCATCGGCATGGACAGCCGCATCGGACCGAAATTCCTCAGCGCCGGCATCGGCTACGGCGGTTCCTGCTTTCCCAAGGATGTAGCTGCGTTTCATTGGGTGGCGCAGCAGCGCGGAGTCGATTTCCAACTGCTGAAAGAAGTCCGCAAAATCAACGAGACCCAGAAGAACATCTTCTTCAACAAGGTCCTTTCCGCGCTCTGGACGCTGCGCGGCAAAAGACTGGCCGCCTTCGGCCTCGCATTCAAGGGTAATACCGACGATATCCGCGAGTCTCCGGCCATCGACCTGATCCACAGGCTTATCGAGGCCGGTGCATCCGTCACGGCCTACGATCCCGCGGCCATGGATCGCGCCGCGTCGGTGCTTCCCCCCTCGGAAAAGCTGCGCTACGCCAGTTCCACCTACGAAGCCGCACAGGATGCGGATGCGGTGCTGATCCTGACCGACTGGAAGGAGTTTGCGGAGTTGGATCTGGTCCGGCTCAATCGGGCCGTTCGCTTCCCCATTGTGATCGATGGACGCAATCTCTACAAACCCGATCATATGCAGAATCATGGCTTCACCTATGTCAGCGTGGGAAGGCCGGCAAGCTACCTGGCGCAACAGGGAAAGCCGAAATCGACGGTCCTGTAGTATTAGAGGAAAACAGAGTCCCTGTGCCCCGGCCGGTTTTGCGCTTCCGGGGTTTACCACCCCCGGATTCGCTGAAGTCAGACGCCCCTTCGGGCTCGCATTCCCGATGCGAATCGATCGTGGGGCTCATAGCCTGCACAAGGGAGTTATTCATCAAGATGATGCGTGCGCTCGTTACCGGGGCAGCCGGATTTCTCGGCTCACACCTGACAGACCGGCTGTTGAGTGAGGGCTTCACCGTGATCGGTGTCGACAACCTCTGCACCGGAGACCCAGCAAATCTGGACCACCTTTCCAACGAGCCCCGCTTCACGCTCGAGCACCGGGACATCTGCCAGCCTTTCGATCCCGGCGCGGTCGAATTCGTCTTCAACCTGGCTTCTCCGGCAAGCCCCCCGGAGTATCTGCGTCTGGCCATCGAGACCCTGCGTGTGGGGTCGGCCGGAACAGAGAACGCGCTTGCAATCGCCGCCCGGTACGGGGCTGTTTTCTTCCACGCTTCCACCTCCGAATGCTACGGGGACCCGTTGGAGCACCCGCAGACCGAAGAATATTGGGGCAACGTAAATCCCGTCGGGCCGCGATCCGTTTATGACGAGTCCAAGCGCTACGCCGAAGCGCTGGTGATGGCCTATCACCGCTACAAGGGCGTCAACACCCACCTGGCGCGCATCTTCAACACCTACGGCCCCCGTCTGCATCCCGACGACGGCCGAGTCATTTCCAACTTCATCATGCAAGCCCTGCGCGGCGAGCCGCTTTCCATTTATGGAGATGGCGGCCAGACACGCAGCTTCTGCTATGTGGACGACCTCATCGAGGGCTTCATGCGCCTTGTGCGCTCCGAAGAGCACTTGCCGGTTAACCTGGGCAACCCCGCTGAATTCACCATCCTTGAATGCGCACAGGCGGTCCTCGAAGTTACCGGGTCCCGCAGCACGCTTCGCTTCGAGTCTTTGCCGATCGACGATCCGACCCGTCGCCGTCCCGACATCGCCAAGGCCCGCGCGTTGCTGGGTTGGGAACCCCGGATCGAGCTCAAAGAGGGGCTCGAACGATCTCTTGCCTTCTTCAAAGACAAGCTCGCCGTTGCCTCCTGAGGGACCGGCAGCGCAGGCCCGAAGCATTCAAATTGTGGTAAATTTCGATGCACGGACTGTTTGCTCTCCTGCAGGTTGAGAAGCGGGCAGTAACTGCGGGCGGGCATCTGCTGTCCAATGTCTCGGAGAGGGTCCTGGTCCAATGGGAAGATCGATCTCATGGCTAGAGCATTTTCGATTCACATGTTGCCCTTTTCAGATCGTGCAAGGTGGCCTTTTCTTGGGGAAAACACCACTCAATATCGAGGTTTCTGTAAAAAGCAGAATCGAAAGTGCTGTAGCGGAGCAAATGAAGATGCGTCTACTGTTTCTGCCTGGACTTTTGGCGGTCGTGATTCTATCCGCCCACGGAGCGCCTGCCCCAATCCAGCATGAAACAGTGACGGTCGCAGAGCTGGAACAGAAACTGGCAGCCGCCGAGAATCGCTCCGATTCCGATCCGGCGCACCAGATTGAAGGAAACACCGACCTGCTTCACCAACTCAGCCAGGATGGTCAGTTGACAGCCCTGATTGAAGGGCTCGAATTGACCGAGCGGCTCTCGCCCGCAACGCTGACACGCATTGCAACAAAACTCGATCTGGGCCCCGAAAGCACGCGAGCGCTCCAGTTGCTCGCCGACCACTCCGCCTTTCTCGATCCCCCCGCCAGCGAACTGCCTCCGAATCCTCCTCCCGACCCCGACACCGAGAAGCGCATCCTGGAACTGGCGCGCCACTATGTCTTCCACGTCCTGCTGAATCTGCCTGATTTCTTTGCCACCCGCACGACCGCGCACTACGACAACGACACCACGGCTCTGCAGGCCTTCGCCTGGCACACCGGCAACAGCCTGCAACTGCAGGGAACCGCAAGCCACGAGATCACGTTTCGCGAAGGCAAGGAGATCACCGACCCGGTTCCCGCCGAAGCCTCCGCAGTCTCGGCTTCGCCTTCCGCTCCAGCCAGCACGGGCATGGACAGTCGCGGCGAATTCGGGCCCGAACTCGTGGTGATCCTTACCGACACCGCCAACGGCACCTTCGCCTTTCATCACTGGGAGATGTCACTCTTCGGCCTGGCCGCGGTCTATCGTTACTCGGTTCCGGGATCCGCCTCGCATTACGAAGTGAACTACGCCTGCCGCAAGAAGAAGCCGTTTCATAGCAATCCCGCTTATCACGGATCGCTGACCATCGACCCCAATTCGGGGGCGGTTTTGCGTGTGACACTGGCAACCGACTCCAACCCGGGCGACCCCATCACCGATGTCGCTTCGGTCATCGAATACGGCCCCGTACTCCTCGGTGACCGCAGGTATATCTGCCCGCTGCGCAGCCTCGCCTTCATGCAGGAAGCCGCGAATGCCTGCAAGCGGCATGACAACAAGCATCGGCTTCTTCAGCCCATCGAGATGTACAACCGCACCACCTTCACCCACTATCACCACTTGGCCGCCACCATCCGGCTGATCCCTGAAAAAGCGGGCGGGCCTGTTCCCACACCACTCAATGCCAGCCCCGCTGTCTCCGCGCCGGTTGCCGGCGATGCTTCCGGCCAATCCCCGCTGCCAGCCGCGGCGGCCAACCCGGCAGGCGCGTCAACTCCAACCGGGGTCCCGGCGTCTAACGATGCGGCACCGTCCGGCAAGCAACCCTCAGGTCCAAACGTGACTCCAAGCCCGGTTCCAGAATCTACTCCAGCCGCGCCCTCAACCTCTGTGCCTCCTGCTTCTGCCGGCACCCACTGAACCCATGCACTTTGATTACGGAAGCCAGCAACTTGCGGGCATTGAACACATCAGGAACGCGGAGCCATTCTCCATGCGCAAGAACATTTTCCCCGTCTTTCTTCTCGGATTCTTCATGGCCTTCAGCCTTCCCGCCGGCGCGTCCAGGCCGATCACCGTGGCGCAGCTCGAACAGAAACTCAGCGACGCCTACACGGCCCACAAGGAGGATTCCGAGGTCGCCAAAAAGATTGGCAATGTACAACTGACGGAGCGCCTGACAGGCTCGACCCTGGATCGGCTCACCGCAAAGCTCTCTCCCGGCCCATTGGCGAAACTCGCCCTGCAGTTGCTCGCCGACCAGTCTTCTTTTTTGGACCCGCCCGCCAGCGAGCTGCCGGCAAATCCTCCTCCGGATGCCGCCGCCCAGGCGCACCTGCTTGCGTTGGCCCGCGGTTACGTCGTCGAGGCCCTTTCGCGCCTACCCAATCTGTTTGCTACGCGAACCACATTCCGATTCGACGACAGTCCGCAGGTGCTGAAGGTGAATGAGTGGCCCATTCGCGCCGGCCTGCACATGGTGGCGCACACCAGCCGTGAAATCACCTTCCGCGACGGAAAAGAGATCGTAACTCCGCTCCACTCCTCGGCGTCCACTTCGGACAGCTCCGAACCTGAACTCGGCATGCAAGCTTCCGGCGAGTTCGGTCCCGACCTGGTGGTGGTCATGACCGATTCGGCCAATGGCAAGGTGGACTGGAGCCATTGGGAAGTGGGCTCAGCCGGTCCGCTTGCCGTCTTCCGCTATGCAGTGCCCAGAAGCGCATCCCACTATGCCGTGAGCTACTGCTGCATCCGCGATACAAGCGCACAGTCGGCCAGTTCGCGCGGCGGTCGCCGCGGCGGACGCTCGAACATCCAAACCATTGAGAATTCGCACCCCTTCAAAGACACACCGGGCTACCACGGCTACATCGCCGTCGACTCCGCATCTGGCGTCATTCTGCGCATCACCATCGAAGCCGAGTTCAAGGTGGGCGACCCCCTCGACCAGGCTTCCAGCGTTGTTCAATATGGCCCGGTGGTTCTCGGCAACCGCCGTTCCATATGTCCGCTGGCCAGCATGACGTTTACCCAGGAGCACATCGATGCGGGGAGCACTGTGCCTCCGAACGGAACGATTCGCGTCCTCAACGAGACCACCTTCACGCACTACCAGCGCTTGGGCTCAACCGTCCGCATGATTCCAAACGCAGCCGAGAATAACGGCGCGGCGCCAAGTCAAACGGCTCCTCCCGCTTCGGATTCCGGCAGCGCAGGATCTGCCGCACCGGCAAAGTAGACAGAATGCCCTGCCGGGGCGGGATCGCATTCCCACTTACCTATCTGCTTTGTTATGCTTGCCGCACCATGAAACGCTCCACCTTTCTGTGCCTGGCCACTCTCCTCCTTGCCGTCGCCCTCCCGGCCGCGGCGCAGAAGTTCAAGCCCAAAACTATCCAGTTCAAAGGCGCGCCTGAATACTCCGACCAGGAACTGATGGCTGCGGCAGATCTGAAATTGGGCGTCGTGCTCTCGTCCGCGGAGATGAACGACCACGCCAAACGACTCATGGACTCCGGCGTCTTCGACAACCTCACCTTCAAGTTCGATGGCGTGGACCTGGTGTTCTCTCTGATTCCCAACACCACGCTCTTCCCGCTCCGCCTGGAGAACATTCCCCTCGCGGCTGGCCCGGAACTGGACGCGAAGCTCCACGACCGCCTGCCGCTTTATCACGGCAAGGTTCCCTCGGAAGGCGGGCTCCTGAACGACGTGAAGGACGCGCTGACCGACATGCTGGCCGCAGAGGGCATACAATCCGTACTCACTGCGACGCCTTACACGGGTGCTCTTGATTCTCGGGGGCACAAGGGCGCCGCCATCAGCTTGGCGATTACTTCTCCGCCGGTTCAGGTCGGCAAGATTCACCTGCAGGGCTTCACAGCGCCTCCGAGCGCAGCAAACAACCCGCCCTTGGCAAGCCCCCAGGAAGACACCAAGGTTCTCGATATCCTCGCCCGCCTCGCCAGCTCTTCCTACAACACCGAAGGTTCGAAGAACCAGATCGAAACTTACCTGGGCAATTACTATCGGGAAAAGGGATATCTGGAAGCCGCAGTGCACGCGACTCCCTCGCCTGCGCCCTTGGTTACCGCAGAAGCCATTCAGATTCCCTTTGACGTAACCGTTGCGCCCGGCTCCATCTACAGGCTCTCAGGCGTCCATCTGGATCCGGCCATGGTTGTCACCCAGGCTGCGTTCGATCACCAGGCCAACATCCATCCCGGCGACATCGCCGATGGCCCGCGTGTCCGGGGAAATTGGGAATTTATTGCTCGCCAATATCACAACAAGGGCTACATGAGGGCCGCCGTTCACAACATCCCCACCTACGACCGCGCCAACGGCACCGTCTCCTTCGCTGTCACCGCCGAGTCCGGCCCCGTTTACACGATGGGCACTCTCAAGATCGGCAACGTGGCCGATGACTTGCGCAATGCCATGATCGCCGCCTGGAAAATCCCCGCCGGGGCCGTCTTCAACGAGAGCGCGGTGCTCTCCTACTACGCCATGCGCGACGAAAACCCCGCACTGGGGCGCACTTTTGCCAGCACCAACTGCAAATACGAATTCGTGCTGAATGACGACACGCACACCGTCGACGTCACTCTGCGCCTGGAAAAACGATGACTCGCTGACCTCGCGCACCGCGCGTTATCCTCGATCCATGCCGCATTCGCTCGTCTTCGACCACATGTTTCAGCTTCCGGTGCCCATCCTGGAGAAGCTGCTCCGCCCCATCGTTGTCTACCTGGTGCTGGTTCTGCTGCTGCGTCTGTTCGGCAAGCGCGAGCTGGCCCAGCTCAACCCCTTTGATCTAGTCGTCCTGCTCTCGCTCTCCAACACCGTGCAGAACGCCATCATCGGCGACGACAACTCGGTCAGCGGCGGCATCATCGGGGCATTCAGCCTTCTCGCCATCAATTGGCTGGTGGTGCGCGTACTCTTCCGCTCGCGCCGCATGACTCGCGCCCTGGAAGGCCGCGCCACCGTCCTGATTCACAACGGCCAGCTTGATCTGCGCGCCCTCCGTCGGGAATCCCTCACCCGCGAAGAACTCCTCGACGTCATCCACCGCCAGGGCTTCGACCACTTCGAGCAGGTCCACCGCTGTGAGCTGGAGCCCAACGGCACCTTCTACGTGGAAGGACAGGAGCCCTCGGTCGTCGACAAGCGCCACGCCGAGTTGCTGGAGCGTATCGAAGTGCTTGGCCAGGAGGTGGCTGCGCTGCGGGCGCGGTAGGTAGAGAGCTGATCTGTCAGGACCCACTGTTCAGCGCAGAATCTCGACGGGAACACCGTGCCCCAACTGAGTCCAGATTCTGTCAGTTGTCCAGGCGGTCGCTCCACGGCTCTGTGCAAGCGCCAAACAGGCGCGATCACCGACGGAGAGTGATGGGCATTTCATCGCCATGGCAGCCGAGCCTTCCGCATCATGCATTGCGAACGGGACCACCTCCACAAACGGTAGAACCGAAGTCAGCCAGTCGCTCGTGAGGTCGATCCTATCCCTTTGCAATCGAGTCAGAATCTCGCACCAGTTCACCGTGCCGATGAAGATCTCCCGATTTGCGCCGAGTTCCACTTCGTCCAGAAGCGCCTCAACTCGGTCGCCCCCCGGTTCCGCCTGGATCATTGCGATCACTGCAGAGGCATCCAGCACGATCCTATTTCCCCTCATGTTCCCGCCGTGCTTCCTCGCGTCGCTCTTCCAGAAACTCTTCAAGAAGTCCCTTGAGACTACCCCGCTTCGCGATGATCGCCGCACGAAGGCTCTCCAGGGCCATCCTTCTGTTCAGGATGCGTATTCCATCCTCGGAACTGCTCACGGTCAGGCGATCGCCGGGCTTCAGCCCGAATTCCTTGCGGATCGAGGCCGGGAGGACGATCCTGCCACTTTCGCCCAATATCACCGTTTCAGCCGCCATCTGCCACCTCGCGTCAAGTATGGCACAACTTTGATTTTGTGGCAGGTCAACGAAAATCGCCGGCAAGAATGGCCCAAAGAAAAGCCGCAGTGAAGAGAGATCTCTCCACCGCGGTTCGCTGAGTCAATAACGCTTGCCTGGCCAAGAATGGCACGGCCACGCCGCGCAGCTGCCTGGACGGCCAGTCCCTACTCCCACTCGATGGTGCCGGGCGGCTTGCTGGTGATGTCGTAGACCACGCGATTGATGCCCCGCACCTCGTTCACAATGCGGCTGCTGATGCGCTTCAGCACGTCATAGGGCAGCGGCGTCCAGTCGGCGGTCATACCGTCTTCCGAATGCACCGCACGCACCGCGCAGGTGTAGGCATAGGTCCGCTGGTCGCCCATCACGCCTACGCTCATCACCGGCAGCAGCACGGCGAAGCTCTGCCAAATCTTGGTGTAAAGCCCGGCGGCCTTGATCTCGGCCACCACGATCTCGTCGGCGTTCTGCAGCAGGGCCACGCGATCCGCCGTCACTTCACCAAGAATGCGCACCGCAAGACCGGGCCCTGGGAAGGGCTGGCGGCCGAGGATCTCTTCCGGCATGCCGAGGTCGCGGCCAATGCGCCGGACTTCGTCCTTGAAAAGATCTCGCAAAGGCTCGATCAATTTCAGCTTCATGTGCTCGGGCAAGCCGCCCACGTTGTGATGGCTCTTGATGGTCTGGCTCGGACCCTTGACGCTTGAAGATTCAATCACATCCGGGTAGAGCGTGCCCTGCACCAGCC
>CAZQPY010000018.1:0-73043 GCA_964595345.1 uncultured Occallatibacter sp.
GCAATGAAGGCGTCAGCACCCAGCACAATCCCGAGTTCACCATGCTGGAGTTCTACCAGGCCTATGCGAATTACCAGGACCTGATGCAGCTGACCGAGGAGCTGGTTGCCTTCGTCGCCCAGGAAGTAAACGGGACCACGATCACCAACTTCAACGGAGTGGAGATCGATCTGGGCAAGTGGACACGTCTGCCCATGCGCGAGGCGATTCGGGAATACTGGCCGTTGGAAGCCGGCGCCAAACCTGCGATGACTGCCCTGGAGTCAACTTCCGTGCTGCAGGCACGCCTCCACGCGGCCATGAGTTCCCTGGAAAAGGCAATGGGCGAGACCACGCGGATCACCCCGGAGCGGATTGCCGAGCTGAAGACGATCCACGGCGCTATCACCGTTGTCTACTTCGATTCCATGAAGAGCGTCCCGCTGGGCAAACTGGTCTACGGCCTCTTCGAAGCCGTGGTTGAGCCGTTCCTGATTCAGCCCACCATCATCTACGACTATCCGGTGGAGGTTTCGCCGCTGAGCAAGGCCAAGCCCGACGACCCGGCGCACGTGGAACGCTTCGAGTTCTTCTGCGGCGGCTTCGAGTTGGGCAACGCCTTCAGCGAGCTGAACGACCCCATCGAGCAGAAAAAGCGATTCGAAGACCAGCTTGCTCAACGCGCCCAGGGCGACGACGAAGCGCACCAGATGGACGAGGACTACGTCCGCGCGCTGGCCTACGGTCTTCCTCCGACCGGCGGCGAAGGCATGGGCATCGACCGGCTGGTGATGCTCTTGACGGGGTCGCGGTCGATCCGAGATGTGATTCTCTTCCCCCTGATGAGGAAAGAGCAGGAAAAGCAGGGATCAGGGAACAGGGATCAAGAATCATAGCCGCAAGAGGGGGAAATCATGGATTCTGCCTGGTTTGATCGATACACATCACTCGAAAATGTGTTTAAGCCGAAATCAGACCAGAAGTGGAATTGCCCTTGCTGTGGCTTTCGCACCTTACCGGAGCGTGGAGGTTACGACATCTGCCCGGTCTGCTTCTGGGAAGATGATGGACAAGACGACCATGACGCCGAGATTGTGCGGGGCGGTCCCAACTACTCATTAAGCCTTGTCCATGCGCGCCTCAACTTCAAGCGAATTGGTGCTTGCGAGGAACGCGTCCTACAACACGTTCGAAAACCAACCGATGCGGAGATGGAAACATCCTGATCCCTGATCCCTGCCCCCTGATCCCTCTCAAAGGAGCTTGCCCCACCTTGAATATTCTCTTCGTCGGCGACATTTTCGGCAGCGCGGGACGCAAGATCGTGCGCGAACACATTGGCCATCTCCGCGAGGCACACAAGGTCGATCTCGTGATCATCAACGCCGAGAACGCAGCCGGCGGCTTCGGCGTGACTCCGCAGATTGCCGAGGAACTTTTTGACCTGGGCGCGGACGTGCTGACCACCGGCAACCATGTGTGGGATAAGCGCGAGCTGATCGACTATATGAATTCCGTTCCGGCCGAGAGCCAAGAACGTCCGCGGCGCGTGCTCCGTCCGGCGAACCTGCTGCCCGGTTTGCCCGGCTATGGCGTCTTCGAAGGAA
Organism: uncultured Occallatibacter sp.; assembly: GCA_964595345.1. Lineage (GTDB taxonomy): Bacteria > Acidobacteriota > Terriglobia > Terriglobales > Acidobacteriaceae > Telmatobacter. Next base: position 1,587 of record CAZQPY010000018.1, read on the forward strand.
CAACCGACAGCGGCATCGATTATGCGGTCATTGATCTGCAGGGCCGCGTCTTCATGAACACCGGAAACGACCCGTTCCATTTTGCCAATGCCCTGCTGGCCGAAATCAAGGCCAAGGTGATCGTGGTGGACATGCACGCCGAGGCAACCAGCGAAAAGGTGGCCATGGGCTGGCATCTGGACGGACGCGTGACGGCCGTTCTGGGAACGCACACCCATATTCCCACCGCCGACCAGCGCATTTTGCCCAATGGCACTGCCTACCAAACGGACGTGGGGATGAGCGGCCCATACGACAGCGTCATCGGCGTCGAGAAGGAACTGGTTCTGCACCGCTTCCTGACCGGGATGCCGGGCAAGTTCGAGGCCGCCAAGGGCAATCCAAAGATGTGCGCCACACTGGTCACCTGCGACCCCTATACCGGCCGGGCTACCGACATCCAGCGCTTCATGCTCGGCGAATAATCTGCCGGGCGAAATCGTCTCCTCGTGGGCGATAGTCGGCAATTAAGAGAATGCGCCGTCTCTACGCGGCACTTCGTGCGGTGATCGCGTCTTTCGAACCGTCCCTACAGGACTCCGGATTTTTGGCGACATCCCAGCTCTGAAGCGCTGGGCTAACAAACATTGCGCCCACGGCGCGGGTCCGATGGCTTGCTGAGCTTTCGAGCTCACCGACAAAAAAGGGCAGCCCTCGCGGGCTGCCCTCAATGATCCCAGGAACGGGTTATTGCGGTTGACTACGCCGCAGGCTTCTTGTGCGCAGCTGCCGGCTTGTGCGCCGGAGCGGCCTTCTTCTTCTCGGCCTGAATGAAGGCGTCCTTCAGCACGATTTGCGCCGACGCCGAAGTGGTGGCAGTGGCGGGAACGAGTGTGTAGGTGTCATAGGTGGCGTCCAACTCGGTGGCGGGTTGGAGTTTGAACTCAAATCCGACGGCGGGGATATCCTTGTCCGCCAGCGGCTCCTTCATGTTGACGATGAAGTCCGGAGTCTTGGAGTCCTTGGCGTCCTGGGTGACGGCAACCTTGATCACCGTAGCCGAGGCTTCCATCACGATACCGAGGACAGGCGTCTGCTGATCTTTCAGGACCGCCCACATCTTGTCGGCATCGTCCTTGGATCCAACAGCCAGAACGGTTTCCTTGTCTTCCAGCGCCCAGGACTTGAGATCCGGCGTGCTGGTCATCATGTCATGAATGCGCTCTGCCGGTGTCGGGGCGGGCTTGATGGTCGGCTCTCCACCTGCGGGGAAGACAGTCTGTGCAGCCAGGGCTTTGATGTCGTTCAGACCATCCAGGTTTCCATGGAAGCGCTTGTACCAGTATTCGATCTTGGGCTCGATCTGCCCCTTATAGGCGGCGGGAGCGAAGTTCCAAGCGCGGCAATAGAACCAGACGGCCAGAGGAATGTCCTTGGCATCGGGCTTGGTGTAGGCTTCGGCCAGCAGCAGGGTGTCCATCAGTCCGGGGACAACCTTGGTCTGCTCGACAGGAAGCAGCATCAGTTCGGTGCGATACTCTTCCACTGCACCCTTGAAGTCCTTCTTCGAAACGGCGTCGTCAAACGCGATCGCGGAGTGGAAGATCGGCCCGGTGGTGTCGGTCTGGGTCTTCCAATCTGCATCGGAAACATCTGCCGGCTTGCCGACGGTCAATCCCTTGCGCGCCAAAGCAGCGGCGTCGTCGCAGGTCTGGACGTCCTGGGTCTTACCGCACTGCCCCTTCTTGATATAGACCGAGAGCACGATCGCCCGCATGTAGTTGGGATCCAGCTGGAGCATGCGGCTGGCGGCGCTGAGCGCCTTGTCCATGTTCGGGATGCCCTGGTAGGTGTCCATCAGCGCGTCGAGAACATTTTTCTTGACCACGCTCTGCGGATAGGTTGTAAGGAACGTTTCGCCCGCTGCTGCCTTCGCATTCAGATCGGTCTGGGTGGTGAAAAGCTGATAGGCGTTGAACTCGGCTGGATCCTTGATCGTGATCGAGTCCTGTGCCCGCAGCATGGGCGCGGAAACGAAGGTGAAGCTCGCCAATGCCAACACAGATGCTAAAAGTAACTTCTTCATTCAAAGCTCCTGGGAATTTCCGAAATGGAGATCAATATTCAAGCACTCGCTCACTGAAAGTGCAACCGCATTTTTGCGTACGAGGGAGTGCTAAGGCAACGGGTTTACCATACCACAGCCTCCCATACGGCATTGGAAGGATTATAGAAAGCCCTGCTCCATGTGACAAGCGTTGTTCTTCAAGAACAGCGGAATCGCAGGCAGCGGGCACAACGAACAAGTTCTTCAACCGCCCCGAATACTCGAAGACATCCCATCCGTCTGCGCGAAATGCCTTCGACGCCGTCTTCGCAGCCCTGCCGACAGATGCCTTGAGGCACCGGCGGATGGGATTTTGATGTCTCCATGAACCCTTAGACACCGGAAAATCAAAAACTGTTCCTGAACTACTGGATCAGCCGGACCAACTCGGCTTGCTCGGCCAGAAACGCATCGTGGCCATGCGCGCTGACCATCTCCCGGTACTCCGCCTGCACCCCCGCGCTCACAATGGCTTCTGCAAATTGGCGCACTGTCTCGGGCGGAAACAACCAGTCCGAACTGATGCCAACAATGGTAAGTTTGGCTCGAATCCGGCCAAATGCCTCCGTCGGCGACGAAAAGCCGCGCAATGGATCCCAGGTATCCATGGTGCGCAGGATTGCCAGGTAGGAATTGGCGTCGAATCGCTCGACAAATCGCTCTCCCTGATGATCCAGATATCCGGCGATATCGAAACGGCCGCCAATCAGTCCACAGGGATTCGACCCGTCCGAATCGGATGCTTTCCAGGGGTCCTCGCCGCTGCGGTTCGGACTCCGTCCGTAACGCTCGTCGAAGAGCTCGGCGGACTTGTAGCTCATCATCCCCACCTGCCGGGCCAGGGAGAGCCCGCGGCGCGGTGGCCGCTGGGGCAGGTACCTGCCCCCCATCCACTCCGGATCATGCTGAATTGCCTGACGTTGCAGGTGATTCAGCGCAAGCCCCATGGCCGCCAGCGGCGCTACCCCGATGATGACCGCCCGTCGCACCCGCTCGGGAAAGAGGATGCACCACTCCACTGTCTGCATTCCCCCGATGGAGCCGCCCAGGACGAGGCGAAGCTTGCGGACTCCCAGGGAGTCGAGCAGTTTTGCCTGGGCGCGCACGTTGTCGCGGATGGAAATCAGGGGGAAATCCGGGCCATAGATTTGCCCGGTTGCGGGGTCTACGGCGCCCGGACCGGTCGACCCGTAACAGGAGCCGAGCAGATTGATACAGATCACAAAATCGCGCTCCAGCGACAGCACGGCGCCAGGCGCGAAAACCTCTGGCCACCACTCCCCCACCAGTGCCGACCCCGAAAGCGCATGGCAAACCAGCACAGCGTTGTCGCGCGCGGCGTTCAGGCGTCCATACACCGCGTAATGCAGGGTCGGATTCACCAGCGAGCGCCCGCACTCCAGCGGGAGTGGCTCGTCGAGCACAAAATCGCCCTCATAGGTAGGGATCAGGACAGAAGCCTTCGCCCGCTTCGCAGCCGGCAAGGGCTCTGTCCCGATGCTCTCTTCGGTCATAACCTTCATTGTGCAACAAGACCCGCGGCTTCGGCTTGACAAGCAGTGGATTCCCCGCTCGCCGCGCTTGCTGCATGAGCCAGTCCCTGGTCGAGGTCGGCCAGAATATCCCGGATATCCTCAATGCCCACGCTGAGTCGCACCAGATCGGGAGACACTCCGGCATTGGCCTGTTCTTCGAGGGAGAGTTGCTGATGGGTGGTGGAGGCAGGATGGATGACCAGCGACTTGGCGTCTCCGATGTTGGCCAGCAAGGAGAACAGTTTCAAAGTATTGATCAGAGTCTTGCCGGCGTCGAAGCCGCCCTTGATGCCGAATGTCACCAGCGCGCTCTGGCCCTCGGGCAGGTACTTTTTGGCGCGCTCGTGATAGGCGCTTGACTCGAGGCCGGGGTAGTTCACCCAGTCCACGCCAGGATGCTGGGCGAGATGCTTCGCTACCGCCAGCGCGTTTGCCGAGTGGCGTTCCATGCGCAAATGGAGCGTCTCAATCCCCTGCAGCAGCAGAAACGCGCTGTGCGGCGAAAGCGCTGCACCTGTATCGCGCAGTCCCTGGACGCGCGCTTTGAGGATGAAAGCAAGCGGCCCGAATGCCTCCGTGTAGGAAAGGCCGTGGTAGGAGGGATCGGGTTCGGTGAACTCCTTGAATCGTCCCGAAGCCGCCCAGTCGAATTTGCCCGCGTCCACAATCACGCCGCCGATGGTGGATCCGTGACCGCCGAGAAACTTGGTGGCGGAGTTGATCACGATGTCGGCGCCCCATTCGATGGGCCGCGCCAACGCCGGCGAGGCAGCCGTGTTGTCGATGACCAGCGGCAGGCCATTCTCGTGCGCGATGGCCGCCAGTTGCTCAACGTCCACGACATCGAGTTTGGGATTTCCCAGAGTCTCGGCGTAAACAGCCCTCGTCTTCTCGTTGATGGCTGCCCTGAGGCCTGCAAAGTCATCGGCATCCACAAAGCGGACCGTGATTCCGAGCCGCTTCAGAGTGTGCGCAAAAAGTGTGTAGGTGCCGCCATAGAGGGATGTGGTCGAGACAATCTCGTCTCCCGCTGAGGCCAAAGTCGTAATGGTCAGCGTCTCGGCCGCCATGCCGGAAGCTGTAGCCAGCCCCGCAATGCCACCCTCCAGCGCCGCAACCCGCTTTTCGAATACATCGGTGGTGGGATTCATGATTCGGGTGTAAATATTGCCGAATTCCTTCAGCGCAAACAGGCGGCCCGCGTGGTCCGCGTCCTGAAACTGGTACGAAGAGGTCTGATAAATCGGCACGGCCCGCGCTCCGGTCGTCGGGTCGGGGATTTGTCCGGCGTGAACGGCAAGGGTGGCTAGGTGCTGCTTCGATTCCGGCATTTCGGTCTCCTTGTGGGTCAATTCTCGGATTTTTGGCTGCATTGAAAGCTTACGGAGAGCAGAAAAGTTGCTGGCCGCTCCGCTTGGGAAGGCAAAGATGCAAAACGGATGCAAAACGGCCCGAGTCCTTCAGAGGACCCGGGCCGTTTGATTTCGAGATTGGTTGCGTCTAGCGCATTTGCCTCTCAGGAACCGAACGGACGGGTCCGCGACCCATGCACATACACATGGCCATGACCTCAATTCCGAGTTTCCCTGAGTTCGACATTAGGGGCAGTATCCAGCCTGGACGGGCTGCCTGTCAACTGTTGTCCTCTTCGCTCGGCAGCCGGATTCACAAGCCGGGAGCGGAGCGGGACTCCGAATCGCGCCAGCTGCCGGGAAACCTCCATCATGTAGAATTTGGGTTGGAAATGGAACTGGCCCTCAATCTCGTGTGGGTGCTGCTGGCAGTTACGGTGGTGCGCCTGTGGATGCGTTACGCACCGCGTCAGGGCGCTGGCATAGGGACACAAATCGCCGCTTTGGCCATGCTGCTGGTGATTCTCTTTCCGGTGATCTCGGTAACCGACGACCTGCAGGCCGCGCAGAATCCATGCGAAGTTGAGACCTGTATGCGGCGGGCACATGCGAGTACTGCCCCTCATTCGGTCCTTTCAGGCGCAGCGCTTCCGCCCGCCGTTTTTGCAGACCTTCCCTATGGGGATCTCGGCGTCACCGCACTCCAGCACCCTGCCGTCCTCCGCGTGGACAACCCGTCGCATGCCGTAGTTCGCAATCGCCCTCCCCCGGTGGCCTGATTCCAGTCGTCGCCGTCTATCTATTAAAGCCTTCACTGTCATTCAAAGCTCCATTGGTTAGCCATGGCATCCAGTGCGAGCGTTCTCCATCGAAAAGAAGTCTCCGTTCATTGATGCCTTGGGGGCAGAATGTGCTTGAGCTTTCCGATCACGCGTTCAATCGCCGTGCAAACCACGGCGGATAGGTTGTATATGAAACGTATCTTCCTTGCCCTGCCTGCTTTGGCAGCCGCTGCGCTCATTTTGTTGACGCCATCGCGGTCCCAGGCTCAGCAAAGCCTTACCTGGGATCAGGTAAAAACCAGATTCGAGGCCGCCAATCCTGCTCTGAAAGCCGATGCGCTGGGCGTGGACGAGATGAAAGCGGCCGAAACTACCGCATTCCTCCGTCCGAACCCGCAATTCACCCTCGCTTCCGACGCCACGCAGATTGTGCCCCACGACGGAGTCTGGAAACCTTTCAGTGGAACAGATTTTGTTCCCACTCTCAGTTATCTGCACGAACGCGCCCGCAAACGCGACCTGCGCCTGGAAAGCGCGAAAGAAGGCACGCGCATCGCCGCTTCGGAGCATGAAGATCTGCAGCGCAATCTTGAATTCAGTTTGCGCGGCGCATTTGTGCAAACGCTGCAGGCCAAGAACGTGCTGGAAATGGCCAAGGCCGACCTGGAGTACTACGACAAGATCATCGAGATCAGCCGCAGCCGCTTCAAGGCCGGCGACATCGCGCAAATCGACCTGGACCGCATCGAGTTGCTGCGCGTGCAATACGAGCAAGAGATTCAAACCGCGATGGTCAACCTTCGAACGGCCAAGATTGAACTCCTGGCGCTGCTCAACGACCATTCTCCGGTGGAGCAATTCGACGTCACCGGCCGGTTCGATTTCGATGAGGACCTTCGCCCGCTGGAAGATTTCCGCAAAATCGCCCTCGATGCGCGGCCCGATCTGCAGGCTGCGCTGGAGACGATCCAACAGTCGGAAACCAACCACAAGCTGGCCATGGCCAACGGTTCGACGGACCCGACCATCAGCGGCTGGTATACCTACAATTCTTCGAACAATAATCCGAATGGGATTCAGACAATCGGCGCCAGCGTGAATATCCCCTTGCGCATCTTCGACCGCAATCAGGGCGAGAAGCAGCGCACGCTGATCGACATCGACAAGAGCCGGCAAACGAGCGAATCGACCCGCACCCAGGTGTTCAGCGATGTGGATTCGGCCTACGCACAGTTGGAAAGCAACCTGAATCTGCTGAAGCCTTACAAGGCTCGATACAAGGCACAGGCCACCAGGGTCCGCGACACTGTGACCTATTCCTACCAGCACGGGGGCGCTTCGCTGCTGGACTTTCTCAACGCGCAGAGCGACTACCGCGCCGTACAACTGGCTTATCTACAACTGATCGGCTCCTATCTGACCACCGCCGGACAACTGAATCTGGCCGTAGGACGCGAGGTTATTCAATGAATTCGACGGTATCGATTCAGCAACACTCGAAAGCTCTTTTTTCTCTTTCGCTGGCCGCTCTCTTCTGCGTCATGGCTCTCGCCGGCTGCAAAGGCAAGAACCAAGGCGACCCCGCTCCACCACCGGCCCAAGTGATTCAGGTGGCGGACATGAACCTGATCACCATCGACCCGAAGGATGCCCCCAAGTTCCCGCTGGCCACCGCCGGGCAAATCGTTTCGGCAACCGAACTCAACGCCACCGGAACCGTTCTTCCGGATGTTTCGCGCGAGGTTCCGGTCATCAGCATGGCCAACGGCAAGGTGGTGGACATCAAAGCCCGCCTCGACGACAACGTGAAGAAGGGGCAGTTGCTTCTCAAGGTCCAAAGCCCCGATGTGACCAGCGCTTTCAATACTTATCTCAAAGCCGCAAACGACGAACACATGGCCGACATGGCGTATATGCGTGCCGATGACCTGTTCAAGCATGGCGCCATCTCGCAGTCCATGCTGGAACAGGCTGAAGACACCGAAAAGGATGCCAAGGCCGACCTCAACGCGGCAGAAGAGCAATTGAAGACTCTGGGCGTCGACAAGGCGCACCCCAGCAGCGTGGTTCCCGTCTATGCTCCGATCTCGGGCGTGATCGTAGCTCAGAACGTGACCAACGCCGCCGCGGCAGGCGTGAGCCTCTCCGGTTCGGCTACCGCCTTCACCATTGCCGATCTTTCCACGGTGTGGATTGTTGCGGACGTATACGAAAACGACATCCCTAAAATTGCGCTCGGCCAGGAAACAAAGATCAAAGTGAACGCCTTCCCCGATCGTCCACTCACCGGGCAGATCAGCGACATCGGACCGATTCTTGACCCATCCCTTCGTACGGCCAAGGTGCGCATCGAGGTAGCCAATCCCGGCTTTCTCAAGCTCGGCATGTTTGCAACAGCCACCTTCACCAGCCGGAACAAAGAGACGCACGCATTGGTTCCCGCCGAGGCGGTTCTGCACCTTCACGATCGCGACTGGGTCTTCCAGCCCGCCGGTGGCAGCCAGTTCAAGCGGACAGAGATTCACGCGGGGCGGATGATCGACGCCAACCACCAGGAAATCCTCTCCGGTCTTGCGCCCGGTCAGCAGGTTGTCGCCAACGCTCTTCTACTCGAAACCGCGGGGAACCAGTAAATGATTCGCGCTCTCGTAGATTTCGCGCTCAAGAACCGCTGGCTGGTTTTAGGCGGAGTCATTGTGCTCTCAGCCTGGGGCGTCATCAGTTTCCGCGCCCTTCCCATTGAGGCCTACCCGGATGTGGCCAACAATTACGTCCAGATCATTACCCAATGGCCCGGCCGCTCGGCGGAAGAGATCGAGCGGCAAGTCACGGTGCCAGTTGAAATCCAGATGGCAGGCATTCCCCACCTCACCCATCTGCGCTCCACAACCCTGGCCGGCCTGTCGAGCCTGATGCTCATCTTTGACGACGACTCGAAAGGGGATGTAAACCGCGAGCACGTTCTGGAGCGCCTCAGCCAGGTCAATCTGCCCAATGGTCTTGTCCCGCAGATGGGCACCGACTGGAGCCCGGTGGGCCAGATTTACTGGTACACGATTGAGAGCACAAATCCTGCCTACGACGTGATGGAGAAGAAGTCGCTCGAAGACTGGAGTCTGGAAAAATCCTTCAAAAGCGTCGATGGAGTCGTCGATGTCTCCAGCTTCGGCGGGCCCACCAAGGAGTACCAGATCAAGCTGGACCCGGACAAAATGGTGTCGTATGGGCTCAGCATTGCGCAGGTCGAACAGCAGGTCTCCACCAACAACACCAACGGCGGCGGAAGCTTCATCGAGCAGGGCGCGCAGCAGATCAATGTGCAATCGGCAGGCCTTTTCACCAGCGTGCAGGACATTGAGAACACCGTCATCAAGTCGAACAACGGCGCGGCAATCAAGATCAAGGACATTGCCACCGTTGCGCAAGGACCAAAGATTCGCCTGGGCCAGATCGGCAAAGCGATCCATCGGGAAGATGGCAAGATCGTTGACAATCCGGACACTGTGGAAGGCATCGTCCTGCTGCAGAAGGGCGACGACTCGGATCCGGTGCTCGAAGGCATTCATGCGGAAGTCGACAAGCTAAATCACAGCATTCTGCCCAAGGGCGTGCAGATCGTCCCGTTCCTCGACCGCTCCAAACTAGTCTCCTACACGGTCGAAACCGTGGAGCATAACCTGACCGCGGGCATGCTGCTGGTTTCCATCATTCTGTTCCTCTTCCTGGGCAACGTGCGCGGCGCAATTATCGTGGCTCTCACCATTCCCTTCGCGCTGCTATTTGCATCCATCTGTCTCGACCTCAGCCACATTCCCGCCAACCTGTTGTCGCTTGGCGCATTGGATTTCGGCATGGTGGTCGACGGCTCCGTGGTGATGATCGAGAACATGGTGCGCCACCTGGCCAACAAAGAGGATCCGCGCACACCGGCGCAGAAAATCCGCACCGCCGCGCACGAGGTTCTGCGGCCGGTCTTCTTTGCCCGCGGCATCATCATTACCTCCTACCTGCCCATCTTCACACTGCAAGCCGTCGAAGGCCGTCTCTTCAAGCCGATGGCGTGGACGGTCACCTTTGCACTCATCGGCGCGCTGTTGTTTGCCATGGTGGTTGCTCCAGTGCTGGCGATTCTCTTCTTCCGCAACGGCGCAAAAGAGTGGGAGAACCCGCTCATGGCGTGGCTCACGCAGCACTATCGGACGTCAGTTCGTGCCGCCATCGTCCACCGCCGCTTCACTTTTGGCATTTCGGCCATACTGTTTCTGATCGCCGTCTATCTCACAGTTGGCGGCCCCATCGGCTCGGAGTTTCTGCCCCACCTCGACGAAGGTTCAATCTGGGTGCGCGGAACCCTGCCGCCGAGCGAAGGCCCGACCGCATCCATCGACTTCACCAACAAGGCTCGCGTGGTAATGGCCTCCTTCCCTGAAGTCACACAGGTGGTCAGTCAAACCGGACGGCCGGACGACGGCACCGACACAGCAGGATTCTTCAACACCGAGTATTTTGTCGACCTCAAGCGGAAAGATGAGTGGCGGCCTGTCTTCCATCAGAACAAGGAAGCTCTAATCGCTGCGCTCGATACCGAGCTTTCCAAGTTTCCGGGCGTGATCTGGAATTACTCTCAGCCCATCTCCGACAACATGGAAGAAGCTGTCTCAGGCGTCAAGGGTGAACTTGCTGTAAAACTCTACGGCGACGACCTGCGCACACTCGAGCACCGCGCAGAAGACATTCAGGCGCAGATGGCATCGGTGAAGGGTATCGAGGATCTCGGGATCTTCCGCATTGTCGGCCAGCCCAACCTCAACTTCACTGTGGACCGTGCAGCCGCAGCGCGGTGGGGCATCAACGTAGCGGATATTCAGGACGCGATACAGACAGCCGTCGGAGCCAATGCCGTAACTCAGTTCCAGCAGGGCGAGGCACGCTACGATGTGACGCTCCGCTATCAGCAGCAATTCCGCGACACGCGAGAAGCCATTGAAAGCGTGCGCCTGCTCTCGACCTCCGGAGAGCGGGTGGCGCTGTCGCAACTTACCAAAATAACAGCGGATGACGGCGCGGAACAGATCAACCGCGAAGGCGGCCAACGCTACATCGCCATCAAATACTCGGTTCGCGGACGCGACCTCGGGTCAACTGTGGAAGAGGCCATTTCAAAGGTCGACCACAACGTAAAGCTGCCCGCCGGCTATCACCTGGAGTGGGCCGGCGAATACGAAAGTCAGAAGCGCGCCAACAAGCGCATGGCGATTGTAGTGCCGGTTACCGTGCTGGCGATCTTCCTGATCCTTTACACCATGTTCCGCTCGTACAAATGGGCGACGCTGATCCTGGTTTCCGTGGTCATGGCTTCCATTGGCGGTCCGTTGGCGCTCTTCCTGACGCACACCAACTTTTCTGTCTCTTCGGCGGTCGGCTTCCTGGCGCTCTTCGGGGTATCGGTGGAGACCGGGGTCATCATGATTGAATTCATTAACCAGTTGCGCGCTCAACGCAAGGGAATGGAACAATCCGATCAGGAACACATCATCGAAGCCGCGGTCGAAGGCTCGGTACTTCGCCTGCGACCGGTGATGATGACCATGCTGGTGGCCACCCTGGGCCTGCTGCCGGCGGCGCTTTCGCATGCCATCGGATCCGACTCGCAACGCCCGTTCGCCATTGTCATCGTCGGCGGCTTGATTGCCAACCTGATCATTGGCGTGTTCCTGCTGCCAACGCTCTACGTCTGGCTGGCTGGCGACAACGATGTGCTGCCCGCGCCGGAGTCCGCCGACGAGTTCTGATCGGCGTAAGCTCCCGTAGAAAGAAGTTTGCGTTTCCCGCGCATGGGACAGTTTCTTCCAAGTAACATGCGCGGGAATCACGTGGCCCATCCTGCCGACTTAATACTCGGAAGCTGGCCGGCCGCGATAGGCGTCTACGGCCACTTTTCCCATTTCAACGATCAATTGAATGACCACAATCACGCCAACGACAAATAGTCCCTTGTGGATCGACTCGTTGATCGTGTACACGGTCCCGCCATATTTCTCCAAATCGAACGCCGGGTGTTTGAGCGTGATGTAAAGGTGCCCCGGCGCGGAGAACAACACCGCAAGCGGAATCAGACCGACCGCCTGGAAGACGATTTTTTTGACGCGCTGCGGCTCTTCCCATTGTCCACTCCAGAGGTCTACGCAATGCCAGATCACATGGAAGAGATTCAAAACAACTACCCACTGGTAGAAGGTAATCCAAACTGGCCCGAGTTGATACGGGAGGCTCTGCAGGTAATAGATTCCCGGTCCGAATAGAAGATAAGGATGCGACGGAACAAGAATCAACCAGGCAAGAGCTAGAAAGCCGAATACCGCCTCGGCGACCGCGCGCGCATAGCTTCTGGGCTTGGTTCCGTGCATCGGCTTTGTGACCACAGGCGGCAAAGTCGACGGCGACCAGTCGACGGTTACTCCTGAAATGGCAGGACACTTTTCCGGGTAGTGGGTAGCCGCGAATTCAATGATCGCGAAGATCAATGTCACCCAGGCCGCCGCCGTCATCAACACCACCGGCAAGCGCAGAATCGCTCCCGCCAAGGCATCGAGATCGAGATAGCCTGGAGCGACAATCGTCACCGCGGTAACAATGCAATAGATGACCGTGGCCCACACGAACACGGTGCGCAGAACGAACCAGTACATGGGAAAGATGCGCGGACCGATGAGGTACTGTTGCGGCAGATAAGGGGCGGCAACTTGTATCGGCGATCCCACCTGCTTCAGCCAGGCTTCCGCTTCCTCTTTGGTTAGCGGACGGCCGAGTTCGTGTTCCTTGTCCTCAAGCTGCGCCTCCAGATTGGCCCGGAGTTCAGCGAGAATGTCGTCCTGCCGCTTCCAGGGCAGGTGCTTGCGTACGGCTTCGAGATAACGATCGAGAAGTTCCATGGCGTCTTCCTTGTCTCAAGCAGACTGACTGCTGACGGTTGCGATGACCGAGGCGTTGAGGGTATTCCACTCCTCCAGCAATTCACCGAGCATCTGCTCGCCGTCGCTGTTGAGGTGATAGAACCGTTTATTGCGTTTATCTTCTTCCCGCCATTCACTGGCTAAGAGGCCCTGACTCTCCAACCGGCGCAAAAGCGGGTAAAGTGTGCTTTCGTCGATGGTCAGGCCACGCTCGGCAAGGGCCTTGCGAAGCGTGTAGCCGTAATGCTCCTGGCGAAGTTGTGCAAGCACCGCCAACGTGAGGCAGCCTCTGCGCAGTTCCAGGCGAAGATTCTCAAAAAGGTTTTCGGCAATGGTCATGCTGTACCTCGTACACTGTGTGACAACTACTGTACTACGCATACTGTATGCTGCACAGTGTATGGCGTCAAGTATTTTGTTGGAGTTTTTTGGAGACCAACTCTCCAGCGCAATGCGCGCCATGATCTCGCTTTTCGCAAAGTCCCTACGGGACTCCGGCTCTATCGGGGAGCTGGTTTCCCAGCTCAAGCTCCGGGTTAGCAAACTATGCGCCTACGGCGCGGTAGCTTTCCGAATGGTTGCGGAGTTCCGGGGATCATCTGCAGCCGCATGTGTAAAACAGGCACAAAACTCGGTAATAAACCTGGATTTCCAGCGCGCCGCAAAGTTTTTTGCGGGAACCCGAATTCCGGACTGCCTTATCCACAAAAACCCTCCTTTCCCGCGTTGACCCCGCTCCCAAGGCTCCCTAGAGTCAGTATTCGGGGAAGAGTTTTTCCCCGTGGCGGACGCATGCTTGAAACCCAGGCGCGTCCCTGTGAATCACCCAAGAAACCGGAGAACTCATGCTCAAACTGAAAAAGATCCACATCCTCGGCTTCAAGAGCTTCTGCGACCGCACGGAATTGACCGTTCGCGGAACAGGCATCGCCGTGGTTGTGGGCCCGAATGGATGCGGCAAATCCAACATTTTGGACGGAGTGAGCTGGGTATTGGGGGAACAGAGCGCCAAGACACTGCGCGGCACAAACATGCAGGATGTGATCTTTGCCGGGACCCGCGACCGCAAGGCGCTGGGGATGGCCGAAGTGACACTCACCATGGTCGATCCCGAGGCCTACGAGGGCCCGATCCCGGTCGAGCCTGAGGTGCAGGTGGATCACGAAGGTCCCTCTGATTGGGACGAAGGCGAAATCCGCCGCCTGCGCGCCGCGGAGGCGGAAGACATCATCGCCAGCGAGCAGCCAGGCCAGGTGCTTGAAGAAGAAGGCGTTGAAGGCAATGCAAGCGCGTCTGCGGAAGGCCCCCAGGCCGTAGTCCTCAAGATTCGCCGCCGCAAGTTCCATCGGACGCCGCAAAAGGGTGAGATCGTCATTACCCGTCGCTTGTTTCGCACCGGCGAGAGCGAATATCTGCTGAACGGGAAGCTCTGCCGGCTACGCGATATTCAAGATATTTTTATGGGCACCGGCCTGGGACCGGAAAGCTATGCCATCATCGGCCAGGAGCGCATCGGCCAGCTTTTGAGCTCCAAACCCCACGACCGGCGCGCCATTATCGAAGAAGCGGCCGGGATTACCCGCTTCAAGACCAAGAAGCGCCTGGCCGAACTCCGTTTGGAGAGCGCGAAGCAGAACCTGGCCCGCGTCGACGACATCTTTGAAGAAGTCACCCGGCAGATGAACAGCCTGAAGCGCCAGGCGGCCAAGGCCGAGCGTTTTGCCGCGGTGCGCGACGAGTTGCGCGGACGCCTGCGCGTTGTACTGGCCAGCAGAATGGCCCAGATGGACGCCACGCAGGCCCGCCTCGATGCCGAGATCACCGCCCTTACCGAGCAGATCAACGCCGCACACGCCGGAATTGAAGAGCAGGAAGCCACCCAGCACTCCGTCACCGAGCGGGGCTACGAATTGGACCGCCAGGGCCAGGAAGCCCAGAGCCGGGCCAGCAACGCCGCTGTCGAGTTGGAGCGCGCCAAGGCCCGGGTGAGAAGCAACTCCGAGCGCGTGACAGAATTGGAAGCCCGCATTGCCGCTGCCTCCGCTGAGTTGGAAGCAACCCGTCTGCAACTGGGCGGCGTCGATGAGGAGAGGACCCAACAGCACACGTTCCTGCAGTCGGCGGCCGCCGAGGCGAAGGAGTTCCGCCTCAAAGTTGAAGCGGGCCAGCACGAGGCGCGCCTAGCCGCGGAAGAGGTGTTTTCCGCGGAACGCGAACTGGAGGCCAGCCGCCGCCATGTAATGCACCTGCTGACCATGGCCGGGAATGCGCGCAATCACACCGCGCAAGGCGAAGAGAGTCTTGCCGCACTGGAGCGCGAGGCCGAGCGCCTGGAGATGGAGATCGGTCGGGCCACCAGCGAACAGGAGAACCTCGATGTGCAGAACTCCGAGGCCCGTCTGCGCCACGAATCCGCTACCGAGTCCGTCAAGCGGCTGGAGAATGAAATTGCCACGCTGCGCTCTTCCCTGCAGGCCCGACGCTCGGAGGAAAATGCGTTGCGCACCCGCGCCAATCAGCAGCGCGCCGAGCAAGCTTCCGTGGCAGGCAGGCGCAGCTCTCTGGAAGCCCTGATCCGCGACCACAGCTACTCGACCGAAACGGTGCGCCGCCTGTTGAAGCCCGGTGCCCTGGGCCCGAATATGGCCCCGGTGGGAACGCTGGCGGATTTTCTGGAAGTCAGCGGAGCGGCCGAAGGTGTCGTCGATGAGTTCCTGCGCGACGAACTGAACTACGTCGTGGTCGAAAGCTGGGATGTCGCCGAGCAGTGCGTCAAGTTGCTCAAGTCCGGCATTGACGGCCGCGCCACCTTCCTCATTCATCCCGAGCAAGCGAGTCAGGTCGACGGGGGCATGGCCCCCTTGAGCGCCCCAGGCCTGGCCCCGCTGCGCGAATCCATCAAGGTACTGAATGGGTTCGGAAGCTCAATCGAAGCCCTGCTCCCGAAGATCCGCAACGGCTACATCGTCGAAGATCTCGGTGAAGCACAACGGCTTGCAGCCAGGCATCCTCTGGGCTACTTCCTCACCCCGGAAGGCGAGTGCTTCCACAACGGCACCGTGAGCGGTGGCAAACCTGCCAGCGAAGGCCCGCTTGCCCTGAAGCGCGAGTTGCGGCTGACCGAAACCCGCGTTGCGGGGATCGAGGCGAATCTCGCCAAAGCGGAAGCCGAAGCTGCGGAACTGACCCACACGATTGAAGACTTGACCTATCAGATGGAGGCCAGTAGCGAAGAACGCCGCTTGGCCGAGCGCGATGCCGCCAACCAGGGTGCGGCGCTCAAGCAGATGGAGACGGAAGCCCAGCGCGTCGAGCGGCGTCTTCAGGAGTGGGCCACGCAAGCCGCGCGGAACAAGGACGCGCGCGAAGCAAAACAAACGAGTATTGCCCAGAAACGCGAAGAAGCCCGGCGGCTGGATGCTGAACACTGTACCGCTGAGGCAGCCCTGGACGAACAGCAAGCTCAGCTCGGGTTGTTGCGCCAGAAGCGGGAAGGCCTGCAGCAGGAAGCAGCGCACATCACCGCCGAACTGGCCGGGCTGGAAGAGCGCCGTCGTGGCGCCGAATCCGCTTTCCAGCGCATTGAACGTCTGCACGCCGATCTGGAACGGCGCGTGACGAGTATCGAACAACAAGCAACCGCCGCCGCGGGCGAACGCGAACAGCGCACCCAGGAGAGCGCGGGACTGGCATTGCGCGAGACCGAGCTGGCCGCCGTGCGCGCCGAAGCTCTGGCCCTCGCGGAGAAATCAGCCACAGAAGGACAGGCGCTCCGCCAACAGCTGGCGCAGATGGAAATTCAGTTGAAAACAGAGCGCACAGGCCTCGAGCAATTGCGCGAAGGCCGCGCCGCCCGCGCCGCGGAGGTCGCCAAGCTCCGTTCCGACCTTGAGTACCTTGAAACGACCTGCCTGGCCGAAGTGAATGTCGAGGCCGCTGTTCTGCGCGCTGACACCGAAATCGGGCACATCGCCGACGAAGCCCTTGCAGAAGAAGAAGAGACTTGCAGAACCCTTCGTTCGCGCATTGAGCAGATGGGCCCGGTGAACATGATGGCCCTCGACGAATACAAGGAGACAGCCGACCGTCACAGCTTCCTGGAAACCCAGCGGACCGATCTGATGGAATCGATCGAGAATACCCAGGAGACGATCAAGGAGATCGATCAGATCTCCCGCACCCGGTTCGACGAGGCCTTCGCACGGATCAACGAGAATTTCGCCCAGGTCTTCACCCGGCTCTTCCACGGCGGCCAGGCATTCCTGCGGCTCACCGACGCCGAGAATTCGCCCGAGAGCGGTCTGGACATCGTGGCTTCGCCTCCGGGAAAGAAGCTGCAGAATGTGCTGTTGCTCTCGGGCGGCGAGAAAGCCCTGACGGCCCTGGCTCTGCTGGTAGGAATCTTCCAGTTCCAGCCCAGCCCGTTCTGCGTCCTCGACGAAGTGGATGCCGCATTGGACGAGACCAACGTCGGCCGCCTGGCGGACCTGCTCCACTCGCTCAGCGAGGAAACGCAGTTCCTGATCGTGACCCACTCCAAGCGCATGATGCACGCGGCAGATTTGATCTACGGCGTCACCATGCAGGAGCCTGGCGTCAGCCGGGTGGTCAGTGTGAGGCTTGGCAGCGAGCACCAGCAAAGAGCCACGGCGTAGAGCGTCAGTGGAGCCGTGCGCCACGCCATGCCGAAGCAACCGCTTCGGCCCGGCGTGTTTTGCCTGGACTCTTGCCTGAAGTTTGAATTCCTTCCCCCGCCGGAACACAGGAGCAATCCGGGTTGTTTCGAATTCGCAGGCCAGCTTGTCGGACGGATTTTGGAACGAAAATACACCCCCGAAGGAATACGTCGCTTCGGAGGCGCTTGTATTACACAAGTTAAGACGGGAACCAGTAGTCGGCGCTGGAGGTCGGTAGCACGCGACTACTGGCAATCCCTGCACAAAACGAAGCTAGCCGCGGCTTCCCCTTTCCACTGCTGCCTCGTGTCTTCCGGCTCAAAGGGCTATTCTTTCGACTGCCCCGAACCATGTTGACAAATGGAGTGTCGCTTATACTGAGTCTTGATTCCGTGACGGCTGTCACACCGCCTTGCAATGTACCGTCAACTAAGACCCAGAATGTCTTACGGAACTATTTAAAGGCTTTGGATGCATGCGGCCATCTGCGCTCCACGTGGGCAGCCGCATTGACAAACGGCTTCATTCCCCCGAAAATCGGAGATTCAGTATCTTGCGAGGAAAGCTCCTTCATGCCTGCCCTTTTGAAGACCGAACTTGGCGCCACATCCCTGCTTGGCCGGGGCAAAGTGCGCGATCTTTACGCCGTTGACGACGCGTTGCTGCTGGTGGCCACGGATCGCATTTCAGCCTTCGACCACGTGCTGGGCACGGGAATTCCGGACAAAGGCAAGATTCTTACCCAGATTTCGCTGTTCTGGTTTGAGTTACTGAAGGACCTTGTCCCGAATCATCTGATCGCCACCGAGGTAAAGGACTTTCCGGCTTCGTTGCATCCCTATGCCGATCAGCTCGAAGGACGCTCGATGCTCGTCAAGCGCGCAAAGATGTTTCCCGTCGAGTGCGTGGTCCGTGGCTACCTGACTGGGTCGGGCTGGAAGGAATACAAGGCCAGCCAGACGGTCTGCGGCATTACGCTGCCCGCTGGGATGTTGGACGGCTCGCGTTTGCCGGAACCGCTCTATACGCCGTCCACGAAGGCTGAAGGCGGCGCGCACGACGAGAACATCGACTACGCGGCGACCGAGGCCCTGGTGGGCGCTGCCGACGCGGCCGAATTGCGCCGGCTGACCCTGACTGTGTACGAAAAAGCAGC
This sequence comes from uncultured Occallatibacter sp., assembly GCA_964595345.1. GTDB lineage: Bacteria > Acidobacteriota > Terriglobia > Terriglobales > Acidobacteriaceae > Telmatobacter. The sequence continues at coordinate 20,127 of CAZQPY010000018.1, forward strand.
ACGGCATGCCGAATCCCGCGGATTAATTCTGGCCGACACGAAATTTGAGTTTGGAAGGACAGCCGACGGGATTATCCTTGCTGATGAAGTACTCACGCCGGACTCCTCCCGCTTCTGGGAGGGTTCCAGTTGGAAGCCGGGCGGAGCTCAGCCTTCATTCGACAAGCAGTTCGTGCGCGATTATCTCGAATCAATCCACTGGAACAAGCAGGCGCCCGCGCCCGAGTTGCCGGGCGAAGTCGCAGAGCACACTCGGGCTAAGTATCTGGAAGCATTCCGCCGCCTTACAGGGCGGAAACTCGTGATTTGAACGTAGGCGGTGCGCAGTATGACATTTGCAGACTGGGCCATCGTCATTGTTTTGATTTTGGCGGTTTCGAACGGATTTGCGCATGGGTTCCTCCGTTCTCTTTGTTCGCTGGGCGGGCTGTTGCTGGGCCTGGTGCTTGCGGCGTGGAATTACGCGCGCGTTGCTGCTTTGATCATGCCCTTCGCACGCATTGATGCCATAGCCAATACTGTGGCATTCATTTTGATCGCCATCGTTGTGATGGCGTTGGCTGACGTGGCGGGAAAGGTACTTTCGAGTACCGCGCACTCAATCGGCTTGGGCTTTCTGGACCGGCTTGCGGGTGGAGCATTCGGGCTTTTCCAGGGAGCGGCACTGGTGACTTTGGCAATACTCGTTACGCTTGCCTTTTTCCCGCAGGCGCGCTGGATCGGAGAAGGCAAGTTACCCCGCATGTTCATGGGCGCATGCCACCTCGAAGTCCGGATGAGCCCCTCGGAACTGGCTGATCGTATCAGGATTGGGTTGAACCGGTTGGAAGAAAAATCGCCTTTGTGGATGCATCCGCGTGGCCAGGCTTGACGGCAGAATCCGAGAGATTGCACCCCGGGAAATATCGATTTTCAATTGCCGTTCTGCCTGGAGCCGACCGGTCAAAAGAATTGAAGAGCATTTCAGAAAAAAGTTGAAAGCAATTTATCCGCAAGAGGTGAGCGTGAAACGACAATTGGACATCCTGATCACTCAGATGCATTCCAGCGGAATCGGTTATGAGGAAGCGGTTCGCGAATTCAAAAAGCAATACCTGCGCGAAGTGCTGGTCGCGAATCGTGGCAATCAATGCAAGGCCGCTGAAGAGTTGGGAATGCATCGCAACACGCTGAGCCGCACCATGGCTGAGCTGGATCTGGATCTGTCCGAGGTGCGCGCGGGACTCAAGCGTCCGCCGCGTAGTGATCGTCCTGTATTCAGCACGGTGGGCAAGATCTACCGTCAAGGCTGATTGCAACTCAAGGACAAATGCACACCACTCCTCCGACGAATGTCTCACGTGTTCTTGTCAAGTCCGGCTTTGTCTGGGACCATCAGGATGCGTATCTATTCGATATCGACGGAACGCTGCTGCGCAGCCGCGACCGCGTCCACATGGACTCGTTCACCCCGTCCATTCAGCGGGTAACCGGCTTTGACGTCTCGCTGGTCGGTATTCCTATCCACGGCAGCACGGATACCGCCATTTTGCGCGAGGCCTTTCGGCAGGCGGAGATTCCCGCCGAGGTGATTGAGCCTCAATTCGAGGCCATTCTCGAAGCCATGCGCAGATCCGTAGCCGAGCAACGCGAGCAGATGGAACTGCGCCTGATGCCGGGCGTGAAAGAGGCCCTGCATCATCTGGCCGGGATGGGCGCCCTGCTGGGCCTTGCCACCGGCAACCTGGAAGCAATCGGTTGGATCAAGATGGAAGTGGTTGGTCTGCGCGAGTGGTTTCGATTCGGCGGATTCAGCGATCGTTTCCCGGTGCGTTCGGAACTGGTAGGCGCAGCGGCGTGCAAGGCGCGCGCGCTGGCTGGCCCGCAGGCGACCGTCTGCGTAGTCGGAGACACGCCGCGCGACATTGAGGCCGCACATGACAATTCGCTTCCCGTCATCGCGGTTGCCACCGGCAACTTCGCCTATGACACGCTTGCGGAGCTGGGCCCGGAGGTCTGTGCCTCTTCGCTCGCCGATCTGCTTGCTTGCTCCAGGGATGCCCAGTGAACCCGCTCTCGCCTTCAATTCCGCCCCCGCCAAGCTCCAGGCCCATCCGCGAGTACCCACGCCTCACGATGGCGATACTGGTTGCGGTGGTCAGCTCGGTCCCGTTCATGCTGGGGGCACAGGCGCCGGGTTCTCTCCCTGCCTCCACTCCTCCAGCCTCCGCGCCTTTGGCGGCGTCCTCCTTGGCGAGCAAACCGCCGAGCAGCGCCGACCGGGCCCGTGCCGCAAAGCTCTTCCTGGCCGCCAGCAAGTCTTTTCAGGCGGAGAAGTTCGAGGAGGCGATGGAATCCTACCACCGGGCCGCCCAACTTGACCCGTCGAACCGCGATTACCCGCTCGCCGAGGAAGTAGCCCGCAACCACGCGGTTACCGCGCTGATCCAGGCTGCGGCCAAAGATCGCGTGCGGGGCGATCAGGCAGGAGCGCGCGCCGCCCTTTCCCGTGCCCTTGAACTCAATCCTCACAGCGCTCAGGCCGCCGAGCACCTCAACGAGCTGGGAGACGATGCGCTGCGAGGCAAGATCAAGCAGCTGTACAGCCAGATCGCTTCCCAGATCGGAGAGCAAGAGGAGCCGATTCACTCCGCGGGAAAGCGCAGCTTCCATCTGCACACCGACCAGCGCCAAGTCATCCGGCAGGTCTTCATGGCATTTGGTTTGGAAACCACCTTCGACGATAGCGTACGTCCAACCCAGGTTCGTTTTGATCTGGACGACGCGAACTTTGAACAGGCGATGCATACGCTGGCCCTGGTGACCAAGACGTTTTACGTGCCAATCGATGCGCATCGCATGCTTGTTGCGCGCGACACACGCGAAACCCGTCAGCAGTTTGAGCGCCAGGCGTTGGAAACGATCTATCTTTCCGGGCTGAGTCCGGCCGAACTAGGCGAGATCGCCAACAAGTTGGCAAAGGACATCTTTGGCATATCCCCGGCGGCTGCGGACCCGTCGGCAGGCACAGTGACCGTGCGGGCGTCGCCAGGCACGCTGGAGGCCTTCAACGCCACGGTGCACCAACTGGTAGACGGCCGCGATCAGGTCATACTCGATGTGCGAATGATCCAGCTGGCCCACTCCGGCGGGCGCAACACCGGAGCCCAACTGCCACAATCGTCCGCGGTCTACAACATGTCCGCCGAAGCCGCATCGATCCTGAGCGCAAACCAGTCACTGGTGCAGCAAATCATCTCGTCCGGATTGGCCGCTCCCGGCGATGTCGGGGCAATCCTGGGAATCCTGCTCGCATCGGGCCAGGTATCGAGCGCGCTCTTTTCCAATGGGATTGCTACGTTTGGCGGCAATTGCAGCCTGACTGCCGGCTCAACCTGTAGCCCGGCGGCATTCGCTCTCTCCCCAGGCTCAACAGCCCTCAACCTCAATCTCAACTCGTCCGAATCGCGCGAACTGGACCAGGTACAGCTTCGTCTGGGAGATGGCGAAGAAGGAACGCTGCGCCTTGGCGAGCGATATCCCATCCAGACATCTTCGTTTTCCAGCGGCACCGGAAGCGGCGTGAATATTCCCGGGCTCACCGGCGCTGGGACCTCAGGTGCTCTCTCTTCCCTTCTCTCCGGGCTGACCAGCGGAGTATCCAACATTCCAATGATCGAATATCAGGACCTGGGGCTGACCCTCAAAGCCACCCCCAAGGTGTTGCGGAACGGAGATGTCGCGCTGACCATGGACATGAAGGTGGACGCACTTGCCGGTTCGTCGATCAACGATGTTCCCGTGCTCTCGAACACCGCATATTCAGGCGTAATTACCCTCAAGGAGGGCGAAAGCGTAGTGGTGGTCAGCGAACTGGACAAGTCGCAAAGCCGCGCCGTCAGCGGAACGCCCGGCGTCAGTGAGATTCCGGGGCTGAACAACCTGACCGACATCAACGCGCAGAAAAACTATTCCACACTCCTGATTGTCATTACGCCGCACGCCGTTCGCTCGACACAGGCCGCTGGCCATACCCAGATGATCGTTTTGGAAAAGAACGTTCCGGCACGCTGAGAAACTGCCCGGAAGCCCTTCTACACGACATGTGTTCGCCATCGGCGTTGGAAAATACCCGCAAACGACAGCGGAGCAGGCCGGCTGAATCGCCTGCCTGCCCCGCGTGAAGTCGATGAATACTTCTCAACCGCCAGCCAAAATGGCCTTCGCGCTTGTGGACTACTTCGAAACCCCATCCAGCTTGGCCTGGTATTCGATGATCTGCTTGAGCGTTTCATATGGGATGCCGCCGATGGGAACCGGACGGCCGTTGATCAGCAGCGTAGGCGTCTGCGTGATGTTCAGATCCTCCGCCAGCTTGACCGATGCATTCACCGCGGAAACGATCTCCGGGGTAGTGGAACACGCCTGGACCTTGGCCGGATCGAGACCAGCCTTGGTCACGGCGCTATTCAAAGTCAGCGTGGCGCCGTCTTCGGTATTCAGCCCATCCTGACCTTCGAACACGGTCGATGCGAAGAGGAAGAAGGCGTCGTTGCCGCCCATCTTGGCAACACAGAGCCCATAGGCGGCAGCGGGCGCCGCGGCTTTGTGCTGAGGAAGGGGATAATTCTGGAAGACGATGCGGGCTTTGGGAAAGTCCGTAGCGATCTTTTCCATGTTGGGCTGCGCTTCCTTGCAATGAGGACACTGAAAGTCGGCAAACTCGACCAATTCCAGATCCTTCGATATCGCGCCGCGCGTTGGACCGTCGGCGCGCTTTTGCGCAATGGCGCGTGCATCGGCAAACGGTGTCGCGCCAAAAGGAACAATCTCGTCGCCGGCAATCAGATGTTTGCCATCGGCAAGGACGAAGAACGAAATTCCCTGAACCTTCTGTTTGCCGGATTTGTCTCCAACCAGAATAACGACCTTGCTGATTCCTTCGACCGGAGTCTTCAGGATCGCCTGCACCTGCCACATGCGGTTCTCATCGTAACCCCAGTTGGCGTTCAGGAACGCATAGACCGTTTCCTTGCTGGGAGCGGCGGCAGTAAAGTTTGCCGGATCGGCCTTGGGAAATGTCACCGGCGCAGTGGGTGCGGCTGGAACGGCTTGATCCGGCGCGGTGGGCGCCTGCTCCTGCGCAGAGAGTTGGATCACGGAAAGGGACAGAGCGGCCAACGCAGCAAGGCTGGCGATACGGGCAGACAAACGAATCAAGCTGATTCTCCTTAAGTATCGGGATTGCTCCCAATTTTTTATACCTGAACCTTGACGGCAATGGGAAATCTGCGCCCCATGCCAAACGACTTGGAGGTGACCTTCAGGACCGGCGCGGCCTGCTGGCGCTTGTACTCGGACCGCTCGACCAGGCGCACCACTTGTTGGACCAGTTCCAGGGGAAATCCGTTTGCTTGCACAATCTGCTCCGGGGTCTCGTAGCGCTCGACGTAAGCTTCCAGAATCGGGTCAAGAACTTCGTAGGGGGGCAGCGAATCGGTGTCCTTCTGATCCGGGCGTAATTCGGCCGATGGAGGTTTCACCAGAATCGACTTGGGGATCACTTCGCCGTCCCGGTTGAGCCACCGGCAAACATCGTAGACCCGCGTCTTGACCAGATCGCCGATGACGGCCAAAGCGCCGATCATGTCGCCGTAAAGAGTGCAATAGCCAACCGCCATCTCCGACTTGTTACCAGTGGTCAGAACCAGAGCGGAGTACTTGTTCGAGAGCGCCATCAGCAACGCTCCCCGAATCCTCGACTGGAGGTTCTCCTCGGTGGTGTCTGCGCTGGTCCCGGCAAACAGCGGCGCAAGAGCTTTCTGGTATTCCTCGAAGAGCCCGGTAATTTGAATGAGTTCGAAACGGATCCCCAAATTCGCCGCGAGCTGGCGGCTGTCATCAATCGATCCCTGCGAGGAATAGGGGCTGGGCATGCCAACGGCAAGCACATTCTCCGCGCCCAGAGCGTCTTTGGCCACTGCGGCAACCAGCGCCGAATCGATTCCGCCGCTCAGGCCAATGATCGCCTTCTTGAACCCGCACTTGCGCACATAGTCGCGCGTTCCGAGTACCAGCGCCCGGTAGGCCGCCGAGGTTTCATCTTCCTTTGCGGTTTCGATCTGCTCTGCGGCGAACGGATCGACGATTACGAAGTCTTCCTCAAATGAAGCCGCCTGCGCAATCAGTTCTCCCTTTGCATTCAAGGCCAGCGAGGAGCCGTCGAAGATCAGACTGTCGTTTCCTCCCACCTGGTTGCAAAGCAATACCGGGATGCCATCCCGGCGGGCGATGGAAGCCAGCATCTCCCGGCGCATGCCGCGCTTCGCGTGCCAAAACGGACTGGACGAAAGATTGATATGCAGTTGCGGATTCTGCTGCATCAATTCTTCCATCGGATCGACGGAATAAAGCCGGCGCGGCCAGAAGTTCTTGTCGTTCCAAACGTCTTCGCAAATCGAAATTGCCAGGCGCAGACCGTCCAGTTCGACCACTCTCTGCCGCTTCGCGGGCGCAAAATAGCGCTGTTCGTCAAAGACGTCATAAAACGGCAGCAGACGCTTGTGCTGTTCAAGCAGGATCTGGCCCTTGTCCATCAGGACCGCCGCATTGACCGCAGGTTTGCCGGAGTCCGCTTCCGTTGCCAGAGCCGTACCCACAAGCAATGCAGTGGATAAACCGGCCGAGGCAATTGCCAGCTCATCCAATGCCGAGCTGCACCGCGCCAGGAAGCTTGGCTTTTCCAAGAAGTCAGCGGGCGGATAGCCACATATCGCCAACTCGGAGAAAACGGTCAACCGCGCACCCTCCGCCGCCGCACGACGGCTGGCAGCAAGAATCCTGTCCAGGTTACCGGTAAAATCCCCGACCGTCGGATTGATCTGCGCGAGTGCGATCTTCACTCTTCCAGTTTAATCCCCTCAAATGAAAATGCCGCCCTTCTCGCGGGCGGCCATCTGTTCCAAAACGAAGGACCTAAGATCCTGTACCGGCAAAGACAACGAGGATGGTCCGGAGAATGATCTTTATATCGAGCCAGATGGTCCAGTTCTCGATATAGGTCACATCCAGCGAAACGTAGCTGTCAAAGGAAGGATCCTGACGTCCCTGCACCTGCCAGAGGCCGGTCACGCCCGGTGTCACATCCAGGCGGCGCATATGGCTGAGCTTGTATTCGCGCACTTCGCTTGCGATCGGTGGACGCGGGCCAACCACACTCATGTCACCGCGCAGAACGTTGAAGAACTGAGGCAGTTCATCCAGCGAATACTTGCGCAAGAAGCACCCGAGCTTCGTTATGCGAGGATCGTTGGTGATCTTGAAGAGCACGCCGTCCCGTTCGTTCATGTGCATGAACTCGGCGCGGCGTTGCTCGGCATCGCTCACCATGGTGCGGAACTTGGTGCACAGAAACACGTGCCCCTTCTTGCCAATTCGCTCCGAGCGATAGAAGACCGGGCCTTTGGAATCGAGCTTGATGGCGATGGCGATGATGAGCAGTAGCGGCGAAGCAAGTACCAGCGCCACGAGGGAAAAGACCACGTCAAAGGCGCGCTTGAGCATCAAAGCAAACTCGGGAACGTGACCGCGATGCAGTGGAATGGTCGGAAACTGACCGACGTACTCGACCGGACTGTTCCAAGTCAGGCCGTCATACATATCCGGAATCACTCTCAGGTCCACACCGTGCGTTCGCGCCTGTTCCAACACTTCCTGCACAACTCCTCGCTCGCAGGGCGAGGTAAAGAAGATCTCGTCGATAAACTGCTTGCGCGCGTGATCGAAAAGAGTGTCGAGGGAACCCACCACATCGCCCGATGTCGAAGTGAGCCGAGATCCAGAGGAGGGGAAATCGATGAAGCCCTTGAATGTGAATCCGAGGTGGCGAATACTCTCCAGGTGATGACGCAGTGCGTGCGCTTCCGGTCCGGTGCCAACAATCAGGACATTGCGCGTTCCCACCCCTTTATCGAAGCGGCGATAGAGCAAAGCGCGATAGATCAGACGCCGCATGCTGAGAGCCACAGTGACTAGACAGATCGTCATCAGGACAGCGTTGCGGGAAATCTCTTGAGCCTTGACCAGGTACAGTGCGCTGGTGAGCAATAAACCTGAGATCAGGCAGGTCTGAACGCTGAGTCTCTGTTCGTGCAGGAAATTCGACAACCGCATCGGCGCGTACAGGTTGAACCGCCTGCTGATCGCCAACAAGGCAACCGTATAACCAAAGAAAAGGACCGGGAGCACGCCTGTCGGGCGCATGTGAATCAATGAGCTGCTCCAGCTGCCCGCCGTCCCAGGCATCTGCGCCGTCCGCATGGTGTAAAACATTGCAAACAGGGCGATAGCCAGAACCATCAATCCGTCCAACGCCATCCAAAGCTTCGCGGTTCCGCGCAAACCCTTGACGGTGTTTGATTTCGTTCCCCCTGACCACTCGGCGGTGGATGATACCGAAGCGGATACCCTTTGCCAGAACTCCGTCGTTGCCATATTTCGTTCCGCATACCTCTGAGATTCAAAAAACGAGTATGGAAGAAGAATCAACTTCCTCGGGAAGAACAAGGCAGGGAGTGATCGGACAAAGTACAACAAAATCGCACCCTCGCTGCAACTGGATTGATCATTTTGAGGCGAAACCACGATTCATGGTTCCATTAGGTAATCCAGTGCGGCGTCTCGGCTCACCATTTTTCTCGCATTCACAAGTCAATTGGCCCAGCCGTTGGCAGAAGAACTCTGCTTCAGGCGCGTTTACGAAACCCCGGCAAAACCGAATAAAACGCAACTCGAAGATTATACCCGTATCGGTAGCCGGGGATTGGCGAATTTCCGGAAATCGAAGCACTAAACCTTAAGAACTCAAGCGAGCACTTCTGGAAAACCGCTCCCTGTCAGCATCACCCTCACGATCGGGGAATAGCAAGAAGAATCGCGCCCTATTGTGATCACTCGCTCCCAAATATCTCATTTTGATGGCAATACATACGCGTCAAGTGCAAGAAATTGGCAAATATGAGCATCCGAGGATGCCACAAAATCCTTGAGCGGGCCGAAGAACCGCGCCCGCCCCTGGTCCAGAAAAAGAACACTGTCCGCCAGCCTCTCGGCAAAACGCATGTCGTGCGTCACCACAATGCTGGTAAATCCAAGCTGCCGTTTAAGGCGCTGAATCAGATCGCCAAGGCGTTTGGCGATGATGGGATCCACCATGGTGGTGGGCTCATCGTACAAAACAACCTCCGGCTGCGCCGCCAGCGCCCGGGCAATGGCCACAGCGCGCCTGCGGCCAGTCGACAGGCTGGCGGGCAGGGCATCCACCACGTCTTCGGCGCCGACCAACCCGATCAGCCGATCGACAATTTGCTGAATCTGTTCTTCGTCCAGGCCGCCCCGTTCGCGCAGAGGGAATGCGACGTTCTCGCGCACACTCAGCGAATCGAAAAGCGCCCCATTTTGGAAGACCATGGTGACCCGCCTGCGAATGGCCCTCAACCCTTCTTCTTCCAGTCCGACAATCTCCTGCCCTTCCACCTCGATCGAGCCGGTGTCCGGCTTCAGAAAGCCCATCAGCATCCGCAACGCGACAGATTTGCCTACGCCGCTACGGCCCAGAATGCAAAGAGTCTGGCCGCGTTCCACGGAGAAGCTCACGTCCTCCAGTACCGCCCGGTCCCCGAACGAAATGGATACATTGCGAAATTCAATGATCGGCTTCGACGACACTGGCGCGGGCGCAGAACTCTCGCCCTGCTCCAGTTCGTCCAGTTCTTCCATCAATTCCGAATTGGGTTCAGGTTCATTCATGGCTGTGCAATCAGCTTACGCGATACCGTCCCCGCGACATGACTCGGCTCGCAACAGATCTGCCCGAGCGTTGAGGTTCAGAAACCAGAGGTCCATGGACAAGGCCGCCGGATGGGTCACCCGGCCGCCTTCGATCGCCCGCTCCACAGGTATTACTGCAAGCTCCCGCCCCAAACGGTCGCATGCAGCAACAAAAGCGGAATGGCATCCGCCGCGCCCGGACTCCAGCTCTTCCGTTAGGCCGGGCAATACGGAACGGTCCACCACAGCGGGAAATGTCTGGGTAAATCCGTGCAGCGATGCCGTGCTAATCGCCGCTCCACTCTTCAGCGACCAATTCAGTAAATATCTCAAAAGCGACGGCGGCAGGAACGGCGCATCGACCGGAACGAAAACCGAGAACCGCGCCGGAGAAGCTGCCAAAGCCGCACAAATCCCAGCCAGAGGACCCCGGTCCGGCTCTTTGTCTTCGACAACCGGGGCAAACTGATCGAGCGGAGAGCGGGCTCCGGCAATCCAGGCCGGAAGTCCCGCATCGCGAAGAATTCGCAGTGCATGCGCCACGAGCGGCTGGCTGTCGAATTCCACCAGCGCTTTGTCCTCTCCCATGCGGCTTGAGCGCCCTCCTGCCAGGACAAACCCCATGGCTTCCGGCGCGGCTGCATCCGCATGGTCAAGCTCAAGACTCAACCAGCCGCCTCCTCCATGAAGCGGATCAGGGACTGGATGCCCAGCTCAAAATTCCGCAGATGGAACTTCTCGTTCGGCGCATGGATGTTGTCGTCCGGCAGTCCGAAGCCCATCATGACGCTGGGCACATTCAGATGCCGCGCAAAATCGCCCACGATTGGGATGGAGCCGCCCGACCGGATAAAGACCGTTTCCTTACCCCAGACTTCTTCAAGGGCACGTGTCGCAGCCTGGATATAGGCATTGTCGGTCGGAATCAGGCAAGCTTCGCCGGAGTGAATCAAGCGTACCTCGAGATCGACGCCCGCCGGAGCGATCTTTTCGACATATTCCTTGTACAGCCGGAATGAATTCGCCGGGGTCATCCCCGGAACCAGCCGCATCGACACCTTCGCAAGTGCCTTGGCGGGAATCACAGTTTTTGCGCCTGCTCCGACGAACCCGCCAGGTATCCCGTGCACGTCCAGCGTGGGGCGCGCCCAAGTCCGTTCGAGGACGGTGTAACCGGCTTCACCCACCAGCTGCCGCGAGCCCACTTCGGCGATCCGGTATTGTTCCTCATCGAAAGGCAAGCTCCGCCATGCCGCCAATTCCGCTTCGCTGGGCGGGATGATGTCGTCGTAGAAGCCGGGGATCAGAATCCGCCCTTCCTCATCCTTGAGGCGGGCCAGAATCTGCGCCAAAGAAAAGAACGGATTCGGCGCAGCGCCGCCGTACATGCCTGAGTGAAGATCGGTCTTCGCGCCCCGCACCTCCAGTTCCGTGTAGATCATGCCGCGCAGCCCGACGCAAAGAGTCGGAAGGCCGGGGGCAAACAACTCGGTATCTGAAATCAGCGCGAAATCGGCCTTCAGATCCGCCGGCTGCGAGGCGACGTACTCAGCAATACCTTCTCCGCCGACCTCTTCCTCGCCCTCCAACAGAACCCGCACATTCATGGGCAGCTTGCCATTGGCCGCCAGCAGCGACTCCAGCGCCTTGATCTGCGCCCAAACCTGGCCCTTGTCGTCCACCGCTCCGCGCGCATACAGATTGCCATCGCGCTCCGTGGGCTCGAACGGCGGCGACTTCCATTCGTCCAGCGGGTCCGTGGGTTGCACATCGTAGTGGCCATAGAAAAGGGCGGTCGGCTTCCCTGCCGCGTGAAGCCAGTCGGCATACACCAGGGGGTGCCCGGCGGTCTCGATCAGGCGCACGTTTTCCATGCCGATGCGGGTGAGTTCGGCTGCCAGCACTTCGGCGGCGTATCGGCAATCCCCGGCGTGCTCCGGCAATGTGGAAACCGAAGGGATCCGCAGCAGAGCCTTCAATTCATCGAGAAAACGGGGGTGGTTCCGGCGGGCAAAGGCAACAGCGGACGAGGACATGCAAGCGCTCCCATAAAATGAAATTCACCGTCAAAACAGCAGTATAGGCGTTTGGGCCCTCCGAAGTCCGCTTGAACGAAAGGGTGTTCTTCTTGCCAAAGTCCGAAGCCGTGCTCATGGCTCGCGTGCTGCGCGCCTGTTTCCTATCATTGTTGACTGGCTTGGCAGCGGTCATTGCCTTGGCGCAAAACAACTCCGACGGCGGATATTTCGCTCCCCGCAACACATTCGGAATTCTGACCGCCTTTTCCGGCGACTCAAGTCACATGCTGCTGGGAACGGCAGAGAATCGCAAGCTGCTCAGTATGGGCGTTTCCTACAATCGCCGCCTCGTCCTCAACAGGATCGTCAACTGGCAATACAGCGGCGAGCTTCTGCCAGTGGCATTGGAAAGCGACCCGGTCTTGCGCATAACGCAGAATTGGACTTCGCCCTACGTCCTCACGGAGTCATACTCTTCCGTTCCACCGATTCACTGCACGCCGGGGACCGGCACGTACAGTTTTACGGCCACGTCGGGCACTGTATACAGCTTCAACTATGCGGATACATGCGGGCGACAATGGACCATTGGCCAGGCTTTCTCCCCCGTTGGTATGCAGTGGAATTTTCAGCCGAGGCACAAGCTGCAATTCTTCTTGAACGGCCACGGCGGATACATGTACACCACTCAACCGATCCCCGTCTCCAGTGCCGGCTCTTTCAATTTCACCTTCGATCTTGGCGGCGGGGTCGAGTTCTTCCGCTCCCACAACCATTCGGTGCGCGCCGAATACCGATACCACCACATTTCCAACCATGAAACAGCTTCGACGAACCCCGGAATCGACAACGGCCTGGTCCAAATCGCGTACACCTTTGGACGTTGACAGCCGCAGCGATGGCATCTCCGTGGCCGCTGGAGTAGGCCGCTGAGCGAAGGCACAGTACTCTAGAGAGAGATGCCTCCCATTCTCAACGCACAATCCGTCTCCAAGCAGTTCGGCGCAAAGCCTCTTTTCAGCAACATCTCATTGACCGTCGAAGAAGGCGACCGCATTGGACTGATCGGCCCCAACGGCGCCGGCAAGTCAACGCTGCTGGCGATCCTTGCCGGAACGGTCGAGCCGGACTCCGGCGAACTGGCCGTGCGCAAGCGCGCCCGGGCAGCCTATGTGCCGCAGGACTCGCGCTTTGCGCCGGGACTCACAATCCGCCAGGTGCTGGAAAGCGCGCTGGAAGCCGCCCATGTTCTGGATTCCGACCGCGAAGGCCGTCTGCGCGAGATCAGCGGCCGCGCCGGTTTCGCCGACCTGGCAGCCGAGGCCGCTTCCCTTTCCGGCGGCTGGCGCAAGCGTCTGGCCATTGCCGAAGCGCTGGTGTCCGAGCCGGAAGTGATGCTGCTCGACGAGCCGACCAACCACCTCGACCTCGCAGGCATCGAGTGGCTGGAAGAGCTGCTGACCTCCTCTTCGTTTGCCGCCGTCACCGTCAGCCATGATCGTTACTTTCTCGAATCCACCAGCAGCCAGATCATCGAACTGAACCGCATCTTTGCCGAAGGTCTTCTGCGCGTGAAAGGCAACTTCAGCAAATTCCTCGAAGAGAAGCAGGCCTACCTGGAATCCCAAAGCCGCATGCAGGACAGCCTGCGCAATCAGGTCAAGACCGAAATCGAGTGGCTGCGGAGAGGACCCAAGGCCCGTACGACAAAATCCAAGGCCCGCATCGACTCGGCAAACGAAATGATCAGCCAGCTGGCAGAGGTCAATTCCCGGACGGTGGTGAACTCTGCCGGCATCGACTTCGGAGCCAGCCAGCGCAAGACCAAGCGCCTGGTCGAATTCGAAGACGTGTCCTACGACATTCCATCCGGCGCATCCGAGGACGCGCCGGCGGATGCTGAACCGGGCCGGCGGCTCTTCACCGGGCTCAAGTTCATTCTGACCGCCGGGATGAAGGTCGGCCTTGTCGGCCCCAACGGCAGCGGCAAGACCACGCTGTTGCGCCTGCTGCGCGGCGAAATCGATCCTGCCGAAGGCAGCATCCGGCGCGCCGATTCCCTGCGGCTGGTCTATTTCAGCCAAAACCGCGAGATCGACGAAAATCTGACACTTCGACGCGCGCTGGCCCCCGAAGGCGACTCGGTGATCTACCAGGATCGCGTGGTCCACGTGGCCAGCTGGGCTACCCGCTTTCTGTTCACCAGCGAACAGCTCAACCAGCCGGTGCGCAACCTGAGCGGCGGCGAACGCGCGCGGGTGCTCATCGCGAAACTGATGCTCGAACCGGCCGATGTCCTGCTGCTCGACGAGCCGACGAACGATCTGGACATTCCGACGCTGGAAATCCTGGAGGAGAACCTGCTCGACTTTCCCGGCGCATTGATCCTGGTCACCCACGACCGCTATCTGCTGAATCGCGTCTCCTCCACGGTGCTGGGGCTGGACGGCCGCGGCCAGGCAGGCACTTTTGCCGATTACGGACAGTGGGAAGACTGGATGGAGGAGCGGGACAGGCAGGAGCGCGGCGCAAACGAGCAGGACCGTCTGGTTCGCAAAGCCGGTGCGTCCATCGAGGGGCCTGCCGCCTCCAATAAGAAGAAGCTCTCGTATCTGGAAGCGCGGGAGTTCGCCACCATCGAGCAGCGGGTAGAAGTCTCCGATGAGCGTCTCGCCGCGGCGCATGCCCAGGTGGAAGACCCGGCCATCTGCGTCGACGCCATTGCGCTTCAGCAAGCTTTGGCCGAGTTGGATGCCGCCCAGCACGAAAGCGACGCTCTCTATGCCCGCTGGGCCGAGCTGACCGACAAAGCCGGGTGATTTCCAAGACTCCAAACTGCCCAGGTCAATCGCAGGACGATCCCGAGGTAGCGAACTCCTTGCTTTGAAAGGGCACGACTTTAGTGTTTTGAAAGCGCACGACTTTAGTGTTTTGAAAGGGCACGACTTTAGCGTTTTGAAAGGGCACGACTTTAGTCGTGCCGCAAAAGCGCCAAAGAATCCGGGGCTTCAGCCCCTGAGGGATGTCTGAAATCTCCTGAAAACATCCCTCGCGGCTAAAGCCGGTACTTTTGGAGGCGCGCATTCGGCGCGGCTGAAGCCTTGCCCATTCAACGCGGCTGCTCCCTGCGGTTCACCGGATTCATGCAATTGCTCTGGCAGACTGCACAGCTCAGGTGCAAGATGATAACGATACCCGCTATAATTCGCAGCGCGAAGGAAAAGGACGCTGACGATGCAACTAAAACGCTTTTCTACTCTTGGCCTGTTCGCCATTCTGGCTTGCGCCGCGTGGGCGCAAACGGCCTCCCAGCCGGTCAACGCGCATGCCACGCCTGAAGCGCGCGCCCTGCTTGCCTACCTCAATTCCATCTCCGGCAAAGGCATCGTGACCGGGCAGCACAATTATCCCTACACCGGCGCTCGCTGGACCGACATGGCCTACGACCTGACCGGAAAATATCCCGGCCTCTACGGGCAGGATTTCGGGTTTTCCGCCGGCGAGGACAAGGACTCCGTGCTCTCGCGTCCGGAGATGATCGAAGAGGTCAAGCGCCAGTACCAGCACGGCTCCATCATTGCCCTCACCTGGCATGAGGTCCGCCCCACCGACGACGAGCCGGTCACTTTCACGGGGAGCGTTCAGGCGCACCTCACGGACTATGAGTGGAAGGAACTGCTGACCCCCGGCACGCCGCTCTACAACCGCTGGTGCGCCCAGGTGGATGTGGTCGCCGGGTACTTGCGCCAGTTGCGCGATGCGCATGTCCCGGTGCTCTATCGTCCCTATCACGAAATGAATGGCGGCTGGTTCTGGTGGGGTGGTCGCCCCGGCAAGGACGGTTCCGCTGCTCTCTACCGCCAACTCTACGACCGCTTCGTGAACGTTCACCACCTCGACAACCTGATCTGGGTTTGGAATGTGAACGCGCCGAATCCCGGCTGGCCTCCGGTGGCGGAGTACTATCCCGGCGCCAACTATGCCGACGTGGTCACCATGGACATCTACGGCGAGTTCAAGCAGGAGTTCTACGACAGCATGGTTGCGGTGGCGGGCAACAAACCTATCGCCTTGGCCGAAGTGGGTGGACTGCCCAGCCCCGAAGTGCTGGAGAAACAGCCAAAATGGACCTATTTCATGGCTTGGAGCGAATTCATCCAGGTGGGCAGTCCACTCGACCGGACAAAGGCTGTCTACAACTCGCCGCGCGCTATCAGCCGCGACGATGCACGGCTCGCCCTCCCAATGGATGAGATTCGCAAGGCCACGGCCCAGCGCGGCGAGGGCGCTCCTGAAGCCGAGCCGGTCAGCTCCAAATCAACCGGCGCTGCCAAAGCCTTGCTGGCCCGGCTTCTTGCCGCACCCGGCAAAGCGATCCTGAGCGGTCAGTTGAATGACGCATCCGCTCCCGCAGCGGCCACCGCGGCAGTTTTCTCAGCCTCGGGAAAGCAACCTGCCATCTATGGCGCAGACCTGGGCACCTCGGCTGAAAACCAGCAGGCAATCGTCAAGGAAGCACTCCACGCTGCCCAGAACCACGCTCTGATAAGCCTCGGCTGGCGCGCCCCGTGGCCCACAAACGACGCTCCCGCGAGCGCCAAAGGCCAGTTGACCGACTACGAATGGAGTCAGTTGCTCGCGCCGGGCACAGCCTTGAACCAGCACTGGGCCAGCCAGGCAGACGCAGTGGCAGCTCTGCTGCAACAACTGGATAAGGCAGGCGTCGCCGTGCTCTGGAATCCCTACCCGGAATCCAACAGCAAGGATTTCTGGTGGAGCGGCCGCAAGGGCGTCCACGGATCCAGCGAACTCTATCGGATGCTCTTCGACCGCTTGGTGAACCATGATAGCGTCCACAACCTGGTCTGGGTATGGGAGACGGCAGAGCCGAATTCGCGCCCCGGAGCGGAATTTCTGACGCCAACCGACTTCTTCCCGGGACTTTTGTACGTGGATGCGGTCCAGGCACGGCTCAAGGAACTCAGTCCATGGGTTCCGGCCGACCGCATGACGAAGCAACTGGCGTCCGGCAAGCCCGTGGGAGTGGAGCTTACCGGCCCGGTTCCCCAGCCGGAAGCACTTGTTCGCAACGGCATATGGGCGTGGTTCCTGGCGACTCCGGCGACCGATTCGGCTGGGAGAACCGATGACTTGCGTCACCTATACTCCGATCCGCGCATCGATTCCCTGCCTGCGGTTCAGTAACCGCAAGGGCGAGTGGCGCAAGTCCAAGAACGCCACTCGCCCTCGCATGGTAGAAAAGTAGATTACGGGACGATCGCGCCCGCAGGGTCTCGGCTCTGCGGGCGCGATGGTCGCAATCCATTGAAACCCAGGCAAACAGCACTATGCAGAGCAACGTCAAAGTCCTCATTGTCGAAGATGAACCCAACGCGCTGATGGGGTTGGCGGAGTTGATCTCCGGCTGGGGCTATCGCACCGAAACAGCGAGGGACGGCATCGAGGGTTGGGAGAAATCGCTCGCCTGGGAACCCGCAATTGTCGTGACTGACCTGAAGATGCCGCGCATGGACGGCATCGGCCTGCTGACCAAACTGACGGAAGATGGTTCGGGCCTCAACTCCAACGTCGCGGTCGTGGTGCTGACGGCGATGGGCTCCATTCAGTTGGCCGTCGAAGCCATGAAGCTGGGCGCGTACGACTTTCTGCAAAAGCCGGTCGACGCAACCCGGCTGCGTACCATCCTGGCCAACGCCACACGGCAGCGAGACACCGAGATCGAGCTCGAAGTTGCCCGGCGACGCCTGCGCGAAACGGGCGTCCTCGGATCCATGGTGGGCAATTCCCGGCAGATGAGAGAGATCTTCGCGCTGATCGAGCAGATCGCGTCCTCTAACGTTTCCGTGCTGATTACCGGGGAAAGCGGTACCGGCAAGGAACTGGTCGCCCGCACACTGCACGATCTGAGCCCGCGCAAACAGCGCCCCTTTGTCGCCGTGAACTGCGCGGCCATCCCCGAGACATTGATTGAGAGCGAAGTCTTCGGCCACGAAAAGGGTGCCTTTACGGGCGCGGGCGAGCGTCGCGCCGGCTGCTTTGAACTGGCCCAGGGAGGCACGCTCTTGCTGGACGAACTGGGCGAGATGCCCTCCGCCACCCAGGCCAAACTGCTGCGTGTTTTGGAAGAGCGCAAATACCGCCGTCTGGGAGGACGCACCGAACTGGACGCTGACGTCCGCGTGCTGGCCGCCACCAATCGCGATCCTGCCGATGCGGTTCTTCAGGGCCATTTGCGCGCCGACCTTTATTACCGGCTGAATGTCTTCAATGTGCATATGCCGCCGCTGCGCGACCACCTGGAGGACATTCCCGCCATGGCTGAACTGATGCTGGCGGAGATGAACAAGAAGCACGGCCGCCGTGTTTCGGGCGTAGCCGCCTCCATGCTGGACCGCATGATGAACTACAAGTGGCCCGGCAACGCCCGCGAGATGCGCAATACCGTCGAGCGCGCAGTGATCCTTTGTCAGGATGGCTGCCCGCTGGATGCCGGCCATCTGCCGCCGTCGTTTGCAATAGCCCCGGCACTTTCTACCCAGACTTTCGACTCAACGGTGGTGCCGATTCCGGTTGGCACCACCGTGGACATGGCGGAGCGCCTGCTCATTCTGCGCACTCTTGAGTCCACTGGGCAGAACAAGACCCGCGCAGCCGAAATCCTTGCCATCAGCCTCAAGACCCTGCACAACAAGCTCAAGGAATACAGCCAGATGCGAGAAGACGAGGGGCTTTGACCGGTGCGCCTCAAGACCAAACTCGTGCTTGCCATCACCGCCCTGGTCTTTCTCATCGCCGGGTCGCTCTCGCTGGTCTACGTCGGACAACTGCTCCACGCGGCGGTTCAACAGACCTACGACGCCAACCACATGGTTGCAAACCAGGTCCGCTTCTCTCTTCAGCAGGCCCTGGAATCCGGGCTCAGGGGACGCCAGGTTGACCCCAACAACCCCGCCGAACTGCGCAACCTGACGGCCGAAGCGGTGCGCGACGATGCGGCGCTGCAAGCGGTGATCGATTCGGTCAACCGCTATTCCCTGACGGTTTACGACATCAACATCGGCGACAGCCAGTCCAGTACGCTGCTCAGCACCAACCCGGAGAACGAAGACAAGCCGCTTCCCGTCCGCCCCGACTATAGCCACCTGCTCAACGCGAATCCCTTCCGGCTGATGATCGAGGTCTTTGGCGCACCCAAGGTTTTCGATGTTGTGCTGCCTCTGGATCGTAACGGGGAGCCGTTTGCCAGCGTGCATGTTGGCGTGCGCACCACCCTGCTGCGAGCCGTTTATGCTCCCTGGCTCGAGGAGGCTTTCACGCTGATGGGCTTTGCCCTGGCCACCGCGCTGCTGGTTGCCTTCTTGCTGGGCAACCTTGCGCTACGCCCGCTGGAACAGATCAGCTTGCAGTTGGACTACTGGACAAACCCGAATCGCGCCAAGGCCGCCGGATACGAGGAGTCGAAAGCAAAGCAGGAGACGCCCCGCCAGGATACCGCGGCGCTGGTTTCCAACAAGATTGAGATCATTGGTCAGCGCATGCGCAACGTCGAGGAGGTCTTCTCGGCGCTGAAGGAAAACCTTGACCAGATCCTCAGCAACCTGCAGGACGGAATCCTTCTTTTTACGGGCGACAACCGCGTTGTACTGGTTTCCGAGGCTGCCCGCCGCTTTCTTCACTTCGAACATGACGACATGCTCGGCCTGCACGCCCATGAACTATTCGACCGCGATACTGTCCTCGGCAAGGCCCTGCACGACGCCTTTGTGAACGCCGAACATCTGGTGCAGGAAGAGATTTTGACCGAAACGGGACGCCGCATCCAGGCTTCTCTCGACTTTATCCATGACGGTGAAACCCGCCAGGGATTGGGGGCGCTGGTTACCCTCCACGATCTCGAATCCGTCGAGGAGATCGGCTCCGAGCTGGAGTTGTCGCGCCGCATGGCCGCCATCGGCCGCCTGACCTCCGGCGTCGGCCATGAGGTGAAGAACCCGATCAATGCCATTGTGGTCCATCTGGAGTTGCTCAGGAACAAGCTGGGCAATGCGGAATCGGGAACCAGCCGGCATTTGGAGATCATCGATTCCGAGATTCATCGCCTGGACCGCGTTGTTCAGACGCTGGTGGACTTCTCCCGTCCGGTCGAGCTGGACCTGCGTCCGCACGATCTTCGCTCGGTGATCGGCGACGTGCTTGCTTTGGCCTCGGTCGAACTCTCCACGCGCAATGTCCATCTGACCAGCCAAATGCCCGCGACTCCCGTTATGGCCTACGTCGACGCCGATCTGCTGAAACAGGCTGCTCTCAACGTGATTCGAAACGGCGATCAGTCCATGCCGGATGGCGGAAACCTTCAAGTTTCGCTTGAAGAAGACCGGGGCAACGCGTTGTTGCGTATCGCCGATGAGGGGCCCGGAATTCCCACCGAAATACGCGAGAAAATCTTCGACCTTTACTTCACCACCAAGGCCGGAGGAAGCGGCATCGGACTGGCGATGACCTACCGTATTCTCCAGTTACATAACGGCAGTGTCGAAGTACAATCGAAACAAGGAAGTGGCTCGGAATTTGTGTTGCGGATTCCGCTTTTGGCCAGCGACATCGGACGCCGTCACTTGAGAACGGCGAGCGGTGAGAATCGGAAAGGGTTTGCAGGATGAGGTTTACTGTCAGAAATATTGCCTGGCTATTTCCATTCCTCCTGACGGCCTGTTTTCACAAGAGCCACACGGCCCAGGCTCCGCCCGTTGCGCCGCCTATCGTGGCCACCCAGCCCGCTAAACCTGCGCCCGTGACTGTTCAGCCACCTCCGGCGGTTGCACCCGTGCAGGTCGAGCCCCTGAAGCCATCCACGGTATCTGCCACTCCTCCCGCTCAGGAAACACCCAAGCCACCGGTTCATCACAAGAAGCCGGCGCCGAAAAATACCCAGGTAGCCGCGAGCGGAAGTGGCGCAAGCAACGAAGTGAGCGCCATCGGTCAACTCTCTTCGGGAGATCCCTCCGAATTCCGGCGCGAGACAACGGACTCCATCGCCGCCAGCGAGCGCGGACTCAACTCCATCACCCGCAAGTTGAGTGACCCCGAACAAAAGACTGCCGCGCACATTCGGGAGTTTTTAAAGCAGGCTCGGGCTGCGCTAGCGAGCGGAGATGTCGATGGCGCTCACACCCTCGCCGCCAAGGCGAAAATCCTTCTAGGTGAACTGAGCCGCTAAAGTTGGCGGCCTGCCACGAGGCGTGAGGCGAAGCAAGATTGCTCCGGAACCGGGGGTTCCCCGGCGTAACGTTCCGCCTGTCCCCAGGTTGAAATCGCAGCTCACCTGGACTGCGTCCGTCTTCAACATCGAGGAGAACAGATGATCACCCGCAGAGATATCTTCGTTGCCATGGCTGCCGCGGCCATCACGGCTGGCGGCTTCACGCTTGCCGGGCAAGTTCCGGTCATGGGATCAGGCGTATTTGACTGGAATTCAATTCCCGCAGTCGCAAACGGCACTGGCTCGGTGCGATCGTTTTTCAAGGCGCGTACCGCGACGCTCAATCAGCTTGAGCTCCATGTCACTACGCTGAATCCCGGCGAATCGCCGCATCCGCCCCACAGACATCCAAACGAAGAACTGATCATCATTCAAAAAGGAACACTGGAGACCCTGTCGAACGGGCAATGGAAGACGGTCGGACCCGGGTCTGTCATCTTCAACGCTTCCAACCAGTTGCACGGGCTGAAGAATGTTGGGAAAGAGCCGGCTGTCTACCATGTCGTCAATTGGGAGTCATCGACGACACCGCATTGACCGGTTCAGCGCTCGCCCCAGCTCAACTTGTTGCGAAGCGCTTCAAAGAAACCGCTCTCCCGCAAGCGGACCAGGTTCACCGTGTGCTCGGAACGGCAACAGCGGACTTCATCGCCCAGTTGCAGCTCAATGGCTTGCTGACCATCCACGGTCAGCAAGGCGGTATTCGAGATGCCCTCCACCCGCACGGTAAGCGCAGCATCGCCCCGCACCACGATCGGCCTGAGCGTGAGCAGGTGCGGGCAGATCGGCGTCACCACCAGCGCATCCACATCCGGCGTCAGGATCGGCCCGTTGGCGGCCAGGGTATAAGCGGTTGAACCTGTCGGCGTAGAGACAATCACACCATCGGCGCGGAAAGTTGCCACGCTCTTGCCATCCAGTTCCACGGCAAAATCGCCCATGCGCGCGACATCTCGCTTGGAAACCACTGCCTCGTTCAAGGCTTCAAACCTGGAGTACAGTTTGCCGTCGCGCCATATTTCCGCGCGTAGCATGGCTCTCACATCCAGCGAGTGGCAGTCGTTGCACCAGCCTTCCAGCGTGGCGTAGAGGTGGGTCAGGCGCACCTCGGTCAGGAACCCCAGAGATCCCAGGTTCACGCTCAGAAGCGGCGTTCCTGTGGCTGCAAATGCTCTGGCAACACCGAGCAGGGTCCCGTCGCCGCCAAGCACGATCACCAGCGCCGGATTCCAGGACGGCATTTCAGGGCAGTCCATTGCGGGCTCGTCCGGCAGGTAAGCGCCGCCGATGCGATCCAACAGCGGATCGTACCCATGCTGGCGCAGCCATCCCACCAGTTCCGGCAGTAACTGGGCCAATTCACTCTTGCTCGGCTTGCAGACAATCGCTACGCGCACCATGCGGTCCAGTGTACTAAACAAGCCTTATCGATCCCGCCGCTGAATGGTTTTGGCGTCAGGGCAGTCGCACTTCAAGTTGCGGGACGATGATGTCTTGAAAGGGCACGGCTTTAGCCGTGCCGAGGCAGGCGAAAGGGAAGGATTAGGGCTTCAGCCCCCGAGCGATGGTTTTAGAAGGCAGCAGCATACTTCCGCGAGTGGCTAAAGCCCCATCGATTTTGCGTACTCTTGCGGCACGGCTAAACAGGCTGCGGAAAAACTCGGTCTCAGCCTCAGTCTTGAAAGGGCACGGCTTCAGCCGTGCCGTAAGTGCAGCAGAATGAACGTGGCCTTTAGGCCCCGAGGGGCGTTTTGAGGGAATCGTGCCCCAACTCCGGCCTTTTTCCGCAGCCTGTAAAGCCGTGCCCTTTCAAAGCCACTGCGGTTCATGATTGCAATTTCAAATGCGATTGCCCCGGTTTTGGCGCTCTCCTACCTTTACGACAAGAAACGCTGTAAAGATGGGGCATATTTCCCAAACGATATTCTCTTGCCGGATCAATGAGCGGGCCGTCGCGCATAAAGCAGAAACTCCTTGTTACCTTCCGCGCCGGTGATGGGCGAATCGATCACGCCCGCAACCTCCCAACCCAGCGAGCGAACGCAGTCAGCCACCTTTTCAATGGCCTCCCGGTGCGCATCCGGGTCGCGGACAATCCCGCCCGTCCCCACCTGGCCGCGCTCGACTTCGAACTGCGGTTTTACCAGCACCACGGCTTCGGTCAGATCCGGCGCAGCGGCAAAAACAGGCCCCAAAAGCATCGTCGCCGAAACAAACGACACGTCCATCACCAGCAGATCGGGTCTAGGTTCGCCCGCCCTCGCGGCAAGAGAGTTCGGCTCAAGCAAACGCGCGTTGGTTCGTTCCATCAGGCGCACCCGCGCATCCTGGCGCAACTTCATGGCAATCTGTCCAAACCCGGTATCAATCGCCGTGACGAGCATTGCGCCGTGCTGCAGCAGGCAGTCTGTAAAGCCTCCGGTCGAAGTGCCGACATCGAGGCAGGCACGCCCCTGCACGGCAATCTGCCAATGTTTCAGCGCCTCGGCCAGCTTCACTCCGCCACGGCTTACATAGGGAGGATCCACACCGAGCAATCGAATCGTGGAGTCTGACCTAACGGCTGTGCCAGCCTTCTCCAATTTCTGTTCATTGACGAGCACTCGGCCGGCCAGAATCAAAGCGCGCGCGCGCTCACGGCTTGGCGCAAGCCCCTGCTCAAAGAGAAGGTCTTCCAGACCGATCTTGGGTTTCCGAGTTTTTTCAGCCATGGAGGTCCGCTTCCGCATGGAAAAGCAGCCAAAGAGGCGCTCCCCTCTCGGAAAGTCCTCTTTGGCTGCTTTGATCTACATCGGGCCCAACTAGTTGGGCAGGGTTGTGCAGGCGGCAATCGATGCAGTTGCCCCGGGAAGATAACACGGCTGTCCGTAACCCGGCTTGCGACTGGTGTTGATCGAGTTCCCGGAAGCAGCATTCTGCGTGGTCGTTCGCACATCGACAATGTTGCCCTCCACCAGGATGGTGGTATCGACCAGATCGTTAATGGTGCTCAAAATGGTCAAATAGGAACTGTCGGGTGAGGCCACATAGACCTTGCCGAACTGCGAATTCTGGGTCGATACAACCGTGCGCGGATGCCCGACAACCGAGAGCGTCTTCTCGACCGTGTGGCTGGGCAAATTGACAATCGTCACGGTGCCGTCCGTCTGGTTGGCGGTGTATGCCCGGCTGCCGTCGTAAAGCACGGTCACGCCGGCCGGGTTGTTCCCCACCGGGACGGTGTACGTGGTTCCGAAAGTTGCGCTGTCGTTGCCGAATTCATCCGTGCTGACATCGATGATGCTGATCGTTGATCCGTCGTAGTTGGAAACGATCAGCTGGTTGGTCGCCTGATTGTATTCCCCATAAACAGGCCCGGCGATCTTGCCCATTCCAGCCGTTCCATTCTGAGGCGTCGCTCCCGTAGCCGCCACAGCCGTGGTCGAAAGCGGCAGAACCGGATGACAGGTGACGAGCTGGTTATTCTGGTTCAAGAATGGGGTACAGCTGTCCAGAGTATTGTTCGGGACGTTAATAACGCTGATTGTGTCGCTTCCCCGGTTGAGGACAAACAAGCGCCTGCCGTCGCTGCTCATCACCGCGAATACCGGACACTTGCCGACTTTGATCGGCACGTCTGCCGTAAGGCTGGAAGTCTCAATAGGCGTCAGAGCGCCGTCGGCGAGAGCCCCCGTGGGGTTATTGTTGCAATCCACTCCATTAGCATCCACCACGTCGGCCGCCAAGCTGTCTGGCGACTGGCTGATGGCATAATCGCGCTCGCCTATTGCACCGGAGCCGATGATCATGACGGGCGTTGAAGGCACTTGAATCGTCTGTTTGAACGATTGGGGATAGCCGGTAAAGACATCCACATTGTTTCCGTCAAGATCCGTGGCCCAGAGTCCGGCAGACGGCGAAAAGAACCCATCGGGGTTCGATCCGGCCGGCATCGTCGTATACGCTACGTTCTTCGCCTGCAGAGTATTGCCGATGGGAAAGTTGGTGAGGGTGCCATCGCTGTTGAATGTGTATCCGTAAGTCCCTGTCGCGTCCACCGAAAACGTTGTCGGACCAGGTCCGATGGGCGCCACGGCCATGATCGTATCGCCGGAGTAATCGACGACAGTGGCGATTCCCGGAGCCGTCGTCGAAGGAGACGAAATTACGACCGCCAAAGACGATGGCTGAGCCGCCGGACCGGAGGAATTGATGGGCGTAATGACTGACCGGTATGCGCTGCCGCAACCAGCAATAAGGGCGACAGACAATAACGCTACGCCCGCCATAACCAACCGCGCACGCGTCTGGCCTGAATTCATGAACAAAAGCCTCATTCAGTTCTTTCCTGCTTACCCAGTGATTGTAAATCAGTAGGGTGGTGCCATGAATTGCACCGGGTCCGGTGCATCTTCCTGACACCGGACCTGTCGTCTATTTGCAAATGGTCAGAGAAGCCTCGCGGTTCAGCCTCTCGATTCGCCTCAAGAAGAATGAACCGCTCCGAATTGGACGCGCCAATATCGATCCGGGTAGTTGCACCCGATGGATATCCAGTTTTCTCTCCATTTCGGTGTAACAGACACTTCTGTCCAACCCGCCGTGAAACTGAGAGTTCCAACCGCGGGATCAGTGCCCCACAACCTCCACAATCGCCGAATCCGGCCCGCTCCACGCCGGCGCGCCATCGTGGGTGAGCCGCTGTGCAACATCGTTCCACTTCAGGTGCGTAATCGAGCCGGCGCCCTTCTCGTAGTCGTAGGTGGTTCCGTCATCGGAAAAGAGAGTGAAATCGCCGTCGGCGCCAGGAAAAACCCGAACCTTGGAGATGGCCTGCACCTGGTGCGTGCTCTCGACGGACACACCCATTGGGATGATCGACCCCGCGCGCACAAAAAGCGGCAGCGTATCGATGGGCGCGGAGACCTGAACGGTTTGGCCGCCCTTCAGACGCTCGTTCGTCCAGTAGTTGTACCAGTCCGCTCCCGCCGGGAGGTAGACCGCGCGGCTCGTCGCGCCCTGCTCGGTCACCGGGGCAACCAGAAACGCCGGTCCAAACATGTATTCGTCGCGTAAATCCGCAACCTTCGAATCGTTCGGGAAATCGAGCGGCAAAGCGCGCATGAAAGGCGCTCCTGTCTCCCATGTCTTGTAGCCGAGCGAGTAAATGTACGGCATCAGCTCATAGCGAAGGCGCAGATACTTCTCCAGGATCGGCTCAGCCTGCTTGCCATAGGACCAGACCTCGTTCGCCGGACGGCTTCCGTGGGCGCGGAAGATGGGCAGAAACGCCGCGTACTGAAACCAGCGGGTGTAGAGTTCCGGGTAATCGTCGTAGCCTCCCACGTTGTCGCGAGCATCCGAGGGGTCCAGCAGCGGGGGATGGGCCGGATGGTGCTCCTTGGGTAGATACTCCCACCCGCCCGTGTCATTCGACCAATACGTGATTCCGGAAGCGGTAAAGTCTAGTCCCGTGGGAATCTGGCGCTTCAGGGTGTCCCAGGTGGGCTGAATATCCGAAGACCAGAAGAAGGTTCCATTGCGTTGCGCGCCCGTGAACGCATCGCGAGAGAGGATCAACGCGCGTTTGCGCGGCTCGTCCCTGCGATAGCCGTCGTACAGCGCAGCGGTGTGCAGTAGCGGATAGACATTGAAGAACTGCGTTCCAGGGCCAATGTGGAAATAGGCCCCGTTGGGAGGCAGATCGGGCTCGGTCTGGTCTGCCCAAAGAGCATCGAATCCCAGGCTAAGGATGTTGGCGTGGATCGTCTTCCACCACCATGCGCCTGCTTCGGGGTTGGTTGTATCAATATCCGACCCGGCGCGATCGTAAGGCAACCCATCGAGCGGAGTTCCATCGGCCTGATGGGTCAACCAGCCATTTTTGCGGAGCATCGCGTAGTAGCGGTCTTCCGGGATGAAGCGCGGCCACACACTGATCATGGTCTCAAAACCCATCGCGTGCAGTTGCTTGTTCATGGCCACCGGATCCGGCCAATCCTTGGGGTCCATGTCGATCTGGCCCATCTTGGTGTAGTGGAACCAGTCCACCACCATCACATCCGCAGGCAAATGGCGGTCACGATAGCCCTGCGCCGCTGCCAACAATTCCGCTTGATTCAGGTAGCGCTGCTTGCACTGGATATATCCATACGCCGCCTTGGGCAGCAAGTGAGTCGGCCCGGTCAGCAATTTGTATCCGGCGTAGATCTCGTCCGCCGTCTCCCCGGCAATCACGAAGAACGAAACCCGGTCGCCCACCTGCGATGTCCAGCGTGTGCGCTCGTTGAATCCCGGCTCAATGAGCGTCTTCGATGGGTTATCCCAAAGCAGCCCGTATCCCTTGTTGGTCACGGCAAAGGGCACGCATGTGCTGGGTGCGGCAGTGGCCAGGTAGTCGTTCCAGCAGCGCACGGCATGGCCGCGATGGTCGAGAAAGCCCTCGTGATTCTGCCCAAGACCGTAATAGTGCTCATCGTCCGGAGAAGCAAACGTCGCACCCACGGTGTAGAACTCCGCATCGGTAGGACGACGGTCGCGCAAAACATCGGCGGTTCCGTCCTTCTGGTTGGGGATGGCCTGCATCCAGCCCGTCATCTCCAGCAGAGTTTTACCTTCGGGTGTGCGCAATGTGATGTGCGCGTCGGGAACCGATCCATTAAAAAACTTGGCGATGTCTGCTTGGGTGCGTAAGCGCGCCGGAGGGTTGGGCTGTTCGCGTTCAACGCTAACCACCAGGCGATCGGACTTGTAAATATCGGCCTTGGAAGTCTGAACAGCCTCCCATCCCGCTGCGGCTGGAGTGGCCACAAAGCCGATTCCCGGTCCTGCCACTGCTGGATCATGCTTGGTGCTCAATGTCACCCGCACGATATTCGGCGCATAGGGCTCCAGCACAATGGTTTCGCCCGGGCGGTCGAGTTCCAGTTTCTGACTTGGAAGTTGCGCGAGCGCACCCGCCGTCGTGAGCACGATTCCGGCGGCAATGGCCAATGTAAACCTTTGCATTAAACGCTCCATTGCGGCGTCAATTAAAAAGCGCCACGCAATCGAGTGTAATCCGATTTACTGGAGTAAGACCACCAGCGCCCACTTCGGAGGGAGACTTCCTCCGATAGGCCAGTCAAGGATCTAGTTCGGGCTAACTTTGTGGAGGGTACGGCCCGCTCTTGGAACGCCCGCGTGCTCAGGCCTCGACAGCCAACAGAGCACGCGATTCCTGCATCGCAACCTGAAAATGGGCGGGAAGAAAACGCGCGAGATATTCCACCGGATCCTCGCATGCCGCCATCTGGCGCAGGTGGTATTTCCACACATCCGGCTTGATGGTGCGCCGCGTGAATGGCTTGCGGGTCACCTGGACCACTTCACCTTGTGAATTGACCCTGGGATAGGTGATGGACGGAACCATAAAGCTGATATGTGCGCCGGTACGCCAGAAACAGCTGGCAAATTCATGCGAGAACAGAAGGGTGTAGTGACGTCCTTCCTCGGCCAGCAGAGTCAATGCCGGTTCTGCTCCAGGCCAGATCGGGCGGATATTCGTCGTGAACCAGCGGCGAAACTCGAATCCATTGAACTGGGCCTGATTGACCAACAGTGTCAGCATTTCTTTTCGATTCATTGCGCTCGTCCTTTAACGCTTGACGGGCCCCTGCGTTCTTCCGCGAATTCGTTCAGCCTTGCAATCGCAATTTCCTGAACAATTCCGCTTGTGGCCCAATTTGCGTCTTCTGCTCCTTAATAACGTCAAACCGGGTGGCTCCTCCTTCCGGGAAACGGAGATGCTCTCGCATTATGAGGTATAGGCCTCAAATTCACGCTGCCCTCCTGGCCATCGGCAGAGATCCGGATCCCCGAAAATGCCGATTTCGGCCCTCCTGCCTCCCGTGTGTGAATACAGTGTTGCGGCCTGCAACCAAATTGGATACTCTCGCGCCTTGCGCCGGATTTCGAGGGAGACTTGGCAAGTATGCTGGTAGAAGAATCGGGATTGAGGCGGACTTGAGCGTATTGCGGAACGGATTGCGCGGGCTCCTTTGGATCTGGATTGTGCTGGGAACAGGCACGCTGTGCCATGCCGCGAGCGTTCATACCAACCAGCTCAACTACGACCCCTTGGTGCGCGACGCCTACATCCACTTCTACAACCTGGATTATCCCGGCGCCATCGAGCGCTTCGAGCGCTTCCACGCCGCACACCCCGGCGACCCGCAAGGCACGGTTCTGCTCCTCTACGCCGTTGTCTTCCAGGAGCTTTACCGCCTGGACCTGTTGGATACCACCTTCTACGCCAACGACGGCTTTCTCACCGGCCGGCACGCTACCGAAGAGGACCCCCGAGTCCGCGACCGTGTTTTGGCGCTCGCCGATGAGGCAATTCACGAAGCGGACTGGCGGGTGGGCCACAATCCGAACGATGTGGATGCCCTCTATGCCCGCGGCTGGGCGCGCAGCCTCAAGTGCACCTACCTGGCCATGGTGGAACGCGCGTACGGCGCAGGCTTCCGCCTGGCCATGAAAGCCCGGGATGACGATGCGCGCGTGCTGCAACTGGATCCCGACTATGTGGACGCCAAACTTGTGGTCGGTGTCTACGAATACGTAGTCGGAGCGCTCCCGTTTCCGTTCAAATTCATTATCGGCTTCGCCGGCATTACCGGCTCCAAGAACCGGGGCCTGGAAATGCTGCGCGACGCCGGCAATCGCGGCGTCACCACCTCCGTCGAAGCGCGGACCGTAATCGCCCTCTTTCTGCGCCGCGAGTCTCGCTATAAGGATGCGATACAGGTGGTGCGCACCCTGAAAAACCAGTACCCGCACGATTATCTATTTGCCCTGGAGGAGGCCAACCTGCGCAAGGATGCGGGCGAAGGCATGGCCGCCGCAGCGTCGTACCGCGAGCTTATCGCCAACAGCAACAAACCCGGCTACTTTGCCCAGGCACGGCTGGAACTGGCCTATTTCGGCCTCGGCGATGCTTTGCGCGGGCAGAGGCATTACGGCGAAGCTGCCCAATCCTATGAACAGGCAGCCGGGACCCAGGGCGTCGGAGCCGAATTGAAGATCCGTTCTCTGCTGGCTGCCGGACAGTGCCGAGACATGAACGGCGAGCGGATACAGGCAACCAAGGATTACCGAATGGCCATCGACGCCGGCCCCAATACCTCACGCGCCGATTCAGCCAAGAAATACCTGCGCAGCCCTTACCAGGGGACCTGAACAGTCATTTCCAGCCGTCTCGCGAAAGGGAACCGGAAGCCGGCCGCTTTCGTATCCTTCCCTGTTGTTGGCTGCGATAGGGGAATGAAGAAGGGAAACGAAGATGGGAATCTTTTGTCACCGCTGTGGGACGAGTTTGCCGATAAGTGCTCGCTTTTGCTCGGCTTGCGGAACGGCGATTCCGCCTCCGCAGAGCCGTCCAGGCAGGCCTTTGATGCGGCCGCGCATGGGACGTCACGTAGCTGGAGTGTGTATCGGCTTGGCGCAAGCTTACGGCTGGGATGTCGCGCTGGTGCGCATCTTCTCGGTGATCGGCTTCTTCTTCTCCGGTGGCTTGGTCGCCGTCGCTTATCTGGCCTGTTGGATCGGCATTCCCGAAGAGCCATTCGGCCTGCCAACGGAGTATCCTCCTAGTGTATGAATACGTACGAGTTGGATGGGACATCACTGAGTTTTGACGATGTGGGCGAGGGGTTGCCCGTGGTCTTTCTGCACCCCACGCCGCTGGACCATGAGTATTGGCGCCCGCTGACGGAGAATCTGGACGGCGTCCGCGCTATTCTTCCCGATTTTCGCGGGCACGGCCAGTCGGAACTGGGCGAAGGCCTTCCGGTAGGCGCATTCAGAGCCGTATCCGACGCTCCCGCATTGACGGTTGCCCAACTGGCCACCGACATTCTCGCCCTGCTCGACCATCTCAAGATTCCA
The DNA here is from genome assembly GCA_964595345.1 of uncultured Occallatibacter sp. Taxonomy (GTDB): domain Bacteria; phylum Acidobacteriota; class Terriglobia; order Terriglobales; family Acidobacteriaceae; genus Telmatobacter. Next base: position 51,141 of record CAZQPY010000018.1, read on the forward strand.
GCGGCCATCTTTGCGGGCTGCTCGATCGGCGGATACGTCCTGCTGGAGATCTGGCGTCGGGCACCCGAGCGTGTGCGTGGACTGGCTTTTGTTTGTTCCAAACCCCAGCCCGACGCGGAAGCGAATCTCCCTCGCCGCTTCTCGATGATCGAAGGCGCGCGCCATGGGCAGCTGAAGGAAATCTTCGACGAGATGGCGGTATCGCTGATCGGGAACACTGCGCGCTGGCGGCGTCCGGAGATCCTTGCCGAAGTGAGAGCCCGCATGACGCTGACTGCGGAGGCCTTCGTCGCCGTGCAGACCGGGCTTGCCACGCGCCCCAATTCCCTTCCCACGGTCGACACAATTCAGGTGCCAGTCCTGGCCATTGCCGGAGGCGAAGACAACGGCGTCACTCCGGATGAGATGCAGGCTTTTCACTCCGCTCCCGGCGGCTGCACCTTCCACCTTCTGCTCGACGCGGGCCACCTGGCGGCTTATGAGCAACCTGAAAAAATCGCCAGCATGATGGCGGATTGGCTGCGGTACCTCTGAAACCAGGTCGAGCAGGCGCACAGGCAATCGCACTCAAGTTGCGGACGATTATGTCTTGAAAGGGCACGGCTTTACAGGCTGCGGAAAAACTCCAATTTGGCCTCTGTTTTGAAAGGGCACGGCTTCAGCCGTGCCGATAAGGGCAATAGAATGAACGCGGCTTTAGCCGCCGAGGGATGTCTTTTGAGATTCTCCGCCAAAGGCAGCCCTTTTTCCGCAGTCTATCTAGCCGTGCCGAGGCAGGCGAAAGAGAAAGATTAGGGCTTCAGCCCCCGAGGGATGGTTTTAGAACGCGGCAGCATGCCTCCACGACGGGCTAAAGCCCCGTCGATTTTGCGGACCCTTACGGCACGGCTAAAGCCGCGCGCCTTCAAAGCCACTGCGGTTCATGATTGCAATTTCGAATGCGATTGCCCTGGGGCGGGCAGCGTGCCCGCTCGAATCGCAACCGGGAATGCTGTAGGCTCAAAGAAACCATTTTCTTTTGGGAAGACCTCTTGAGCTCAGCCAAAAACACCTCTTCGACCGACGCGCCCCGCCCTTTTCATCATCCCCAGCCGGAGAGCGCTTTGCACTGCGGCAAAGTTTCGATCGAGTCGCTCGCCAAGCGCTACGGAACGCCGTTATACGTTTACTCCGCCGACCAGATGGTTGAGCGGCTCGGGCTCTTTCAGCAGGCTTTGGCAGGCCGGGAGCACCTGGTCTGTTTTGCCATGAAGGCCAATTCGGCGCTGGCGATTCTGAAGCTGCTCGCAGATCGCGGGGCGGGCTTCGACATTGTCTCCGGGGGCGAACTGCAGCGGGTGCTGGCAGCGGCTCCGGAAGCAGTGGGCCGAGTAGTTTTCTCAGGAGCAGGCAAAACCATGGCCGAGATCGATCTGGCATTGAATTCGGGAATCCTGCAGTTCAACGTCGAAAGCGAAGCCGAGTTGGAACTGCTGGCCGAGCGCGCCCGCAAGCTGAAGAAAAAAGCCCGCTTTGCTTTGCGCGTCAATCCCGACGTCTTTGCGGAGACCCACCCGTACATCTCAACCGGTCTCAGCGAGCACAAGTTCGGCGTGGGCATCAGCCAGGCGCTGTCGATCTACAAGCGCGCCGCCGGCAATCGCTGGCTCGAGGCGCACAGCGTGAGCGTGCATATCGGCTCGCAGATCCGCTCCGCCGATCCCTTTGGCGCGGCCATCGAACGGCTCAGCAAGCTGGCGCGCCAGTTGAAGCGTGCGGGAATCGAGCTGGCGGCCATCGACGCGGGCGGAGGCCTGGGCATCGACTACCACCTCGGCAAATTTGACGCGGCCGCCAAGGTCGCCGAGTACGCCGCCGCTGTTCAACAGGGACTGGGCGATTTCGAAGGGAAGCTGCTGGTTGAGCCGGGCCGTTTTCTCGTGGCGCAAGCCGGCGCGCTCGTGACTCGCGTTCTGCAAGTCAAGAAGAATGGCAAAAAGACCTTCGTGATCACCGACGCGGCGATGAACGACCTCATCCGCCCCGCCCTTTACCAGGCACACCACGAGATCGCGCCCGTCCGCCCGCGCTCCGGTAAGGCAAAGCCGGTCGATGTGGTGGGACCGATCTGCGAGACCGGCGACTTCTTTGCCCGCGACCGCGAACTGCCTTCCATCAAGCCGGGCGACCTTTTGGCGGTGCTGGACGCGGGGGCCTACGGCATGGCGCAAAGCTCGAATTACAACACCCGCCTGCGCCCGGCCGAAGTGTTGGTAGAAGGCGCGAAGGCCCGCCTCATTCGGCGTCGCGAAACCATGGACGATCTGCTAGCGCCGGAACGGATCTGAGCCATTCCCCTCCGGGCAGCTCCTGCAAGGAGCATTTCAAGGGGGGAATTCCCCGTATCAGGGCAAGGAATTCTAATCAATCCTTGCTTTCATCTCGGCTTTAATTTCGTACCGCGTTTTCCACGTGGAACCCGATCTTTTCCTCTTTTATCCGGTTATCTTCGGATTTTCTGGAAAAATGAACCAGAAAAGTTACCTGGACCCCTTTGTCAGGACCACATCGCGAGACTCTGCAGGGTAAAAACGCGGGTCTCGATCCAGTCAGAAAAAGGCCCCTGGGGGCAAGTGGGTCAGTGCGCCAGGAAATAGACTCCCATAATGACCAGCACAGCGGCGGTCCAGCGGCGACGGTCCACTTTTTCCTTCAGGAAGAGCTTCGCGGCAATGGTGTTGGTGACCAACGTCAGCGACGCCGCGGCCGGGCCCACCAGGCTCAGGCCGAGATTCTTCTGATTCAATGCGAAAAGCAACGCGAAGAAAGCCACCGCCATGAAGAAAATCCCGAAGACAAAGAACGGGCAGGTAACCACAGCGCGAATGGCGCCCTTCATGCCCGAGTGCGCACGAATCTCGTCCAGATCGCCGATGGACTTCATCGCCGCCGCGGTCAGCACCTCGCCGGCGGAGGAGGTGAAGACGACCGCAGCGATCATCGCCGCAGACTTCCAGAAGAGCACTGTGTCCATCATCGCGCCTCCCGATCATTTGCTGTATTCAGGCGGGCGGGGTGAACGCCATGGCCGGCTTCGAGTGCGTCCGGGAAGTTGACGGGCGCGGTGGTGGTATTGGCAGGCCCCCTGGTCACATAGCCTGCGCCTGCCGTAATCAGGAGAACGCCCAGCCAGCGCTGCCAGCTGATCGCCTCATGCAGCCAGAAATGAGCGAGCAGGGTCATGAAGACGTAGCCCATGGCGGTGGCCGGCATGACAAAAGTGAGATCGGCCCAGGAGAGCGCAGTCAGGTAACTGGCGAAGTAGCCGATCAAAAGGGCGATTCCAAGCGCGATCCAGGGCGTAAAGACGGCGGTGATCAGCGATAAGGGATGAGCCAGCGAGATCGGCGGGACCAGCGTCATGCCCCGCTTGAGGCAGGCATCTCCCAATGGCGTGCTGACCGAAACGAAAGCCAGGATCAGAATCTGCTGGAGGTTCAATCGCGGATGGGACATTGGCTCTTGCTTTCTTTTCCAATCAAGCAGGCCGGGCTTCTGTGATCAGCCGACACTACTTCGGATATGAAAAAGGAGGACGAACGCACCGCGCTGTCCTCCAATGTCTGTCTGATTCGAATCCATACCTTAAGCAGTAGCTGCAGCTTTCTTGCTGCGCACTTCCTTCACGCCATTTTGACGCTGCTTGCGCAGCTTCAGGAACTCCCTTGCTTCCTTGTAGAGCCTGGGCACGTCGCGGTTGATGACCGCCTTCCAGACCACGCGGAACGCCGCCTTGGGCCGGAAATAGTACTCGTCGTAGAAGCGGTGCACCATCTCCATCACGTAATCGACAGGCAGGCCGGGGTACTCGATGTGCGCCATCTGGTGGCCGCCCCCGTCTTCCATCTTCTCGTTGGTAATGTAGCCGTTGGTCTTGGCGAACTCGTAGAACTCAGTGCCCGGATAGGCATGGGCGATGGAGACCTGAATCGTCTCGCAATCCAGGGACTTGGCGAAGTTGATGGTGTTGCGGATCGACTCCTTGGTCTCGCCGGGCAGGCCGAGAATGAAGTCGGCGTGCACCACCAGGCCCAGGTCGTGGCAGTTCTTGGCGAATTCGCGCGCCTTCTCGACGGTTGCGCCCTTCTTGATGTTCTTCAAGATCTGCGGATCGCCGGACTCGAATCCCACGATCAGCAGCCGGCAACCGGCTTCCTTCATCGCCTTGAGCGTTTCGTACTCGGTGGTCACACGCGAAGTGCAGCTCCAGGTCAGATTCAGCGGCTTGAGCTTGGCGCAAAGCTCGATGGTGCGCGCTTTCTGGATATTGAAGGTATCGTCGTCGAAGAAGAACTCCTTGACTTCAGGGAAGTTCTCCTTGGCCCACTTTAGTTCGGCAGCAACATCGTCCGTAGAGCGCTTGCGCCAGGCATGGCCCGAGAGCGTCTGTGGCCACAGGCAGAAGGTGCACTGCGCTGGGCAACCGCGCGTGGAATAGAGCGCGATATACGGATGCAGCAGGAAGGGCACGTTGTAGCGCGTCACATCCATATCGCGCTTGTATATCTTTGTCGCCCAGGGCATCGCGTCCAGATCTTCGATCTGCGGACGGTCCGGGTTGTGCTGGATCTTTCCGTCTGCCTTGTAGCTGATGCCGAGGATCTCGGCGAGCGGCTTGCCTTGCGCGAACTCGACGATCGAGTAATCGAACTCGCGGCGGCAGATGAAGTCCAGAGCCCAGCATTCGTTGAGCGCCTTGTCCGGGTCGGTGGTCACCGGCGGGCCAACGAAGGCGATCTTGATCGAGGGATACTTGGTCTTGATGGTTTCGGCCAGGCGCTGATCGCCCTCCCATCCCATCGTCGAGGTAAACAGGACCAGGAACTCGTAATCCTTGCAGATCTTGATCGTCTCTTCCGCGGAGACGTGGTGCGGGGGCGCATCGAGAACGCGCGAACCCTCCAGCAGGCCGGCGGGGTAGGTCAGCCAAACGGGATACCAGTAGGACTCAATCTCGCGCGTGGCAGGCCAACGGGAACTCGCGCCACCGTCAAAGTTCTCAAACGAAGGCGGATTCAGAAACAGTGTCTTCAAAGGCATAGGCATCCCTTCCATTCTAACATTTCGACGTTTTATTGCCGCTAGCGGGGTTGGTCGGACTATTTCGCGTGCAGTTCGTGGAGCCAGTCTTCCATATGTCCGAGGGCGCGCAACAACCCGAGACGGGCTTTGGCGAGTTCCAGCGAGGCATCGAGCGCATCCTGAAATTTCTGGCGCTCGTCGATACGGGCCAACTGTTCCGCCTTGGGGGTCAGTTGCGGGGGTGCGCCTGGACCGTTTTCGGCTCCATTTCCCAATTCCAATTGTGTCAGCACAGCCTTGAGCTGCGCATCTGCAATTTGCTGGTTCAGACTCGAAACCTCTGCCATTGCGTCCAATTCGCGCAGATTGCCGGTGAGCTGGGCGATCAGGACATCGTTCTGTCGCTGGGCCTGCTCGGCCTCCACGGTAGCGCGCAGGGCATCCGCCGCAGTTTCCTTGGCTTTTGCACGAAGGGCAAAGTCAAAGAAAGGGATCGTGATCTGGAGGCCAAAACTGACGTTGTTGGGCGTGAAGTTGTTGTAGTACGTGCTGTAGCTGTTCAACTCGTTCGAGTCGTAGTTGTAGACCGCCCCGAATCCGATCAGGGGCCGACGCCATGCCAGGTCGTCTCCTTTGGCCTGGAACCGCTTTGCGCGTGCGAGGGAACTGGCCGCATCGATCCCCGGCAACGTCCTCGGCGCTTCCCCTGCTGTCACCCGGGGAATCTCGGGGATACTGGCACGGTCAGGGGTGAGGGATCCCAACGGCAAGCCGGTGAGCACCGCGAGTTGTTTGGCAAGCGTGGCAGCCCGGGCTTCAAGGTGAAGCCGCCGGAGCTTCAATTGGGCAAATTTGAGCCTGGCTTGGAGCAGGTCAAGATCGGAATCAATGCCTGCCTCGGCGCGCTCCTGCTCGATGCGAACCAGATTCTCGGTAAAGGATTGTTGCTGGTGGACGGCATCCAGTTCCCGATTGACGGTATCCAACTCAATGTAGGTGGTGGACGCGTCCAATGCCACCTGCTCCCGCGCATCCTTAAGGCTCAAATTGGCAGCATCCAGGCCGGTATGCGCGGCCTTGATGTACTCGCGCTGCGAAAAGCTCAGAACCAGCGATTGGACGGTCACGCTTGCTACAGAAGGCTGGCCGGTAGGGAAACCATGCGAATAGCCAACATTGGAGCCGATTGCCAAATTGGGGATGTAGGCGTCCTGCGTCTGGTCGAGGGCCGCCTGGGCCTTTTGCACCGCGGCGTTGGCGAGCATCACCGCGCTGCTGTTCCGCTGCGCCAGGTCGACGACCGTGGTCAGCGACACTTGCGCCGGCAACAGCAAGGGAGCAGACACAAAAATGCCCGCAAACAAAATGGCCCAGGCATGGCGCGGGCTGTTTCCTGCCTTTAGGTTCTCTTTGGTCGTCAATGTTTCATTTCCTGTGCGGGCTTGTAGTCGCGTGCCAGCGCCAACGCCGATGCCCGTTCCCGCTTCGCGCTCTCGGCGTCTCCCATTTGTTCCTTCAAGCGTCCCAGGCGCACATGGGCCACAAAGGCCGGAGCCTCTTCTGTCTTTTGCGAACTCCCGAGATAGCCCTCAAGCATTCTTGCCGCCAGCACAGGATTGCGATTGGTGCGGATCAGCACCGATGCCGCGTCATACAGCGCCACGGCTGCATGTTTGTCGTGTTCGGCAGCGGTCATGCAACTCAGCAGCGCCGACTCCATGTCCATCCACCTTTCGCGACGTCGATAAAAGCTGGCCAGCGTTTCCCACTGGAAGGCCGGATGCACAGCTACGGTAATCGCCTGCTTATACTCCCGCTCCGCGGCGCCAAAGTCCTTGTGTTCCTCGGCAATGTGGCCGCGCAGTTCGTGGGCGCCGGCCGGCTCAATCTTGTCGAATTGCACAGCGATCTTTTCCGCCTTATCCGTGCCACCACCCACCACCGACGGCGCGGAATAGTAAAACTCTGCCAGATCACCCAATGCTTCGGCACTGCGCGGATTCAGCCGGACGGATTCTTCGAATTCGTCACGCACTCTTTTCCCGAGAGAATAGGCGCTCAGGAAAGAAGCCCGGTCAGCCTTTTCTCCCAGCGCGCGGCCCAGCCACATATGATATGCGGCGTTCTCGCGGTCCAGTTCGACGGCCTTCTCGCAATCGCTCACCGCTCGATCCCATTGCTCCAGAATGTACCGGACCCGGCATTCCAGGTTATGCGCTTCGGCCTGGTTGTGTGTTCCGTACTGCGCGGAATCGGGCTGCGTCAGCGGGTGTAACAGTGCCAGAGCCTTGTCCGCCTCTCCAGCCTGGAGCGCGGCATTGGCCTGCGCCAACATAACCGCGGGAGCATCCGCCTTCGCCGCGACAGTTGCAAATGCCGCCAGCGCGGCAGCCAGCAGAATCCGGCTCGAAATGAACCGCGTCCTCACCGTACGACCTTGATTGCAATTCCCTCTTGCAACGGTTGACCATTGGTTGAGCCGGTGGCGACAGAATCGCCCTCCTTCAATCCGGATAGAATGGAGACCTGGGTCAGATTGATCGTTCCGATGGTTACCGGCGTCCGAATCAGGCTTTCGCCGTCTGCGGCGACCTTATAGACGAAGTACTTGCTGTTCTCCGCATGCAGCGCTTCCCGGGGAACGGTTAAAGCATTGTTCTCGCTGGAAGTGGTCACGGTAACCGTAACATTGGTGTCGGGCAGCAAACCACCATCCGGGCCGTCGAGCTCAATCAGCGCCTCGCCTACACTGCGGGTGCCGTAGGGGATGACCGTAACCGGAACCCGCACGATGTGGCCGTTCCAAACGCGCGCAGGCTCTGCATTCCATTTGACCTGGATCTTTTGTCCGACTTCCAGGTGGCCAATCTCAGGCTCGTCAAAATACGCACGCACACGCTCATGGCTGAGGTCGGCAATCTGCAGCAGTTGCTTCCCTGCCTCGGCAAACTCTGTACGTCCGGCATTCAGGCTGTAAACCGTGCCGGCGATCAGCGCATGAACCGAGGTTTGGGACAAAACATTGCGCGCCGCGGACAGGTTGGCTTCGGCTTCGCCAAGAGCTGCCTGTGCGCGTGCAATCTCAGCCTTCGAATAGCGGCCGTGCGCGGTCTCTTCCGATGCATGCAGCGTGGATTCGTCGGCTTCCAGCCGCTGACGCGCAGCGGCCACTTCGCTTGCCGAGGCGGATCCGCTGGCATTCAGACGGGTCAGAGCGTCAAGTTCCTGGCGCGCGGCATCCCGTTCGATGCGGGCGCGGGAAATGTCGGCGGCTGCCTGTTGTTGTTCCTGCAAGGTTCCGTTGTGCGTGGCGGCCTCAACTGCCGCCTGCGCGGACTTCACGCCACTTTCGGCTGAGGCTACCCTCGCGATGGCTTCCTTGTCGTCCAATTGCATAAGAAGTTTGCCGGCAGGAACCCGCTCTCCGGGCTGCACGTAGACTGCCTCGACCGTGGTCGAAAGAGGGCTATGCATCTCGTAGTTCGCCTCCGGCTCCACGCGGCCGTTGGTCGAAACCGTATTGACCAACTCGCTGCGCGATACCTGCACAGCACGCACCGGCTGGCGATCCCTTGTCATGGACCGCACCGAGAAAAACACCACAATCAGAAGGATGAGCGAGCCCAACCATAACCAGCGGCGGTCCATTTGCTTATTCTCTTGAGTCATTCATCTAACCAGTGACAGTATATAGGACTCCGAAACACGCTCCTGGGACGCAGGTTAATCCGCGCCCCGACCGATTGGCTGTGCAAAGCCTGCAATTGGCAGAGCGAAAGCAGGGCCCGTACAATCGACAGATGGCACTCGAACCACGCTACACCGACGAACACGCGCACGCAGGCCTGGATTTCGCCTTCCCGGCCATTGAAACATGGCCGAACCAGTTCCCCGGCTACGAGATCCTGATCGACGATCCGGAGCTGACTTCCGTCTGCCCCAAGACCGGCTTGCCCGACTTCGGCGTGCTGACCATCCGCTACATGCCGCGCGAAAAATGCCTGGAACTCAAATCCCTGAAGGAATATCTGTTCTGCTACCGCAATCTGGGAATCTTTCAGGAGAACATCGTCAACCAGGTGCTCGAAGACGTAGTCAAGGCTGCCGATCCGGTGTGGGCCGTGGTGCGCGGCGTCTTCCGCCCCCGCGGCGGAATCGGCACCACAGTGGAAGCCCGCTGGCCCCGGCCCAAGGAATAGCGATTCCGGCTGCTCATCTCCGGCCTCATCGCGGTGGGCGGCACGCTTCCCGAGAAAGGAACCGGGATTATCTCATTGGGTTTATCCGGCCGGTTGTGATAATTGTGTTCCATCTCGTTTCTGCAGCGAGAGGGAGCTTTCTTGGCCACAAATTCCCTGCCCATCCGCTCCCGCATCGGTCCCGCTACCGGGACGCTGCTGCTGCTGATAGCACTCAATCTGCTCAACTACATTGACCGCTACATCCTGCCCGGCGAGATCTCGCTGATCCAGCGCGAGTTTCACTCCACCGACCAGCAGATGGGCGCGCTCACCACGGCGCTCTTCTTCTTTTACATGTTTGCCGCGCCTCTGACCGGATGGCTGGGAGACTGGTTCAGGCGCAAGCCGCTGATCATCGCCGGGGCGGTTCTGTGGAGCTTGGCGACACTGGCCACTGCTTGGGTTCACGACTACACGACCCTTTACATTCGCCATGCCTTTGTCGGAGTAGGCGAGGCTACGTTTGGCATCTTCGCGCCAGCCGTTCTCGCCGACTTTTACCCGGAGCGCGAACGCAATCGAATCCTCTCCATCTTTTACCTGGCGATTCCCGTTGGCGCGGCCCTGGGCTATCTGGCGGGAGGACAATTGGGTCCTCTTTGGGGCTGGCGCGCTCCCTTCCTCATCTGCGCCATTCCCGGACTTTTGATTGCGGCTCTCTACGGCTTGTTCGGCAGCGAACCCGAGCGGGGAGCCTTTGACCGCGTCCGGCCCGTCCTTGCGAAGACCACAATCCGCGCCTCTGTCCACGCATTTCTGTTGAAGGCGCTCAAGCTCTTCACCAACCCGGCCTATCTCTGCGGAACCTTTGGCTTGGCTGCTCTCACCTTTGCCATGGGCGGAATCTCCGCTTGGGTCCCCGAGTTCCTTCGCCGTTCGGCGGGGTTCTCGGTGGGCGTCTCCAGCCAGATCGTCGGCGCCATCACGGTGGTGGACGGCATCGCCGGAACCCTGATCGGTGGCTGGGTCGCACAGCGCTGGCTGCGCACCAACCATCGCGCGCTCTACCTGCTCTCGTTCTGGAGTGTCGCCCTGACATTGCCTTGCGGAGTCCTGGTCTTTTTCGGCCCGCCTGCCTGGGCGGTTCCCTCGCTCTTCGCGGCCGAGTTCTTTCTGTTTCTGAATACCGGGCCGCTGAACACAGCCATCGTCAACTCGGTCGACGGACAGATCCGAGCCACAGCCATTGCCTGCAATCTCTTCATCATTCACTGCTTTGGAGACACTTTCTCGCCCCAGATCATCGGCCTTATCTCCGACCGAGCCAGCAGTTTGCGCCTTGGCCTTGGAGCCACGCTGATCGCCCTGGTAGTCTCCTGCGTCATCCTCCGAACCGGAGCGCGATTCGCCCCTCAACTCGAACGGCAAACGTAACCTCCCGCGTGCATCGTCTATGCTGGCTGCATGATGGTTACGGGGTTTTGGGCCAAGGATTTCTCGTTCTTCGCCTGGTTACTGGCGCTGGGTTGGATCGCACAGGCCGTTGCCGCGCTACGCGGAATTCCTACGCTGCCGGACTTGACCCGCATCGATCCGGCATCCTTGCCTCCGCTGTCGATGGACGACAAATGGCATCTGTCCGTGCTGGTCCCGGCGTGTAACGAAGAAGGAACCATCCAGCAGACGCTGCGTTCGCTTCTGCAGTCCACTGGCGTGCGCCTCGAAATCATCGCGATCGACGATCGGTCGACCGACCGCACCGGAGCTTTGTTGGATGCGGTAGAGGCCGATGCACCCGGTTCGCCGCATCGGCTCATGGTCATTCATAACCGCGAGCTTCCGGCAGGATGGCTGGGCAAGCCCCATGCTTTGGCGCTGGCCGCAAAACAGGCTACCGCGCCATGGATTCTGATCACGGATGGCGATATGCTCTTCACTCCCCGCGCGCTGGAATTGGCACTGCGCTGCGCCCTGCGCGAACAGGCCGACCACTTCTGCCTGGTTCCGGAGCAGATACATGAAACCATAGGCGAAACCGCGATGCTGGCTACAGTTCAAGCGATGTCTCAATGGTCGACGCGCTTGTGGAAAGTCGCCGACCCGAAGTCAAAGGATTTTTTCGGCATGGGCTGCTTCACCATGGTGCGGCGGGAGGTCCTGGATCGGTTGGGCGGCATGGAAGCTCTCAAGATGCAGGTGACCGAAGACCTGGCCCTGGCTTGGATGGCGAAGCACGCCGGTTTTCGCTCCCGCATCGCATTGGGGCCTGGCCTGCTCTCCATCCACTGGATGCATGGCTGGACCGGCCTCGTTGGGAATATGGAAAAGAACGGCTTTACAATTCTGGGCTACCGACTCTGGCTGGGCATTCTGGTCTGCCTGGGGGCGGCGACGCAGGTTTGGCTGCCGCTCCGGGCCATCTCCCTGGGCGGTTGGAATCTGCTGGCGGGCCTGCTCACTTACTTGGGAATCGCGTTGACCATCCACGCCAATCGCCGCATCAACGCGGTTTCGCCGTTCGCGGCCGCGCTGTTCGCGCCCACTGCGGCCATCGTCGGCTTCGGCTTTGCCCGCTCGATTGCGCTCACCATCCTGCGCGACGGCGTTCAGTGGCGGGGATCGCACTATCCGCTCAGAGAATTACGAAAGTACGACTTTCGCTGCCAATAGTCACCGATAGCTCACCCCCTTTTATCTGGTCGGCGACGGCTCTTTGTCCCGCGTGTTCATGAAGGCGCGGCGGCCGCCCTGTGAGCGTAGATTCGGATCGTTGACCGGAGGTCTGGCCTGCTCTCCCGCGAATCCGGCCTGCAGTCTCGGATTGGGGCGGAATCTGGGCGGGCCGCCGCTGAACTGGCGTGCATGACTGAGCACCATTCCGGAGCGGCCGTGCATGGAGCGGACAATGCCGCGCACCTGCACGTCCATGTCGCGGTATTTGCGCAGTTCGCCCACTTCCTCGCGGTCTTCCCACAGGCTGACGATGGTGAAGCGGCACTTCTCGTCGGGAGTTCCGGGCGAGCAGACGTCGAGATAGCGCGTGCCGTCGGGCAGTTCGACCACGTCGAAGACGTGCGCCGAGAGGCAGATGTCCTTGTCCAGAAGCGCGGACGCCTGCTCCGCCGAGAAACAGGGGATATCCCGTTTCGCCACGGCGCTCAATGGCACGAAGAAGAGAAAGAAAACAGCGCAGCCCAGTGGACGCAGGAACATGTGTGCTCCCCAAGTGCGACAAAGATGTGTGGGCCGATTTGCCGCCAATTCTACACGGAATGGTCCCTTCGCTGGGAGGGATCGGTGTCCAAAAAAGCTGAAACTGCTTCGCACGCGTGGGCGCGGTTGATTACAACTTAACTTCCGACCTGCCGATGACCTGTCCAGAATGAAAAATGCCGGTTATTCCTTGTCTTCCCAACGTCGCGCTGGCTTGGCTGGAGCAGACGCTAATTAGGCGACGGCTTGTCGATGTGGTCGATCACCAGGACATCGACGGGCGCCCTCGTCGCATCGAGCCTAAGCCCAATTTGTTCCTGAATTGCAGTAAATAGCCCAGGAGGAGAATTTGAATCGTCCGTCCGCGCGCCTTCAGGCGTCCATCGCAGCACGAAGTCAAACCTGCCGGCGAGGCCGGTCTGGTCGACCATGGGCCTATCCAACACCATTCCCATATTTTGTGAGAACTCCGCAAGGGTTGCATTGGTCTCTTTCAACTCGATGAGCTGCGAATTCCACCGCGTGAAGGTCTGGTCGGGCGTGCCGTTCGGATCACCCAGGCTTTTTGCCAGTTTTGGGCCGCTCTTTGCTGCCTGGAGCCTGTAGACGGAGATCTCGCGGGTTTCATGATGCAGGGCGAGGTTGAACCGCGAAGCGAGCAGGTCTCGATACATGGCTTGCATCTGCTTAAGACTGGGTTCGCCGATCAAGTCGGGCACGCCATCCACGTCGAACTTGTCCGTGCGAAGCCAGCCCGGGTCCTCTACGATTTGTCGCGCATGGACGCCATATGCGAAGGAGAGGAGGTCGTCTGCAGTTTCGTTGTCGCAAAAAATACGCCGCCCTCCGGAGTGGAAGCCTCGGCTACCCCAATTAGGATTGGTGGGTTTGATCGTGGCAACTTCAAACTGAGGCACAGCGTCCGCCGGCATATGGTCCGTTGGTTTGGGGATCGCCCAAGCAGCATCGGCGGTAGCGTGCGCCAAGGTGAGACCATAGGAAGCCGCGCCATACTTCAACGTTCCCGCTATCGACTTGCCGTCCGCGCTGAGCCGTCCTTCGAAACTTCCATCGGGAGGAATCGTAAAGCGAAGCGTCGTTCCTTGTAACGTCAGCGAGTTCAGGTCCGACTCTCGCGCTCCTCCAACGCCCATGGTATAAAGTACGCCTTGCAACTCGCCCTCCGCAGATTTGCCGCGATCTGCCTGCGAGATTTGCAGAATGGCTCGGAATCCTCGTCCGGCCTCGACCGTCCCCTGCCAATTTCCCGTAACAGTCGGTGCATTCTGGGCAACGAGGGGCTGCCACAATAGACTTGAAAAGACGAATGCGGTGAACATTGAACTTCTTCCGCCGCGGTCCTTGCCGAATCGAAACGCTAAAGCAAAGATCCTCACGATATTCCTCTCCCATGTAACTCGCCAACACTGACACAAACTTGGTCAGGGTCCGGAAGACAAGTGCCGAGATCAATCGACAGCCTGTAGGTCGTTGAAATTATACGCTTATCCGTATGTGGACCTCTTATCGTGAGACTCATTTTCGGTCGTGATCGATTGATCGGCAATCCGGAGAGAATCCCGTTTCTCAGCCCAGTGTGCGGCTTTGCCGGTCCGGCCAGACTTCGACGGGCCAGGAGCCGATTGAAGCCAGCGGAACATCCCCGGCGAAAGAGAATCGTCGATTTGGGTTGGAGCCGACCCGAGTTGTGCAGTTTTGAGCAGCGGACATGCGGCAAGCCGCGTAAACCTGATCCCAGCTTGCTGAAGAGCGGCGTGCAAGACCCAACCGATGTCCTCCCTCCACCGATTCCAGACGGAATCCAATTCCCAGGAGTATTCATGAAAACGTTTCGAGCAGTATTGGCGCTACCCATCCTGATGATGGCTCTGGCAAGCATGCCGGCCATGGCCCAGGACCATCCCGACAACCACACTTACAAGCAGCACAACGAATGGAAGACCGGCTCAAAGGTTCAGCAGGAAGACTGGAACCGAGGCGATAAGGTCGATTACCGGCAGAATCACCTTCGCCGTCCGCCCGCGGGGAATGAGTGGCGTCAGATCGATGGGAATTACGTCATGGCGAAACACGACGGAACGATCGTTTCCGTTCAACACGCTCACTAAGCAAAGCCCGCACAGAGGCTGAACAGGCTGCGAAAAGAGGCCCGCATTCGCGTGAAGCGATGGAATGGGCATTGGCAGGTGCGAAAGCCCAGTTCATTCTGTTCATTTTGTCGGCACGGCTTAAGTCGCGCCTTTTACAAAGCTTCTGTCCGGCCGGACAACAAGGCCAGATGATTTTCGGCTTATTCGCTGCCAGTCAAGCCAAAGGGCCGTCCCCACAGAGGAGGACGGCCCTTTGGCCTTGACCTGGATGTTCTGTTTTCAGCTTTGGAAGCTTTGTTAGTCAACCTTGGCTTCGAGGCCCTTGATGACATCGAAGAAGCGCTGGTCGAGGCGGCGGTTGGTGGCAATGGCTTCCTTGATGGTGATGTCGGTGATGTCGATGCCCTTGAGGACAGCGATGCGGCCCCACTTCTTCTCGTGCACCATGTCAATCGCGTGCAGACCATAGCGTTGGCCGAGCAGGCGGTCATAGGCCGTGGGAACGCCGCCGCGCTGGGTGTGTCCCAGGTTGACGCTGCGAGTCTCGAAGCCGGTCTTCTGTTCGATCAGCTTGGCCAGAGCCTCGCCGATGCCCGAGAGGCGGGCGTGACCAAAGGAGTCCAATTCGCCGGACCCGGTGATCTGGCCACCGGCAGGCATATGGCAGCCCTCGGCAACCACGACAACGCCGTAGTGCTTGCCATGGTCGTAGTTGTACTTGAGCAGCTTGCAAACGTGATCGATGTCGATGTCCTGCTCTGGAACCAGGGTCACATGCGCGCCGCCGGCAACGCCGGAAGCATAAGCGATCCAGCCGGCGTCGCGGCCCATCACTTCAACAACGACGACGCGATTATGCGAGTCGGCGGTGGTGTGGATGCGGCCAACGGCCTCGGTAGCAATCGACACAGCGGTGTCGAAGCCAAAGGTGGCGTCGGTGCCGTTGATGTCGTTGTCGATGGTCTTCGGCACGCCGATCGCGGGCATTCCATGCTCGCTCAGATAGAGCGTGACCGACTGGGTGTCGTCGCCGCCCAAGGCGATGAGCGCGTCGATCTTGTTCAGCTTGAGCACTTCCTGAACCTTCTCGATGCCGCCGGGGATCTTCTTCACATTGGTGCGCGAAGAGTGCAGGATGGTGCCGCCCTGCAACTGGATGCCGTCGATCTTCTCCAGGGTCAGGGGAATGAAGTCGTTCTCCAGAACGCCCTTCCAACCGTTTTGGAAGCCGATGAACTCATCGCCGTAGGTGTTGATGCCCTTCCTGACAGCCGCGTAGATCACCGCATTCAGTCCGGGGCAATCGCCGCCGCCGGTCAACAAAGCAACTCGCATCGTGAAATCTCCTGAGTGAAGGCGCGGCAGGACGTGCCGGGCCGGGAACTTGTCCCTGAACGTGTACGTCATCGACGGAAAAAACGCCGTTCTGACGCCTTAACGAGTATAACGCGGAGCTGTAAAGGGAAATCGTGATCCCGCTCACCGCAATGGGGCAATCGGAGGAAACTCATCTGGCATGCGAGGATACGGTCTCGAAAGTCT
This sequence comes from uncultured Occallatibacter sp., assembly GCA_964595345.1. Lineage (GTDB taxonomy): Bacteria > Acidobacteriota > Terriglobia > Terriglobales > Acidobacteriaceae > Telmatobacter. The sequence goes on from CAZQPY010000018.1 coordinate 67,249, forward strand.
ATGGGCACCCTGTCGGATTTCGGAGTTCAAGGCATGTGGGACGGATGAAAGGCTTCGATCGAATCGAAGCGCACGAAATCTTGTGTATTAAAGGTCAAAATGCGGCGGATGCCGTGTACGCGCATGGCGGCAACGAGCCTTACTCCGGGCCTTCGGGTTGAACCCACCGGATCAGGACATTGCTGTCGATCAAATAACGCTCTCCAGCCATCTACCAACGATCCTCGTAGAAACTGGCCCGTTCAGTCGCTTCGGGCGGAAGAATGGGCAAATCTTTCGATCCCATTGTCATCACCTTCGTCATCCTTTCGACATCGCCGGGCTTCAATCTGCCCGAGCCGCCAGCGTTCGACGCAGCCTCCGTCAACAGCTTTCCGGCATACTGCGCCAGCGCCATGCCGCGCGCAACCGCATCGGCCGCCAAACGGGCTTCGACCTCCGGGCTGAGTTCAACCTGAATCGTCATGGCTTGGCCTCCAGTGCTTTCATTATCCGCTCAATCCCGCCGGAAGGAAACGACAGCAAAATCGCGATCCGACACAAGCCAAGTTGGATATCTCGCATTTTAGGTTGTCCGGGCAAGGAATCCCGCGCAAGGGAAGAACCTGAGATGGTTCAATAAGGTATGCCCGGAACTGGCGCACTTTTATTGCTGGCGTTTGCCAGCCTGGTTGTCATCGTCCTGCTTGTCCTGCTGCAGTTGACGCGGCTTGGATATCTGATTCGCACAACCATCCCCGACCGCCCGCGGCGGCGCATGTTCATCGCCTCCGCCTCGTTCCTGTTGACGTTTCTCGGCACTCGTGTACTGGTGTGGCTGATCATGAACAACGAAGGCCCCTTCCAGTGGGTCTTTGTGCGCGGTCGTCACATTCATCACCTGGTGTGGGGAATCCTGATCCTGCTGCTGGTGGGCTACGGCTGGCTGATGGACCTGGGACGATCGCACTCGCCGCTGTCCATTTTTTACAGCCGCCTGATGTCCGTCAGCTATGGCGTGGGCGCGGCGCTCACCCTGGACGAGTTCGCCATCTGGCTGAACCTGCAGGAAGGCGACTACTGGTCTCGAGCGGGCAGGCTAAGCATCGACGCGATCATTCTGTTCGGCGCGCTGCTGGGGATGGGAGCCTGGGGCGCGCCTTTTTTCCGTGGACTGCAACGGATGTGGGGCAAGCGCGCCCTTTTCGGCCGGGGGTTGGGACGCCTGAGTTCGCCTATTCGCCGCGCGAGGTTGCTTCGTCGGCGTAGATCTCATCGATTACCGCCGCATATCGAGCCGTAACCGCGCGCCGCTTCAGCTTCATCGAAGGCGTCAGTTCGCCTGAGTCGATGGTCCACTCGTCGGCCACCACGCGGAAGCGCTTGAGGGTCTCGAAGTTGGCCAGCGAGGCGTTCACCTCGCGCACAATCTCCGCATAATGCGCGATCACCCGGCTGTCGGCGACAAGCTGATCGCGATCGCCCGCCTCGATGTTGTGCTCCCTGGCCCACTGCTCCAGAGCCGGAAAATTGGGACTGATGATCACCGAGACGAACTTGTGCCGGTCGCCGATGAGCGCGGCCTGGGCCACGAAGAGGCTGGCAGTCAGTTTGTTCTCGATGGGGTGGGGCGCAACCAGCTTGCCGCCCGAGGTCTTGAGCAGCTCCTTCTTCCGGTCGGTGATGGAAAGGAATCCATCGTCGTCGAGGTGGGCAATGTCGCCGGTATGGAACCAGCCTTGGGCATCGATGCACTCGGCCGTTGCCTGCGGCTTCTCCCAATAGCCGGAGAAGATCGAGGGGCCGCGGACCAGCAGTTCACCGTCCCCGGCGATCTGGACTTCGACGTTGCTCAGCACCTTACCGACGGTTCCCATGCGCTGGGAAACGGGGGTATTCAGGGCGATCAGCGGCGAGGTTTCGGTGAGGCCGTAGCCCTCCCAAAGCGCGATCCCAACCGAAGCGAACCAGCTCGCAGTATCCATGCCAAGCGGGGCGCCGCCGGCAACGAAGACACCCACCCGGCCGCCAAATGCCTCACGCACCTTGGAGAAGACCAGCTTGTCGGCCAGCTTCCATGCGAGCGAGGTCGGGCGCGCGCCGCGATAAACGAGGTCGCGATGCCGACTCCCGATACCCAAGGCCCAATGAAGCAGGTTCCGCTTGACGGGTGAAGAAGAGACCCGGCGCTCGACTTCCTGGCGGATCTTCTCAAAGACGCGCGGCACACCGACGAAAACTGTAGGACGAAGCTCACGCATGGCTTCCGGCAGCTTGTCGAACTTGGAGCAATAGGCGATCTGCGCGCCGTAGTCGAACATCACGTAGTCGAGAGCGCGCGCGGTGACATGCGACAAAGGGAGGAAGGAGATCACCGCATCGGTGGCGTCGAAGTGGAAGTCCAGCGCCGCGATATTTTGATTGCTGGCGATGTTGCCGTGGGTGAGGGCAACGCCCTTGGGCTCGCCGGTGGTTCCTGAGGTGTAAATCAGGGTCGCCAGATCTTTCGGCTCAACGGACGCGGCCAGCGCATCGAAGATGGGATCGCGTTCCGCGCCGAGCTCGTCAGCCCCTTCGATCGCTTCTTTGAAGGCGATTGCGCCTTCGGGCAGAGGGGCGGAGTCCATGATCACAATCCGCTCCAGGTGGGTCTGGCTGCGGACGGCGTTGAGCTTGTCGAATTGCTGGCGCGTGGAGACCACGGCGATGCGGCATCCGGCATCCTCGACCAGGACGGCAATCTGCTCGCCGGTCAGGGTGGGATAGATGGGCACATCCGCGGCGCCGATGGCGAGAGTGGCGAAGTCGGTTACCGCCCACTCCCAGCGGTTTTCGCTGATCAGCGCGATGCGGTCGCCCTTTTGCGCGCCCCAGCGGAGAAAGGCCTGTGCCAGTGCCCGGCTGCGTTGATAGATCTGATCGGAAGAGATCGGTTGCCATTGACCAAACTCGTCCTGCCAAAGCACGGCGCGGGGGTTGGCTGCCGCGGCAACGCGGCGAAAAAGGTCATTGATGGTGGAAATCGGAGCTAATTGTGTCATTTGAGTAGGCTTGGAGGCGCGATTGAGCCTGCACCGCGACCAGACGAGAGTTTATCAGCGCAGAGGCGCGGCGTGTGCGGCGGATCACAAAACCTTTGTTTACACAATCGTCACACTCCTGCGCCGACTCCCGCGCGGAGGGCGAAAGTTCCGAGCTTCGCCGCCACGAAAAAACTCAAGACCTCCCAATCCAGACGCAAAACAAAGCGCGGCGAGGGCGGGGCGCCTGGCATATCCGAGCTGAGGCGCGCGACTGCGGCTACTTTGTCGTGACAAAGGTGGGGCTGCTCAGCCAGTCCTGGGCCGAATACATTTCAAAAGCGGTGGCGTTCCGCCATGCGGGACTGCAGATGAGCCAGACATTGACGGCTGGATACTCGACCGCAACCGAGTCGAACATGCCCTTCCACCAAAGCGGAGGCCGTACCGTGATATGAACGTTTTCTCCGTTCGGCAAGAAGGTGCGCGCCGCGTAGCAGGCGGTGTTGACGATCACCAGCTTCCGCGCCAAAGAGAAGATGTCGCGGACGGTGTCGGGAATATCGGCCACGAACACATGCTCCAGCACGTCGAAGCAGAGCACAGCGTCCGCCCGCTGGCGCTGGTCCACATCGCGCGCCGGCTCGAAACGGTAGACCTCGCGGAGGCCAAAATACTCGCGGGCCGTCGTACCGTTGTCGAATCCGGGTGTTTCGTAGTTGTTCCCGCCACAGCCGTAGTCCAGCAGGGTTGAAATGTTGAACTGGCGCAGAACTTTGCGGATTGGTTCGCGAAATGCGCGAATCTCCATGTCGTTGAAGGCCGGTTCGATGTTTTCCTTGCGGTATGCTTCCCGGGCCATGGACTTGTAGAGATTGAAGAGCTGCCTTCCCTTTTCGCTGCAGATCATAGATGGCTCCATCTTGACTGCTTGCTGGCTGTGCTGGCCGCGCTTATAAAATCCATCGGCGAGCTAGGAGAAAAGAAACGGCGAAGAAGCACCCGGATGGCCGCACGGGACGAGAACGGGAGCAAAACAAGCTGCCGCACCAGATTGGGATGCGCGCGCATTGCTCCGGCGATTGGATTCTCTGTTCAAGCCGCCCGGCAGCATGGAGTATTCTGCATGGGCAGCTCGTCAAATCAGACCGCACCTTGCATACTTATGCGTTTTCGTTGTATATTTATTCATACGCGGCCGCGGAATTGCAGGCCGCGTTTTCGATTTACCCGAAAGAAGCGATGAAGTCTGTCAGACACAATGCGATTCGCGAGCTGGTCGCCAACTCCACCGTCACCAATCAGGATGAGTTGCGGCAATTGCTCGGCTTGCAGGGCATCCAGGTGACCCAAGCGACGCTCTCTCGCGACATCCACGAGCTGCGCCTTTCCAAGGGACCGGGCGGCTACACCCTGCCTGCAGGCAACGGCGGTTCCGTGACCACAGCCGATGAGGACGACGACAGCCCTCCTTCGGTGGCGGAGATGATTGAGAGTTTTGGCCTGCGGGTTCGCACGGCCATGAACCAGGTGGTGGTGCGCACGGTGATGGGCGGAGCTCAGCCGCTGGCGGCCAGCCTGGATTACGAAGGATGGAACGACGTGGTGGGGACCCTGGCGGGCGATGACACGGTACTGATCATCTGCGCCGACCCGCGGCGCGCCAGCGAAGTCGAAGCCCGGCTAAGGACGATGCTCGAATCATGACCAACCCCGTACAAACTGCAGTTGTGGGCGTAACCGGATATGCCGGAGCCGAATTGGCCCGGCTGCTGTTGCGTCATCCGCGCCTGAAAGGCAAGCCCCCGGTCTTTGCCGGACGCATCGACGAGAAGGACGCCGCGCGCGGCGGCATTCCGTTGGCCGAGATTCATCCGCACCTTGTCGACAGCCTTGGCAGCGGCGCGCTGAAGCAAGAAGCATTCTCGTGGGAGCTCCTTGCGGAGCGCGGCGTGGATGTGCTGTTCCTGGCCACGCCGCACGAGCAGTCGCGGCATTGGGTTCCAGAGGCGTTGGCGCGCGGGATCAAGGTCATCGACCTGAGCGGCGCATGGCGCATGACCGAGGCCGCCAACCGCGCCGTCTACGCGTTTGAAGACGACGGTACCGAGCAGGCCGCGGCCATCCAGGCGCAGGCCGTGTACGGAATGCCGGAGTTGCATCGTGCGCGGATTGCGGGAGCAAAGCTGGTGGCCAATCCCGGCTGCTATGCCACCTCGGTAATTCTGCCCTTGCGGCCGCTGGTGGCTGCCGGTCTCATCGATCTGACCCACGGCATCGTGGCCGACAGCAAGAGCGGTGTCAGCGGCGCGGGCAAGGCGCCCACGGCGAAGACGCACTACATGTATGCGGCGGACAATTTTTCGGCGTATGGCGCTTTCACGCACCGACACACCGGCGAGTTACTGGAGCAGATTGGGCTCGCCGCGGACCGGATCGTGTTTCAGCCGCACCTGCTGCCGATACCGCGCGGAATTCTCTCCACCGTCTATGTGCGCTTTCACGAAGCTGTCACACACTCCGCGGTGGTCGGGGTCTACCATGAGTTCTTTGCCGGCAGCCCTCTGGTTCGTTTGTACGACAAGGGCCTGCCGACCATTCAGAACGTTGTGCGCACAAACTATTGCGACATCGGCTTTCAGCTCTCCGCAGATGGCCGACGAGCCGTCATCGTCAGTTGCCTGGATAACCTGTTGAAGGGCGCGTCCGGACAGGCCGTGCAGAATATGAATCTGGTGTACGGATGGGGCGAGGCGGAGGGGCTGGAATGAAGTACGTAGTCAAACTTGGCGGAGC